>NZ_CP082923.1:2586640-3233300 GCF_019931575.1 Caulobacter segnis | reverse complement strand
TGAACCAGGTCCAGGGCCTGGACCTCTCGATGCCCGACTAGACCTCTGGGCATGAAAAAGGCGGCGCCTTTCGACGCCGCCCAAGTTCAGAGGGGATTAGGGGAGACTAGGAACAGGGCCGCCGGTTAGGCGGCCTTTTCGCCTTCGATCAGGGTCGACGGCGCGCTCGACTTGATCTCCACCGTGCGGGGCTTCAGGGCTTCCGGCAGTTCACGCTTCAGCGCGATCGACAGCAGGCCGTTCGACAGATCGGCGTCGACCACCACGAGGTAGTCGGTCAGCTGGAACTTGCGCTCGAAGTTACGCTCGGCGAGCCCGCGATGCAGGTACTGCTTGGCGTCGCCATCGTTGGCGGCCTTGCGACCGGTGACGGTCAGCAGGTTTTCCTTCACCTCGACGTTCAGTTCATCCGGCTTGAAACCGGCCACCGCGATCTCGATGCGGTAGTCGTTCTCGCCGGTGCGTTCGATGTTGTAGGGGGGATAGCCCGAGGCCGCTTCGGTGCGGGCGGCGGCGTCCAGCTGGTCGGCGAGGCGGTCGAAGCCGACGAGCGAGCGGTACAGGGGCGAAAGGTCGATCGTACGCATGGGGTCAGATCCTTCTCATCAAGCAAGGTCTTTGAATGTTCGTCCCGTCGGCGACCCGAAATCGGCATCGCCAGGTGGTCCGGAAGGCCCGGGTTTCCAGCGCCTTCGTGAAACTAGTTGGTGAGCGGATTTTGGGGTTCAAGGGGCGTCGAAGCGGAAAATCTGAATCGTTTGACGCACCGTCAGCCCCGGCTAAGGTCGCGGCGCATCAACTCGTCGAAGGACACATTCCCATGCCGCTTCGCCGCCACGTCCTGCTGCTCGCCGCCACCCTGACCCTTTCCGCGCCTGCCGCCTTCGCGTCGACGGACCCGGCCCTGAAGGCCGCCGTCGCCTCGCCGACCCGCCCGGCGGGCGATGTCGCCCGCGACGGGGCGCGCCACCCGGTCGAGAGCCTGTCGTTCTGGGGGCTGAAGCCCCAGCAGACCGTGATCGAGATCTCGCCCGGCGGCGGCTACTGGACCGAGATCCTGGCGCCGTACGCCAAGGCCACGGGGGGGATCTATGTCGCCGGCGTCGCCGACCTGTCGAACCCGAAACTATCCGAGGGGGCTCGAAAGGGCCGCGCCGACTTCGAGGCCCGGTTCTCGGACGCCGCCAAGTACGGCAAGCCGCAGTTCGTCAATTTTGGCGCCCAGTCGGGCCCGCTGGGCGCGCCCAGCTCCGCCGATCTCGTTCTCACCGCCCGCAACGTCCACAACTGGACCGTCCAGCCGGGCATGGCCGACAAGGTGTTCGCCGACTTCTTCGCGGTGCTGAAGCCGGGCGGCGTCCTGGCCGTCGAGGACCATCGCGCCGATCCGCGCTCGGAGAAGGCCGCCGGCGCCGACGGCTACCTGAACACCGCCACGGTGATCGCCATCGCCGAGAAGGCCGGCTTCAAGCTGGACGCCCAGTCCGAGATCAACGCCAACCCCAAGGACACCAAGGACCATCCGTTCGGTGTCTGGACCCTGCCGCCCACCCGCCGCACCGCGCCGGGCGGTCAGCCGGCCGACCCGAGCTTCGACCGCGCCAAGTACGAGGCGATCGGCGAGAGCGACCGCATGACCCTGCGCTTCCGCAAGCCCGCCTGATCCTGGCCCGCCTGATCCTGGCCCGCCTGATCCTGGCCAGCCTGATCGGGCCGGCCTGACTTTGGCCAAGGTCGGCGGACACGCTGGCGTACGCGTAACGGGGGGATGATGGTTCCAGCTCAGTATTGGTCGCGGCGCGGAGTCCTGGCGAGCGTCGGCGCGTTCGGGCTCACCGCCTGCGGCCGGAAGAACGATCCCGCCAAGCCCGAGGCCAAGGCGGCCGACAAGGCTGGATCGAAGACGATCGAGGCGGCGGTGGCCGGCGACTGGCGGTCACCCGCCGACCGCGCCCGCGACGTCTGGCGCCATCCGGTCGAGAGCCTGAAGTTCTGGGGGCTGGCGCCGGGCCAGACCGTGGTCGAGTTCTGGCCCGGCGCGGGCTGGTACACCGACATCCTCGCGCCCTATCTGGCCGACACCAAGGGCAAGCTCTACGAGGCCGTGCTGCAGACCAACGACCCCTCCGATCCGGCCGCCGCCGAGATCGTAGAGGGCTATCGCCGCAAGCTGACCGAGAAGAAGCGGGTCTATGGCGACGTGACCTTCACCGCCTTCGGACCGACCAGCGGCCCGGTCGCGCCGGCGGGGACGGCGGATCTCGTTCTCTTCCTGCGCAACCTGCACAACTGGATGGCCGGCGGCATCGCCGAGAAGGCTTTCAAGGACGCCCTGGCGGCCCTGAAGCCGGGCGGGGTCCTGGGTATCGAGGAACATCGCGGCGAACCGGGCAAGGTCCAGGACGTGCTGGCGGCCGACGGCTATGTCCAGCAGGACTACGTGATCCAGATGGCCAAGGAGGCGGGGTTCGTCCTGGCCGGGACCAGCGAGATCAACGCCAATCCCAAGGACACCAAGGACCATCCGTTCGGCGTCTGGACCCTGCCGCCCACGCGCCTGTCGGCGCCTCGCGGCGAGCCGGCCGAGCCGGGCTTCGACCACGCCAAGTACGACGCCATCGGGGAGAGCGACCGCATGACCCTCAAGTTCGTGAAGCCGAAATGAGTCGGCCGCTCGCGCTGATCCTGGCCGCCGTGCTGGCCGCGACCGCCGGTCCGGCCTTCGCCGAGAAGTCGGCCCAGGCGACCAAGGTGCTGCCGTTCCTGGACAAGTTCCTGAAGGTGCCCGCCGCCGAACGCTCGCGCCTGAAGCTGACCTATGCGGTCCGCCACGATGGCCAGATGCTGCCGAACCTCAAAGCCACCCTGGTCGAGCGCGGCGGCGCGCGCACGCCGCTGCCGGTCGACGGCGAGGGTTATTTCGAGCGCCTGCCGACCCTGGCCCAGCTGGAGGGCGATCCAGCCATCGTGTTCGACGTGCCCGTGGGCTGGAAGATGGGCTCGATGATGACTTTTGGCACCCAGCTGAAGCCGGCGCAGGACTATGACGCGCGCGAGTTGGCGGCGACGGTGACCGAGGCCAACACCGTTATCGGGAAGGCCGCTGGCGTGGCGGCCTTCATGGCCCCGAAGATGACCGGCGTCGTCTTTCCCAAGGCCGAAAGTGGGATGATCGCCTTCGCCGACGGCCATAGCGCGCCGTTGCCGAAGGTCAACGAATTTCCCTATTTCCGCCCGGCCGACCACCAGGGCGCCGTACGGGTAAAGTTGACAAGAACCCCGACTAAGGTCGCCTTCTATGACGGGAAGAAATAAGACCCTGGGTCGTCTGAACGCTGTTTACTTAACCGGGCGGCCCGGTCTAGCTATCCGCAACACGACATCGCGCAGAGGGAGATCGCGCTCATGGCCACTATTCAGGAAGTCACCGATCGCATCAAAGCCGCCGTCGGCGACGACAGCGGTCTGGGCAAGAGCCTGAAGTTCGACCTGAAGGACGCCGGCGTCATCCACATCGACGGCGGCTCGGTGACGAACGAAGACAAGCCGGCCGACCTGACCATGACGCTCAGCCTGGACGATCTGCTGGCCATCGGCGCCGGTTCGCTGGACCCGACCATGGCCGTCATGACCGGCAAGCTGAAGCTGTCGGACATGGGCGCCGCCATGGCCCTGCAGCCCAAGATGGGCGCCCTGTTCGCCAAGATGCGCTAAGCCGAGCATGACGGAGACACCGGCGCTTCTGGTCTCGATTCCCGAGGCTCCGGTTCCCGACAACGGTAAGGCCGAATGGTTTCGCGGCGCGGATGGGGCGACCCTCCGCGCCGCGACGTTCTTTCCGCCAGGCCCGCCCCGAGGTTCGGTGGTGCTCAGCCCCGGACGCAGCGAGCCGATCGAGAAGTATTTCGAGGTCGTCGAGGACCTCCTAAGCTGCGGCTTCGCCGTGCTGCTGCACGACTGGCGAGGGCAGGGGCTTTCGGCCCGAGGCCTTCCCGACCGCCTGAAGGGCCACGCCCGGGGCTTCAAGACCTTCCTGTCCGACTACAAGGCGCTGCTCGACGCGTTCGAGGCCCGCATGCCCAAGCCGTGGATCGCCCTGAGCCACTCCATGGGCGGCTGCCTGACCATGCTGGCCCTGGCCCATGGCGAGGCGCGATTCTCGGCGGCCGTGCTGTCCGCGCCGATGCTGGGCCTCAACAGCGCCGGCGTGCCGCCGTGGCTGGCCAAGCCCCTGGCCTGGACGATGTCGCGTGTCGGCCTGGCCGGCGAGTATGTGTCGGCCGCCTATGATCCGCTGGTCCAGACCTTTCAGGGCGATGGCCTGACCCACGACGAGACCCGCTACGACCGCTATCAGGCCCAGTTGCGGGCCAATCCCGAGATCGCCCTGGGCGGCATGACCTGGGGCTGGGCCGATTTCGCCATCTCGGCCTGCGCCTGGCTGCGGCGGAGCAAGGGCGTGGAGGCGATCTCCATCCCGGTGACCATCGCCGCCGCCGAGCTGGACAACCGGGTGCTGAACGCCGACGCGGAATCGATCGCCAACCGCATCCCGAAAGGCCGTTACGTGGAGGTCCCGGGCGCCTTCCACGAGATCCTGATCGAGACCGACCCGCGCCGGGCGATCTTCTGGCGCGCCTTCGACGAGACGGTCGATCCGATCGCGCCGAAGGAACCGCTTATTTCGCCGAACGCCTCAGACTGACCAGGGCCTCGTCCAGCGGGCGGCGGTCACCGGAGATGACCATCTGGCCGCCGTTCGGGCCGACGGGCTCGCCGCGCCAGTTGGTGACCAAGCCGCCGGCGCCCTCGACCAGGGGGATGGCGGCCTCGATGTCCCAGGACTTCAGGCCCGCCTCGATGACCATGTCCATCTTGCCCATGGCGACCATGGCGTAGGCGTAGGCGTCGCAGCCCAGGCGGGCCAGCTTGGAAGCCGCGCGCACCTGCAGCCAGGCGCCGCGCTCGGCGCCGTCGAAACAGGCGTCGGCGTCGGTGGTGGCGATGACGGCGTCGTTGAGGTTGGCGCACGCGCGCACGCGGATCGGCGTTTCCCCGCCGCGCGACAGCAGGCGCGAGCCGCCGGCGTGGCCCACGAAGACCTCGCCGACATAGGGCTGGCCGATGGAGCCCAGCACCGGGCGACCCTGGTGGCGCAGGCCGATCAGGGTGGTCCATAGGGGTAGGCCGGAGATGAAGGCGCGCGTGCCGTCGATGGGGTCCAGCACCCAGACGAACTCGGCGTCGGGGCGATCCTCGCCATATTCCTCGCCGATCACGCCGTGCTCGGGGAACCGCTCGCCGATCAGCCGGCGGATCGCCGCCTCGGCGCCGCGGTCGGCCTCGGTCACCGGGTCGAAGGCCGCGTGGGTGTCGCGCGGGAGGTTCTTGCCCGCCCCCTTGTCCTCCAGGCCGTGGTCGGCCCGGAACAGCGGCAGGATCACCTCCGCCGAGGCCCGGTTTAGGTCGATGATGAAGGCGTCGAGCGCCGTGAGCCGATCAGCGGAAAGCGTCATGGGCGGGGTTTAGCCTCCCCGCCTCGGGGGCGCTACCGTGATCAGGCGTCGGCATGCTCGGGGCCGCCGTTCAGCGACTTGGCCAGGTCCAGCAGGCGACGGCGCGGACGCTCGCCCAGCAGGTAGTAGGCGCGGATCAGGTCCAGCGTTTCCTTGCGGGCGAACATCTCGCCGCCCTCGGCCGCCTCGCCGGTCGTTTCCTGGCGCGCGTCCGACAGGCCGTCGTAGAAGTAGCCGACCGGCACCTCCAGGGCCTCGGACAGCTGCCACAGGCGCGCGGCGGAGATGCGGTTGGCGCCGCACTCGTACTTCTGGATCTGCTGGAACCGGACGCCCACCGTGCCGGCCAACTGTTGCTGGGTGAGGCCCAGCAGACGCCGGCGGCGGCGAAGACGCTTACCGAGATGGACGTCGATATTGCTACTCATGAAGCCGTGCCCCCTAGTTCAACTCGGGCCGTCCCGAAACGGAACGGCCTGAGCCCTCGGCCGCAATTCACGTGCCGCGCGGGGGCGGGTTTAGTGAACGCGCGCGCGGTTTCGCCGGCTGACGCGCGCTCAGGGGTTCCGGGCGCCGTTGCGCGATACGGGCCAGCTAACCTAGTAAGGAGGCATGTCGGATAAGCGTCAGCCTTGGGTTCAGGATCTGCTGTGGCGGTTGGAGGCCCTGGGCTTCGACCTCTTCATCGGGGCCGTGCGCCTGATGGGCGTGGACCGCGCCTCGGATTTCGGCGGCTGGCTGGGCCGCACCTTCGGGCCATTGAGCGGCGCGCACAAGGTCGCCACCCGGAACCTGAAGCTGGCCTTCCCGGAAAAGGACGCGGCCTGGCGCGCGACCATGCTGCGCGAGCAGTGGGATGGCCTGGGCCGCTCGTTCGCCGAGTTTCCGCTGATGGACAAGATCCTGCCGTCCACCGGCCGGGTGGAAGTGGTCAACAAGGAGCGCCTGGCCGAGATCGCCGAGAAGAAGATCCCGGTGGTGTTCGTCTCGGGGCACCTGTCGAACTGGGAAGTGATGCCGGCGGCCATCGTCGACAGCGGCGTGGTCTGCGAGATGACCTATCGCGCGGCCAACAATCCCTATGTCGACAAGCGCATCAAGGACAGCCGCTTCCGCTACGGCGTGCGCCTGTTCGCGCCCAAGGGCGGCGACGGGGCCCGCGAGCTGCTGGAAGGCATGAAGAAGGGCAGTTCCGTGGCCCTGATGAACGACCAGAAGTTCAACAGCGGCGTGGCCGCGCCGTTCTTCGGCCATGACGCCCGCACCGCGCCGGGGCCGACGCGACTGGCGATCCGTTTTGGCACGGTGCTGCAGCCGATGTCGGTGCAGCGCCTGAAGGGCGCGCGCTTCCGGGCGGTGGTCCACGATCCGATCGTCCCGCCCAGCACCGGCGACCGCACGGCCGACATCGAGGCTGGCGTGCGGATGATCAACGCCTTCATGGAAGAGCGCATCCGCGAGCGGCCGGCCGAGTGGTTCTGGGTCCACCGCCGCTGGCCCAACGAGGTCTATGCGGAACTGGCCGAACGCGAGCGCGCGGCGGGGGCGGGCGAGGGCGCCTAGATCTCGACCATGTCGTTCGGCTCGTCCTTCTCGCCCGCGCGGCGGAAGGGGCCGGTGTGGCTGGGGTCGACCCGGCGGCGACGGCACGGGCCGAAATAGTCCGGCGACCGGATGAAGGGCCGCGGGTGATAGATCACCGTGTTGATCCGATCCAGCAGCGAGCGGGCGGTCACCGGCTTGACGACCACCTCGGTGACGCCCGCGTCGCGGGCCTCGAACACGCGGTGACGCTCGGCGAAGCCGGTCAGCATGATGATCGGCAGGAACGGGTCGACGCTGTCGGGCGAGTTGCGGACCAGCTGGGTGAACTGCACCCCGTCCAGCGGCGCCATCTTGAAGTCGACGATGGCGATGTCGGTCTGCCAGTCGCGCAGGATCTGCAGGCCCTCGGCCCCATCCATGGCTTCACGGATGTGCCTGACCCCCACACCCTTCAGGATCGCCGCGACGATCGACCGGATGTGCTGGTTGTCGTCCACCAGCAAAAAGCGCAGCTTTTCGAGCGCCGCCGACATGCGGGAGCCGCCTCCTCAAGGATCTCGCGGGAAGATCGGAACCGCGAGCGTCGCTCCCCTGCGACGTCCCCATTCCGACAACGACGGCATAGCTAGCGAATGATTGTAATTCTCGCCAGGGGCGAATTCGTGGAATTTCAGCTTTGGAACGGCCCCGCGCCGACCAGCAGCGACGGGTCTAGGTTGCGGCCGCGCCACTTCATCCGCCAGCACAGATGTGGGCCGGTGGCCCGACCTTCCTGGCCGGTCTCGGCGATCAGCTGGCCCTGTCGAACGTAAGTCCCTGCTGAAACAAGGATTTTCGACAGGTGCAGATAGGCGGTAATCAGACCTTGGCCGTGACCGACCAGGACCAGACCGCCCTCGTAGTGCAGTCCGGTCTCGGCGAAGGCGATCAGGCCGTCGGCCGGGGCGCTCACCGGCGTGCCTACCGGCGTCGCCAGATCAACCCCAAAATGGGGACGCTTGGGTTCGCCATTGAGGATGCGCTGGCCGCCGAACCGGGCCGAGCGTCGGGCGCCCACAACCGGAAGCATGAATCCGCTGCGGAAACCTTCGATGTCGGCGAGGCTGGCGAAGCCGGCCTGCTTGCGCAGGTTTTCGGCGGCGATGCGCTCCAGCAGGGCCGGATCGGTCGGCGTCACTTGTTCGGGCGGCAGGCCGTCGATGCGCTGGATGTCGAAGTCGCCCGCCGCGATCGTCGCCTCGCGCGCGGCTGAGCCATCCAGGGTGGTCACGGTCAGCGTGCTGGCGGGCGGAGCGTCGCGATCGAAGCCGACCACGAACCAGCCGTCGGCCGAGGCGGTGGTCAGCACCTGTGCGTCGACATCGACCAGCGCGCGGGGCGTGGTGCGGCCGACCGCGTAGCCGCCCTGGACGAACGCGCCAGACAAGGAAAGCGCCGGCGTCGCGGCCCGGGCTCCGCCAGGAGGGGGCAGGCCGGCGAAGGTGGTGGAGAGCGGAAGCGCGGCCAGGACCGCGCGGCGGCTCAGGCCTGCTGCCAACGCTTCAGCGCCTCGGCGGGACCGGCATAGGCTTCCTGGTGCTCGGGGCTCCAGTAGCGCAGGGCCTCCAGCGGGATCTGCTTGTTGGTCACGGCGCACAGCACGAAGCGGCCGGGGCTGAGCACGGCGTATTCGCCGTCGCCATAGTGCAGGACGGCCAGGCCGTCGGACTTGCCGAGATCTCGATCGAAAGCGTTCATGGCTCTTACTCTACGCCAGTGTGGGGCCTCAGAACAGATCGCCCTGATCGGTCTTGGGTGGAACGGGTTTGGGACGCGGCGGCGCGGGCGGCGGACGGACCGGCGGAGCGGAAGAGGGCGCGGGTCCCTCGTCGCCGATCACCGCCTCGCGCTCGCCGTCGGCGAACTGCAGCGAGACGTGATCGCCCAGGGCCAGGGCGGCGGACGTCCGGACGATGGTTCCATCGGCCTTGCGGACCAGGGCGAAGCCCAGCTCCATCGGCCGGCGCGGGTTCAGCGACTGGCGCAGCTTGTCCAGATTGGCCAGCTGATCCTCGGCGCGGGTCAGGCGGCGGGCGCCGGCCGAACGCAGGCGCTCCCAAAGCACGGGCAGGCGCGCGTGGGTCCTGGCGCGTTCCGGGGCGCGGGTTCCGCAGGCGTTCAGCCTGGCGCCCAGGTCCGCCAGGCGGTCGGCCTTGGCCGCGTGCTGGCGGCGCAGGGCGTCCGGCGTGAGGCGCGCGGTGACCTTCAGCAGATCCTGGGCGTGGACGGTGGTGTTGCGATGCAGGGCCGCGTCCAGGCGTCCGGAGGCGATGTCGAACCGCTGCTGGGCCAGGGCCAGCAGGTCATTTGGGCGGGGCAGCCCTCGTGCCGCGCCCAGCAGGCGGCTGCGACGCTCCTCGATCGTGCGCGCGCCGCAGCGGTTGAGGCGGCGGTCGAAGTCCGAGATCAGGGCGCGCAGCTCGGCCAGCACCGGCGTGGCCATCTCGGCGGCGGCCGTGGGCGTCGGGGCGCGGCGGTCCGAGACGAAGTCGATCAGGGTGGTGTCGGTCTCGTGGCCGACGGCCGAGATCAGGGGGATGGTCCCCTCGGCCACCGTGCGGGCCAGGCTCTCGTCGTTGAAGGCCCACAGGTCTTCCACCGAGCCGCCGCCGCGCGCGACGATCAGGATGTCGGGACGCGGCACCGGGCCGCCGGGCTGGATGGCGTTGAAGCCGCGAATGGCCGCGCTGACCTGACCGGCGGCGGCGTCGCCCTGAACCACGCACGGCCAGACCAGAACTTGGCAGGGCCAGCGGTCGCGGATGCGGTGCAGGATATCGCGGATCACCGCGCCGGTCGGGCTGGTGATCACGCCGACCACGGCCGGCATGGTGGGCAGGGGGCGCTTGCGCTCCGGCGCGAACAGGCCCTCGGCCGCCAGCTTGGCCTTCAGCCGTTCCAGCTGCGCGAGCAGGGCGCCGACCCCGGCGGCCTCCATGCTGTCGATGACGATCTGGTAGCGCGAGCCGGCCGGATAGGTGGTGATTTTGCCGGTGACGATGACCTCGAGCCCGTGCTCGGGCCGCACCCCAAGGCTGCGGACATTGCCCTTCCAGACGACGCCGTCGATGGCGGCCTTGTCGTCCTTGATGGTCAGGTAGACGTGGCCGTTGCTGTGGTGCGTGACCTTGCTGAGCTCGCCGCGCAGCCGCACGAAGCCGTAGCGGTCCTCCAGCGTGCGCTTCAGGGCGAAGGCCAGCTCGGAGACCGAATAGGGCGGCGCGTTGGAATCGTTCGGCGCGAGGTCCGTCATGCGCCCTATCTAGTGCGGTCCTCCAGAAATGGAAAATCCCGGGACGATCGCCTGACCGTCCCGGGACTCGCCGCTCTGAGAGACTTTGTTGTTCTTCTTAGATGTAGCGGCGAAGCGAACGGGCGAGCTCGGTGGCGCCGCCCTTCTTCTTGGTCTGCTGCGGCTGGTAGGCGACCCGAGCGTGCTCGACGCAGTAGGGGGCGCCTTCCGACGAGCGGCGGCCGCAGAAGGTGAAGCCTTCCGACGACGGGTCGCCGATCGGCCACTTGCACATGTGCGCGCCCAGGGTCAGCACGGTGGCCGAGCCCGGTTCCTCGTGGCGGAAAGCCGGCAGTGGCGCCGGCGCGGCGGCCACGGGGGCCGAAGGCGCCTCGATCGGCGTCACACGGCGCGGGGCCGACGGCATGGCCTGGGCGGCCGGACGGGCCGGACGCGGGGCCTTGAACGCCGGACGCGCCGGTTGCGAAGGGGCCGCGCGGCCCGAGAGGCCCAGGCGGTGCACCTTGCCGATGACGGCGTTGCGCGTGACGCCGCCCAGTTGCTTGGCGATCTGACTGGCCGACAGGCCGTCCAGCCAGAGCTTCTTCAAGGTCGAGACCCGTTCGTCGGTCCAGCTCATAACCCGTCTCCGCCGTTCGATGGGAGGGAAGGGCGTCCCCACGCCCATCACCCCATATCTGGTGATCGGACCGCCCCGCCGGCGGTCGTCCTACTAGATATCGTAAAGAATGTGTTAAAGCGCACAATAGGCGCCAACGACTCTGTCCACAGAAACAAGATGTTGATTCAGGCAAGCCCAAGCTTGCGGAAAGGCGCCCCAAGGCGCACATGGCCAAGCAGAACAACGGGTTGAGCCTATGAGAGACATGGCCGAAAGCGTCATTCCGCCGCAGCCGCGCGACTATCACGGCTGGAACTGGAGCGGGTTCGTAACCCTGTATCAGCGTGAAATCCGCCGGTTCTGGAAGGTCGGGACTCAGACGGTGGCCGCGCCGGTGGTCACCACGCTGCTCTACATGCTGGTCTTCGTGGTCGCCGTGGGCGCCAGCCGCCCGGCGGTGGGCGGGGTGACCTTCGGCCATTTCGTGGCCCCCGGCCTGATCATGATGGCGATCCTGAACAACGCCTTCGCCAATTCCTCGTCCTCGCTGATCCAGGCCAAGATGATGGGGCTGACGCCGGACTTCCTGACCCCGCCGCTGTCGGCGCTGGAACAGGTGCTGGGTTTCGCCCTGGGCGCGGCGACGCGCGGCGTCGTGGTCGGGGCGGTCACCGCCCTGGTGATCGGCGTGCTGCCGGGCGCGGGCCTGTCGATCGCGCATCTGTGGGCGATCCTCTATTTCGGCGTCGCGGCCTCGCTGATCCTGGGCCTGGCCGGCGTCCTGGCCGGGCTGTGGTCGGAGAAGTTCGACCAGCTGGCGGCCGTCACCAACTTCCTGATCATGCCCATGACCTTCCTGTCGGGCACCTTCTACCTGGTCGACAAGCTGCCGGAGCCGTTCCGCTCGGCCAGCCACTTCAACCCGTTCTTCTATCTGATCGACGGCTTCCGCTACGGCTTCATCGGCCATGCCGACGGCTCGATCGCGATCGGGGTGGTCAGCACCGGCGCGCTGACGGTGGCGCTGTTCCTGTGGTGCTGGCGCCTGTTCGTCACCGGCTATCGCCTGAAGAGCTGATCCCGAACAACGGTTTAGCCGCTTGGAAGCCCCGGTCCGCAAGGCCTGGGGCTTTTTCATGTTGTGAAGACATAATTGATGTAATACATGATTACATCATGTCATCCGTTCGATCCTATAATTCGGCGCTGCGGCGCGACCAGGCCGAGGCCACGCGGGAGCGCATCCTGGCGGCCATGGCGGCGCTGGTGGAGGAGGGCGGCGGCCAGGAGCCGACCAACCGCGCCGTCGCCGAACGCGCCCAGGTCACCGAGGTCACCGTCTATCGCCACTTCCCCAGCCGCGAGCTGCTGCTCAAGGGCCTGTGGGAGCACCTGAACCGCAAGGACGGGGTGCGGGTCGGCATGCCCGAGGGACCGGCCGACCTGCTGGCCAAGATCAAGCCGCTGATGGCCAGCTTCGACGCCAGTCCGGCCCAGATCATCGCCAGGATCACCACCCAGCAGGGCCGGGCGGCGCGCTCCAGCCTGGATCCCGAGCGCCGCGAGGCCTTCCTGGCGGTGGTCGCCCAGGCCGCGCCCGCCCTGCCGGAAGGCGAGCAGGCCAAGGCCGCCGCCGTCCTGCAGTTGCTCTATTCGGCCTATGCGTGGCTATCCCTGCGCGAGCAGTGGAATCTCGCGGGCCAGCCCGCCGTCGACGCCCTGGGCTGGGCGACCGAGGCGCTGCTGGCCGACCTCAAGTCTCGGGGAGCGGCGTCCATCGCACCCGACCCCTTCGCCCAGTTCGACCCAAGCGCCCTGCAGCCGGAAAGCTGACCCGATGATCGCTCACATCTCCATCCCCGCCCATGATCCCCGCGCCACGGCCGAGGTCTTCGGCCGCATCATCGACGGCGAGGTCATGCCGTTCCCGGTCGTGCCGGGCGCCTGGGTCGCCATCGCCCGCGACGGCTCGGGGCTGGGCGTCGAGGTCGTGCCCGACGCCAGCGCCCACCACCCCGGCGAGGGCGCGCCCGACGGCCGTGTCTCGAACGGTCCGTTCGTCATGCCGTGGGAGACCCAGATCCGCCAGGACGGCGCGCCGCAGGACGCCAGCGGCTTCCACGTGGCCATCACTACCAAGCTGTCGGTCGACGACCTGCTGGCCCTCGGCGCCGAGAAACGCTGGCGCGCCGTGCACTGCGACCGCGGCGGCGTCTTCGACCTCGTGGAGCTGTGGATCGACAACCGTTTCCTGGTCGAAGTCCTGCCGCCCAAGGGAAGCGAGCGGTACCATGCGTTCTACACGCCGCATGTCGCCGGCAAGATGTTCGCGGGTCCGCCGCCCGGAGCAGTGTGACCTTCTCGCCAAGACCCGCGATTTTCGCCGGTTTTTCAGGGGCTTTTTCACAGTCCCTTGATTGACACGACGTCGTTCCACGGCGACAACCTGCGGCCTTCCGGTCCCCGCACTCACAGTGCGGGGGCTTCTTGCCTTTTAGGAGGGCCGGTCTTGAGCACCGCGACGTCGTCCAACTCCTCGCAGCACCACATCATGGGCGTGTACAACCGCGCTCCGCTGGCGTTCGAACGAGGCCGAGGCGCGCGCCTGTTCTCGACGGACGGCGGCGAATACCTGGACTGCGTGGCGGGCATCGCCACCTGCGGCCTGGGCCACGCCCACCCGGTGCTGGTCGACGCCCTGAAGACCCAGGGCGAGAAGCTCTGGCACGTCTCGAACATCTACACGATCCCCGAGCAGGAAGTGCTGGCCGACAAGCTGTGCGCCGCGACCTTCGCCGACGTGGTGTTCTTCACCAACTCGGGCACCGAGGCGATCGAGTGCGCCCTGAAGGCCGCCCGCCGCTATCACGTGGTGAACGGCCAGGCCGAGCGCATCGACGTGATCGGCTTCGACGGCTCGTTCCACGGCCGCTCGTACGCGGCGGTGAACGCCTCGGGCAACGCCGGCTATCTGGACGGCTTCGGCCCGCGCCTGCCGGGCTTCATCCAGTTGCCGTTCGGCGACCTGGAAGCCCTGAAGGCCGCGATCGGCCCGACGACGGCGGCGATCATCATCGAGCCCGTGCAGGGTGAGGGCGGGGCGCGCGCCCTGACCGAGGCTCAGCTCCTGGAGCTGCGCCAGATCACCCGCGACGCCGGCGTCCTGCTGATCTACGACGAAGTGCAGAGCGGCATGGGCCGGACCGGCAAGCTGTTCGCCCACGAGTGGGCCCCGGGCAGCGAGCCGGACATCATGTGCGTGGCCAAGGCCCTGGGCGGCGGCTTCCCCGTCGGCGCGTGCCTGGCCACGAACGAGGGCGCCAAGGGCATGACCCCCGGCACCCACGGCTCGACCTACGGCGGCAACCCGCTGGCCATGGCGGTCGGCAAGGCGGCCTTCGACGCGATCAACACCGAAGAGCTGCTGGACAACGTCAAGACCGTCGCCGGTTACTTCACCCAGCAGCTGAACGGCCTGAAGGACCGCTTCCCGGACGTCATCGTCGACATCCGCGGCAAGGGCCTGCTGATCGGCATCAAGGTTGTCCCGAACAACCGCGAGTTCATGGTCATGGCCCGTGATCAGAAGCTGCTGATCGCCGGCGGCGGCGACAACTGCGTGCGCCTGCTGCCGCCGCTGAACCTGACCGTCGAGGAAGCCAGCGAAGCGATCGCCAAGCTCGAGAAGGCTTGCGAAACCGCCCGCGCCAAGGCCGCCGCCTAAGCAACAAAACGCATTGGCCGCCCGCTCCAGGACACCGGGGCGGGCGGAACCGTTAGGGACATGGCCAACATGACCACCCCCCGGCACTTCATCGACCTGTGGAAGCTGGACGGCGCGACCCTGCGCCTGATGCTGGACGACGCCCACGCCCGCAAGACCGCCCGCAAGGGCTGGCCGCAGGGCAAGGTCGACGCCGACGCGCCGGCCAAGGATCGCGTGCTGTCGATGATCTTCCAGAAGAACTCGACCCGCACCCGCTTCTCGTTCGACGCGGCCATGCGCCAGCTGGGCGGCAGCGCCATCATCTCGACCTCGTCGGATATGCAGCTGGGCCGGGGCGAGACCATCGAGGACACCGCCAAGGTGCTGTCGCGCATGGTCGACGCGGTGATGATCCGCGCCAACAGCCACGCCGACGTCGAGCGCTTCGCCCAGGTGTCGAGCGTGCCGGTGATCAACGGCCTGACCGACAAGAGCCATCCCTGCCAGATCATGGCCGACATCCTCACCATCGAGGAGCATCGCGGCCCGATCGCCGGCAAGACGATCGCCTGGGTCGGCGACGGCAACAATGTCTGCTCCAGCTTCATCCACGCCGCGCCGCTGCTGGGCTTCGAGCTGAAGATCGCCTGCCCGGCGGTCTATCACGCCGACCTGCATGACCTGGCGCGCGCCGAGAGCCTTCAGGGCAAGGTCAGCATGACCACCGACGCCAAGGCGGCCGTCGCCGGCGCCGACGTCGTCGTGGCCGACACCTGGGTCTCGATGGGCGACACCGACCATGACGAGCGCCTGGCCGCGCTGGAGCCGTACCAGGTCGACGACCGGCTGATGGACCTGGCCGCCGCCAACGGCGTCTTCCTGCACTGCCTGCCGGCCCACCGGGGCGAGGAAGTCACCGACGCCGTCCTGGACGGGCCGCGCTCGCTGGTCTGGGACGAGGCTGAGAATCGCATCCACGCCCAGAAGTCCGTACTGGCCTGGGCGTTCGGCGCGATCGGCTGAGGTTGCTCGCTTCTCTCCTCCCCCTCTGGGGGAAGGGGACCGCCGAACGGCGGTGGAGGGGGCTTTGGGGAGGGAGGCGTTGCATCGCTTCGCGACCCCCTCCGTCTCGCCGCGTATCCGCGGCGATCTACCTCCCCTAGTGGGGAGGAGAACCGCCCCACTCTCGCAATTCTCCCGCCATCATCCTATCTAGCCTCCCCATGACCGACATCGCCCCTAATCCCGGCGTCCTCGACGACGTCGTTTCCGCATTCCAGATCGAAGGCCTGCCTGTGCGCGGCCGCGTCGTTCGCCTCGGCGCCGCCGTCGACGAGGTGCTGACCCGTCACGATTATCCCGAGCCGGTGGCCAACCTGCTGGGCGAGGCCTGCGCCCTGGCCGCCCTGGTCGGCTCCAGCCTGAAGTTCGAGGGCCGCCTGATCATCCAGGCCCAGGGCGACGGCCCGGTGCGCTATGTCGTGGTCGACTACGACACCTCGGGCGGCCTGCGCGGCTATTGCCGGTTCGATCCGGAAGAGGTCGCCAAGGCTTCGGAAGGCTTCGCGCGTCCGGGGGCCAAGACCCTGCTGGGCGGCGGCGTCTTCATCATGACCCTGGACCAGGGCCCGGACATGGACCGCTACCAGGGCGTGACGCCGATCGAGGGCGAGACCCTGGCCCTGTGCGCCGAGCAGTACTTCCAGCAGTCGGAGCAGACCCCGACCCGCGTGCGCCTGGCCGTCGGCCAGGTCGACACCGGCGAGGGCCCCAAGTGGCGGGCCGGCGGCATCCTGATTCAGGTCATCGCGGGCGACCAGGCGCGTGGCGACACCCAGGACGCCTGGACCCACGCGCAGGCCCTGTTCGAGACCACCGGCGAGGACGAGCTGATCGACCCGACCGTCTCGACCCCGACCCTGCTGTGGCGGCTGTTCAACGAGGACGGCGTGCGCCTGCTGGACGAAAAGCCGTTGCGCGCCTTCTGCCGCTGCTCGGAGGAGCGGATCGGCGTGGTGCTGGACTCGTTCTCGGCGCAGGAAGTGGCCGACATGATCGAGCCGGACGGCAAGATACACGTGACATGCGAGTACTGCTCGCGGGTCTACAAGCTGGACGCGCCGGAAGCGGCGTGACGTAACAGACGCCAGCCTCCCGCACGCGGAGGCTGGCGTCGTCCCGCCGGCTAGATGAAGAACGCCGGCAGCTCCCCCCAGAGAACGCCATCCATCGACACCAAGCCTTTGACGGGCGCGGCGTCCGCCGGCAAGGCATGGATGAGATGCGCGGTGGCGGCGCGTCCGTCGCCGATCTCGTGTGCGGTCGCAGGACCTGCCTGGATCTGGCGGTCGAGCCTGTCAAACAGGCGAAGCTTGACGGCGGCGGTGTCCACCGCGGGCGCGCCCGCGTCGCGGGCGAGGCTCAGTATGGCCACCCTTCCGCCGTCCGGATGGTCGGCCACGCTCAGGCCGACCGGCGTTTCGTTGTGCGTGCAGCCGCCGGCGGTCGAGGGGGGCGTCGCCGTCGGGGGCGTCGTGGCGCTGCCCAGGACTTGCCAGTTGGCCTGGCTGAGGGTCGCCCCGGCGTTCTGGATCTGGCCGTTGAAGTTCAGGTTGAGCCCATAGATGTGGCCGGGCTGGACATTGTAGAAGCCCGGCGTGTCGGACATCCAGAAGTTCGCGCCGGTCGCCTGGTCCGGGTTGCTGTAGTACTGGTTGGTCATGTTGCACTGGCGATAGCCGTAGGCGCTGGCGCCGGTGCAGTTGGAGCCGACCGGCGGGCAGCCGTCCTCCTGGGGGACCGTCGGACTGATCACGATGTTCGTGGCCTGGCACAGATAGTGCGGAATGGTCACGCCATCGACGGTGTAGCTCCCGTACAGATACTGCCGGTAGACGAGGGCCGCGCAGCTTCCGCCTGGCGTGTCGGGCTGGAAGGTCGCGGTCACGTTGAACTGGGCCGTGAAATTTCCGCTAGCCAGCACCGGGGTGATGGGCGTGGCGGGCGTGGTGAAGCTGAGCACGCTGGGCATGGCGTTCTCCCGTTTTCGATGATTTGGGAAAGGGTGGCGCGGCCGCCCGTGGTGGGGCGGGCGACCGCGCCCGGCGTCGCGATCGGACGGTGATCGCGGCGACGTTCGGATCAGTCGTAGTTGACCGTGAAGAGACCGTTCGAACCCTGGACCACCGTGGCGTTGGTGTAGGGCGTGCCGGTGAAGTTGATCAGCTTGTTCTGGCTGGAGACCGCCGTCACATCGATGACCTGGCCGGCGGTGTAGGCGCCGTCGGCGACGTAGAACTGCACCACCGGCGTGACGTTGTAGGTTTCGTTCGGCGCGGCCGAGAAGCTGGCGACCGGCGAGGGGATGGCGCCGCCATTGTCGCTGGCGAGGCCGAACACGAAGTTGTTCAGCGGCGAGAAGTCGCTGCCGCCGACGATCTGGAACGAACCGTTCTGGGCCTGCCCGGGGCTGGTCAGGCTGTTGAAGCCGGTCACGTCGGTGTTGGTGAAGGTGACCGTGTCGGTGGTGGCGGTGTTGACCGGCATGACGCCGCCGGAGTCGATGGTGACGCCGGGGCTCAGGGATTCCGCCGGCTGCGACCAGTAGGCGTAGGAGGTCTGGTTGTAGACCACCTGATCCCAGCCGCCGTTGGTGATGTTCTCGAAGGTGGCCCAGGCGTTGGTGAAGATCGGCGTCGTGCCGCCGTTCGAGGTGACGATCGGCGCCTGCATGAACACGACATAGGACTTGTCGACGAGGGACTGATTGTAGATCCGGATGGTGTAGGTAGCCATTTTCTCTCTCCCTGTGGGTGTGGCGGGTATCGAGAGAGACCGCCCGATCGTCGGTCTTGGCCTGAAATCCCTTGGTCTCTCCGATAGTTAACAATGTTCTAATTTTGGTTGTATTTATAGATTCGGCAACTTGAGCGGCGCTCAAGTCAGCCGGCCCGATCTTGCGCGGGGCTCAAGGTGACTGGGTCATGTCGTCCAGCAGCGCCACGAGGCGCTGCAGCGTGTTGCGCCTCAGCTTGCGGGCGATCTGGACGAGTTCGAACTCTTCCGAGGCCAGGCTCTCGGCCGAATGGGCGTCCATCTCGCCTCGGCCCAGGACCAGCCAGTCCAGCGAGATGTCCAGCACCTCGGAGATGCGCGCGGCGTTCTCCAGCGACATCGGGCCGTCCTTGCGCCAGCGGCTGATGGCGCTCTCGTGCACGTCGAGATCCAGCGCCAAGGCCATCATCTTGGAGATGCCGCGTCCCTTGATGGCGCGGCTCAGCCGTTCCCCCCTGGACTCCATTCACTCGGTCCACTCAAAGGGCGGGACCGTACTGGGCCGCGCCCACCCGAAGCGAAAGTCGAATGACCACCATGGTCGGTGTCTGGGCGCGCGGACACGGCGCGCGCGGATGTCTCCGCATTCGGAGCGTCGCCAGCGCGCCCGGTCCGACGATCCGCCCTGGCAGCGCCTGGCGGGCGTTGAGATCAGCTTTCGGTGACGCCGAGCGCGTCGTTCGCGCCCTGGATGACATGGTCCGGCGCGCGGCGGCCGTCGGCCGCGCAACTCATGCCGAGTTGAAACGGCTTGCAGATGCGGATCGTGTAGGTCGCCATCGGTTTCGCTCCCGTGACCATGCGACGAACGCGAACGGCGGATTGAGGGCCCCGATGCCGGCCGTTTCGCGCGCCTGCTTCCCAAGCGAAAGCATTAGTCGCGAAATCAATCGGATTTGCAACCTATGATAAAATTACGACGTAAACACGTATCGCGAGTATAATCAGTTCAGCTTCAGCATCGCGCCCGGCAGATGCAGCGAGAACTCCGGGATCTCGACGTCGAACAGTTCGCCCTCGTCGGTGACCATCGAATAGCTGCCCTTCATCACGCCCGAGGGCGTGGGCAGGGGGCAGTTGGAGACGTAGCGGAACGCCTCGCGCGGCTTGAGTTCCGGCTGCTCGCCGACCACGCCGCTGCCTTCCACGTCGTTCACGCGGTTGAAGCCGTCGACGATCGTCCAGCGACGCGAGATCAGGGTCACCGTCTCGACGCCGTGGTTCTCGATCTCCACCGTGTAGGACCACAGGTAGAGACCCTGCTCGGGCGAGGACTCCTCGGCCGCGTAGGTGGGGAAGACGCGCACGACGATGTCGCGGGTGCGCGCCTCGTACGCCGCGCCGTCCTGGCCGCGGCGCCGGCGCATTCGTTGCAGCGAGGGCGAGGTCTCACGCCTGATCGAGCGCACGGATCACATCCCTCTTGAGGTCCTCGACGCTTTCCAGGCCGACGGACAGGCGCACGCCGCCCTCGGTCACGCCCAGCAGCGGGCGTTCCTCTTCCGGCACCGAGCGGTGGGTGGTGGTCGGCGGGTGGGTCGCCATCGACTTGGCGTCGCCCAGATTGTTGGAGATATCGACGATCTCCAGCGCATTCAGGAACTTGAACGCCGCCTCGCGCGTGCCGAGGTCCAGGGCGATCACCGTGCCGCCGCCGGTCATCTGCGACTTGGCGACGTTGTGGCCCGGATGGTCGGGACGGAAGGGGTAGAGGACCCGCTGGACCTTCTTGTGCTCGGCGATGGTGTTGGACAGCGTCAAGGCGCTGTCGGTCTGGCGGCGCACGCGCAGGTCCAGGGTCTCGAGGCCCTTCAGCATGACCCAGGCGTTGAACGGCGACAGCGACGGGCCGGTGTGGCGCAGGCTGTCGCGGTAGAACTCCTCGTTGATCGCCTCGCTGGTCAGGATGGCCCCGCCCAGCACGCGGCCCTGGCCGTCGATATGCTTGGTGGCCGAATAGACGACGACGTCGGCGCCCAGCTCCAGCGGCTTCTGGAAGATCGGGGTGGCGAAGACGTTGTCGACGATGACCTTGGCGCCGACCGCGTGGGCCAGTTCGGACACGCCGCGGATGTCGGTGATCTCCAGCACGGGGTTCGAGGGCGTCTCGATCAGCACGGCTTTGGTGTTGGGGCGGATTGCCGCTTCCCAGGCCTTGAGGTCGGTGGCGTCGACGAAGGTGGTCTCGACGCCGAAGCGCGGCAGCCACTCGGCGACGATCCAGCGGCACGAGCCGAACAGGGCGCGGCCGGCCACCACGTGGTCGCCGGCGCGGACCAGGCCCATCAGGGCCGAGTGGATCGAGGCCATGCCGGTCGCCTGGGCGCGGCAGACTTCCGCGCCCTCCAGCAGGGCCAGGCGGTCCTCAAACATCTTCACGGTCGGATTGTTGAACCGCGAATAGACGAAGCCGGGATCCTCGCCCGAGAAGCGGCGGTCGGCGCCCTCGGCGCTGTCATAGGTGAAGCCTTGCGTCAGATAGAGCGCCTCGGCGGTCTCCATGAACTGCGAGCGCGCGATCCCCCCACGAATGAGCTTCGTCGCGACGTCCCAGTCTTTTGGATCCTCGGCCATCGGGCCTGCCCTCCTTACGCGTAAAACCGCCGGCATAAGGAGCGGCGAGGGGGTCTTGGTCAAGCGCGAACGCCCCTTCCGCGATCGGAGAATTGTCACGGGCGAAAATCACATTGTCACGGGCGAACTCGTTGACCTCCCGCCTTGCCTTTGCGGTCCGGTTTGGCGAGTGTCGCGCCGATGACCGACGCCCACGCCGCAGGGATTCTGCCCTGCCAGAACATCGAAGACCTGATCGCCGAAGAGGCGATCACCTCGGCCACGCCGTTCGACGTCGACCAGGTGCAGCCCGCCAGCCTCGACCTGCGGCTGGGCGCGCGCGCCTGGCGCGTCCGCGCCTCGTTCCTGCCGGGCCTGACCCGCAAGGTGCCCGAGCGCCTGCGCGACGTGGCCATGCACGAGCTGGACCTGACCAAGGGCGCGGTGCTGGAGAAGGGCTGCGTCTACATCGCCGAGATCCAGGAACGCCTGGCCCTGCCGATGACAATCTCGGCGCGGGGCAATCCCAAGAGCTCGACCGGCCGGGTGGACGTCTTCGTGCGCCTGCTGACCGACCATAGCCGCGCCTTCGACGACGTCGACGCCGGCTATACCGGCCCGCTCTATATCGAGATCGCGCCACAGACCTTCTCGGTGCTGGTCCGCGCCGGCACGCGCCTGAACCAGCTGCGCCTCAAGCGCGGCGAGCCGGCCAAGCTGGCCACCCGCAGCGTCGGCGTCGACCTGCTGTCCGAGAACGGCGTCGTCGGCTTCCGCGGCCGCCGCCACGCCGGCGTCGTCGACCTGGACCACGAGGACGGCCACGACCCGCGCGACTTCTGGGAGCCGCTGGAGGCCCGCCACGGCGAGCTGCTGCTGGATCCGGGCGAGTTCTACATCCTGGCCTCGAAGGACGACATCGAGATCCCGGTGCTGGAAGCCGCCGAAATGACCCCGATCGACCCGTCGGTCGGCGAGTTCCGCGTCCACTACGCCGGCTTCTTCGATCCTGGCTTCGGCACCGAGGAGGCCGCCGCCGTCGGCTCCAAAGGCGTGCTGGAAGTGCGCAGCCACGAGACGCCGTTCCTGCTGGAGGACGGCCAGACCGTGGCGCGGCTGGTCTACGAGCCCCTGACCTCACGGCCGGTGCGGCTGTATGGCGAGGGCGGGTCGCACTACCAGCGCCAGGGATTGAAACTCTCCAAGCATTTCAAGCCCTGGAGTTAGGCAGGGCGACGCTGAGGCGTTAGGTCGCGGCGATCGTTCACTGACGGTTGGGCGGACTCGCGCTTACCTCAGGGCCTCGTTTCGGTCGGGCCTTGAAGAGATGTTTCGTGGCGTGGTGAGGCGCCTGTCGCGCGGGGCGATCGCGGCGGGCCTGGTCTGGATGGCTTCCGCCGGCGCGGTCAGCGCCGCGCCCGCCATGTGGGAAGTCCGCGACCGGGACTCCGTCGTCTATCTGTTCGGTTCGATGCACGTGCTGCGCCCGGATGTCCGCTGGCGCACCCGGACCTTCGACCGCGCCTACGCCGCCGCCGACCGCGTCTGGTTCGAGACCCGCGCGGACCTGCCGGCGGACCAGGTGCGGGCCCTGGTCGACCGCTATGGCGTCGATCCCGATCGTTCCCTGACCCAGAAGCTCTCGCCGACGGCCCTGGCCACCCTGCGCCCGGTGCTGGACCGCGACGGCGTCCCGCTGGAGCGGGTCGAGCGCCTGCGGCCCTGGGCGGCGGCGATGATGCTGTCGGTCGCGCCCATGGCCCGCGAGGGCGGCGAGGCGGCCAGCGGCGTCGATGCGGCGACCACGCGCCGCGCCCGCGCGGCCGAGAAGCCGATCGCCACTTTCGAGACCTTCGAGCAGCAGTTGCGCGTCTTCGCCGAGCTGCCGGAACAGGCCGAGCTGGACTATCTGGACGACGTCGCCCGCGAGCAGCTGTCGCCGCCCCGCGACGGCGTCGCCCTGGAGCGTGCCTGGCTGAGGGGCGACATGGGGCGGCTGGGCGGCCGGCTGGCGGACCGCATGCGGGTCCAGCGTCCCGCGCTCTATGACGCCCTGCTGCGCCGCCGGAACCTGGCCTGGGCCGATCGCCTGGACGCCGAGATGCGGCAGGGCGGGGGGACCGATCTGGTCGTCGTCGGCGCGCTGCACATGGCCGGCGACGAGGGCCTGCCGGCCCTGATGAAGGCGCGCGGCTATGCCGTCCGAAGGATCCAGTGACCTGTCGCGGCGCCTGTCGCGCGGCAACGCGCCGCACCACATTTGGTGGACAGTCCGTGCTGCTACACAAATCCTAGTCTCTGTCCTCCTGAGGCGCGACTCAGTCTCGCCCGGCGCGGAGGACGGCGGAAAGTCCATGGAGGCCCTGTTGGCCCGCATCGCACATGACCCGTTCCTGATCCTGCAAGGCCGCGTCGAGGCCTGGGAGCGGTGCGCGCGCATTCCCGGTTGCGACAAGGCCGTCTGGCGTCAGGATGCGGCGGGGCGGGTGATCCGCTGGTCCGACTTCGGCGACCGCTTCTCGCGCTATGGCTGGGAGGCGGTCAGTCGACCGCGCCCCGGCCTGCTGGGCCGCGCGCTCAAGCGTCTGGAGGCCATCCACTGGCGCGGCGTGACTCGCGATGCGCTGTCGGCCGACCCCTTCCTGGGCCGCGAGGCCGCCTGAAACATCGATCTCGTCCGCCATTTAGTCATCGTCGCTAGACATAATGACAATGTCGCTTGACATATCTCGCCCAGAAATGACAACTCTCCTTGTCATTTGGAGTGGGGTGCTTGTCATGGAAGTCGCCAATCGACGTTGGCCTAGGTGGGTGCTCTTCGGCGTGGGTGCGGCGGCTCTGTCGACCGTTCCGTTCCTCCTGGCCTTTTCTCATGTGCTCAAAGGACCGGCGATGCTGGTCGCGATGCTGATCTGGGCCATTGTTTACATGGCTTACGCCTTCATAGGTTCCGCGCGACTGCAGACGGGTAAGCTGGGTCCCGCGATGCAGCGTTATCGTCGCCGGCTGGCGGTAACGATGATCGCCTACTTCTTGATCCTGATGGGCTCGATCGCCCTGCTGGACGGCGCCAAGCTGTCCGGGCCGCTACTGTGGATCGTGGCCGTCGCGCCCGCCATCCCGATCCTGGGCGTGTTGGTGGTGATGGGTCTCTATCTCAAGGAAGAGCCCGACGAGTTCGAGCGCATGATCCACGTCGAAGCCATGCTGTGGGGGCTAGGCGCGGTTCTGGCAGTCACCACGGTCTGGGGCTTCCTCAGCAATGCCCAGGTGATCCCCGCGCCACCGCTGTTCTTGATCTTTCCCTTGTTCTGTCTGTGCTGGGGCCTAAGTCAGCCCTTCATCCGCAGACGCTACCAATGAAGAACCGCCTCAAGGTCCTACGCGCTGAGCGCGACTGGAGCCAGGCCGACCTCGCCGAGGCGCTCCAGGTCTCCCGACAGACCATCAACGCCCTGGAGACGGGCAAGTACGATCCCAGCCTGCCGCTGGCCTTCAAGATCGCCCGACTGTTCGGCCAGTCCATCGAAGCGATCTTCCAGGACGAGGCGTAAGCCTCTCCATCCGCCAACCGAACCGCCCGCCGCTCGGCGCTCTCGGCGCCGAAGCCTTCCGCACGCCTTCGTCCAAAGGGACATCCCATGCGCAAACGCTTCCACCTGTTCGTGATTTTCATGGCCATCGCCGCCGCCCTCGGCGTGTTCGGCGGCAATCACGCTCACGCCGCCGACCGGATCAAGGTCACCGTCTCCGGCAAGGGTCCTGACGTCGTCCTGATCCCGGGCCTGGCCTCGTCCGGCGCGGTCTGGGACGCCACCGTCAAGCAGTTGTCGGCCACGCACCGCGTCCATGTGGTGCAGGTGGCGGGCTTCGCCGGCGCGCCGGTCGGCGGCAACGCCGAGGGGCCGATCGTCGAACCGCTGGTCGAGGCGGTGGACGGCTACATCCGGGCAAACCACCTGAAGTCGCCGGCCGTGATCGGCCACTCGATGGGCGGCTTCTCGGGCCTGCTGCTGGCCCGCCGCCATCCCGAGGACGTGAGCCGGCTGATGATCGTCGACAGCCTGCCGTTCTTCGCCGTGCTGTTCTCGCCGGCCGCCACGGTCGAGACCGTCAAGCCGCAGGCCGCGGCCATGCGCGACGGCGTCATCGCCATGAGCCCCGAGGCCTTCGCCGGCCAGCAGGCCATGACCGCGCCGCGCTTTTCCAGGTCGCCGGAGGGCCAGAAGCTGGTCCTGGACTGGTCGAAGGCCTCGTCGCAATCGGTCGTCGGGCGCGCCATGTACGACCTGCTGACGACCGACGCCCGGACCGAGCTGGCGGCGATCCGGACGCCGGTCACGCTGCTCTATCCCTATGATCCGGCCATGGGCGCGCCGGTCGCGGCGATCGACAAGACCTATGCCGACGCCTACGCGGCCCTGCCGGGCGTGACCCTGAAGCGGGTCGACGACGCCCGCCACTTCATCATGCTGGACCAGCCCCAGGCCTTCGCCGAGGCGGTCGCCGCCTTCCTGAAATAGCCGCCGGCCTTGCGCCCGCGCGCACGCCGTTCCAAGTCTCAATCCATAGTCCTTCGGGGGTTACATGCTTCGTCAATTGCGCCGCGCCGCGGCGGGTCTGGTTTCGGTCCTGGCCCTGGGTTTCGCGGGCTCCGCCCTGGCCGAACCCGCGCTGTGGGCCATCAAGGACCACGACTCGACCATCTATCTGTTCGGCACCATCCACGTGCTGCGGCCCGACACCCAATGGCGCTCGGCCAAGATCGACAAGGCGCTGACCACCAGCGGCGATCTGACCCTGGAGATCATCGGCGCCGACGATCCGGCGGTGATGCAGCCCCTGGTCCTGAAGTACGGCCTGGATCCTTCCAACCCGCTGTCGGCCAAGATCACGCCCGAGGCGTTCCAGCATGCCAGCGCGCTGGCCCAGGCTGGCGGCGTGCCGCCCCAGGCCCTGAACATGATGCGCCCGTGGCTGGCCGCGGTGTCGCTGTCGATGCTGCCAGTGATCAAGGCCGGCTACGATCCCAAGAGCGGCGTCGAGCAGGTGTTGGCCAAGGAGGTCAAGGCCGCCGGCAAACCCGAGAGCGCCTTCGAGACGCCCGAGCAGCAGATCCGCTTCTTCGCCGACCTGCCGGCCAAGACCGAGGCCGACTTCCTCAGCGTCACGCTGGACGATGTCGACGAGGGCGTCGGCAAGATCGACAAGATGGTCGCCGCCTGGGCCGCCGGCGACATCGCCGAACTGGAGGCCGAGTTCATCTCGGAGATGAAGGGCGACTATCCCGAGCTTTACGACCTGCTGATCGTCAAGCGTAACGAGGACTGGGCCCGTCAGCTGAAGACCAAGCTGGCCGGCGCGGGCGTCAGCTTCGTCGCCGTCGGCTCGGGCCACCTGGTCGGTCCCGACAGCGTCCAGGCCCAGTTGGCCAAGCTGGGTATCAAGGCCGAGCGGGTGGAGTAGGGCCTACTCCGCCGCCGCCCGCAGGTAGATCGAGCGCTTGGGAACGCTCATCACCCGCTGCAGCATCGGTTCGAACGCGTCCAGGGGCATCGACTTGAAGTTCGGGTCGAACGCCTCCTGGTCGTACAGGTGACAGAACTTGGCCGTGTGCTCGAAGTCCGGATGGCCCCGGAACTGGTCGCGCATGTCGCGGTCCAGGCCCAGGTGGTGGAAGAAGTAGTAGCCCTGGAAGATCGCGTGGTGGGCCACCATCCAGTGGTTCCGTTCCGACACGAAGGGCTGCAGGATCGCCGCGGCGATGTCGGCGTGATTGCGCGGGCCCAGGATGTCGCCGATGTCGTGCAGCAGGGCGCAGACGACATATTCCTCGTCCTCGCCGGCCTGGTGGGCGCGGGTGGCGGTCTGCAGGCTGTGCTCCAGCCGGTCGATGGCGAAGCCGCCGCAGTCGCCCTTCAGCAGGTTCAGGTGGGCGATCAGGCGGGTGGGCAGTTCGCGCCCGAACTCCACCGACGCCCCGGCGATGATGCCCCAGTCCTCAGGCGTGCCCTCGGTCATCGCATGGAATTTGGCGCGCGGATGATCCTCGCCGTCGGCCATGGCGCTTCTCCCCAAACGTCTGTTTGAGGCGATCGTGCGCTCGAAGCCGGCGAAGGTCAACGAAGGGGAGGGGACCTTGGAGCGGGCGGGGGGAATCGAACCCCCGACATTCAGCTTGGGAAGCTGACGTTCTACCTCTGAACTACGCCCGCCAAAGGGACGCTCCGTTTAGCCCGCCTCGCTCGCGTACTCAAGCGGCGGCTTGCGATCACGTCGCGCGCCGGCTCCCAAGGCAACGTTCGGACCTAATTGCGCCGCACAATAACCGCTTCATGCGCGGCCGAGCCGGATGGGAGTCTATCGTCGCGTGGAAGTTCGGACGCAGCCTTCTAGCCCGCCGCGCCTGGCGTTCGGCGAGGTCTCGATCGATGTCGAGAGCCGTCGCGTGCGAGCTCCGGCCGGGGCCAGCCATCTGGAGCCGCGAACCTTCGACCTGCTGCTGACCCTGACCGAGCGGCCTGGCCTGACCGCCTCGCGCGGCTATCTGATCGAGACGGTCTGGGCCGACGCCCGGGGTTCGGACGAGACGCTGACCCAGGCCGTCGCGGACCTGCGGCGCGCGCTGGGCGACGACGCGCGGGCCCCGCGCTTCATCGAGACCGTGCCGGACCTGGGCTATCGCTGGATCTTCGAGGAGCCGCCGGGCCGCCTGCCGCCGACGCAGCGCTGGATCCAGGGCCCGGCCTGGGTGGCGGCCGGCGCGGTGCTGGCGATCGCGGTCGGGGCGGCCGGGGGCGTGGGCGCCTACACCTGGGTGCAGGGCGTCGAGCCCAGCCGCTTCGAGATCCGCAAGATGCGCATGCAGCGGACGGCCGACGGACGCTGCCAGCCGCAGGTCCAGGTCATCCGGGGCGAAGGGACGCCCTCGACGAAGCAGCACGCCCCGCCCAGGCCCTCGTCGCCGGGCTGCGCCCAGGCGACCATCGCGCGGGCCTTCGTCCAGCGTTAGCGCGCGGTGTCGTCGAGGAAGGCCGAGGCCCAGGCCAGCGGGGCGTTCCAGTTGATCGCCACCTCGTTCTGGGTGAAGGCGCGGTAGTCGTCGGTCCAGCAGGTCTGCGGCTTGCACTGGCCCTTCATGGTCTCGGCCACCGGGTCGTTCATGGCGGTCGAGTTGGGACCGCCCGACACCACCCCGGCCGGCGGCGCGGGATAGGCCGGATCGGCCTGCCTGGCCCAGAAGCGGTGGTGCGGATTGCGCATCGGCCGCGCGCCGAAGCCCGAGACGTAGGACCGGTCCAGCGGGTTGCGGCCCAGCACGTAGTCCATGGCGTCGACCGCCCCGTAGCGATAGGCGACCTCGCCGGTGAAGTCGTAGGCCAGGCCCAGCACCACGGCGCGGTTCAGCACCGCGCTGTTCGAGCCCCAGGGATAGCCCGGCGCGGCGTAGGGCAGGGCGTAGCCCTGGCCGAGGTCGTCGGAGAGGTACTTGCCGGCGCTGGTCGTCAGGTTGGCGCGGGCCTGGGCGACCTCGGCGGGCTTCAGGCGATTGGGCGCGAGGGCCAGGGTGATGGTGCCCAGGGCCCCGACCGAGCTCCAGCCCAGGTCGCCGGTTGGCCGCCCGCCCACCGACGGCGCGGCTAAGAACAGCGGCGAGGCGCGCAGGGCCTTTTCGTATTCGGGCTCGCCCGTGGTCGCGTAGAGCTCGGCGGCGGCCCAGTAGGCCTCGTCCGCCAAGTCGCCGTCGCCATAGCCGCCGCTGCCGGTGAACGGACCCAACTGATAGATCTCCGGATTGCGCCGGGCGGCGGCGAAGGCGCGGCGGGCCGCGTCCAGGCAGCGGGCCGAGAAGGTCGGGTCGATCTTCTTCCACACCCGCGCCGCCTGGGCGGTGACGGCGGCCAGGTTCAGGGTCGCGCCGGTCGTCGGGTAGTAGAGATAGCGCACCTGCCTGTCGTCGGCCGGCGCGGTCGGCAGGGCCGTCCAGTAGCGGTCGGCGATCTTCTGGTGGGCCATGCCCGAGGCGTCGATGGCGGTCAGAGTGAGCTTGCCGTCGACGGGTTTCTGCTTGCCGACCGGGACCTGCAGGGCCTTGCGGTCCGGGACCTGCATGGCCAGCAGGAAGGTCAGTTCGAAGCGGGCCTCGTCGAGAATGTCGGGGACGCCGTTGCCGTGCTCGGGCAGGGCCAGCGATCGGTCGCCCAGGGCCTTCAGCGCGCGCGGGCGCCTCAGCACGGTCGCGCGCTCCCAGGCGTTGACCAGGGTCCAGACCGAGATGCCGCCATTGACCACGTACTTGCCCTGGTCGCCGGCGTCATACCAGCCGCCGCTGGCGTCCAGCGTATAGTCACAGCCCGGCCAGACCTGGCCGCGCTCGTCGGCGAGATCGAAGCAGGTGGCCTTGTCCGGCGCGTGGCCGGCGGGGCGGGCCAGGTCCGGACGCTCGACGAAGCGGGCCAGGATCGGGACGCTGGCGCGCTGCTGGTAGAAGAACGACAGGGCGGCCTTGGTCAGCTTGCCATCGGGCTTGGCGCGCAGGGCGAAGGGGCGGCTCTCGATCGCGCCGACCTTCAGGCGATAGCCGTCGCCGGCCTTGTGGAAGGTCGAGAAGTCGATCTGGTGGACATGCTCGCCCGAGGCGGGATCGTCGCCGAACACCTTCGTCTTCCCGCCGGCGACAGTCGCGCCGGCGGCGTCCAGCAGGGTCCAGTCCAGCGGCGCCGTCGAGGGATCGGCCAGGATGGCGCGCTTGGGGCCGCCGGCTTCGAGGCCGGTCTGGTTCAGGCGGATGGGGCGGGGCGCGTCCTCGGCGCCTGCGGCGCCCGCCAAAGCCAAAGGAGAAAGGGTCAGCAGCGCGACGAACGACAGGGTGGCCAGGCGGGTCATCAACGCGTCCTCCATGGCGCGTCTCGCAGCCGTCGGGCGCGCGCCTTGCGGGCGAAGCTAGCGGAACGGCGACAGCGTTGTCACGGTCTTTGTTACCGGTATCCGGCGGGGCGTGGCCGCCTAACGAAAACGCCGCCCGAGGCGATCGGGCGGCGTTCGAAGCGGCTCGAACGAGCGCTTAGTTCTGGGGCGGCGGGCCTTCCGGCGGCGGGCCGGGAGGCGGGCCATCGCCTTGCTGGGCGCGGCGCTGGCGCATCTTCTCGAAGGCGCTCTTCAGTTCGTCCAGCGTGACCTTGCCGTCCTTGTCGGCGTCGATCATGGCGAAGCGGTCTTCCGGACGGCCAGCGCTGGTCCATTCGGCCTTGTCGACCACGCCGTCGCTGTTGGCGTCCCAGCGCTTGAAGATGTCTTCCGGGGCCGGCATCTGGCGCGGCGGTCCGGGCGGCGGGCCGTCCTGGGCCATGGCCACGCCGGCGGCGGCGACCGTGGTGAGCGAGGCGAGCGCGACGAGGAGCGTGCGGCGCATTGAGGGTGTTTCCTTCCGGGGTGATGTCCCTGGATCGCTGAAATGACCCTCGATTGTTGCCGGCTTATTTCGCGAATACGGCGGGAAAGGACGGACGCGCCGAAGCGCGTCCGTTTAGTCTCAGCCTAGAACTTGTACTGCAGGCCCAGGTTAAACTGTCGGCCGGTGTGGGTGTAGACGAAGGTGCTGTCACGGTCGGAGTCGATGAACTGGCGGTTGAAGCGGTCCAGGATGTTCAGCCCCTCCAGCGATAGCTTGAAGTGCTCGTTGATCTGGTACGAGGCGGCCATGTCGAAGGTCAGGTTGGGCGAGTATCCCTCCAGGTCCTGCAGCGGGTTGTTGGCCGGCAGGGCGACGATCGACTTATCGCGGTACGAGGCCGAGACGCGGGCGCTGAATTTGCTGTCCTCGTAGTAGAGGGTGGCGTTGTAGGCGTTCTTGGACAGGCCGATCAGGTCGTTGGTGGTCATGCCGCCGGCGGCCAGGAAGTAGTCGATCTGGCTGTCGACATAGGTGTAGTTCACCAGCGCCCCGGTATGGCGCAGGAAGCCCGGCAGGAAGGTGAAGGCCTGCTGGTAGTTGATCTCGAAGCCCTTCAGCGGGCCGCCGGGCGTATTCAGCGGCCGGGTGACGGTGATCGGAGTGTTGTCGGGATCGACGCCCGACGAACCCAGCAGCGCCATCGGCAGGCCGGTCTGGCGGAAGGTCAGCTGCTGGGACTGGTTCTGAACATAGGTCTCGATGTCCTTGTAGAAGAGGCCCACGCCCAGGATCGCGCCGGGGGCGAAGTACCACTCGGCGCCGAGGTCGGCGGTCCAGGCGCGGATCGGGTCCAGGGTCGGGTTGCCCGAGGTGATCGACGGGGTGCCGGTCAGGTTCAGGCTGCCGCCGGGCGTCAGGAAGCCCAGCTCGGGCCGCGACACCGTCTTGGCCCCCGAGAAGCGCAGGACCAGGTCGTCGGTGACGTCGACCGAGACGTTCATCGACGGCAGGACGTCGTGATAGCTGTGGTCGGCGGTCACCTGCTGCGGCGTCAGGCCGATCTGGTAGCCGCGTGATTCCAGCTCGGTCTTGGCGAAGCGGAAGCCGACGTCGCCGCGCACCGGCAGGCCGGCGATCTCGGTGCGCAGGTCGGCCTGGAGATAGGCCGAGGTCACCTTCTCGTCGACGCGCCGGATGCCGCCGTAGTTGTTGACCAGGTTGTAGAGGCCCGACTGGCTGTAGAGGTTCTGGTTGGCGACGAACTTGTCGTAGTCGATCGTCGCCCAGGCGCTGGGGAAGACGCCCGCGTCGATGCCGTGGCCGCCGAAGCCGCTGACCACCTTGGTGAGGTTCTTCAGCTCGGCCGAGGTGAAGCTCGGGACCAGGAAGTTGTTCGGCCGTTGGAAGGCAGAGGTGTCGAACGAGAACTCGTCATAATGGCCGCCGACCTTGACGGTCAGGGCGTCGTCGACCGCCCAGGCCAGGTTCAGGTCGACGGTCTTGTAGATGTTGGTGGTGAAGGTCTGCGACAGCCGCACCTCGGCGTTGGGGGCGGCGAAGCTGTATTGCGCGGCGTCGGTGACGTCGAAGCCATGGGTGATGGTCGGCTGGTCGCGGTTCTTGCGGAAGTCGATCGTCATGCTGGTGTTGGGCCGCTGGAACATGATCGTCGTCGTCATCGGCTGGTCGTAGTCCGACTTCGAATAGCCGATCAGGCCCTTCACCGTGATCCTGTCGGTCAGCTCGTGCGTCCCGGCGAAGGTGTACTGCTGGAAGACGTTCTGGAACTCGTCGTGCTGGGTGTCGGAGCGCACGTCGACGCCGTCGAAACGGGCGAAGTCGACGTCATGGACGGTCTGGCCGAAATTGGTCCCGGCCGTATGGCTGGTCCCGGCGTTGCGCAGCACCAGCTCGCGCACGGCCGTTTGCGGCTTGCCGTTCTGGCTGATGGCGCGGGCGAACGAGAAGCCTTCCAGCCAGTTCTCCTCGCGCTTGACGTCATAGTTCGAATAGAGGGCGTCGAAGCTGAGCGAGGTGCGCGAGGTCGGCTTCCATTGTAGGGCCAGGGTCGCGCCGGTGCGCTCCTGGTCGTGGTGGAAGCGGCCATAGCGGGGCAGGCGCGGGAAGAACACCGTCGAGCGGTTGGCCAGGTCGAAGACCGTGTCGGTCGCCGCCGGGCGGGGGACGCCGGTGGCGCAGTTCAGGGCGTCGGTGCCGTTGGCCGCGTTGCTCACCGGGTTCTGCACCGGACGGCCCACGGGCGTGCAGAAGCCGCCGTCGACCGTGGCCGGGTTCCAGCCGCCCGAACCCCACTGGTCCTCGAGGAACTTGCGCTTGCTCCAGGCCAGCGAGGCCTGGGCTCCGAACTCGCCCCAGGCGGTGTCCCAGCGATCGCCCAGCACGGCGGTGACCTTCGGGTCGGAGTGCTTGGAGAGGTCGTTGTAGCCGGCGGCGGCGCCCAGCACGAAGGTCAGGCCCTTCTGGTCCAGGGGGCGGGCGGTCTCCAGGTCGACGGTCGCGCCCAGCGAGCCCTCGATGACCTCGGCCTGGGCGGTCTTGCGCACCGTGATGCCGCTGAACAGCTCCGAGGCGAAGGTGTTGAAGTCGAAGCCCCGACCCAGGTTCGCGCCCCGGTCGCTGGTGGTCGCGCCGCTGGTCGACTGGGCTTCCATGCCGTTGATGCGCACGCGGGTGAAAGCGGGCGGCAGGCCGCGCACAGTGATGGTCCGACCTTCGCCGGCCACGCGGGTGATCGACACGCCGGGGACCCGCTGGATGGACTCGGCCAGGTTGGCGTCGGGGAAGTCGGCGATGTCCTCGGCCTTGATGGCGTCGACCACGCCTGAGGACTGGCGCTTGACGTTGAGGGCGCTCTTCAGGCTTTCGCGGAAGCCGGTGACGACCACTTCCTCGACCGTGTTGTCCGGCGCTGGCTGGGTCTGCGCGTGCGCGCCGATGGCGGTCATCGCTCCGACAAATGCCAGGGCCAGCAGCGAGCAACCCGAATTCCAGCCGTGCTTGGACGACGACATGCGACCCTCCTGACAGGGCCGGCCCCGCCGCACCCTCCGATGTTTCCAACCCGAGGCTCCCGGTTTTCCCGGTTCAGCTCTCCATGTTGCGGAAGTCCCACATTTCGGGATAAAATCTCACAACGTAGATATTATATGTCCGACAAATGACGGAGTCGCAAGCTCTGGTAACAACGCTCGCCGAAAGGTTTGGGGGGGGATTTGCAGAAGGGGCTGGAAGCGGCCACGGGGTGGAGCCAATTTAGCCGTGAGAAATCCCCAATCCGCTCATCCCCGCTTTCGCGGGGATGAGCGGTGATAGGACGCGAAGCCTAGTTGGCATTGCCGATCCGACCTAGGCCGCTTCCACGCCGATCGACTTCAATTCCTTGAGGAAGCGCGCGAGGCTGGACTGGGTCCGCTGGTGGCCGTGCGCGACCTCGGGGCTGGACAGGGCCGAGCGCGAGACGATGAAGCCCCTGCGCCCCACCCGCTGGATCGCGCCCTTCTCGATCATCTCGAGGAACCGGCGGCGGACGGTTTCATAGGGCAGGGCCAGGGAATCGGCGACCTGGCGCACCGTCAACGGGCGGGGCTGGCGGTCCGGCGACAGGTCTTCGGGGGTCGCGTGGCCGCCGTCGCGGACGTGCGAGTAGTTGCCGGACCAGAGGGCCGTGAAGACCAGGGCGTAGAGCAGGTCCGCGCCGTGAACCGCGTTGGCGATCTCGACCCAGCGCAGGACGTAGTCCGCCGCATAGCGCGAGGCTGCGCGAGCATGGTTGGGCTGATCTGACATCGGTGACTCGGTCTGGTGGGCGGCGCGTTGGGCGGGTCTGAAAAGGATTGCATGCTCATCGAACGACGTCCCGCAATCAAGATCGGTGTAATTCCTCACCTTCCCGGGTTTCGCATGGCCCCTGCTCTTGATGAGTGGCGCTTACGGGGATCTGGCGCGTTCTATCCTCGGAGTTCACGGGGTGAACCTGCGCGAAGATCGCATAAAGCCGCCTATCGTGGATCGCCGAGCTGGAGACGGTAGAGCCGATCCCGCATGACGGCCGAAGGCCGTCATGCGTGACGTAAAGACGCCGCCTTGGCAATGCCAAGGCGGTGGGGTCCACGCCCGTCCGGGGGGAACGGAGGCCCGAGCAGACAACGCTCACGCGCCGTCCTCATGGAAACAACAGCCTGGCGGAGCGAGCGGTCGAGCTGAAACGCAAACACACGCTCACGGTCTCCGGGTTCGCCCGGCCGCTCCGTCGCCTCCCCACACCTTCAGCGGTCAGCCGCGTGAAGCGGAGAGCGCATGGCCGATTCCATGTCCGAAACACTCGCCGGACGCCCGGAGCCATGCGAGCACGCAGAAAGAGTCCGGGCCGCCCCGGCTTTGGCGGTCAAGACGAGCTCAGTGCGCGGGCTCGGGGACTTTGGCGGCGGCGAGGATCCGGGCCGTGTCAAGGAACTCTCGATACTGGCTTATCTTGCCGTCCTTGAGCTTAAAAACGTGAACCCACTCGATCTCGATCGGTTGTTTCGAGGCCTTCATCTTGCCGAAGGTGCGTCCGGTGACAACGACGGTGTCGCCGCTCGCCACGAACTCCTCTGGTGCGAACCTGTCGGTTTCCAGCACCTGCGACAGACGATCGAAATATTCGAGCGCGCCGCTGTGGTTCTCGAAATCGCCGAATGGCGCGAACGAGTTCGGCTCGCCGATGACCCTCCAGCTTACGTCGTTCGTCAGGGCCTCGGTGACGTTGCCGATCTTGCCGTCGCGATAGTGCTCATACGCTTGACGAACGATCGATACATTGACGCTGTCCATGCTGACCTCCCTCAAGTTAGTTCGAGGAAGGTCCGCCTGCTCGATTTCGAATGCAAGGTCCGCGCGAAGATTTTGCGGGGGACGCGTCTTGCGTGGGTCAGCTCTTCCCGCGATCGCGCCCGAAGTTCGGCAGGGCGCTTTCCTGGCCCGCCGCCACGATGCCGCGGCGGATGGCGCGGGTGCGGGTGAAGTGGGCGTGTAGGGTGTCGGCGTCGCCCCAGCGGATCGCGCGGCTCATGGCCTGCAGGTCCTCGGTGAAGCGGCCCAGCATCTCCAGCACCGCGTCCTTGTTGGCCACGAAGATGTCGCGCCACATGGTCGGGTCGCTGGCGGCGATGCGGGTGAAGTCGCGGAAGCCTGAGGCCGAGTACTTGATGACCTCGTTCTCGGTGACGTTCTCCAGGTCGGCCGCGCTGCCGACGATCGTGTAGGCGATCAGGTGGGGCAGGTGGCTGACGACGGCCAACACCAGGTCGTGGTGCTTCTCGTCCATCAGTTCGACCTGGGCCCCGAAGGCGCGCCAGAAGGCCGACAGCTTGGCGACGGCCTCGGCGTAGTGCTCGTCGTCGCTCTCGAACGGGGTCAGGATCGTCCAGCGGTTCTCGAACAGCTCGGCGAAGCCGGAGTCGGGCCCCGACTGCTCGGTGCCGGCGATCGGGTGGCCGGGGATGGCGTAGATCTTCGACAGGTCCTGGGCGCGGAAGGCCTCGGCGACATTGCCCTTGGTCGAGCCGACGTCGGTCAGGGTGGCGCCCGCCTTCATGGCCGGGATCACGACGGCGGCCAGGTCCGGGATCGACAGCACCGGGGTGGCGATGACCACCAGGTCAGCGTCCTTGACCGCCTGGGCGATGTCGCCGGTCACGTGCTCGGCGATGCCCAGCGCGACGACGCGGGCGCGGTTGGCCTCGCTGGCGTCGGCCACGGTGACCTCGCCGACGACGCCGTGCTCACGGGCGGCGCGGATCACCGAGCCGCCGATCAGGCCGCAGCCGATGACGGTGATCTTGGGGTACAGGATACCGGGAGCCGACATCTAGCGCCCCATGAACTCGGCCAGCAGCTCGACCACGGCGCGGTTCTGCTCTTCCAGGCCGATGGTGATGCGGATGCCGTCGGGCAGGCCGTAATTGGCCACCGCGCGGACCAGATAGCCCTTGGAGGCGAGGAACGCCTCGGCCTCGCGGGCGGTCTTGCCCGGCGTGGTCGGGAAGGTGGCCAGCACGAAATTGGCCGCCGACGGCGTCACTTCCAGCCCCAGGCCGCCCAGCTGCTGGGCCAGCCACGGACGCCACTGCTCGACCAGGGCCAGCGAGCGGGCCTGGAACTCGTCGTCGAACAGGGCCGCGACGGCGGCTTCCTGGCCGGGGATCGAGGTGTTGAACGGCGGGCGGATGCGCTCCAGCGGCTCGATGATGTGCGTCGGGGCGTAGCCCCAGCCCACGCGCAGCGCGGCCAGGCCGTGCAGTTTCGAGAAGGTCCGGGTGACGATGACGTTCTCGGCGGTCCGGGCCAGGTCGAGGCCGTCCTCGAAGCGCGGATCGCTGCAGAACTCCGAATAGGCACCGTCCAAAACGAGGATCACCGACGGCGGCAGGCCCGCGTGCAGGGCGCGGATCTCCTCGCCCGTCAGCCAGGTGCCGGTCGGGTTGGCGGGATTGGCGATGAAGACGAGGCGGGTGCGCTCGTCGACGCACTTGACCACCTCGTCGATGTCGATGCGGTGGTTGATCTCCTTGGCCATCCGCACCTCGCCCTGGCAGGCGCGGGCCCCGATGGCGTAGGCGGCGAAGCCGTGCTCGCCCTGGACGATGTTGTCGCCGGGTTCCAGATAGACTTGGCACAGCAGGGCGAAGATCTCGTCGCTGCCGTCGCCGAAGGTCAGGCGCTCGGGCTCCAGCTTGAAGCGCTCGGCCACGGCGGCGCGCAGGATGCCCGCCTTGCCATCCGGATAGATGTGCATCCGGTCGACGGCGTTGCGATAGGCCTCCTTGGCCTTGTCGCTGCTGCCCAGGATGTTCTCGTTGCTCGACAGCTTCACCGGATGGGCGACGCCCTCGACCTTGGACTTGCCGCCGACATAGGCGTGGATGTCCAGGATCCCGGGCTTCGGGACAGGACGGGGCGCGGCGAAGCGGTCGGTGGGGACGGCGGTCATCGAAGTACTCGGCTAACGAACGGGCGTCTCTTACACGTCGAACTGCTCGGGCGCAGCCCCGATGACGCCAGTCAGCTGGCCCGGCGCGCGGGCCAGGCGCTCGTCTTCCGACTGGAAGAAGCCCGACAGCGAGAACAGCTTCAGGCCGCCGGCCTCGGCGATCTGCTCGGCGGCGACGCCGTCCTGGCCCAGGGCCTCGACGATGGCGGCCGTGCTCTTGGGCGAGTCGGTGACCCAGAAGGTCTGGTCGCCGCCGGTGGGCTCAACCTCGACCTCGGCCACGGCCAGGGCGGCCTGCGATCCCCAGCGAGACAGGCAGGGCAGGGCGGCGAAGACCTTCAGCTTGGGTTCGGCCAGCAGGCGACCCCACCAGGGCGTCTCAGACGCCAGCGGCAGGACGGCCACGCCCCAGGGGGCGCGGGCGACGGCCAGGGCGTCCTGGGCGGTGGGGGCGACGGAGAGGCGCGGCGCCGTGCCGAAGCGCAGGCGGGTCAGCTCGACGGCGCGAGCCGCATCGCGGCCGCCGAAGACGCTCAACTGGTATGGGCCCTGGCGCGCCAGGTTGTCGGCCATGATCTCGCGCCAGATGCGGATGACCAGGGCGTCGGAGGCGCCGTCGCGTGGGGTTTCGAGCAGCTTGCGGACGATCTGGGCCTCGCGGCCGGGGCGCAGGCCAAAGCCCGTGTCGCCCGAGGCGCGCTTGGCGGCCGCGACCGCGCCGGCCAGGCTGGCGCGTTCGTCCAGCAGCTTCAGGAGTTCAGTGTCGATGGCGTCGAGCCGCCATCGGACCTCTTCGAGAGACGGCGTGGCGGCCGTCGCGTCGCTGCCCATGTTCTTCCCCGAAATTGGAGGCGGGACCATAGTCTTTGCCGCCGAACACGCAATAGCCAGCCCTCGCGGGGAAGAAAATTGCGTTTCGAGAGATCTGTGGTCGATCAATACACGGTCGGCGCCGGCCCGGTGTCGAACAGCCCCAGCATCGTGCGGCCGTTGCGGAAGTTGAGGTCCGCCTCGATCACCGGCTCCTGGCCGATGGCCTGGGCGGCGGCGGCCACGGCCTGCTCCGGCGTCCGGATCGGCTGGGACAGGTCGGGGCGCTCCTTGATCGCCACGTTCAACGAGCCGGTCACGCGGCCCCGGTCGTCGACCGACAGCACGCCGGACTTGGCTTTGCCCACGGCGTCGCCGGCCAGGATCTGGCTCTGCTGCAGGGTGATCTGGCCGCCGGCCTGGCTCCAGCGCTTAACCGCCGCCTCCCAGTTGCGGCCCCGCAGGTACGAGACGTGCGACAGCCGCGTCTCCAGGACCATCGACGCGGTCTTGTCCTGGGCGATGCGGCCCAAGAGGCCCGTGAAGGCGGTCTTGGCGCCGCCGGCCTTGAAGAAGATCGCGCCCTGGTCGTCGGGGCCGGCGCGCAGGTGCAGCTGCATGTCCTCGGCCGAGACCAGTTCGAACGGCTTGGCGCTCGGCGCCGGGACGAAGATCAGCTTGGCGCCCTCGACCGAGACGCGCGGCGGATATTCCGAGACGTGCGAGATGCTGGCCCGCAGCGCCTGGCCGGTGATCGTCACATCGCCGGCCTCGGGGCGGGTCAGGACGACGCCCCGCTCGGCGACCAGCACCCAGTGGGTCAGGTCGAAGATCTCGGCTTCGCCCTTCAGCACCGGCGCGCGGACGGCCCAGCCGGTCGGCTCGGCGACGCGGGCGTCGGCCAGGTCGACGTTCATCCGGAACGGGAAGCCGTGAAAGGTCCGGGCGCTCCAGGACAGGTCGTAACCGCGCGACTTCAGGTCCGCCGCCTGCTCGTCCATCCGCTGCTCGGCCTGGCCGCGCAGCCAGAACCAGCCGTAGCTCCAACCGCCCGCCACGAGGGCGGCGAGGACGAAAGGCGTGAACAGACGGCTGCGCCGGGCTTTGCGGGACGAGGCGGCGTCGTTATGGGTCATGTAAAGGGCGCGTCCAGTCGGGATCGGTGATGAGCTTAGAGGGCGGCGGCGAGGATCGCTGGGTATTCGGATACGGATCGCTGATGTGGCGGCCCGGGTTCCCGTTCATAGACCGAAGAACCGCCGTGCTCCACGGCCGGCGGCGGGCCTTCTGCATCTATTCGGTGCATCATCGCGGCACCTACGAGCGCCCCGGCCTGGTGCTGGGCCTGGCCCCCGGCGGCGCGGTGCGCGGCATGGCCTATCGCGTGGCGGCGTCCGCGTGGGACGACGTCTACGCCTATCTGCGCGAACGCGAACAGCCGACCGAGACCTATTTCGAGACCTGGCGCGACGTGAAGGTCGACGGAAATGGAAAGGCGCAGGCCTTGGTCTTCCTCTCGGACATGAAGCACAGCCAGTGGGCCGGGGCGTTGACCCTGGACCAGCAGGCCCAGCTGATCGCCGGCGCGACGGGCCTGTCCGGCCCCAACATCGACTATCTCCGCGACCTGGTCATGCATCTGCGCGAAGACGGCGTGCGCGACCACGCCATGGAGAAGCTGCTGAAGATGGTCGAGGCGATCGAGACGTCTTAAAGCCCCTCGTCCTCCAGCGCCTTGGTCGCGGTGTCGATCCGCGTCTGCAGTTCGCGCATGAACTCGCCGCGCTTCAGGCCGGCGGGAATGGGCTCGAGATATTCGAAGACGATCGTGCCGGGCTTGCGCAGGAAGCCCTTGTTCCAATGGACGCCGCAGTTCAGCGCCAGGGGCGTCACCGGCATGTCCAGTTCGCGGTACAGGGCCGCGATGCCGGGCTTGTAGTCGCCGGGCTGACCGACGTCGCCGCGGGTGCCTTCCGGGAAGATCACCACCTGCCGCGTCTCCCGCATGCGCTCGACGGCGTCGCGGACCAGCTTCTTCAGCGCGGCCGAGTGGCCGCCGCGATCGACGACGATCATGCCGGCCTTCACGCCGTGCCAACCGAAGAGCGGCACCATCAGCAGCTCCTTCTTCATCACGAAGCAGGCGTCGGGCAGCAGGGCGAACTGGCTGAAGACGTCGAACATCGACTGGTGCTTGGCCGCGACCAGGGCCGGGCCGGTCGGGCGGTATTGCTGGCCGCGGACCTCGACCTTGATGCCCGCCATCACGCGCAGGGCGACGATAAGCCCCTTGGACCAGGTCGCCAGGCACCAGGTGTTGGCGGCGCGGGGCAGGGGGAAGGTGACGACCATGCCGATCGCCCAGGCCGCCGACCACAGCCAGAAGAACAGCTGGAACAGGAACGAACGCAGATAGATCAAGAGGCTTCCTTCGCCGCCGGGGCGGCCTTGTCTTTGTCCTTCGGACCCAGGCCCAGGAACGCTTCGCGGCCCAGGATCGCCAGGTACTTGCAGTATTCCACGATCATTCGCCGGGCGCTGAGCGAGGTCTTCCACCAGCGGCGGGCGTTGAGATCGGTCTTCACCGGATACGAATAGAGCTTCACGCCCGGCATGGCGGCGTCGAGCTCCAGCATCGAGCGCGGCATGTGATAGTCGGCCGTGACCACGATCAGGCTCTTGTAGTCCTTCGACTTGGCCCACTCGGCCGTCTCCAGGGCGTTGCCCACGGTGTTGGCGGCGGCGAAGCCCAGGTCCACGCAGCAGTCATAGATCGGCTTGACGGCCCGGGTGACGGTCTGGACGTCGGCGCGGGTGGCCTCGCGGTTGACGCCCGAGATCAGCAGGCGCTTGCCTTTGCCTTCCTCCAGCAGCCGGGTGGCGGCCTCCAGGCGAACGTTGGAGGCTCCGGTCAGCACGACGACGCCGTCGGCGGTGGGCGGTTCGGGGGCGGGCGTCGACTGGTCCACCCGTCCGGTGAAGGCCAGGAGGCCGAGGCCCCAGATCATCAGCGCGATCAGCAGCGCCGCCAAGCTCTTCACGGCATCTCCCCCACGATGCGCGACGCCGCCAGGCGGGCCGAGAGGCCGGCGATCAGGGCGGCGATCACCGGCGCGGGCAGGGCGGCCGCCAGATCGATCCAGGCCAAGGGCAGCAACGGCGCGAACCCCGCGCCGCCGCCGAAATAGCGCGCGACCGCGCCGATGATGGCCGCGCTCGCGCCGCCCAGCAAGCCCGCCAGCGCGCCCATGGTCGCGAAGCGGTTCTGGAACAGGGCGGCGATAAAGCCCTGCTCGGCCCCGGAGAAGTGCAGCACCTCGATCACGTCGCGCCGGGCGGCCAGGCCCGCTCGCGTCGCGAAGGCGATCACCGCCGCCGTCGCCGCGGCGATCAGGGCGAAGACGCCGAGGGCCGCCAGCCGCGCCAGGTTGGCGGCGCGCTCGATGTCGGCGATCCAGCGGCTGTGGTCGTCCACCGTGGCGTCGACGCCGGCCGACTTCAGGGCCTTGTCCAGGGTCTGCGCGGTCGGCGGGGCCTTGGGATCCAGGTCCAGGGTGACCAGGCGCGGCGTCGGCAGCTCGTCGACCAGCGCCTCCTTGCCGATCCACGGCTCCAGCAAGGCCTCGGCCTTCTCGCGGGTCAGGGCCTGGGCCTCGACCACGCCCTTGATCCCGGCCAGGGTCTCGGCGGCGCGGGCGGCGGCGCTGTCGGGCGTCTCGTTGGCGCGAGCGCGGACGACCACGGTGGCCGAGCCGGTCAGCTGGGCGGTCCAGCCGTGGGCGGCGCGATTGGCGGCCAGGGCCGCGAAGGCGGTCAGGCAGGCCAGGAAGCACAGCACCGCCACCACGAAGACCAGCGCCCCGTCGCGGCTGTCGCGCGGCGGCAGCAGCGGGCCGGGCTTCCAGCGGGCGACCTGGAAGAACTCGCTCATGGTCCCTCCCTCGGGGCGCGCGCCGGAGCGACCAGGCGGCCTTGTTCCAGGTGCAGGGTCGGACGGGCGGCGCGGGCGACCAGCTCCTCGTCGTGGGTGGCGATCAGGATGGTGGTGCCCAGACGGTTCAGCTCGACGAACAGCCGCAGCAGGCGCAGCGACATGGCCGGATCGACATTGCCGGTCGGCTCGTCGGCCAGCAGCACGTCGGGACGGTCGACGACGGCGCGGGCGATGGCCAGGCGCTGCTTCTCGCCGCCCGACAGGGTGGCGGGCAGAGCGTGCATGCGGTCGCCCAGGCCCACCCAGCTGAGCAGTTCGGCGACATCCTCGCGATAGGTCGCCGGCTTGCGCTTGAGGATGCGCAGGGGCAGGGCGGCGTTGTCGAACACCGACAGGTGCTCCAGCAGCCGGAACTCCTGGAACACCACCCCGATGCGCCGGCGCAGGAACGGCAGGTCGGAGGCGTGGGTCAGGCTCACGTCGCGGCCGAACAGCTCGACGCGACCGCGTGACGCACGATGGGCCAGGTAGATCAGCTTGAGCAGCGAGCTCTTGCCCGCGCCCGAGGCGCCGGTCAGGAAATGGAACGAGCCCTGGTCGAGGGAAAAGCTTATGTCTCTTAGGGTTTCGGGCGCTCGCCCGTACCGCATCGAGACGCCTTCGAAGCGGACCACCGGTAGAGCGTCATCGCCCTGTTGTGTGTCGATCCGCAAGGCGCGTCACTGGGCTTTCTGGACATCAGAGTTAAAATCAGCGACCCCAATTGGGTGAGTGGGGAGCGTTCGATTCGCGGCCATGATACTGACCTGTCCGGAGTGCGCCAGCCGCTATTTCGTCGACGACTCGAAGGTCGGTGCGGCGGGTCGCGTCGTGCGTTGCGCGTCGTGCGGTCACCGCTGGACCGCCCGTAACGAAGAGGCCGGAGACCTGTTCGAGGCTCCCGAGGCGTCCTCCCTCGCCGGCCAGCCCGGGGGGGCGGAACAGGACCCCGAAGCCGCCGCCGCGGCCGCCGCTGGCGACGCCGAAACCGAGGAGCCCCCGGTTAGCGCGCTGCCGGGCGAGGAGCTTCCCAAGGTCTTCCGCGCCCGCGCCAACGCCGAGCGCCGCCTGCGCGAGGCCACCACGACCGGCGTGATCTGGGCCGGCATGGCCGCCGCCATGGCGGTGGTCGTCGTGGCCGCCCTCATCTTCCGCATCGACGTGGTGCGCATCCTGCCGGGCGCGGCGGGCGCCTACGCCGCCGTCGGCCTGCCGGTGAACACCGTCGGCCTGGTGATCGATCGCGACAGCATCAAGGCCCAGCCCTCGATGCAGGACGGCCATGCCGTCGTGACCGTGACCGGCACGATCCGCAACATCACCGAGCATGAGGTGACCGCGCCGCCGCTGCGCGTCGAACTGCTCAACAAGGACGAGAAGCGCGTGGCCGGTCAGCTGGCCGGCGCCGCCAACGCCAAGATCCCGCCAGGCGAGGTGCGCCACTTCTCGATCACCTTCCTGAACCCACCCCGCACGGCCAAGGATCTGCAGATCGGCTTCGCCACCGAACCGGGCGCGGCCAAGGCGGTGAAAACGGCCCTGAAGAAGCCGGACGAGCACGGCGCCGAACCGGAATTGTCGCTGCGTGGGGCTCAAGACGCCCCCGTCGAGCACGAAGCGGCTGGACAGGAACCCCCGGGACATGAGAGCGGGGACGCAACCTCCCCTCCGACCTCTCACGAACCCGCGCATCATGAATGACAAGATCCAACCCGAAGTCCTGATCTCGGAAGCCGAGATCGCCGAACGGGTCCAGAAGCTGGCTGACGCCATCGCGCCGCGCATCGACGACGACACCGTCGTGGTCTGCCTGCTGACCGGCGGCCTGTGGTTCGCCGCCGACCTGACCCGCGCCCTCTACAAGGCCGGCCGCAACGTGCGGTTCGACGCCCTGTGGCTGGCCTCCTACCACGACGAGCGCAAGAGCACGGGCCGCTGCGAGGTCCGCGCCGACCTGCAGCGCCCGCTGGTCGGCCGCCGCGCCCTGGTCGTCGACGACGTCTTCGACACTGGCCTGTCGCTGTCGGAAGCCGCCCGCCTGGTCAAGGACGCCGGCGCCAGCGAAGTGCTGACCGCCGTTTTCGCCCGCAAGCCCTGGCCCAAGGATCGCGGCATGGAGCCGGACTTCGTCGCCTGGGAAGCCCCTGCGCGCTACCTGGTCGGCTACGGCCTCGACGACGAAGGCAAGAGCCGGGGCCTGCCGTACATCGGCGCGCTGGACTAGGACGACCGACGATCGCCCCCGGGACGACCTCCCGGGAGCGACCCTTTGGTCCGGCGGCGATTTATCCCTGCCGGGCTCCGTGACGTGCTAGTGTGAAGACAAGGCGCTACGAAGCGCCATTGGCGGTCCGCCCAACGCGCGGAACAGCTCGCCAAGCCCCCGAATGAAGGGGGCCGCCTTGTTCCTTCGAAACGCCCGCTGGCGCTCCAGCCTCAAGACATCCTGATCGCGGCCTCTCACGCCGGGCTTTCGCCCGCGCGATGGCGCGCGCGGGATGTTCCGTCCGCAAAGGAAGTCCGTTGTCCAAAGGCAATCGTGAGACCCGCAAGCCCAAGACCGTCAAGCCGAAGGTGATCGCCGCCGCCGCGCCGACCCTGGCGAGCGCGCTGCCCCGGAAGAAATAGCCGGCTCGCCGAGCGACCTCGACGTCCTCGATGTCGAGCCGCGCGGCGATAGGTCCAGTGACACCGGCCCCGGCCGGCCCCTCTTCATCGCCATTCGACGAAGGTCGCCGGCCGCGAGGCCTGCGGCTCGTCAGGAGTGCTCGCTTGATCGCCTATCTTCTTCTGGTTCACCGCTTTCCTCAGCAATTCAAGCGGCTCTTCCAGGCTATCCACGATCCGGACAACCACTACGTCGTCCATGTCGACGCGAACGCGGGACCGGCCCTGGAGGCCGAGATCCGGGCGTTCCTGAAGCCCTATCCCAACGCCGCGATCCTGGAGAGCCGCAAGGCGCTGTGGGGCGGCTACAGCCTGGTCGACGCCGAGCTGCGGGGCATGGAAAAGCTGCTGCAGATGGGCGCGGACTGGGAGGTGTTCATCAACCTCAGCGGCCAGGACTTCCCGCTGATGACCCAGAAGAACATCAAGGCCTTCCTGGCGCGCCATCGCGGCCAGGAGTTCATCAAGGTGCTGGACCAGGCCGTCGCGCGGCCCGACACCCTGGACCGGGTGCGCAAGTACGTGGTCGAGCTGGGCGGTCGCATCGTCGAGACGCCCATGACCCGTCGGTTCCTGGCCGGCGCCAAGCCCTATATCGGCAATCAGTGGATGATGGTCAGCCGCGCCTTCTGCGCGTTCGCCTGCCGGGACCCGGCCGCCGCGCGGTTCAAGGCCTTCTATCGCAACACCTTCATCGCCGACGAAGGCTTCTTCCAGACGGTGATGATGAACGGCGCGCCGCACGGTCAGATCGTCAATGACGACAAGCGGATGATCGACTGGATCCCGGACGGCCACATCAAGCTGCGGCCCCGGACCTTCACGGCCCAGGACGCCGCCGCCCTGATCGCGAGCGGCGACCTCTTCGCCCGCAAGTTCGACGCCGAGGTCGACGGCAAGATCCTCGACGTCCTCGAAGCCCACCTGTTGGCGCAAGAGGCCGCGAACGCCGACGAGATCCCGCTCGCCGAGCCGCGTGACGCGCTCCTGGTCGGGGCCTAGACCCAGTCCGGGACGATGTCCCGGGCCAACATCTCCTCGTACGTCGGCCGCTTGCGGATCACCGCGTAGCGGTCGCCGTCGACGAGGACCTCGGGGACCAGCGGCCGGGTGTTGTACTCGCTGGCCATGGCCGAGCCATAGGCGCCGGCCGACATGAAAGCCACCAGGTCGCCTGCCGCCAACGGCGGCATGGATCGATCACGTGTAAACGTGTCGCCCGTCTCGCAGACCGGGCCCACCACGTCATAGACCGTCTCGCCCGCACGCTGGATCACCGGGCGGATGTCGTGGAACGCGTCGTACATGGCCGGGCGGACCAGGTCGTTCATGGCCGCGTCGATGACCAGGAACTTGCGGCCTTCCGGACGCTCGTGGACGTGGATCACTTCCGACACCAGAACGCCGGCGTTGGCGGCGATCACCCGGCCCGGCTCGAAGGCCAGCTTCACGGGCAGGCCCTTCGTGACCTCGCCGACCATGGCGGCGAACTCGGCGGGCGAGGGCGGTTCGGGATTGTTGAAATAGGGCACGCCCAAGCCGCCGCCCAGGTCCAGTCGCTCGACCGACAGGCCCTCGCCCAGCAATTGCTCGACCAGGCCCCGCATCTTGGTGAAGGCGGCGCGCATGGGGGAGAGGTCGGTGATCTGGCTGCCGATGTGGCAGGCCACGCCGATGGGCTCGAGATTGGCGTTGTTGCTGGCGTTGGCGTAGAGGCGCGCGGCCTCGGCGAACGAGACGCCGAACTTGTTCTCGGACTTGCCGGTGGCGATCTTGGCGTGGCCGCCGGCCGCGACGTCCGGATTGACCCGGAACGCGACCTTGGCCTTCACGCCCAGACTAGCCGCGATTTCCGCGATCAGGTTCAGCTCGGGTTCGGACTCGACGTTGATCTCGGCGACGCCGGTCTTCAGCGCGAATTCGATCTCGCGCCGGGCCTTGCCGACGCCGGAGAAGACGATGCGCTCGGGCGGGATGCCGGCGGCGAGGGCGCGGCGAACCTCGCCCTCGGACACCGTGTCTGCCCCGGCGCCCAGGTCGCCCAGAACCTTCAGCACCGCGACGTTGGAATTGGCCTTCACGGCGTAGGCGACCAGCGGGTCGACGACGCCTGCCGCCGCCAGGGCGTCGCGGAACACGGTGAAGTGCCGCTCCAGCGTGGCGCGGCTGTACACGTAGACGGGCGTGCCGACCTCGGCCGCGATCTTGGCCAGGGCCACGCCCTCGCAGGCCAGGCCCTCTGGGCCGTACTCGAAGTGATTCACAGGTCTTCGGGCTTTCTCATCATCACAGCCCCTCCTTCCGACTTCCCGGCGAAAGCCGGGATCCAGATTCATCCGGAGCGGTGGCGGGGCGTCATCTGAATCCCGGCCTTCGCCGGGATGACGGCGGCCTCGCCAAGTTCAAACTGGAGTGCGGCGTTCGCCGTCAGTTGGGCGTGGCGCCGGGGAAGCCGGCCGCGGACGGACCGCCGAACGGATCGTTGGTGCCCGGCAGCGGAGCGGCGCGGATCGTGCGGTTGCTGGAGGCCGGGTCGCGGACCTCCTGCGCGCCGCCGGCGCGGGCGGGCTGGTTGGCTTGGGCCGAGGCGGCGCGGCGCTCGGCCTGCCAGGCGGCCTTCTTCTGGGCGTCCCACAGCGGCGCGGGGCGCTCCAGGGCGCCTTGCTTGCCGCAGGCTGTGGCCGTGACGGCCAGGGCCGCCAGGGCGAGGATCGAGATCGGACGCAAGGTCATTCGAGCAGTTCCTTCCAACGCGCGATCTGGGCGCGGACCTGGGCGGGAGCCGTCCCACCATAGCTCATGCGGCTGGCCGCCGAGGCGGCCGGAGTCAGAACGGCGTAGACGTCCTGGGTGATCTGGGGCTCGATCGCCTGGAACTGTTCCAAGGTAAGATCGGCCAGGTCGACGCCAAGGCCCTCGGCGGTCTTCACGGCCGAGCCTGTCACGTGGTGGGCGTCGCGGAAAGGCATGTTCAGCGTCCGCACCAGCCAGTCGGCCAGATCGGTGGCGGTCGAGAAGCCCGCGCCGGCGGCCTTGGCCATGTTTTCGGTGTTCGGGGTCAGGTCGGCGACCATGCCGGCCATGGCCAGCAGCGACAGCTCAAGCGCGTCGAAGGCCTCGAAGGTCGGGACCTTGTCCTCCTGCATGTCCTTCGAATAGGCCAGCGGCAGGCCCTTCATGACCACGGTCAGGGTGGTCAGCGAGCCCAGGATGCGGCCGACCTTGGCGCGGATCAGCTCGGCCGCGTCGGGGTTCTTCTTCTGCGGCATGATCGAGCTGCCGGTCGTGAAGGCGTCGGTCAGCTTGATGAAGCCGAACATCGGCGTCGTCCACAGCACGATCTCCTCGGCCAGGCGCGACAGGTGCGTGGCGGTGATCGAGGCGGCCGACAGGGCCTCCAGGGCGAAGTCGCGCGAGGAGACGCTGTCCAGCGAGTTGGCGGTCGGGCGGTCGAAGCCCAGCGCCGCCGCCGTCTGGTGGCGATCGATGGGGAAGGGCGAACCGGCCAGGGCCGCCGCGCCCAGCGGGCACTCGTTCATCCGGGCCCGGGCGTCGCGGAAGCGGCTGGCGTCGCGGCCGAACATCTCGACATAGGCCATCAGGTGGTGGCCGAAGGTCACCGGCTGGGCCGGCTGCAGGTGGGTGAAGCCCGGCATCAGGGCGTCGGCATGGGTCTCGGCCTGGGCCAGCAGGGCTTTCTGCAGGGCTTCCAGCTGCGCGGCCGAACGGTCGACGGCGTCGCGGACCCACAGGCGGAAGTCGACGGCCACCTGGTCGTTGCGCGAGCGGGCGGTGTGCAGCCGGCCGGCGGTCGCGCCGATCAGCTCGCGCAGCCGCGCCTCGACGTTCATGTGGATGTCTTCGTACTCGTCACGGAACGGGAAGGTCCCCGTGGCGATCTCGTCCTCGATCTTGGCGAGGCCGCCGAGGATTTCCTCGCCATCGCTGCTTGAAATCACGCCCTGGTTCATCAACATCCGCGCGTGGGCGCGGGAACCCGCCAGGTCTTGCGCCCAGAGGCGCTTGTCGAAACCGATGGAGACGTTGATCGCCTGCATCAGTTCCGCCGGCTTGGCCGAGAACCGACCGCCCCACATGGCTTGACCCTGGCCCTTGGGCTTGGGCGTATCGGAGGCGTTGTCGGTCATATGAGCGAAGTCCAATCGGAGGCAGCGGCCAAGAAGCGCAACCCTGTGAGGTTGGCGCTGGGGGGCGTCGTCCTCGTCGGCGTGGCGGCGGTTCTATACGTCATCGCATCGGCTTCGTTCAAACCCTCAGGTCCCGCCGACCTCACAGAATTCAAGAAGGGGACGCTGGAAAAGCTCGACGTGCCCGCCACGCCGCGCGCCGCGCCCGATACGGTCTTCACGTCGCTGGACGGAAAGCCGGCGACCCTGGCCGATTTCAAGGGCCGCGTGGTGGTCATGAACCTGTGGGCCACCTGGTGCGCGCCGTGCAAGGCCGAGATGCCGACCCTGGCCAAGCTGCAGGCCGCCTACGCGACCCAGCCGGTCACCGTGCTGCCGATCACCGTCGACCGCGACGGCGACCTGAACCTGGTCAACGAGGAGATGGCCGCCAACCCGCCGCTGAAGACCTATCGCGACCCGGGCTACAAGATCTCGTTCGCGCTGCAGCCCCGCGCCCAGGGCTATCCGACCACGGTGATCTACGACCGCCAGGGCCGCGAACGCGCCCGCATGGGCGGCCCCGCCGACTGGTCCGGCCCCGAGGCCCGGGGCATCGTCGAAAAGCTGCTGGCCGAGAAGTGATTGGCCGAGACGTGATCGACCCCGCGCTTCTGGAGCCGCTGGCCGACGACGCCTGGCCGGCGCGCGAGCGGGAACGGCTGGGCGGCTGGCGGCTGAACGCCTCGTCGGGCCGCTCGATGCGGATCAACGCCTGCTGGCCGCTGGCGGCGCCGGACCGCGATCCCGAGGCGGCGCTGGACGCCGTCGAGGCCTGGTTCGCCGCGCGCGGTCTGCCGCCCCGCTTCAAGCTGACCGACGGCCTGACCGCGCCGGTCGATCTGGCCCAGCGTCTGGCCGCGCGGGGCTATGCCTCCGGCAAGGAGACCGTGGTCATGCTAGGCCCCTTGGAGGCCTTGGTGCGAGGGGAGGGCGATCCGGCGATCCGTGTCACCGCGTCGCCGGATGCGGCCTTTGGGGCGGTGTTCACCGCCACCGCCGGCGATCCCGAGGACGGCCGCGAGCGTCTGGAGGCCCTAGGCCGTATCCCCGCGCCGGCCCGCTTCGCGCGGCTGGACATCGACGGCGCGCCGGCGGCGATCGGCTGCGCCGCGATCGGCGGCCCGTTCGTCGGCGTCTTCGGCATGCGCACCGCGCCCGATCATCGCCGCAAGGGCCTGGCCCGCCGGGTGTTGCGGGCGTTGCTGGCCGAGGCGAAGGACCTGGGCGCCGAGCGCGCCTGGCTGCAGGTCGAAGCCGAGAACGCGCCAGCCATCGCGCTCTATGCCGACGAGGGCTTCGAGCCGGGGTATCGGTATCGGTACTGGGAACGCTGAGGCGCTCCCCAGGCTTCCAATTCCAATCCACATCATCCGGAAGCGTTCTGAAAATCCGCACTGATAGACAAGTTTACAAAGCAAACTAGTTGATGCATCGTGCCGCCATCCAAAGAGGGAGGCCCAGTCATGCATGCGCTGCTCAGCGCCACCGAACGTTCGACGCTCGCCGAGGTCGGCGGGCGCAACGCCCCGATCGGCGCCTTGCGCGCCTTCGTCACCCTGCTGGTCATCGCCCACCATGCGGTGCTGACCTATCACCCGTACGCGCCGGCCCCGAAGCCGTTCGACGCCCAGCCGATCCTCTGGACGGCCTTCCCGGTCGTGGATCCGCAGCGGTTCGGCGGCTTCGGGATCCTGACCCTGGTCAACGACCTGTTCTTCATGTCGCTGATGTTCTTCATCTCGGGTCTGTTCGTCGCCGACGGTCTGCGGGGCAAGGGCGCGGGCGGATTCCTGAAGGGCAGGGCGCTGCGGCTGGGCGTCCCGTTCGTGATCGGCGCGGGCCTGCTGGCCCCGCTGGCCTACTATCCGGCCTGGCTGCAGTCGGGCGGCGCGCCGTCCTTGGCGGCCTTCGCCGAGACCTGGATCCGCCTGCCGTTCTGGCCCAGCGGTCCGGCCTGGTTCCTGTGGGTGCTGCTGGCCTTCGGCGCGATCGTCTCCGCCGTCCATGCGCTGTTTCCCGGCGTGGTCGACGCACTGGGCCGACTGGCGCAAGGCGCGGAGCGCAGGCCGGGCCGGTTCTTCTGGGGGCTCGTGGCCGCCAGCCTGCTGGCCTACCTGCCGCTGGCCATGACCACGCCGTTCGGTCACTGGACCATGGTCGGGCCGTTCCTGGTCCAGACCGCCCGGATCGGTCACTATTTCATCTACTTCCTGGCGGGGATCGCCGTCGGCGCGGCCGGGGTCGGCCAGGGGCTGACCGATCCGGAAGGCAAGCTGGCCAAGCGCTGGTGGGCCTGGCAGCTGGCGCCCGTCGTGCCTGTGATCGGCGCGGTGGCGACGATGATCGTAGCCTTCTCGCCCAGTCCGCCGCCGCGCGTGGTCCTGGACCTGGTCGGCGGCGCGGCCTTCGCCCTGGCCTGCGCGACCCTTTCGTTCGCGGTCATGGCCATCTTCCTGCGCTTTGTCCGCAAGACGGGTCCGATCGCGGAGAGCCTGCAGGCCAACGCCTACGGCATGTACTTGACCCACTACGTCTTCACCGCCTGGCTGGGCTGGATGCTGCTGCCCCAGGCCTGGGGCGGCCTGGCCAAGGGCTGCGCGGTGTTCGGCGGGGCGGTGGTCATCAGCTGGCTGACGACCATGGTCCTGCGCCGTACGCCGCTGTTGGGACGAATCCTGTGACCATCCATGATGCGACGCCAAAGGGGGCTTTGCCCATGAACGACAAGCTGAAGACGGTCCAGGACGACCTGGCCTTCCTGCGCGATCTCGCCGAGGGCGGGAACGAGCGGGGCGGCCTGGGCGTGGCCGGCGGCGCGCTCTACGGCTCGGCCGGCCTGCTCTACGGAATCCAGACCCTGACCTATTTTCTCCAGGAGAAGGGCCTGATGCATCTGTCGCCGCTGGGCAACCTGGTGATGGCCTGGGCTCCCACGGTGATCTTCCTGATCCTGATGACCATCGTCATCATCGTCGACCGCAAGCAGCCCCGGCGGGGCGTCGCCAACCGGGCGGTCAACGCCGCCTTCGCGGGCACGGGCATCGCCAACCTGGCGCTGGTGCTGATCTTCGCCGCCGCCGCCGTCCGCAACCACGACTTCCGCTATTGGCTGTTCCATCCAGCGGTGGTGTTCGTGATCCAGGGGGCGGTCTGGTACGTCATCTTCATGCTGCGCAAGCGGGCCTGGATGGCGCTGGTCGCCATCGGCTGGCTGGCGTCCGGCGTGGCCCTGGGACTGCTGATCGACCGGGCGGACCTCTATCTGCTGGTCTCGACCCTGGGTCTCCTCGCTTTCATGATGGTCCCGGGCTTCTACATGATGCGCCAGGCCATGCGGCCGACCGCCTGAGACGATCGTGGCGGGCAAGTTCGACATCAGCGGGCTCGATGACGTCATCCACGGCCGGGTGCGGCTGGGGATTGTCGCCTACCTGGCCAGCGCCGAGGTCGCCGACTTCACCGAGCTGAAGGACCTGCTGGAGGTCACCCAGGGCAACCTGTCGGTCCACCTGCGCAAACTGGAGGAGGCTGGCTATGTCGCCATCGACAAGAGCTTCGTCGGGCGCAAGCCGCTGACTCGCGTGCGCCTGACCGAGACGGGCCGGGCGGCCTTCGCCGGCTACCTGCGGGCGATGGGGCAGTTGGTGGAGCAGGCGGGGGGCGGAAGCTAGAAGCCCAGATCCGCCCTGAGCGCTTCGGCGGCCATTCCGGCGGCCCGCAGTTCGCGCAGGGTCTCGGCCTTGTCCCGCTTGGCGTAACGTTTGCCGTCGGGGCCCAGCAGCAGGCCGTGATGGCGATACGTCGGCGTCGGCAGGTCCAGCAGGGCCTGCAGCAGGCGCTGGATGTGGGCGGCCTCGAACAGGTCCTGGCCGCGGATCACGTGGGTGACGCCCTGCAGGGCGTCGTCGTGAACGACCGCCAGGTGATAGGCGACGCCGACGTCCTTGCGGGCCAGGACGATGTCGCCGGCGGTCTCGGGCCGGGCCTTGATCACGCCCGTCTCGCCGTCCGGGCCAGCGCCGTCCTCGACGAAAGTCAGCGTCTCGAACCCTCCCAGGGCCGCGCGCGCCGCCGCCAGCGACAGCCGCCAGGCGAAGGCCTCGCCCCGGCCCAAGCGCGCGTCTTCCTCGTCGGCGGGCAGGGGCGCGCCGACATAGGGAGCCGCAGGCTCATGGGGAGCGCGGCCGATGTCGATCTCCTTGCGGGTCTTGAAGCAGCGGTAGACCAGGCCGCGCGCGCGCAGGACGTCGATGGCCGCGTGATAGTCGGTCAGGTGCTCGGACTGCCGGCGGACCGGCGTCTCCCAGGCCAGTCCCAGCCAGGTCAGGTCCTCGAGGATCGCGGCGTCGTACTCCGACCGGCAGCGGGTGGCGTCGATGTCCTCGATGCGCAGCAGGAAACGACCGCCGGCGTCCAGCGCCGCGCGATGGGCCGTCAGCGCAGAGAAGGCGTGGCCGCGATGCAGGTAGCCCGTCGGCGACGGGGCGAACCGGGTGACGAAGGTCACGCTCGGTCTCAGTCCCGGTCGGTGAACTTCGCGAACATGCCCAGATGCTCGAACACCGCGCGCAGGAAGGCCTCCTCGCCGCCCAGCTGCGCCTTCAGGGGGGCGAACTGCTTGAAGCCGATCATCTCGGCCAGGCCGTGGCCGGCGCACCAGGCGGCGATGGTCGCCAGTTCCAGGTCGATCTCGGTGGCGCGGCCGCCGGCGTTCTCGTCGATGGTGTTGCGCACCTGGCAGTAGGCGCCGTCGTCCTTCAGTTGGTCGGGCAGGGCGTCCTTGTCGCGCGAGCGGTCGTACATCACGCGATAGAGGGCCGGGTTGTCGCGCGCGAAGCAGACATAGGCCACGCCGAGGTTGGTCATCCGGACGCGCGCATCCTCGGTGGAGGCGCGGGCCTTCGAGAGGGCCAGATCCAGCTCGTGCCAGCCCTCGTGGGCCACGGCTTCCAGCAGCTCGGCCTTATCCTTGAAATGGTGATAGGGCGCGGCAGGACTGACCCCGGCCTCGCGCGCCACGGCCCGCAACGACAGGGCCGCGGGACCGTCGGTCTCGAGGATCTTGCGCGCGGCGTCGACCAGGGCGCGGCTCAGGTCGCCATGGTGGTAGGGGCGGGATTCGGCGGTCGCGGTGCTCATCGGCCCTCACTCTAACCACACCTTTCTAAAATTTCATCCAAACGCTGTAAAGATCATCTTGACGACGTTCAGATTGATGCTATCTAAGCATCGTCCAGATTGGCTCGGCTCCTGAGGCGGCCAATGACCCATAGGGGGTTGGGGACACGAAAAACAGAGTGAGAATCATCGTCATGCGCACGCTAAACGCCTTTGAAAACGCCTTCGACCGCCTGGCTGGCGGCTACTTCCTCGTGATCGCCCTCGGCGTCGCCGCCGCCATCGTCGGCGTGGTGCTGTAAGATCGCTTGCTCGCGACCGGCGGGCCCGGCGCCGCGTCTCCCGGAGACGCCGCAACCGCCCGCCGCCGCGTTCGGCCCGCCTCCCGCCTTGATCGCCCTTCGACGGGGAGCTAACCAGGCCAGGACGCGTTAGGCTTTCGACGCCGATGATCCGTATGCGTCGCAGGCTTTCTCCATGATCCAAGACATCTTCCGATGAGCGTCGCCTTCACCAAGGAAGGCGACAGCGAGGCCTTCGCGGCCGACCTGCCCGATCGCCCGATCTCCACCCATCCGAACCTGGTGACGCCCGAGGGTCTGGACCGGATCGAGGCCGAGCTGGCCTCGGCGCGCGCGGCCTATTCCGCCGCCCAAAGCGCTGGCGGCGCGGCCGATGGCGACCGCACGGCCATGGCCCGCGCCACCCGAGACCTGCGCTACTGGTCCGCTCGCCGCGCGACCGCCCAGCTGATGGAGCGCGATCCGGAGAAGACCGTCGTGCAGTTCGGCGACTGCGTGACCTTCGAGCGCGAGGACGGCCGCGTGCAGACCTTCCGCATCGTCGGCGAGGACGAGGCCGATCCCGCCCAGGGCTCGGTTTCCTACGTCGCCCCGATCGCCCGAGCCCTGTTGGGCAAGGCCGTCGGCGACACCTCGCCCGCGCCCGGCGGCGAGATCGAGATCACGTCGATCACCTAAGTTCAGCAAGAACCGGATTGTCAGAGGCGGCGGGGCAGGGTCCCTTGCCGCCGATGTTCGTTCCGCCGACCGCCGAAGCCCTTCTCGACGCCCGCAAGCGCCTGGCCGCCGTCGACCCGGCCCTGGCCGCGCTGGAGGCCGTCACGCCGCCGTTCGCGTGGCGCGTCAGCCTAGGCGGCTTTCCGGGCCTCTTGAAGATGGTCGTGCAGCAGCAGGTCAGCCTGGCCTCGGCCGCCGCCATCTGGGCGCGGGTCGAGGCGGGATTACCGGAGATGACCCCCGAGGCGGTGATGGGTCACGAGGACGCCTATCTGCTGTCGCTGGGCCTGTCGCGGCCGAAGGCCCGCTACGCCCGGGCGCTGGCCGAGGCGCACGTCACCGGCACCTGCGACTTCGACGCCCTGCCGGGGCTCTCCGACGAGGCGGCCATCGCCGCCCTGACCGCCATCACCGGCATCGGCCGCTGGACCGCCGAGGTCTACCTGATGTTCACGCAAGGGCGTCTCGACATGTTCCCCGGCGGCGACGTGGCCCTGCAGGAAGCCATGCGCTGGGCCGACAGGGCGCAGGTCCGTCCGACCGAGAAACAGGCCTACCGGCGCGCGGAACTCTGGCGACCCTATCGGGGCGTCGCCGCCCATCTGCTCTGGGCCTGCTACGGCGCCGTCAAGAGACGCGAGATCGCGCCTTTCTAGATCTGTTCGCGAGATGTCTTGGTTCTGTCGCTGACTCGGCCCATCCTTCTCGTGCGTTCGGGAATGAATGGCGATTCCCAGAATTGCGTAGGAAGGAGGCCCGTCTTCAGTCCTGTCGCGTACTTCATCAGCCGAAGCGCTGAGCGTTCCGACGCCCGCTTCGAGGGGGGACTTTGATGCAGGTCCTCACGCGCCCACCATCCGGCATGCCGGCCCTGGTGCTCAACGCCGACTTCCGGCCGCTCAGCTATTATCCGCTGTCCCTCTGGCCCTGGCAGGAGGTGATCAAGGCGGTGTTCCTGGACCGCGTCGACGTCGTGGCCAGCTATGACCAAGTCGTCCATTCGCCGTCCTTCGAGATGCGCCTGCCCAGCGTGGTGGCGCTGAAGCAGTACGTTCCGCAGGAGCGACCGCCGGCCTTCACCCGCTTCAACCTGTTCCTGCGCGACAGCTTCAGCTGCCAGTATTGCGGCTCGCCGGAGGACCTGACGTTCGACCACGTGATCCCCCGCTCGCGCGGCGGCCGCACGACCTGGGAGAACATCGTCACCGCCTGCGCGCCCTGCAACCTGTCCAAGGGCGGCCGAACGCCGCGCGAGGCGGGCATGCAGCCGTTCCACAATGCTCGGCGGCCGTCGATGCACGAACTGCAGGAGCGAGGACGGCGGTTCCCGCCGGGCAGGCTGCACGTCAGCTGGCTGGACTATCTGTACTGGGATATCGAGCTGGAGGCCTGAGGCTCCAGACAGCAAACGGCCCGGGCTAACGATTTGAGGAATGGCTGTCCCGGGCCGTGGCTGTGAGGCGGAAGGGGATCAGACCGCCAAGCTGAACCTAGAATGCGGCCTCACGGCGAAGGTTCCGGCTTTCCGCGGAAATGTTCCGGGCCGTCATGCCGCGCGCCCATGGGGCGGGAGGATGCAACCCGAACCTCGGCCGGAGGGTTTTCTTATCCGAGGCAAAAGCCACGGGAGACAACCATGAACCGCAATCAGACCGAACACGGCGACAAGCGTCACTTCACCCACGGCACCGCCGCGTCCACGGCCGACATGGCCTCGGAAGGCAAGGTCAGGGCCGAGGACCGCCATATCGACGCGCCGCACACCCGCGAGGCCAAGCGGCCGCTGGCCGAAGGCGAAAAGCACGACCAGCTTGCTGGAAAGGTGAAGACGTCGGAGAGCCGTCAGGAAGCCCTGCTGGACGAGGGCCTGGAAGAGAGCTTCCCGGGCAGCGACCCGGTCAGCGTCAAGCGCATCACCTGACTAAGGCGCCAATAGGCTAGCGAGGCGGGAAGCGACGGGCGGCGCGCTTGGCGAAGCTGAGCGCGACGCCCGCTTGAGCAGCAGCGCCCGGTTCGAAGGCCACGACGGAACGGCGGCGGATCCGACGCTGGTCCATGGCCGCGATCTGGGCGAAGGTCAGGTGGCCTTGCTCGCGGGCCATTTTGCGAACCGACTCGATCAGGCTGGCGCCGTGCACCACCAGGATGCCGGCGGCGTCGGCCAGCCAATCCAGGAAATTCCCATCGCGATGGCCGATGATCTGAGCGATCTCGGTGGCGCCGCCCAGGATCAGGGCCGCGAGCGCCAGGTCGTTGCGGCGCATGCGGGGGAAGGCCAGGAACGAGACCGCCAGCAGGCCGCCGAACGCGAGGGCGTGGGCTTCCTTGTCGCTGAGGCCGACCAGCCGTTCCGCCCCCTGGAACGGGCCCAGGGTCAACACCGCCACGGTCAGGGCCCCCAGCAGCAGCGTGACGCGCGCGGCGGCGACGAGGTGGACGGGCTTGAACATGGAAAGCGATCTCCGGAAGGACTCTTGGGTCCTAACGGCGAAGATCGCGCCATCCGGTGAACGGACAGGGTTAGCGAGAGGTCACCAACCCTGTCTTGTCCTTGGATCCCCGCCGTCGCGGGGATGAGCGGATCAGATCCGCTCACTTCTTCTCGGCTTCAGCCTTCTTCTTGGCTTCCTCGGCCGCCTTGGCCGCGTCGTCCTGGGCCTTCTTCCAGGCCTGGAACCGTTCGATATAGGGCTGGCGGCGCAGGACCTTCGACGCCGGGTCGACGATCACCGGCACGGTGTCGCCCACGGCCACGCGGCCTGTCCCGTCAGCCATCGCCACGGTGACGACCTTGTCGCCGACCTTGACGTCGAGCGGCATGGGGAAGGGCTTGTCCTTGGGCGTCTTCCACGTCAGCACCAGGTCGCCGCCCTCGCGGGTCTCGACCAGTTCCGGCGGCTGGGCCTCGTAGAGATAGACGTCGAAGAACCAGCCGTAGTCCTTGCCGGTCACCTGGTTGACGATCTTGATGTAGTCCTTGGTGCCCAGGTACAGCGGCTTGAAATTGCCCGGCTTGGGGTCGGGCGTGCCGTAGACGGCGATGCGGGTGATCTTGAAGAAGGCCTCGTCGCCGATCAGCGTCCGCAAGGTGTGCAGGACGTTGGCGGCCTTGTAGTAGATGTCGTTCCCCGGCCCGCGATCGCCGTTGTAGACGTCGTCTTCCTTCAGTTGCTTGCCCGAGACGATCGGGAACCTGTTCTTGGTGTCGGCGCGCATCTGGTTCAGGCGCGCCATGTATTCCATGTCGCCGTGCAGCCACTGCGAGAACAGCGGCTGCATGTAGCTGCCATAGCCCTCGTGCAGCCACATGTCGTCGTTGTCGACGTCGGTCAGCTGGTTGCCGAACCACTCGTGCGCGAACTCGTGCTGCAGCAGCCAGTCGAAGCCGTAGACATCCTTGCGGTATTTGTTGCCATAAGCGTTGATCGTCTGGTGCTCCATGCCCAGGTGCGGGGTCTCGACCACGCCCATCTTCTCGTCGCGGAACGGGTAGGGGCCGATCATCTGCTCGTAGAAGTCCAGCATCGGACCGAACTCGTCGAACAGGCCCTTGGCCTGCTGGGCGTTGCCCTTGAGGTGCCAGTAGGTCATCGGGATCGTGTCGCCGAAGCGGCTCTTGTAGGTCCCAGAGATCTCCTCGTACGGGCCGACGTCCAGGGCGATGGCGTAGGTGTTGGGGGTCTTGGCCTGCCAGTTGTAGGTCCGCCAGCCGTCCTTCTCGGTCATGCCCTTGAAGACGCCATTGGCTGGGGCGACCAGCGGGGCGGGGACGGTGATGTGCAGATCGACCAGCTTGGGCTCGCCGGTCGGATAGTCGATGCAGGGCCAGAAGATGTCGCAGCCGTCGCCTTGCACGGCGGTGGCGATCCAGGGCTCGCCGCTCTCGGTCTTGCTCCAGACGAAGCCGCCGTCCCAGGGGGCGCGCTTGGCCTCCAGCGGGGCCCCCGCATAGGCGACGACCACGGTGACCGACTTGCCCTTGGCGACCTTCTTCGGAAGCGTGATGGTCATGCGGCCTTCGGGATTGGTCCAGGCCGAGGGCTTCAGCGCCTGGCCGTCGACGGTCAGCTTGCTGATCGCGAAGACGCGGTCGAAATCCAGCACCAGCTTGTCCAGCGGCGCCTTGGCCGTGAAGGTCAGGGTCGCCTCGCCCTCGATCGCCTTCTTGTCGGGCAGGATCTTGAACTTCAGGTCGGCGTGGTCGAAGGCCAGCGCGGCCTGTTCGGCGGGCATCGGGCCGCCGGTTTCCAGGGACTGGGCGCTGGTCTTCAGCGGCTCGGCGGCGTGAACATTAGCGGCCGAAAGGGCCAGCAGCGACGCCGCGCAGGCGGCGAGGGTACGGAAGGACAAGCGGGAGACTCCCCAACGCGATGACGTATTGGGGCGTATCGGTAGGCCCGCGCGAGGCGGACGCCAAGAGCGTGACAGTTGAAAGCGCTCGCCGACCGGGCGGCTGCCTCAGATCTTCTCGCTGATCTTGATGGCCGCGCGGCAGCCGGCCTGGATCACGGCGGTCAGCAGCGGATAGGCAGTCGCCTCGTGGGCGCCTTCCTCGATGGCCAGGTCGCGGTGGGCCAGTTCGTCGTCGCGGAACTGGGTCAGCTCGGCGGCCAGGGCCGGGTCGCGGTCCTTCAACTCCTCGATCTGGCCGGCATAGTGCTTCTCGATCACCGTCTCGACCGCCTCGGTGCAGGCGTGGGCGGCCTTGTCGCCCAGCAGTGCGGTGCCGGCGCCCAGGGCGAAGGCGGCCGCGCGCCAGACCGGCGACATCAGGGTCGGGCGCACATTGCGCTCGGTCAGCAGCTCGTTGAAACGCGAGAGGTGGACCTGTTCGTGGCCCTCCATCTCCTTCAGTTGGTCGGCGATTCGCTCGCGGCCCGGCGCGTTGCGCATCACGGCGGCCTGGCCCCGATAGATGTGCACCGCCGCCAACTCGCCGGCCTGGTCGACGCGCAGGATCTCGGCGAGACGCGAACGCTGCGCTCCCTGACCAGGGCGCGGGGGGACCGGCTTGGTCATCAAAGGGTCTCCGCCTTGCGCAGGCCCGCCAGCCCCGACCAGACAGCCAGCTTCAGCGAGACCAGCGCGTTCCAGCCGGCCATCGACAGGCCCAGGAACACCCAGGCGGCCTTGTCGCAGGCCGGCGGCTTGATCTTCATCGTCCCCTTCAGCATGGCCTCCAGGTTCGAGGCCTGGGCGACGCCGCCGCCCGTGCAGGTGGTCGGGCCCGGCCACCACTTCCATTCGACGCCGGCGTGGAACACCGCCAGGCCCGCGCCGTACAGGAAGATCGCCGCCAGCAGCAGGTTGGCTGGCTGACGCAGGCGCGGCCAGAGAGGCGTGCGCTGGAGGATGGACGCCACGAGGCCGACGGTCCCGGCGACCCAGTAGACCTCGCGCGCCTTTAGGCACAGGTTGCAGGGCGCGAGATGGCCGAAGGTCTCGAAGCCGTGCGCGATGGCCAGCATCAGCGCGCTGGACAGGAAGGCGATCAGCGGCCAGTGGCGCGTGACCAGGTCATAGACCCGGCCGATGAAGCCCTCGGCCTTCGGTTGTTCAGTCGTCGTCATGCGGCGCAAGCTCCACCGTGTCCGCCCCCACCGATGAAATGGCTGGCCGTGAGGCCGATGACAACGAGGGCGATCAAAATTCCGGCGAACAAGGCCAGGCGACGCTCGACGACCGGCAGCAGGGCCGGGCCGAACTTCTTGATGATGAAGGCGACCAGGAAGAAGCGCGCCCCGCGGGTGGCGGCCGAAGCGGCGATGAACATCGGGAAGCTGAAGGCGGCCAGGCCCGAGGCGATGGTCACCAGCTTGTAGGGGATGGGGGTCAGGCCCTTGGCCAGGATCACCCAGACGCCGTACTTGGCGTACCAGCACTGGAACTCCGCCAGGCCGCCGGCGTGGCCGGTCGCGGCCATCATCCACAGACCGAAGTCACGCAGGAAGTAGCCGATCGCGTAGCCCAGGCAGCCGCCCAGCACCGAGGCGAGGGTGCAGATGAAGGCGTAGCGCCAGGCCTTCTCCGGCTTGGCCAGGCACATCGGCGCGAGCATCACGTCCGGCGGAATCGGGAAGAACGAGCTCTCGGCGAACGAGACCGCGAACAGGCTGAGCGGGGCGTGACGGGAAGCGGCCAGGCCCATGACCCAGTCGTACATACGGCGCAGCATGCGAACTCCGAGAGATGTGAGAGCCCGTAGCTAAAGCGAGATAGCCAAAAGTGTAAGCGGTTTTGGCGGCTATCTCGCGTCTAGGCATGAAACGACCCAATCCAGGCGGATTGGGTCGAGGGCGGTGCCAGCTTGTCCGCAAGGGTGTCGGGACGCGCGGCTTCCCGCCCGCGCGTCCCGCGCCTGCGGCCTAGAACTTCAGCGCAAGGGAGACGCTGTAGTTGCGGCCGGGCTGGGTGTAGCCGTCCTTGACGACCGAGTTGTCGGCGAGACCGCGTGCGTCGCTCCACCACCAGTACTTCTCGTCGGTCAGGTTGAAGACGCCGGCGCGGACGGTGACCGCGTCTGTCGCCGCCCACCACGCCGTCAGGTCGCCGACGGTGAAGGACGGGGGCATGAAGCAGTTGTAGGGCGAGCTGCCGGCGATGGCCCCGGTGCAGGACAGGCCCGAGCGACCGGCGGTCTTGCGGTCCGAATGGACGACGCTGAGATCGCCGCCGAACTTGCCCGAGGGGGCGCGATAGGTGACGCCGCCGGTCAGCTTGACCGGATCGATCGAGGTCAGGGGCGTGTTGACGCCATTGCTGCGCGAGGCGCCGCGGGCGTACGAGACGGCGGCCCTGGCCGTGAAGCCCGCGCCCAGCTCGAACGACCCCTTGGCCTCGGCCCCGCTGATCTTCACGCCCGACAGGTTGACGTACTGGTAGACGGCGGGGTTGGCGGCGGTGAAGTTCCCGGCCACCTGCACCTGTTCGATGAAGTCGTCGTACTCGCCGGTAAAGCCGGTGACGGCGACGCGCCAGCCGTTGCGGTGGAGGCGGAAGCCGGCCTCGAGGGTCTTGCTGGTCTCGGGCTTCAGGTCGGGGTTCGAGATCGACTTGTAGTTCGAGACCGGGTTGGCGAAGCCGGTGTTGACCTGTGACGGGGAGGGGGCCTTGAAGCCCGCCGCCGCGTTGGCGAACACGGTCACCAGGTCGGTGGCGTCCCAGACCAGGCCCAGCTTGGGCGAGACGTGGGTGTCGCTCTGGCCAGAGGTCGCGGTGGTGAACAGCGCGTCGGCCTTCGGATCCAGCTTGTAGTAGTCCAGGCGCACGGCCGGATAGATCGTCACCGGACCGGCCGTGATCTCGTCCTGAGCGTAGAGGCCGGCGAGCGTGAAGTCGGTGGTCGGGAAGGCCTTGGCGGGGAAGGTCTCGCCGGCCGGCGGCACCGTGCCGTCGCGCGTGCCCTGCTGACGGGTGATCGAGGCGTCGCCGCCCCAGACGATCTCGTGCTTCAGCGCGCCGCTGTCGAAGACGCTGTGCAGCTCGACGGCCGCGCCGAGCACGCGGTTGTCGAAGGTGGCGTCACGGGTGCGGTCGGCGGCGGTGTAGCGATCCTCGGCCGAGAACTGGCGGGTCGTGCTCTTCTGCCAGTACAGCGAGGTGCGAGCCGCGCTGATCACGCCCTCGCCGCCATCGAAGCGGTGGTCCAGGCTGACGCGGTCGCGCTTGACCTTGTCGAAGGCGGTCAGGCCGATGGCGCTGGTCGAGGCCAGCGGCGGCTTGGCGATGGCCGACAGCACCGTCCAGTCGACCTGGCGGTCCAGGTGGTCGACCGTCAGGCGGAAGCGGTTCTTGTCGTTGGGCGTGTAGATCAGCTTGCCCAGCACCGAGTTGGACGTGTTGTCCTCGGGGTTGGCGGTGGTGCGGTCGGTATTGGCCGAGTCGTTGGTCCCGGCCGTCTTCTGGCCCTCGCCGTCGCGGCGGGTATAGGCGACCAGGGCCTCCCAGCGATCGGACTTGCCGGCCAGGACCAGGCTCTCGGTCCAGCTCTCGTCGGCCGAGGCGTAGCCGACTCGGGCGCGGCCGGCGAACGTGTCGCCCGGCTTCAGGATGTCGGACGGGTCCTTGGTGATGAAGGTGACCGATCCGGCCAGGCCGTCGGCGCCGTACAGGGCCGAGGCGGGGCCGCGCACGATCTCGACCGACTTCAGGATGTCGAGGTCGACATAGTCGCCGCGACCGGTCGACTGGGCCCCGAAGGCGAAGCCGTCGGGCACGCGCACGCCGTCGACGACGATCAGCACGCGGTTGCCTTCCAGGCCGCGGATATTGAAGCCGGCGTTGCCGTCGCGGCCGGTCGAGGCGCCGGCGGCGGTGAAGCGAGCGGGGGCGCTACGGACCGAGACGCCCGGCTCGTCGCGGACCAGGTCCTTCACGTCGCGGACCAGGCCGTCCTCGATCTCCTCTGACGAGATGACGCTGACCGTCACCGGGGCCTGCGATACGGTCTTTTCCGAGCGCGTGGCGGTGACGGTGACCTTGTCGACCTCGGCGGCGGCGTCGTCGGCGGCCGGCGTGGCGTCAGCGGCCCAGGCCAGCGACGGTGCTGCGGAACCGAGCAGGGCTGCGGTGGAGGCGGCCGCGAGCGCGGCCAGCTTCAGGCGAGACATCGATATCCCCTCGATGGTTGTTGCGACTTGTTCGCAATTGATGAGGAGGGCCTAGAGCCAGCCATCGACCTGGTCAAGCTATTTGCAATTGATTCTCAGAACTAATAGCAATATCTCCGATCCGCCGCGCTGGAGCGGCGCCTGGGGTGTTCCTGATGATCCGTTCTCTCCGCGCAGGCCTGATGGGCGGCGCGCTCCTGCTCAGCCTCGCCGTCCCGGCGGCCCAGGCCCATTCGCCCTACCTGCTGCCCACCGTCTTCGACGCCTCGGACCGCAAGATCGTCACGGTGGAGGGGGCCTTCACAGAGAGCTTCTTCACGCCCGAGGTGGTGATGAAGTCCGACGCCTACGCCGTGGTGGATCCCGACGGCGTACGGACGCCGATCACCCCGACCTATCTGCGCCAGGTGGCCGTGTTCGAGGTCGCGACCGAAAAGCCCGGCACCTATCGCATCACCACGGGCCAGCGCGGCGGCCGCACCGCCAAAGCCGCCCTGGTCAAGGGGCAGTGGGAGTTCTTCGAGGGCGCCAAGGCCCCGGCCGACGCCATCGACATGCAGAGCCTGACGACCGCCGAGGTCTATGTCACGCGCGGCGCGCCCAGCGACTCGGCCCTGGCCCCGACCGGCAAGGGCATCGAGTTCAAGGCGATCACCCATCCCAGCAAGATCGTCACCGGCCAGGACGCGGTGTTCGAGGTGCTGTTCGACGGCAAGCCGGTGGCCAACCAGGCGATCGAGTTCGTCGCCGCCGAGGACCGCTACGCCGACGCCAAGCCCGCGCCCAAGACCGTCACCAGCGACGCCAAGGGGCGCTTCGCGGTGAAGCCGGATCACTCGGGCCTCTATCACATCCAGACCCGCTACCGACTGGGCCCGGCCGCCGCCGGCCAGCCTGGCTACAGCTTCACCTACGCCCTGACCTTCGAATCCCTCCGCTAGGACATCCCATGAAGACCCGCACGATCCTCGCCGCCTTCGCTGTCGCCGCGCTGGCGGGTTCGGCCCACGCCGCCTCGCACGCCCGCGACACCTTCATCAAGGAGCAGGACCAGAACGGCGACGGCGTCGTCTCCAAGGACGAGTTCGCCGCCACCCGCGCCATCCAGTTCGCCAAGACCGACGCCGACAAGAACGGAACGCTGTCGCAGGCCGAGTATGTCGGCGAGTTCAAGGCGCGCCTCGAGAAGAAGCTGGCGGCCGACGAGCGCGCGTCCGAAAAGAAGGAAGAGGAGCGCGTCCGCCAGATGCGCCAGGCCGACGTCCGTTTCAACGTGCTGGACAGCGACAAGAGCAGCGCCATCACTCGCGCCGAGTTCGACTATTCCGGCTGGCGCATGTTCAGTCACCACGACACCAACAACGACGGAACGGTCTCGGCCGCCGACCCGATCAAGGAAGACCAGCAAGACTAGGAGGGAGGGGGCGCGTCGCCTTATTTTGACTTTCGGCGTTTCGTGGCTATGACCGCCGGCCAAGACACAGGGGCCGCGCGGCCCAGACCGAAAGCCTGAAGACCATGAGCGACACGCCTCCCGACCGCCTCTCCAACAATCCCGACAGCCCGTTCTACGACGCCGACCTGCTGGAACGCGGCATCGGCATCCGCTTCAAGGGCGTCGAGAAGACCAATGTCGAGGAATACTGCGTCTCCGAGAAGTGGGTGCGCGTCGCGGCCGGCAAGACCCTGGACCGCAAGGGCAACCCGATGACCATCAAGCTGCAGGGCGAGGTCGAGGCCTATTTCCGCGACGCCGCCGAAGGCTGAGGTCGAGGCGGTGAGCATTCCCGGGAGCGATCCCGACCTGGAGGCGATGGCGCGCGACGAGCTTTCGCGCGCCGTGACCCTGCGCTGGCAGGACCTGAAGGCGATCGTGCCTTGGGGCGACACCTTCGAGGGCATCTCGCCGGCCGGCCGCTATGTCGAGGTCGAGCGCAGCTACATCTGGGCCTCGGAGGCGGGCGGCGACATCCTCTGCGAGGTGACCGTCTATGGCGGCCCGTCGCGCTACGACGCCGGCGAGCGCGTCTCCAGCATCATTCCGCGCGCCTGAGCCCCCGGGCGTGATTCGCGCGGTCGGGGCGTCGCCGTCGGTCGCCATCGACGCCGGACGCGGGGTCTCCCGAAGCGAGATTGACGTCCCAAGGGCGTTCCTGAGGCATAAGAACGCCATTCAGGAAGGCGAGACGACTATTCGCTGCCCAAGCGGCGTGCGAAACTGCCCCATCGTTCGAGTGAACTCCTCGGGGCGTTGAGCCTTGGATAGGGCGCGCTCACACCAAGAGTACGCGTGACCCGAACGCCAAAGGGTCGAGAAACGCGAAACGGATTGGCGAAGGCCGCTCCTCTCAAGGCGGTCACGCCATGGGAGGACGAAAGGAAGGACATGACCGCGACGGTCTCTCCGATTACCCCTGGCGCGTCCGAAGCGCCCGAGCCCGGCGTCAGCCTCTCGGACTATGTTCCCTACCGTCTGGCCACGGCCTCGGCGGCGGTCAGCCGCCTGATCGCCCGCGCCTATGAAGACCGTTTCGGCCTGACCATCCCGCAATGGCGGCTGATGTCGGTGCTGGCCGAGGGCGCCTTGACCCAGCACACGGCCGTCACCCGCACGGCCATGGACAAGGTCCGGGTCAGCCGCGCCGCGCAGGAGCTGGTGGTCCGCCGCCTGGTGGCCCGCACCACGGTCCGCTCGGACCGCCGCTCGCACACCCTGGAGCTGACGGCCGCCGGCCGCCGCCTGTTCGCCGAGATCGCCCCGCTGGCCCTGGCCTACGAAGCGACCCTGCTGGCGGGCCTGGCCCCCAGCGAGGTGGCGATGTTCAAGCGCCTGCTGGACCACCTCGAAACCGCCGCCATCCAGCTGACCGGCGGGGAGACGATCACGCCTCGTCCGGACGGCTCTCCGGATGGTTCCGTCGACGTCGATTGAGCGTGTTCGCGAGGCTGGCGTTCGTTCGCGACGCCTGCTAGGAAGTCCACCCTTCGCGGCGACGCGAAGCCTGCGGGCGTGGTGAAACTGGTAGACGCGCCGGACTCAAAATCCGGTTCCGAAAGGAGTGTCGGTTCGACCCCGACCGCCCGCACCAACTTCCTTCCAGAATGTCCTACAACCGATCCGCCGCCTCGACGCGCTGGATCAGGCCGCGCAGCAGGCTGCGTCCCTTGGTCCAAGCCCCGTGGCCCGAGTCGACATTGATATGCCCCGCGCGGCCCAGGTCGACGAACGCCGAACCCCAGCCGCGCGCAAAGGCCTCGGCGCGTTCGATCTCGACATAGGGGTCGTCGCGGCTGGCCACGACCAGGCTGGGGAAGGGGAGGCGCTGGCGGGGGATCGGCGAGAAGCCGACCAGCAGGCGGCCGGCCGGACCCTCGCGATTGACGTCGGCCGGGGCCACCAGCATGGCGCCGCCGACGCCGCGTCCGCCCGTCACCTGGGCGAAGTGGGCCACGAGGGCGCAGCCCAGGCTGTGGGCCACCAGGATCGCGCCGGGCCGCTGGCGGACGGCCTCGGCCAGGCTGATCGTCCAGTCGCCTAGCAACGGGCGCTCCCAGTCCTGCTGTTCGACCCGCTGGGCGTTGGGCAGTTCGCGCTCCCAATGGGTCTGCCAGTGATCGGGGCCGGAATTGTAGAGGCCCGGCACGATCAGGATCGGCGGACCGTCGGAGTCGTCACGCCGGCGGCGGGCCGGCTCGAAGGCGGAGGAGGCGGGGGTCATCAGACGTACTCGGATGGCGTGGAGCCAGTGAGCCGCAGATGCCCGGTTCCGCCGTCCCGCTCAATTCATATCAATTGGATAGGAATTGAGAAAAGCTGGGGCGAGACGGCGGTTTCGGCGCGGATCTCGAGCCGGGCGTCAGCCGAGCCGATCGCCGCGGTGCAGCGGATCGGGCAGGGGATCGCCGTCCTTCACGAACTGCAGCGACACCGAGTTGATGCAGTAGCGCAGGCGCGTCGGCGGCGGGCCGTCCGGGAACACGTGGCCCTGGTGGCTGTCGCAGCGGGCGCAGCGGGTCTCGATGCGGACCATGCCGTACGAGGTGTCGCGCACGCCGACGACGTGGTCCTCGGCGTAAGGGGCGTAGAAACTGGGCCAGCCGGTGCCGCTCTCGAACTTGGTCTCGTGCTTGAACAGCGGCAGGCCGCAAAGGCGGCAGCAATAGGCGCCGGGGCTCTTCTCGCCCAGCAGGCCGCCGCAGAATGGGGCCTCGGTGCCGTGATGCAGGAGGACGCGGGCCTCCTCGGCCGTCAGGTCGGCCTCCAGGCGTTCGCGTTCTGCTTCCGTCGGCGGCGTGAGGTCGAAGCCGATGGTTGAAAGGATGGCTGCGTCTGTCATGACAGCCAATGTAGGCGCTCGGGCGCTGTTCCGGTAGGACTTAGGAGTTTCCCATGACTGTCGCCGTCGCCTTCCTGCAGCCGGGCTGGGCCGATTGGGAGGCCGGCGCCGTGCTGGCCCTGCTGCGAGAACACCTGAAGGTCCAGATCGAGATCGCCACGCCGACGGGCGATCCCGAGACTTCGATCGGCGGCGTGCTGGCCGCCGCCGACTACCGCTTCGACGATCCGGTGCTGAGCGACGCGGACGTCTTCATCCTGATCGGCAGCGACGCATGGTCCGAAGGCGAGAACCCGGCGATCAGCGCGCTGATCCGCCAGGCCTTCGCCGATGGCAAGCCGGTGGCCGGCATCTGCGCCGGGACGACGGCCCTGGCGCGCGCGGGCCTGTTCGACGGTCGCAAGCACACCTCGAACGGCAAGGACTGGCTGGAGGGCGTCGTCCCCGGCTATGCGGGCGCGGACCACTATGTCGATACGCCCAGGGCGGTGACCGACGGCAAGCTGGTCAGCGCATCGGGCTTGGCGCCCGTCACCTTCGCCGCCGCCGTCGCGCGCCTGGTCGCTCCGGAGGCGGAAGAGATGATCGCGGGCTACGAGGCGATGTTCGCCCGCGAGTTCTCGGCTACTTGAGCGCGGCTTGGCCGGCGCGGGCGACCATCCCGTCCTGGGCGGCCGAGCCGCCTGAGACGCCGATCGCGCCCACGATCTTGCCGTCGACCAGCAGCAGCTCGCCGCCCTCGACCGCCGTCGCGCCGGTGAAGATCGGGTTCAGCGTCCCCGACTTCACCTGCTCCTGGAAGAAGGACGACGGGCGACGGAAATTGGCCGAGGTCTGGGCCTTCTTCAGCGCGACTTCGTTCGAGCCGTACTGCGTGCCGTCCATCTTCTCGGCGAAGACCTGGGCGCCGTTCGACTCCAGCACGACGATGACCATCGTCCAGCCGTTCTTGCGGGCCTCGGCCTCGGCGGCCGCGGCGACGGTCTTGGCCTCGGCCAGGGTGACGACGCGAGCCGCGTAGGGCGGCTGGGGCGCGGGCGCCGGAGCGGGCGCGAGGGCGGTCTGGGCGAGGGCCGAACCGCCGGCCAGGAGCAGGCCGGCGGCGATCAGGGCGAGGGTATTCTTCATGGCAGCACGACCTCGTCGTTCAGGCGGGTGTTCTGGGGCTGACTGGTGACGATCCGGACCCGCAGGCCCGAGGCCTTCACGCCCGCCGGGATCTTCAGCTTCACCGTAGCGGTCTTGGGCAGCAAGTCGAGCGGCGCTTTCAGGGCCGGGATCGGGGCGCTTTCCACGACCTTGTACGCCGTGTCGACCAGCTCCAGCTTGGCCGCCTGCGTGTCTTGGGCGCCCAGGCTGTGGACCTTGGCGGTGAGCGTCGAGCCCTTCACCGTCACGTCGCCCCGGCCGACGCCGAGATCGGCGCGCTTGGCCGGATCATCGCCGGCCTTGACCAGCTTAAGGTCCATGATCACCGTCTGGCGAGGCGACAGGGCGATCCTGACCCCCAGGCTGCGCTCGAATTCGAACGTGGCCGTCTCGGGCGTCCCGTCGATGAGGTCGTCGCCGGTGGTGTCGACGCCCTGGCTGAGGCTCCACAGGCCCGGCGCGACGTTCCAGCCGGTCATCACGCCCGTCACCGGCTTGTCGGTGCGGTTGTAGGCGATGACCTTGAAGCTGGTCTTGGTGGCGTCCTTGACCAGCAGCGCCACGTCCGCGCCGTCGGCGTTGTCGAAGCGCCAGCTGACCACGTGGCCCGGCGTCATCTGACTACGCTTGTTGGCGATGCCGCCCAGGCGTGAGCGTTGCAGATAGTCGCTGGGCAGCTCGACACGGTCCGACCACCAGTGGCCTTCCGTGTGCATGTACATGTGCTGGGCGTTCCACTGGATCTCGTCGGCGTAGAGGTCCTCGAGATATGTCTTGTCGCCGGTCAGCGACCAGGCCGCGTAGCGCTCGAACGCGCCGCCCTTGGCGGCCGCCCTGACCAGGGCGTCCTTGTTGGCCGCCGCCAGGCCCATCTCGGTCAGGGCGTTGTCGTTGATGCTCTGCAGCGACTTGAGGCCGCTCTTGGAGATCCGCCAGGTGATCGGGGCCAGGTACTTCTTGTCGCCGGTCAGGCGCCAGGCCGACCAGAAGATCTGGAACGGACCGTCCGCGCCCGAGCCCTGCAGCACCGTGCCGCCGCGCACGGCGTCGGTGCGCCAGTTGATCTCGTTCGGATACGAGCCGTCCTTGGCCACGTGGGCCAGGTAGCCGTCGGCCAGGCCGATGACGGTGTCTCGGGCGGTCGGGTCGCCGTTGTAATCGCTGATCAGGATCGACGGATGGACGACGCCGAACGAATACGGCTTCTGCCACTCCCACGGGCCCTCGCGGTACGAGATCTTGCCGCTGTACCAGTTGGTGTTGAAGTGGACGTGGCCGGCCGGGTTCTTGTCGACGACCCGAGGCAGGGCCTTCACCGTCGTGAACAGCCGCTCCACCGCCAGCGGGTCGCCGTAGTTGACGTACATCGCCTCGGAGTTGGAATTGATGCCTTCCTCGTAGGCGTGCAACTCGTCGGTCACGATGGTCGAGAGACCGTCCGTGAACATGCCGTTCTTGTAGACCGCGTCAGTCAGGCGGTTCAGCGAGTGGGTCAGCTTGTCCGGCTGGACGCCCATCAGCGCCACGCCCGGCCATTGCTGCAACAGGTCGGTGTCGTCCGACAGGCCGCCGCCGAAGTCGCCGAAGTCGGCCTGGCGCTCGTCGATCCACCAGTTGATGAACTTGGCGACCAGCTTCAGGTCCTCGGTCTGACGGAAGGCCCACAGGGGTGTCCCGTCCGTCGGCTTGGGCTGCTCGAACGCTGGCCAGCCTTGGCTGCCATAGGTGATGTCGCCCCAGTACTCGCGGCCGACCTGATTGTCGGGATCGACCTTCAGGAGGTCGGAGATGTCGGCGTAGAGGCGGCGATACAGGCCCTGGCGCTTGGAGGTGGTGTGCTCCTCGACCAGGAAGGCCCAGTTGTCCTTCACCTGGTTCAGGCGGTCGGCGATGTGCTCGGCCTTGGCCTTGTCGCGATCCTTCAGAACGAGGCGGATCTTGGCGCCGTCCAGGGCCTTGGGGCCGAACTCGGCGCTGTCGGCGGCGATGGTCAGGTACAGGCTGTCGGCGGTCAGGATGCGGTCGCGCATATCGAGCCAGACGGTGCGGGCCTCGCCGGCCTTCACCGAGACGCTGACGTCGATCATGTTGCGGCCCGGCCAGATCGGGTCCTTGACCTGGATGTTCAGCGGGATCGTGACGCCAGCGGCGCCGGGCAGAGCAGGAATGTCGATGGCCACGCCGTCCAGGCCGTCGCGGGCGTTCTCCCAGCCATAGGCCCAGTTGCGGGCCAGCGGCTTGGCGGCCGGGGCGTCGCCGAAGCCCGACGGGATCAGCACGTGGACGATCGGCAGGCCGGGCGCGGTCAGGTCCGAGGCGGGACGCGGCCGGGTCGGCGCGGCGTCCGGAATGGCCACGACCGTGGCGCGCTCGCCCGCCGGGTGGCGGCCGGCGACATAGGCGTTGAGGTCGGCCAGATTCAGATAGTCCGGCGCCACGTCGGCCCGGACCGTGTAGGTCATCTTGAAGGCGTCCTTCGGCTCGGCCCCGACCGAGACATTGTAGGCCCAGATCTCCTGGATCGGGGTCTCCTGGGCCACGTTGGTGAAGGTCAGGACGCCGCCGCTGAGCGGCTTGGCCAGGGTGGTGACCGTGCGGGCCTGATCCTTGGCGCGGGTCGCGACGCTGGATCCCTTGTCACCCGCCTTCGTTGTCCCCGGGGCGGCCCAGGAGAGGTCGCCATAGGCCGGGCCCTGGATCTCCAGGCGGTTGATCGGCTCGTCGGGCAGGGCCAGGGTCAGGGCCTTGCCGCCGTCGACATAGACGTTCCAGTCGGGCAGCTGGAAGTAGTCATTACGGCCTTCCAGGCGCGAGCGGTTGTAGACGCCGGGCCAGGTGGTTTCCGGGATGCCGTCGTTGGCCCGCCACATCCATTCCTTGATGTCCTTGGCGTCGGCGAACTCGACCTTGCGGATCGTGGTCTGGGCGTCGGTCAGCAACGGAGGGGCGGCGAGGGTCCAGCCGTAGCGCTGCTTCCAGGCGGCGCGGACGGCGGGATCGGCGAGCGTGGGGACCGGCGCCTGCGCGGCCGGGGCTTCGTTGCGGGCCAGGGCGGCGATGGCGTCGGCGGCCAGCGGGCGATCGTAGACGCGCAGCTCGTCCAGGTCGCCGCCGCGGGTAAAGTTGTAGCGGCTCTGCACCTGGTGCGGGGCGATCACGCGGCCGGCGACGCCGAACTGGTCCAGACCGGCGTCATAGACCGCCTTGGTTTCCTTCCTGGCCGCCAGCTTGCCGTCGACATACAGCTGGACGCCGGTGGTCTCGTCCCAGGTGAAGGCCAAGTGGGTCCAGGCGTCGGCGGCCGGGTTCTTGTCGACCTTGAACGACACGCGGGTGCGGGCCAGGCCGTTGTCGGTGACGAAGGCGTCGAAGCCGTGGCCGTTCCAGTCGATGCGCAGGAACGCCATGTCCCAGCTGCTGTGATCGGCATAGCCGACGCGGAAGATCACGAATGGCGCGACGCCGACCGGGTAGCCCGAGCGCCAGAAGAAGGAGAGGGTCCCGCGCTGGGCCTGGATGTTGCCGGGCGCGTTCCATGAGACGATCCCGTCGTCCTCGGCGTGGAAGCCTTTGCCCGCCTTGCCGTCGATCGGCGTGACCTTGTCGGCGAAATTGGGGACGGGATCGCCGGCGGCGACGTCGGCGACCAGGCCCTTGTCGCCCGAGACCTGGAACAGCAGCGCCGGCTCGGCCGATTGCGCGGCGACGGCCGCGTTGGCCAGGATCAGCGCGCAGGCCGAGCCCAGGAAAATCGCCTTCATGTGAACCGTCTCCTCCCGATGGCGGACATCGCGGCTCTTGGTAACCGGTGTCATGCCTGGGCGCAGGTTTAGCGCCGTAAGGGCATGCTTGCAAACCCGCCGGGGGCTGATACGCCATGCTGCAAAGCACAAAAACCACGGGCGGACGTTGCCGATGTTCACGAAGATCCTGATCGCCAACCGGGGCGAGATCGCGGTTCGTGTGATCAAGACGTGCCGTCGGCTGGGGATCGCGACGGTGGTGGTGTACTCGGACGCCGACGCCGGGTCGCTGGCGGTGGAGATGGCCGACGAGACGGTGCACATCGGCGCCTCGCCAGCCGCCCAGAGCTATCTGGTCGCCGACAAGATCATCGCCGCCTGCAAGTCGACCGGAGCCCAGGCCGTGCACCCGGGCTTTGGCTTCCTGTCGGAGAACGCCGGCTTTGCCCAGCGCTGCGCCGACGAGGGCATCGTGTTCATCGGCCCCAACCCCGGGGCCATCTCGGCCATGGGCGACAAGATCGAGAGCAAGAAGTTCGCCCAAGCCGCCGGGGTGTCCTGCGTGCCCGGCCACATCGGCGAGATCGCCGACACGGTCGAGGCGGTGCGGATCGCCGAAGAGATCGGCTATCCGGTGATGATCAAGGCCTCGGCCGGCGGCGGCGGCAAGGGCATCCGGGTGGCCTGGAGCCGGCAGGACGTCGAGGAAGGCTTCCCGGCCGTGCGGGCCGAGGCCAAGTCGAGCTTCGGCGACGACCGCATCTTCCTCGAGAAGTTCATCGAGAGCCCGCGCCACATCGAGATCCAGGTGCTGGGCGACAAGCACGGCAACGTCGTCCACCTGTTCGAGCGCGAGTGCTCGATCCAGCGCCGAAACCAGAAGGTCATCGAGGAAGCCCCGTCGCCCCTGCTCGACGAGGCCACCCGCGCGGCCATGGGCGCTCAGGCCGTCGCCCTGGCCAAGGCGGTCAAGTACGACAGCGCCGGCACGGTCGAGTTCGTGGCCGGCCAGGACAAGAGCTTCTTCTTCCTGGAGATGAACACCCGCCTGCAGGTCGAGCACCCGGTCACCGAGCTGATCACGGGCCTTGATCTGGTGGAGCAGATGATCCGCTCGGCCTGGGGCGAGGCGCTCGCCTTCGCGCAGAAGGACCTGAAGATCAACGGCTGGGCCATCGAGAGCCGCATCTACGCCGAGGATCCCTACCGCAAGTTCCTGCCCAGCATCGGGCGCCTGGTCCGCTACGCCCCTCCGGCGGAGGGCCAGCATGAAGGCTACACGGTCCGCAACGACGCCGGGGTCCGCGAAGGCGACGAGATCTCGATGTACTACGACCCGATGATCTCCAAGCTGTGCAGCTGGGCCCCGACCCGCCTGGCGGCCATCGACGGCATGGGCCGGGCCCTGGAGGACTTCCACATCGAGGGCCTGGGCCAGAACATCCCGTTCCTGGCCGCGGTGATGGACGAGGATCGCTTCCGGTCGGGCGACCTGGCCACCAGCTACATCAAGGACCAGTTTCCCGACGGCTTCCAGGGGACCGAGCCGACCCAGGCGCAGCTGGACATCCTGACCGCCGTCGGCGCGGCCATGCAGCGGGTCTATGCCGCCCGGGCCCGGTCCTCGGCCTCGGGTCTCATGGGCCAGCCGCGCGACGAATGGGTCGTCGCCGTCGGTCACGCCAAGCGCCGGGTCAAGGTCTCGGGCGAGAACGGCGAGGTCACGGTCGATCTGCTCGACGCGGACCGCGCCCTGACCCTGAGCGACATCGTCTGGCGGCCGGGCCAGCCGGTGTTCCGGGCCCGGCTGGATGGCCAGGCCTTCACCGTCCAGGTCGCTCCAGCCGCCGAGGGCTTCACCATCCGCCACCGCGCCGCCAAGGCCCGGGTGCTGGTGCTGACCCCGCGCAGCGCCGAGCTGCACGACAAGCTGCCCGCCCGGCAGGCCGCCGACACCTCCAAGCTGGTGCTCTCGCCCATGCCGGGCCTCGTCGTCTCCATGGACGTCGCCCCCGGCCAACAGGTCCGCGAGGGCGAGGTCGTCTGCGTCCTCGAGGCCATGAAGATGCAGAACATCATCCGCGCCGAGCGCGACGGCGCCGTCAAGGCCGTCAACGCCAAGCCCGGCGACCCCGTCGCCGCCGACGAAGTCCTCGTGGAGTTCGCGTAAGGCGGCGGCTCTTTCTCCGTCACGGCGCAGGCTCTAGATTGCGTCCGTCGGCGAACGGCCGACTCGAAGGACGGCAAGGGCGGGCATGAGCGATCGTAGCGAATGGGCGGAGCTGTTCCTGTCGTCGAACGGCAGGCTGGCGCGCACGCCGTTCCTGATCGCGGCCGGCGTGCTGATCGGCGTGGCGGTGCTGTACGAGGCCATCGCCGGCTACACCCTGCACTGGCTGACCGGCTGGCTGGTCTATCCGGCCCTGCTGTTCTCGGGCGCCTGCGTGCTGTCCAAACGGCTGCACGATCGTGGCCGCTCGGGCTGGTGGGCGCTGCTGATCCTGGTGGCCGTGGTCGCGGTCTGGCCGCAGCCCGAGCACTTCCTGGACTTCCTGTTCAGCCTGGTCCTGATCTGGGCGATCGTCGAGCTGGGCGTGATGGGGGGCGAGCAGGGCGCCAACCGCTACGGGGCCAACCCGCTGAAGACGATTTCGATCTAGACGGGCGGGCCTAGACGGGCGCGGGCGCGTCCTCGACCGGCCCGAACACCTTCGCGAAGCTGGCCTTCAGCGCTGCGTCGGCCTCGTCCAGGGTCACGGGCAGGCCCAGGTCCACCAGGCTGGTCACGCCGTGCTCGACCTGGCCGCACGGCACGATGCCCGAGAAGTGGGAAAGATCCGGCTCCACGTTCAGGCTGATCCCGTGGAAGCTGACCCACTTGCGCAGCTTCACGCCGATGGCGGCGATCTTGTCCTCGCGGCTCCAGCCGGCGCCCTTGCGCTCGACCCAGACACCGACGCGGCCATCGCGCAGCTCGCCGGTGACGTTGAAGGCGGCCAGGGCGTCGATGATCCAGGCCTCCAGCGCCGCCACGAAGGCGCGCACGTCGCGACCACGCTTCGTCAGGTCCAGCATGACATAGGCCACCCGTTGGCCGGGGCCGTGATAGGTGAACTGCCCGCCGCGCCCGCTCTCGAACACCGGGAAGCGGTCGGGCTGGATCAGGTCGCTGGCCTTGGCCGAGACGCCAGCGGTGTAGAGGGGCGGGTGCTCCAGCAGCCACGCCAGCTCGCCCGCCGCGCCCTCGGCGATGGCGGCCGCGCGGGCCTCCATGGCGGCAACGGCTGCCGGGTAATCCACGTAGTCGGTCGAAACCGCCCACCCCACAGGGGCGGCGTCCTCGCGCCCCATGTGCGGAATCTCAGTATTTTCAGCGTTTAACGGGAGCGCAAGCATACGGCCCTAATCTTGCAATCGAGACACGGCGACCCGGTTGGTCGCGTGTCAGTTTCAGGGGCCTTACTTCGTGAGCCAGGTCAACGCCGTCAATGTCGAGATCTCCGTCCTTCTCGGACGCTCGATCCTGCCGATGCAGCAACTGCTGCGCATGGGTCGTGGCGCGGTGATCCCGCTGGACGCCAAGACCAACGACGAGGTCTGGATCCTGGCCAACAACCACCCTATCGCCCGCGGCGAGATCCAGATCAGCGACGACCGCATCGCCATCCAGGTGACCCGCGCGGCCGACGTCTACGACTACATGGCGGGCGGGGCGTAAAAGCCGCACCTTGTAAGTTCGCACATCGCGAACTTCCGACTTCCCAAAGCCGATTCAGTTTGCTACCTGCCGCCCCTCACCACGAGCGGTCGTGGCGGAATTGGTAGACGCGCAGCGTTGAGGTCGCTGTGGGGCAACCCGTGGAAGTTCGAGTCTTCTCGACCGCACCAGGTGAACTTGAGTAGAGCGCTCCGGCGAAATCGGTTTCCGACTCGCCAGGGGCGCTCTAATCGTTTCCAGGCCCTGATTTCGCCTCAGGGTCGCTTCATCGGACCAACGCCAACGAACCAGCAGCTCTAGAGCTCAGAGGAGGCCCCCATGACCCGGGACACCGCCGAACTGACCGACGAAATGCTGGACGACATTCCGCTGGCCAAGTCCGAGACCCCCGAGGAGCTGGAAGATCTCGCTCTCGGCGAGGACTACGCCCTCAATCCCGAATACGTCGAGATGGTGATCGACGCCGCCGACAGCGGCGACGCCAAGCGCCTGCGCGAGCTGGTCGGGGCCCTGGAGCCGGCCGACGTCGCCGACCTGATGGGCTTCCTGACGGCCGACTACCGCGAGCAGGTGATCCCGCTGCTCGACCCCGAGGCCCTGGGCGAGATCATCTCGGAGATGGATGAGAACCTCCGCGAGGAGGTGCTGGAGGCCACGCCGTCGGTGACCCTGGCCCGCGCGCTGGAGGAGCTGGACACCGACGACGCCGCCGACGTCATCGACGACCTGGACGACACCAAGCGCTTCCAGGTGCTGGCCGCCATGGGCGAGACCGACCGCGCCGCCATCGAGACGACCCTGTCGTACGAGGACGAGACCGCCGGCCGCCTGATGCAGCGCGAGTTCCTGGCCGCGCCGGAATTCTGGACCGTCGGCCAGACGATCGACCATGTCCGCGAGGCGGGCGAGACGCTGCCCGAGCTGTTCTTCGACGTCTATGTGGTCGACCCGACCTTCAAGCCCGTCGGCGCGATCCCGATCAGCATCCTGCTGCGCAGCCGCCGCGACACGCCGCTGGCCGAGCTGATGGAAGCGGTCACCGAAATCCCGGTCGAGATGGACCAGGAAGAGGTCGCCTACATCTTCGACAAGTACCACCTGATCAGCGCCCCGGTGATCGAGCCGGGCGGGCGCCTGGTCGGCCAGATCACCGTCGATGACATCGTCGAGGTCATTCGCGACGAAGCCCAGGAAGACATCCTGGCCCTGGCCGGCGTGTCCGACGCCGGCCGCGACGCCTCGGTGGTCGAGATCGTCAAGTCGCGCCTGCCGTGGCTGATGCTGAACCTGGCCACCGCCACCGTGGCGGTCAGCGGCGTCGCCATCTTCCAGGCCGAGATCGCCCAACTGGTGGCCCTGGCCATCCTGATGCCGATTGTCTCGTCGCTGGGCGGCAACGCCGGCACCCAGACCCTGGCCGTCGCCGTGCGCGCCTTGGCCAGCAAGGAGCTGACCACGGCCAACGCCCGCCGGATCGTCCTGCGCGAACTGCTGGTGGGTCTGGTCAATGGCCTGTGCCTGGCCCTGGTGATGGGCACGGCGACCTATCTGTTCTTCGGCCCCGCCGACCATCACGGCAAGCTGGCGATCATCGTCGGCTCGGCCCTGGTGGCCAACATCTTCACCGCGGCGGTCGGCGGCATCCTGGCGCCCCTGGCCCTTGAGAAGATGGGGCGCGACCCCGCGGTGTCGTCGTCGATCTTCGTGACCTTCCTGACCGACTTCACGGGCTTCTTCGCCGTGCTGCTGATCGCGTCTCTGCTGCTCCACTGAGGGATATTCGCCTTTTCGGCGAAACTGGCGCCGACCTTGCGCCGGGACAGGCGAATACATCCGTGTGTGTCTCAAACTGGGTCAACTAGGCGATGAAACCGCGTCATCAGGTCTCCCGGGTTGCCGTCGATCTCATCAAGAGGTTCGAGGGCTACCGTCAGCACGCCGCCAGGCTGCCCGACGGTCGCTGGACCGTCGGCTACGGCCACACCCTGACCGCCCGCGCGGGGGCGTCCGTCTCGGAAAAGGACGCCGAGGCGCTGCTGCTGTACGACCTGATCTCGGTCGCCCATTCGGTCAACGAGCACACCTACGCGCCGCTGAACCAGAACCAGTTCGACGCGCTCGTCTGCTTCGCCTTCAACATCGGCCTCGAGAACTTCCTGCGTTCGGGCGTGCTGCGCCGGATCAACGAGGGCTCGCTGCTGCAGGCCGCTTGCGCGATGGAGATGTGGCGCAAGGCCGATTTCGAGGGCGAGCGGATCGTCATCGACGCCCTGGTCCGTCGCCGCTCGGCCGAGAAGACCCTGTTCCTGACGCCGGCCAACGGCGAGTGGGTGCCCGCGCCCAGCCCGGTGCTGCGCCCCAAGGTCGACTACGACGCCAGCTGCGCCATCCCCAAGCAGACGCCGACGACCGTCAACACCCGCATGGAAGGCGACCGGGTCGTCGCCGCGCGTGAGGAAGGCCTGCCGCTGAACGTGGTTGTCCCGGAAGAGGACACTCCGACCGCCACCGAGCAGTCGGCCGCGGCGGTCGGCGCGCGCCTGGAGGCCATTCTGTCCGAGTCGCCGGTGATCCCGCGCCAGGACGAGCTGGGCCTGCCCGAGCCGCCGGTCCCGGCCCAGCCGGCCGCCGCCGATCCGGCGCCGGTCCTCTTCCAGGACGCGACTACCACGACGCCGGTCGAGCCCATGCCCGCCGAGGCGCCGCAGGCGGCCCCGGTCGAGCTCACGCCGTTCCAGCTGACGCCGACCCCGGCCAACGAAGAGACGACGGTCGAGACCGCTACGCCCAGCGAGCCGACCCTGTTCGACCCCGCCAACGGGGCGTCGGTGTTCAACCTCGATGGCTTCTCGACCAGCGAAGAGGCCGGCCTGGACTCGATGGCGGCGCCGGCGGTCAAGTCCGAGCCGCCGCGCTTCGGCAACGCCAGCCTGCTGCTCGTGCTGGGCATACTGGGTCTGGCCCTGTTCGGCGGCGGAGTGCTGTGGATCCTGACTGTGGCTGCGGGGGCCGACGAAAACGTGAAACTGTTCGGCTATGGCGCCAGCACGATCGGCGCGATCTGTTTCGTGGTTTCGGCTTATCTTCTGCTTCGGCGCCTGGCCGGGCCCGAGACGAGCCGCAAGAAATAGTTCCTTTCTTTCCCTCGGGGAAGGTGAGCAAGAACGCCCGCGGGTCCCGGTGACCTGCGGGCGTTTGTGCTATGGGAGGCCGCTATGACGATGAATTTCGCACCCTCGATGGACTTCGCCCTGGGCGAGACGGCAGACGCGATCCGCGAGACCACGGCCCGCTTCGCCGCCGACAAGATCGCGCCCCTGGCCGCCCACATCGACGAGACCAACGAGTTCCCGCGCGGCCTGTGGATCCCGATGGGCGACCTTGGTCTGCATGGCATCACCGTCGAGGAAGAGTTCGGCGGCCTGGGCCTGGGTTATCTGGAGCACGTGGTGGCCATGGAGGAGGTCTCCCGCGCCTCGGCCTCGGTGGGCCTCAGCTACGGCGCCCATTCGAACCTCTGCGTCAACCAGATCCGCCGGTGGGCCACGCCCGACCAGAAGCAGCGCTACCTGCCCAAGCTGATCAGCGGCGAGCATGTCGGTTCCCTGGCCATGAGCGAGGCCGGTTCGGGCTCGGACGTCGTCTCGATGAAGCTGCGCGCCGAGCCGCGCGGTGACCGCTACGTCCTGAACGGCACGAAGTTCTGGATCACCAACGCCCCGCACGCCGACACCCTGGTGGTCTACGCCAAGACGGGCGAGGGCAGCCGCGGCATCACCGCCTTCATCGTCGAGAAGGGCATGACGGGCTTAAGCGTCTCCAAGAAGCTGGACAAGATGGGCATGCGCGGGTCGGACACCGCCGAACTGGTGTTCGAGGACTGCGAGATCCCGGAAGAGAACGTCATGGGCCCGGTCGGCGGCGGCGTCGGGGTGCTGATGAGCGGCCTGGACTACGAGCGCGCCGTGCTCAGCGCCGGCCCACTGGGCATCATGCAGGCGTGCCTCGACATCGTCCTGCCGTATGTGCGCGACCGCAAACAGTTCGGCCAGGCGATCGGCTCGTTCCAGCTGATGCAGGGCAAGATCGCCGACATGTACGTCGCCCTGAACTCGGCCCGGGCCTATGTCTACGCCGTCGCGCGGGCCTGCGACGCGGGCAAGACCACGCGCTTCGACGCGGCCGGCGCGATCCTGATGGCCAGCGAGAATGCGGTGAAGGTGTCGCTGGAGGCCATCCAGGCCCTGGGCGGCGCGGGCTACACCAAGGAGTGGCCGGTCGAGCGCCTGCTGCGCGACGCCAAGCTCTATGACATCGGCGCAGGCACCAACGAGATCCGCCGCTTCCTGATCGGCCGCGAGCTGATCGGGGCGTAGCGCTCCGACACGCGTGACGGACATGAAAAAGGGTCGTCCCGATTGCTCGGGACGACCCTCCATCGTCGTAGCCGCTTTCGCAGCACGTGACTTAGAAACCTTTGGCGTTCAACGCCTTAGGCGGAAACCTCGCTCTTAAGGCTCCAGGTCACGACTTGCGACCGCGGTTGGAGACAATGAGACACTGGTCACCTCCTTTCAGTTGGTTGAACAACACAGTCAGCATATGGGTCTGATCGCGCGGTTGAAAAGAGGGAACCGCCCGCGACGCGACGTCGCGGCCTTTTTGATCAGACCGTCAGCAGCTTGAGGCCCACCAGGATCGCCGCCCACAGAACGAGGGCCGCGCCGATCGCGAGCGGGCGGTTGAAGTTGATGCGACGAATACTGGGAACCGGGGCCGAAGGGCCGCTCGGCGCTAGATGAATGCGCGTGGGCATACCGCGTGAATCCTTCCCTAGTAGTCCCTCTGTCGGAGACCTGACATGGACCGTATGCTGAATCTTCGCCTATGAGAAGAATTCTTCGCGAAGGCGCAGGTTGCATCAGCGCGAATTGTCGCGGGGGAGGGGATTCGGATGGCGAGCTGGGATCCTGACGTCTACGCCCTTTACCGGGGCTACCGCGAACGACCGGCGCTGGACCTGCTGACGGCCATTCCGCGCGACCTGGATCCGCGAGAGATCTGGGACCTCGGCTGCGGCCTCGGCGAACAGGCCGCCCTGCTGGCCGCGCGCCACCCGGCGGCGCGGGTGAGGGGGTTGGATTCCAGCCCGGAGATGCTGGCGCGCGCCAAGGCCCTGCCGGCGCGGGTCGAGTGGGTGCTGGGCGACATCGCCGGCTTCGCGCCCGACGCTCCGGCCGACCTGATCTTCTCCAACGCCGCCCTGCAGTGGGTGGACGACCATGCCGCGCTGATCCCGCGCCTGGCCGGGAGCCTGACGCCCGGCGGCGTGCTGGCGATCCAGATGCCGGTCGTCGAGGGGCTGGGCTGGCGGGCCAGCCTGCTGGAGATCGCCGCCGATGGCGCGTGGGCCGGACGCTTCACGGGCGTGGAGGGCGTGCGCGCCGCTCACGATCCGCAGGACTACTACGCCTGGCTGGCGCCGTTCTGCCCCGCGATCGACATCTGGACGACCACCTACCTGCACGCCCTGCACGGCCAGGATCCGATCGTCGACTGGACCATGGGCACGACCCTGCGCCCCTATCTCGACGCCCTGCCGGACGACGAGAAGAAGCCGTTCCTCGACGCCTGGCGGGCGCGGCTGGCCCGCGACCATCCGCGCCGCGAGGACGGGGTGACGCTGTTCCCGTTCAAGCGGCTGTTCATCGTGGCGCGAAAGGGCTGAGACCCGCGCGCCGTTCGGCCAGGCTGGGACGGCGGCGCAGTTCGGTCACCGGAATGTGCAGGCCTTCCAGCGCGAAGCTCGCGGCGATGTAGCCGGCCTTCACCGCCGGTTCGAAGGCGCGCCAGTCGCGAATGTCGATGCCCTCGAGCTTCGGGGTGATCAAGACGTCGGTGGCCTCGCGGGCGGCGGCCAGGTCGCGGCCGGTGGTCACGGTCGCGGCGCGCATCAGCAAGGCCACGATCGGCGGGCCCTTGCGCCATTCGCCCGACAGGATCCAGCTCCAGAGCGACGGCGGGGCGACGATGTCGTCGCTGGTTATGCTACGGCCGCGCGTGACGTCGACGCCGACGATCGGCCCCAGCTGGAACGACCGCATCACGTCGGCCGGGAAGTTCTTCATCACCGCCCCGTCGACAAGCACCTGGCCCTTCTCGGTGGCTGGCGGCAACACGCCGGGCAGCGAGATCGAGGCCCGCAGCGCCGTCTGCAGGTCGCCCGTGCGATGCAGATGGTAGGCGCCCGAGGTCAGGTTCGACGAGACGCAGAAGAACGGCAGCCACAGGTCGCTGATGTCGACCGTGCCGAAATGCTCGTCCAGGCGCGCCTTGACCTTCTCGCCTCGGGTCATGGCGATCATGGGGAAGGCGATGTCGTCGAGCGGGCTGCTGTCGACAAAGGCCCGACGGATGCGGTCCTCCAGCTCGCCGTCGTCCCAGCCCATGGCGATGCCGGCCGCCACGATGCCGCCCATCGAGGCGCCGCCGACGAAGTCGATCGGGATGCCGCGCTCGCGCATCGCCTGGATCGCGCCGATGTGGGCGTAGGCCCGCGCGCCGCCGCCCGAGAGCACGAGGCCGACCGACTGCCCCGTCAGCACGCGGGCCAGGCGCTGCAGGTCGGCGACGCCGTTCTCGCGCAGATGGAACAGCCGCGCGGCCTGGGTGGCCTCCATCCAGGCCGCCGAGCCGCTGGGCCGCGCCAGGCTGGCCGACTGCAGCAGGATCAGGTCGACCAGGCGCTGGGCCTGCAGCGGACCCGAGGCGTAGGTCGGCACGGCGGCCGGCGGCGCCCGGTCGCCACGACCGACGCGGAACAGCCGGTCGACCTGGCGGCCGACCACATGCTTCCAGGCGGTTTCGTCGGCCTCGGCGACATAGAGGACGAAGTCGTGCTCGCGCTCGACATTGCTGAACCATTCCGTCGGCGCCAGCAGGGACTCGCCGCCCTCGACGGTGGCGGAGTAGCCCAGGCTCTCGATGCAGCGGGCCAGGCGCTCGACGATCGGCCGGATCGCCGCGCCGGGCTCGACGGCGATGAAGCCGAACACCGACGGATCGCCGATCGCCGCCTGGGTCTGGGCCTGGCGGGCGCGGCGGATCATCAACCGCGACAGCTCCAGCATCACGGTCGGGTCTTCCTCGGCCGCCTCGAAGAAATCCTCGCGGGGCAGGGCCAGGACCTCGCTGTCGCGCAGGGCCACCATATTGGCCGAATGGGGCGTGCCGCCGACAAGGGCCATCTCGCCGGCAGGCTCGCCGGGACGGATCACGCCCAGGAACTGCGGCTCCTGGCCTTCCTCCTTGCGGAAGGCGCCCAGGCGTCCGGTCTTCAGGAAATAGAGGTGGTCGGCGTCCTCGCCGGGCTCGAACAGCGTCGCCCCGCCGGGCAGGGAAAACCAGGCGGCCGCCCCGGTTCGCCGCTCACGGGCGAACAGGCGCGCCAGGGCCGAGTCGTCGGGCAGGGGCGTTTCCACGGCGCGGACGCTAGCTTGTTCGGGCAGGCTTGACCACGGGGGCGCGTTTGGGCGCAACTGTTGATCCCGAAGCTGAAATGTCCGAGAACGGATTTGGCTCGGAACCTTTCGGTTAGGGGTTCAAAAAACTCCGACTTCCGGGCTAGGGTGGAAAAGGCTAAGCGTCGGTCATGCCGAAGTTGAACTCCGTTATCGACGCGTCCGGCGACGCCTTCGCCCGCAACGCGGCTCACAACCGCGCTCTGGTCGACGAACTGCGCGACAAGGTCGCCGAGGCGGCGTTGGGCGGTCCGGAGAGTTCGCGCGAGCGTCACGCCTCGCGCGGCAAGCTGCTGCCGCGCCAGCGCGTCGAGCGCCTGCTGGATCCCGGCTCGCCCTTCCTGGAGATCGGCCAGCTGGCGGCCTGCGACCTCTACAACGGCGAGGCGCCGGGCGCGGGCATGATCTGCGGCGTCGGCCGGGTGTCGGGGCGCGAGGTGATGATCGTGGCCAACGACGCCACGGTGAAGGGCGGCGCCTATTTCCCGATGACGGTGAAGAAGCATCTGCGCGCCCAGGAGATCGCCGCCCAGAACCATCTGCCGTGCGTCTATCTGGTCGACAGCGGCGGCGCGAACCTGCCGCACCAGGCCGAGGTCTTCCCCGACCGCGACCACTTCGGCCGCATCTTCTTCAACCAGGCGCGGATGAGCGCGGCCGGCATCGCGCAGATCGCCTGCGTGATGGGCTCGTGCACCGCCGGCGGGGCCTATGTCCCGGCGATGAGCGACGAGACGGTGATCGTCCGCGACCAGGGCACCATCTTCCTGGCCGGCCCGCCGCTGGTGAAGGCCGCCACGGGCGAGGTGATCAGCGCCGAGGAACTGGGCGGGGCCGAGACCCATGGCCGCCGCTCGGGCGTGGTCGACCACGTGGCCGAGAACGACGAGCACGCGCTGGAGATCGTCCGCTCGATCGTCGCCAACCTCAACACCACCAAGCCCGAGCCGCTGGTCGTCGCCGAGGCCGAGCCGCCGCTGTACGATCCCGAAGAGATCTACGGCGTCGTGCCGACGGACGTCCGCGCGCCCTACGACGTGCGCGAGGTCATCGCCCGCATCGTCGACGGCAGCCGGTTCGACGAGTTCAAGGCGCTGTACGGCACGACCCTGGTCTGCGGCTTCGCCCGCATCTGGGGCCAGCCGGTCGCGATCCTGGCCAATAACGGCGTGTTGTTCAGCGAAAGCGCCCTGAAGGGGGCGCACTTCATCGAGCTGGCCTGCAAGCGCAAGATCCCGCTGGTCTTCCTGCAGAACATCTCGGGCTTCATGGTCGGCGGCAAGTACGAGGCCGGCGGCATCGCCAAGGACGGCGCCAAGCTGGTCACGGCGGTCGCCTCGGCCGAGGTCCCCAAGTTCACCGTCCTGATCGGCGGCAGCTTCGGGGCCGGCAACTACGGCATGTGCGGCCGCGCCTACAGCCCGCGCTTCCTGTTCACCTGGCCCAACAGCCGCATTTCGGTGATGGGCGGCGAGCAGGCCGCCAGCGTGCTGGCCACGGTCCACCGCGACGCCGCCAAGTGGACGCCGGAGGAGGCGGAAGCCTTCAAGGCGCCGATCCGCCAGCGCTATGAGGACGAGGGCAACCCCTACCATGCGACCGCGCGGCTGTGGGATGACGGCATCATTGATCCAGCACAAACGCGTGACGTGCTGGGTCTCGCAATCTCGGCCAGTCTCAACGCGCCGATCCCCGAGACGACCTTCGGCGTTTTCCGGATGTAGCTTCAGGCCAAGAGAGGGCCCCCCATGACCAACCCGATCGCCGATCCCATCGTCGAGGTGAACGACACCGACGCGATGAGCCCGCTCGTCCATATCGACAGCACCCCCGAGGGCGCGGTGACGATCTGGATCAACCGGCCCGACAAGAAGAACGCCTTTGACGCGGCGACCGTCGCGGCCCTGCGTCAGGCCTTCGAGACGATGCACGGGGCCGAGGGCGTGCGCGTGGTGTTCCTGCGCGGCGTGGGCGGGGCGTTCAGCGCCGGCGCCGATCTCTCCTGGATGGCCGACGCCGTCGAATGGGACGAGGACGACAATCGCGAGGATGCGCTGGAGCTGGCTCATATGCTCAAGGCGCTGCACGACATCCCGGCCCTGACCGTGGCCCTGGTCGAGGGGCCGGCCTTCGGCGGCGGCGCGGGCCTGGTGGCCGCCTGCGACCACGCCCTGGCCCTGGCCGACGCCAAGTTCGCCTTCTCGGAAGTCAAGCTGGGCCTGACCCCGGCGACCATCAGCCCCTATGTCATCCAGGCCCTGGGCCCGCGCACGGCCAAGCTGCTGTTCGCCACCGGTCGCGTGCTCGACGCCGACGACGCCTGGGGCTACGGCCTGGTCGACGAGGTGTTCGAGGACGTCGCCAGCCTGGAAGTGGCCCGCGACGCTCTGATCGAGGACATGGCTCCCTGCGCCCCCGGCGCGATCGGCGACGCCAAGGCCCTGGTCAACGACTTCGCTGGCCAGAAAATCGACAAGGGCCTGATCGAGGAGACCGCCAAGCGCATCGCCCGCCGCCGCGTGTCGGAAGAGGGCCAAGAAGGGGTGCGCGCCTTCCTCGCCCGTCGTAAACCGTCCTGGTCTGAATAGATTCAACCTGGGGGATATGGGGCGTGGTGACAGGTGCTGAGCTGGAAGCGGCGGTGGCGGACTCGGGCGGCGGCCTGGTCGGCGGCAAGAAGAAGCCGTTCACCCATCAGGGCGAGCCCTGCAAGAACTGCGGGACGCCTCTGGAGGGCTGGTACTGCTATTCGTGCGGCCAGAACGCCGACACGCATCACCGGTCGATCCTGCACCTGATCTGGGAGGCCATCGAGGGGATGTTCCACCTCGACGGTCGCCTGGCCAACACCCTGCCGCTGCTGTTCTTCCGGCCCGGCAAGTTGGCCAAGGACTACATGGAAGGCCGGATCGTGCGGCACGTGCCGCCGTTCCGCACCTTCCTGGTGGCCCTGCTGCTGTTCATCTTCGCGGCCGAGCACGCCATCCACAACGTCCGCCATCAGCAGGAGCTGAAGGAGGAGAAGGAAGCCGCCCAGCTCGCCACGCCGCAGGGCCGCAAGGCCAAGGCCGATGAGATGCGCAAGGAGGCCGCCGAGAGCCGGCAGGAGCGATTGGCCGACGCCGTCGCCCAGCGCGACGAGACCCTCAAGGAAGAGGACGCCGACAAGGCCAAGATCGCGCAGGAATACGCCGACGACGTGGAGAAGGCGCAGGCGCGCTACGCCGAGCACATGGCCGAGGCCGACGCTCTGGAAAAGAACGCCAACGCCGGAGCCGAGGCTCTGGCCAAGCTGCACGGGAAGGGCCGCGATGCCGCCGCCACCGTGCGGGGTCTGAACTTCCAGAGCCCCGACAAGCTGGAGGCCGGCGCCAACAAGTTGGCCGAGGCCCAGATCGGGGGCGCGCACGTCAACATCGTCGCGCCTGACGCCAAGACCAAGGCCGCGATCGAAGCCGAGGCGACCAAGCCGGGCCATTCCGGCAAATACTACAACGGCGATTGGCTCAAGGAGCGCATCGCCAAGGCGATCGAGAACCCAGACTACTACATCCTGGTGCTTTTCGGCTGGGCTCACCGCCTGGCGGTGCTGCTGCTGCCGATCATCGGGCTCAGCCTGGCCCTCGTCTATCTGAACAAGCGCCAGTACTACATCTACGACCACCTGCTGGTGGCCACGAACCTGTTGTCGTTCTCGTTCCTGACCTGGGCGCTGGTGTTCGTCCTGCCCGCGACCGTGGCCGCGCCGGTGCTGACGATCGTGCTGCTGTGGACCCCGATCAACCTCTTCCAGACGCTGCGCGGCGGCTATGGCTCCAGCATCGTCGGCGCCTTGCTGAAGACGCTGATCGTCTGGTCCATGACCATCATTGCGTTCGCGTCCCTGCTCCTCGCCTTGATGCTCTTCACCCTTTCCCAGATGTAGGTCCTTCGGTTTGCTCTCCTCCGTCCTGATCGCCAACCGCGGCGAGATCGCCCGACGCATCATCCGCACCGCTCGCGAGCTGGGCGTGCGGACGATCGCCGTCTATTCGGAAGCCGACGCGAACGCCCCGTTCGTGCTGGAGGCCGACGCGGCGATCCTGATCGGTCCGGCGCCGGCCAAGGAGAGCTACCTGGATCCCCGCAAGATCCTGGCGGCCGCGAAACAGATGGGGGCCGACGCCATCCACCCCGGCTACGGCTTCCTCTCGGAAAACGCCGACTTCGCCCAGGGCGTGATCGACGCGGGCCTGACCTGGATCGGCCCGCCGCCCTCGGCGATCCGGGCGATGGGCCTGAAGGACGCCGCCAAGAAGGTGATGATCGACGCCGGCGTGCCCACGACGCCCGGCTATCTGGGCGAGGACCAGTCGGTCGAGCGCCTGACCACGGAAGCCGGCAAGATCGGCTATCCGGTGCTGATCAAGGCCGTGGCCGGCGGCGGCGGCAAGGGCATGCGCAAGGTCGATCGCGCCGAGGACTTCGAGGCCGCCCTGGGCTCGTGCCGCCGTGAGGCCGCCGCCAGCTTCGGCGATGACCGGGTGCTGCTGGAGAAGTACGTCACCCGCCCGCGCCACATCGAGGTGCAGGTGTTCGGCGACCAGTACGGCAATGTCGTCCACCTGTTCGAGCGCGACTGCTCGCTGCAGCGCCGCCACCAGAAGGTCATCGAGGAAGCCCCCGCGCCGGGCATGGACGAGGCCACCCGCGAGGCGGTCTGCGCCGCCGCCGTCAAGGCAGCCCAGGCGGTGGGCTATGTCGGGGCCGGTACGGTCGAGTTCATCGCCGACGCCAGCGAGGGCCTGCGCGCCGACCGCATCTGGTTCATGGAGATGAACACCCGGCTGCAGGTCGAGCATCCGGTCACCGAGATGGTCACCGGCCAGGACCTGGTCGAGTGGCAGCTGCGCGTGGCCTCCGGCGAGCAACTGCCGCTGGAGCAGGACGAGATCACCCTTGAGGGCTGGGCCATGGAGGCTCGCCTCTACGCCGAGAACCCGGCCACTGGCTTCCTGCCCTCGACCGGCAAGCTGAAGCACTTTCGCCTGCCGGAAGGCGATGTCCGCGTCGACAGCGCGGTGGAGGAGGGTGGCGAGGTCACGCCCTTCTACGATCCGATGATCGCCAAGCTGATCGCCCACGGCGCCGACCGCGAGGACGCCGCCCAGCGCCTGGCCGAGGCCTGCGCCCTGGTCGAGGTCTGGCCGGTCAAGACCAACGCCGCCTTCCTGGCCAAGTGCGCCAGCCACCCGGACTTCGTCGACGGCGCCGTCGACACCGGCTTCATCGAGGCGCGGCTGGACGAGCTCACCGAGCGCGCCTTCAGCGACGAGCCGGCCATGGCCGCGATCGGCTGGCGGCTGGACAGCTTCCTGGAGGCCGAGGCCCGTCGCGATCCGTGGGAGAGCGCGCCGTCCAAGCTGCTGGGCTTCCGCATGAACGCCCCGCGCGCCCCGATGCATCTGCCGATGTCGGCCGACGGCAAGGCCATGCCGCTGCGCGTCGCCCTGATCGGCGGTGGGACCGAGGACTGGTCGTGGGACATCCGCCACCAGAGCGGCGAGACCTTCGACGAGGTCACCCGCCTGCCGACCACCTATGGCAAGGGCCCGATCCAGGTGTTCGAGGGCGGCGACGTCCAGACCTTCGACTTCGAGGCCCATGTCGGCGGGGCGGGCGAGGGGGCCGCGTCCGATGGCGTGATCCTGTCGCCCATGCCGGGCAAGATCGTCTCGGTCGCGGTGGAAGTCGGCCAGGCGGTCGGCAAGGGCCAGACCCTGCTGACCCTCGAGGCCATGAAGATGGAGCACGCCCTGTCCGCGCCCTTCGACGGCGTGGTGACCGAGCTGTCGGCGACCGCCGGCGGTCAGGTCAGCGAGGGCGTGGTGCTGGCGCGGCTGGAGGCGAGCGCCTAGACGCTCGGCTTGGTCCGGGCGCCGAATTGGTAGAACCCCGTTCGGGAATGATTAACCGCGAACCTTGGCCGTTCTTTAGGCCTTAAGGGCGATAACCATGCTCACAAGTTCGGTTCCAAAAGGGAATTTGGTGGGTATGAAACTCTCGATCGCTTTCGCCGCTGGCCTGGCCGGCAGCTTCTTCGTGGCTCAGGCCGCTTCGGCCGCCGGTGGCTTCGAAGACCAGATGGGTCGCTGCCTGCAGCAGTTCGCCAACACGCGCGACGCCGCGCAGGTGATGCTGGAGTGCAACGCCGCGGACGGCAAGCTGTCGGACTGCAAGGTCGTGGACAACAGCGCCGCGGGCAAGGGTTTCGACAAGGCCGCCATGTGCATCGCCGAGAAGCTGCCGATGGGCGCCAAGACCGGTTCGGTGAAGGTTCCCTTCCGCTTCCCGGGCGGCGCGTAAGCATCGCCTAGCCAAAGCGCTATCAACGCAAGCCTCCGCCGGGACACCCGGCGGGGGCTTTCGTGTTTCTGGGCCTCCGCGGGCGACCGGGGTTGTTGTCTTGGCCCCGTCCCGCGCTATCTAGCGGCCATGGCGCTGCACATCATCAAGCTGGTCGTCGGTTGCGACACCGTCGAGGATCTCCTGGCCTGGCACACGGAAGGCCACCCCTGGGTCATGCACACCCGCATGACGCCCAAGCGGGTCGACGAAGTCCTGGACGGCGGCTCGCTGTATCGGGTGTTCAAGGGCCAGATCCTGTGTCGCCAGAAGATCCTGGCCATCGACACGATCGGCTCGGGGCCGGCCTCGCGCTGCGAGGTGACGGTGGATCCGCCGATCATCCGCGTCGCGCCCCAGCCGAGGCGGGCGTTCCAGGGCTGGCGCTATCTCAAGCCCGAGGACGCGCCGCCGGACCTCACCGAGAGCGAAGCCGCCGACCTGCCGCCGGAACTGGCGCGGCAACTACGGGAAATCGGCGCTTGGTAACGATCTCAGCGTGTGTCGTTAGTGAACTGGCAACCGTGACGGGTGTCATCTTGTCGCAGGGATAGCGGAGGGATGACGATGAAGGCCGGTTTCGCCGCCTTGGGCGTGGGGATGCTGTTCGTGGGCTTGATCGCCGGTCTGCTGATCGCCCTCAAACCCATCTAGGCCAGGGCTAGCCGACCGCCATGTTGTCGATCAGCCGCGTCTTGCCCAGCCACGCGGCGATCAGGATCCGGCCTTCAGCCGCGCCGATCGGACCCGGACCCAGGCGCGACAGGTCGCCGGCCTCGCGCACCTCGACATAGTCCACCTGACCAAAGCCGGCCGCCTTCAGGGCGGCCGTCGCCTTTTGCTCGGCCTCGTCGATCCGACCGCCGGCGACGACCTCGGCGGCGGCGGCCTTCATGGCCGTGGGCAGGGCCACGGCGGCGGCGCGCTCGTGCGTCGACAGGTAGGCGTTGCGCGAGGAGAGGGCCAGGCCGTCCTCGGCGCGGGCGGTCGGGGCGCCGATGATCTCGATGGGGATGTCGAGGTCGCGGGCCATGCGCTTGACCACCTGCAGCTGCTGGTAGTCCTTCTCGCCGAACACCGCGACGTCGGCCTGGCTCTGGTTGAACAGCTTGGCGACCACGGTCGCCACCCCGCCGAAGAACTGCGGCCGCGCCGCGCCTTCCAGCGGTTCGGAGACGCCCGACACCGACACCGCCGAGGCGAAGCCGGGGGCGTACATTTCCGCGCCGCCGGGAGCGAACAGCAGGTCGCAGCCGACGGAGGCCAGTTTCTCGACATCGGCGGCCTCGCCGCGCGGATAGGCGTCGAAGTCCTCGTGCGGGGCGAACTGCTTGGGATTGACGAAGACGGTGGCGATCACGCGCTCGGCGTGTTGCTGGGCGATGCGAACCAGCGACAGGTGGCCCTCGTGCAGGGCGCCCATCGTCGGGACCAGGGCCACGCGCTGGCCGGCCGCCTTCCAGGCGCGCACGTGCTCGCGCATCTCGGCGACGGTGCGGACGATGATCGGGCTGCTCATATCGGGCTCCACGCGGACAGGCGTGGCTTATGGCCCCGGCGCGGCGGCGGGTCCACCATCCCGCGCGGGAAACCCGCTTTCGGGGTGCGACAATTATGCCTGTGGATTGAGACGGTTGACCCGGTAGGGCGGCGGTAACATCGTGTTAACCTTCAGTCCAAGGTCGTGCGAGTCGCGACGCATCAGGGATCGAACCATGGCCGAAACGCGCGTCATCGTCGTCGGCAACGAAAAGGGCGGCGCGGGCAAGTCCACGATCGCCGTCCATCTCGTGACCGCTCTGCTCTATGGCGGCGCCAAGGTCGCCGTGCTGGACCTGGACCTGCGCCAGCGCACCTCGGGCCGGTTCTTCGAGAACCGCCGGGCCTGGCTGGCCAGCAAGAACCTGAACCTGCCCGAGCCGCTGTCACTGAGCCTCAGCGACAACGACATCGTCCTGGCCGAGAAGTCGGAAGAGGACCAGGTCGCCGGCTTCGAGGCGGCCTTCGCCAAGGCGGCCGAGGAATGCGACTTCATCCTGATCGACACGCCCGGCGGCGACAGCGCCATCACGCGCATGGCCCACGGCCGCGCCGACCTGGTGGTCACGCCGATGAACGACAGCTTCGTCGACTTCGACATGCTGGGCACCGTCGATCCGGTGACCCTGGAGCTGACCAAGCCCAGCCTCTATTCGCTGACCGTCTGGGAGGGCCGCAAGCAGCGGGCGCTGTCCGGCCAGCGGCAGGCGATGGATTGGGTCGTGCTGCGCAATCGATTGGCCACTACAGAGGCCCGTAACCGCAAGCGCCTGGAGGACCGTCTGACGGCCCTGGCCAAGCGTGTCGGCTTCCGCATCGGCCCCGGCCTGCGCGATCGCGTGATCTATCGCGAGCTTTTCCCGTTCGGCCTGACCATCGCCGACCTGTCGCCGCAGGTGCGTCCGGTGCCGGTGTCGCTGCAGCACCTGGCCGCGCGTCAGGAGCTGCGCGCCCTGATGCACTCGCTGGGTCTGGCGGCCTATTCGGGCGAGACCCTGCTGGCGGCGCAGTAGTCCAGACGCTACATGATTTGACGAGCGGGCGGCCGGGGAGACCTGCCGCCCGTTTTCGTATCCGGAGTTCCGATGCTGTACCTGCTGCTGGGCGCGGCCATTCTCGTCTTCCTGCTGTGGCCGAAGGGGCGTTCGCTGTTCAAGGGCGACGGCTGGCGGGTCGGGGCGGGCGCGGCGTCGATCGCCGCCTTCGCCGCGGCGGCCTACGCCACGATCCGGGGCTCGTGGGGCACGGGGATCGTGCTGGGCGTCATCGCCCTGTGGAGCGTCACCGAGGCCCGCCGCCGTCCCGTCATCCGTCGCGAGATGGTCCAGCCGCCCAAGCCCGAGCTGAGCCTTTCGGAAGCCCGCGCCATCCTGGGCGTTGGTCCCGAGGCGACCCTGGCCGAGGTCAAGGCGGCCTATACGCGCCTGATCCAGATGGCCCACCCCGACAAGGGCGGCACGCAAGGCCTGGCGGCCCAGCTGAATGCGGCGCGCGATCGTTTGATCCGCAAGCGTAGCTGAGCTAGGAGAGAAGCATGATCAATCGCGAACGCTTCTGGCGCCGCCGTTCGTCCGGCCCGACCTGCTCGGTATGACGCCCTGACCCCTGTTCAGGCGCGCGCCGCCGTGCGGCCGCCAAACGTCATTTCAGTTCGGACTTCGATCACCCCATGACTACCCACAACACCGATAGCGCCCCCAAACAGGCGGGCGACTGGGCCGCGCGCTTCAGCGACCGCATGAGCCGCGTCCGCGCCAGCGAGATCCGCGAGCTTCTCAAGCTGCTGGACCAGCCCGACATCCTGTCGTTCGCCGGCGGCATACCCGACCCGGGCCTGTTCCCGGCCGAGCAAATCCAGGCCGGGTACGACGCCATCCTGGCCGACCAGGCCCTGTCGCGGCAGGCCCTGCAGTACTCGGTCAGCGAAGGCTACCTGCCGCTGCGCCAGTGGATCGCCGAGCGCATGACCCGCGACGGCATGCCGTGCGAACCGCACAACATCATGCTGACCGCCGGCTCGCAGCAGGCCCTGGACCTGATCGGCAAGCTGTTCATCAGCCCCGGCGACCCGGTCGTGGTGGCGCGACCGACCTATCTGGGCGCGCTGCAGGCCTTCAACGGCTACGAGCCGGCCTATCGCGACCTGCCGGAGGACGCGCTGCGATCGCCGGCCGAGGCCGACCTGCCGCACGGGGCGCTGGGCTATTTCGTGCCCGACTTCGCCAATCCGACCGGCGTCAGCCTGACCCTGGCCGAGCGCGAGGCCGTGCTGGCCCTGGCCGACCGCCTGGACATGACCCTGGTCGAGGACGCGGCCTATCGCGAGCTGCGCTTCATCGGCGAGCCGACTCCGACCTTGCTGGCCCTCGACATCGCCCGCTCGGGCGGCATCGACAACGCCCGCACCATGTTCCTGGGCACCCTGTCCAAGACCCTGTCGCCGGCGCTGCGCATCGGCTGGGTCTGCGGGCCCAAGCCAGTGATCGAGAAGCTGGTCCTGCTCAAGCAGGGCGCTGACCTGCACGTCTCGACGATCAACCAGATGGTCGCGCATCGCGCGGTTTCCGAGGGCTATGACCAGCACCTGCACCGCCTGCGCGGCGCCTATGGCCACAAGGCCCGGGTGATCCTGGCGGCCCTGGAGCGGACCATGCCCAAGGGCGTGACCTGGTCGCGCCCGGAAGGCGGCATGTTCGTCTGGGTCGATCTGCCGGAGGGCGTCGACGGCGCGGCGCTGCTGGCGCGGGCCATCGAGGAGGAGCGGGTGGCCTTCGTGCCCGGCGCGCCGTTCTTCGCCGAGGTTCAGAAGCACAACGCCATCCGCCTCAGCTACTCGCTGCCGACCGACGATCAGATCGAGGAGGGTGTGGCGAGGCTGGCCAGGTTGATCGGCCGGGTCATCGCGGAAGCCTGATCCCAACCACCGTCTCCCCGGCGAAAGCCGGGGCCCAGATGCATCCTGAGCATTGGTCGTGAATGCGAAAAGGCGCCGAGCTTAGCCGCTCGGCGCCCTTGGTTCGATCTGGACCCCGGCTTTCGCCGGGGAGGTCGGGGTTAAGTTACGGCGCCAGCACCAGGCAGGGGACGCGCTTAGCCTTCAGGGCCGAGCAGGCGCTGCGGGCGGCGTCCGAGGTCATGCCCTGGAACTGGGCGCGGAACGTGCCGCCGGCGCCTTCCACGGCGGCCTCGGCCTCGGCCACGACCTTGGCGAAGCGACCGCGCACCAGCTTCAGCTGTTCGTTGGCCAGCGACTTGGACTTGAACGCGCCGACCTGCACGCCGTACTCGCCCTTCGGCTTCTTGGCGCTGGCTTTCGGCTTGGCGGCTTCCTGGGCGCCGCGCAGGGTGGGGGAGACCTTCACCGGGCCCGGGTTGCGCGGGTTCTCGGTCAGGACGATGCGCAGGCCGGCCTGGTCGCCGTCGCCCTGTTCGACCGACGGACGTTCGATCGGGCCCGACGGGTCGTCCTCGTAGATGTTGGCGGCGATGGAGGTGCGCTCGCCACGCGACCGGCGCTTCATCACGTCGAAGCCGGTCAGCAGCAGGTCTTCCATGTTGTTGTCGCGCCAGGCGGTCGACGGGCCGCCCAGGACCACGGCGATCAGGCGGCGGCCGTCACGCACGGCCGAGCCGGCGAGGTTGAAGCCGCTGGCGTTGGTGTAGCCGGTCTTCAGGCCGTCGAACCCTTCCATGCTGTCCAGCAGGCGGTTGTGGCCCTTGATGTAGTTGCCCCGGAAGTAGAAGCCCTTCACGGCGAAGTAGCTGTAGTACTGCGGGAAGTCGCGCATGGTGGCGCGCGACAGGATGGCCAGGTCGCGGGCCGTCGAGATCTGGCGGCTGTCGGGCAGGCCCGAGGCGTTCACGAAGCGGCTGTTGCGCATGCCCAGTTCCTGGCCACGCAGGGTCATCAGGGCGGCGAAGCGCGACTCACTGCCGGCGAGTCGCTCGGCCATGGCCACGGCGACGTCGTTGGCCGACTTGACGGTCATGGCCTTGATGGCCTCGTCGACGCTCATGCTGTCGCCGGGGCGCAGGCCGATCTTGGTCGGGGCCTGGGCGGCCGCGCGAGGCGACATGACCACGCGGTCCGTCAGCTTCATGCGGCCTTCGCTGAGCGCTTCGAAGGTCAGGTACAAGGTCATCACCTTGGTGACCGAGGCGGGGTAGCGGGGGCTGTCGGCCCTTTTGTCGTAAAGGACTTCGCCCGAATTGGCGTCGATGACGATCGCCGCGTACTTCGGCTCCGAGGCGTTCAGCTGCAGATAGGGTATGGCGGCCGAAGCGGTCGTCGGGGCGAGCGCGCCGACCATGCAAGACAGCGCCAGGCCGAGAGCGGCGAAGAAGGAGCGGGCGGAAATAAGCTTGGCGAACATCGAGCAGCGTCCGTCATTTGAACTGGGAAGCGGCTTGGCGCCGCCACACGCGTGACCCGTAGCATGATGGAAGACGCCTTTCGCTAAAGTAAACAACTGGTGAGCGATCATGCCGCAGGCGTGAAAAAATCAGGCGCGTGTTTCCAATGCTGCAGCTTAACTCGGCATGACGCTGCGTTATGGTGCGCTGCACAAAATCATTGACTGCTGCACTGCAACATGAGAGAACCACGGTGTTCCAACCGCAGGTGGACGAGTTGCGGCTCGCCATCAGCCCCGCCGTCTTCTTCCTCCCCAGGAGAGCCCCCATGGCCGCCGCCGAAACCCTGAAGACCACCGTCGAGCAATTCACCTCCGCCTCGAACCAAGCGTTCAAGGACGGCGTCGAGAAGTCCCTGGCCGCTCTGGCCGAGGCCAACACCCATTCGAAGAAGAACCTGGAAGCCGTGGTCGCCTCGGTGACCGCCGCCACCAAGGGCGCCGAAGCCCTGGGCGCCCAGACCTTCGCCTACGGCAAGAAGGCCGCCGAGGACCAGGTCGCCGCCGCCAAGTCGCTGGCCGCCGCCAAGAGCGTCCAGGAAGCCGTCGAGCTGCAGACCGCCTGGGCCAAGTCGGCCCTGGAAGCCTACATCGCCCAGGTCAGCAAGGCCTCGGAGATCGTCTCGGCCTCGATCAAGGACTCGGTGAAGCCGCTGAACGAACGCGTCAGCGCCGCCGTCGAGAAGTTCCAAGCCGCTCGCTAAGAGCCGCTTCGGGTTTTGGTCGCCCCGCCGGCGGCCTTGCACGAGCCCAGCCTATGAAGGTCCGGACCGAGAGGTCCGGGCCTTTTTTCTTTTGCGCTCCATCTGGTCGCGTTAAGCATGCCGGACAAATCAGTGGAGCCGCGTGCATGTCGAAGGTCGAGGAACGCCTGAAGGCGATTGGTGTCGAGCTGCCCCAGCCGGTGGCGCCGGTGGCCAACTACGTCCCCTTCGTCCGCTCCGGCAATCTCGTGCACATCTCCGGGCAGATCTCGCTGGACGCCTCGGGCGGGGTCAAGGGCACGGTCGGCGTCGACGTCGACCTGGAGACCGCCCAGGCGGCCGCGCGTCTCTGCGGGATCAACCTGCTGGCCCAGATGAAGGCCGCCTGCGACGGCGACCTGGACCGCGTGGTCCGCGTGGTGAAGCTGGGCGGCTTCGTCCAGGCGGGGCCGGACTTCATCGACATTCCCAAGGTCGTCAACGGCTGCTCGGACCTGATGGTCGAGGCCCTGGGCGACGCCGGCCGCCACGCCCGCTCGGCGGTGGGGGTCTACAAGCTGCCTCTCGGCTTCGCGGTCGAGGTCGATGCGGTGGTGGAGATCGCCTGATGCGCTCGCGCGAACGCCCCTCGACCGATGTCTTCGGCGAGGCGTGGGAGCGCCTGTTCGACCCGCCGGTGGCCCATCGCGGCCTCTGGACCCCGGATGGCGCGCCGGAGAACTCCCTGGCCGCCTTCCAGGCCGCCTGCGCGCGCGGCTACGGCATCGAGCTGGACGTCCAGCTGACCGCCGACGGCGAGGCGGTGGTCTTCCATGACGAGCGCCTGGAGCGGATGACCGGACAGGAAGGTCGCCTGCGCGACCACACCGCCGCCGAACTCGGGGCTCTGACTTTGAAGGGCACGGACGAGACCATCCCGACTCTCGCCGACACCCTGACCATGATCGGCCACCGCGCCATGGTCTTCATCGAGCTGAAGACGCCTTTCGGCGACGTCGGACCGCTGGAGAAGCGGGTGACAGAGGTGCTGGTCGACCACAACGGTCCGACCGCTGTGATCGGCTTCAATCCCTATTCGCACGCCTGGTTCGCCGACCATCATCCGCAGATCCTGCGCGGCCTGGACAGCTACGGCTGGAACGACGAGGGCGCCCGCAAGCTCGCCCCGGAAATGCGCAAGTCGCTGGCCGCCCTGGAGCAGGTCGAGATCGCGCGACCCGATTTCCTGGCCCTGGGCCTGGACATGTTGCCCAGCCCGCGCGCCGACCTATATCGCGCCAAGGGCATGCCGATCGTCGCCTGGACGGTCCGCTCGCCCGACCAGTGGGAAGGCGTGCGCGACCATTGCGACAACCTGATCTTCGAGGGCTTCCACGCGTGACATCTGTCCAGTCGGCGGTTCGCGTCCATCGCGCGATCGCCGAGATCGGCAGGGACGCCTGGGACGCGTGCGCCGGCCAGACCGGCGACCCGTTTGTCAGTTACGATTTCCTGTCGATCCTGGAAGACAGCGGCTGCGTCTCGGCCCGCACGGGCTGGGCGCCGCATCACCTGACGGTGGACGACGAGGCCGGCGCCGTGGCCGGCGTCATGCCGCTGTATCTCAAGTCTCACAGCCAGGGCGAATACGTCTTCGATCACGCCTGGGCCGACGCCTACGAGCGGGCCGGCGGGCGGTACTATCCCAAGCTCCAGTGCTCGTCGCCGTTCTCGCCGGTGACCGGTTCGCGGCTGATCGTCCGGCCCGATGTCGATCTCGACGAGGGGCGTTCGGCCCTGCTGGGCGGGGCCCTGACCCTGTGCGAGCGCCTGGGCGCTTCGTCCCTGCACGTAACCTTTCCGATCGAGGATGAGTGGGCCTGGATGGGCGAGCGCGGAATGCTGTTGCGCCAGGACCAGCAGTATCATTGGGAGAACAAGAACTACGCGACCTTCGACGACTTCCTGGCGGCCCTGTCGGCCAACCGCCGCAAGACCATCCGCCGCGAGCGTCGCGACGCCCAGGATGGGCTGGACATCGTCGCGCTCACGGGCGCGGAACTGACCGAGGAACACTGGGACGCGTTCTTCGCCTTCTACATGGACACCGGCGGCCGCAAGTGGGGCCGGCCCTATCTGAATCGCCGCTTCTTCTCGCTGCTGCACGAACGGATGGCTAACAAGGTGCTTCTGATCCTGGCCCGGCGGCCAGGCGGACCCTGGATCGCCGGGGCGCTGAACCTTTTGGGACGCGACTGCCTCTACGGTCGCCACTGGGGCTGCGTCGAGGACGTGCCGTTCCTGCATTTCGAGCTCTGCTACTACCAGGCCATCGAGCACGCGATCCGCCTGGGCCTGCCGCGCGTCGAAGCCGGCGCCCAGGGCCAGCACAAGATCGCGCGGGGCTACCTGCCCAGCGCGGTCTATTCCGCCCACTGGATCGCCGACCCGGCCCTGCGCGAGCCCGTCGCCCGCTACCTCGAGCGTGAGCGCGAGGCGGTCGAAAGCGACATGGCGATGCTGACCGAGGAGTACTCGCCGTTCCGCGAGGAGCGATAGCGGCCGCCTAGTGCAGCCGCACCTCGGCGACCTTGTCGCGGTACATCTCCTTGGGATCCATGCCCAGCATCAGGCGGACCCCGGCGAAGAAGCTGTTTTCGTTCAGCCAGATCTGGGCGTCGGCCGGATCGAAGCGCAGCAGGCGCAGGCGCGGATCGTCCTTGCCCTCAAACCAGGCGGCGGTGAAGGGATTCCACAGGCGCTCCACCGTCTCGAAGTCGGTGTCGATCCGCAGGCGGCCCTCGACGACGGCGAACAGGTCGTGGCCCTTCGAGGCGAAGTGCAACAGGGCGTCGCGGCCCTCGACATCCAGGGCGTGGACGAGGTCGGTCTCCGACGAGGTGAACATCCAGAGCGGCCCGCTGTGGTCGCCCTCGATCAGGGCGCTCATCGGCTGGCTGTGGCCGCCACCGATGTCGGGCAGGCCCAGCATGACGACGCGATCGGCCTTGAGGGCCTTCCAGAACTTGGCGGTGAGATCGGCTTCCTTGGACATGGCTTGCTCCTTTCCAGGAGAAAACGGAGCCGGGCCGCCCTCCGTTCCGGACATCGAGCGCCTATGATCGTTCCCAGGCCGCTTTGAGCAACGCCTTCAGGTCCGCGTCGACCTCGGCGGGCGAGGCGAGAGTGATCTTGGCCTTCAGGCGCTCGGACCAGCCCTCGTTCCCGGGCTCGGCGAGACGGGGGGAGGCGTCGGGCGCCACCGCCAGCCCCAGCACCGCCTGGCCGCCCTTGAGCGGCTTCAGCGCCGCGAACTGGGCCTTGTTCGACCAGGCGGTGAAGCCCTTGCGCTGGCCGGTGACCAGGCCGGGGAAATCGGCGACGGCGGCCTCGACCGCTTCCAGGATCGCGGTCGACGCGGGGGCAGTCCACAGCGCCTTGCGCAGGCCGTCGGCGTCGTCCCAGCCCATCTCGGATGGAAAGGCGACGGAGAAGATGGCGGCCGCGCGGTTCTGACCGATGCCGTAGGTCGCCTTCAGCCAGTCGGTGCGCGCCTTGGGCTTGGTCTCCTTGCACTCGCGGCGGACGATCTCGACCCACTCGTCGAGGGTCTTGCCGGTTTCGCGCTCCAGGTTGGCCCTGACCGAGGCGAACCACTTCTGTTGCTGCTCGGTCAGGCCTTGCGGCTTGGTTTCGGCCATGGTTTGCGCGTCGCTTTCGGTTTGCTACGACCGATCATCCAAAGGAGACGGTCATGAGCCTCGACGGACGCTACGACGCCGACAACATCTTCGCCAAGATCATCCGGGGCGAGATCCCCAGCGTGAAGGTGTTCGAGGACGACAAGGTCCTGGCCTTCATGGACGTCTTTCCGCAGTCGCGCGGCCACGCCCTGGTGATCTCCAAGGTCAGCCAGGCCCGCAACCTTCTCGAGGTCGAGCCCGAGGTGCTGAGCGACCTGGCCGCCGCCACCCAGACGCTGACCCGCGCCGTCGTCGCGGCCCTGAAGCCCGACGGCGTGGTCGTCACCCAGTTCAACGGCGCCTCGGCCGGCCAGACGATCTTCCACCTGCATTTCCACGTCATCCCCCGCTACGAGGGCCAGGTCCTGGGGCGCCACGGCGAGGGCGGCATGGCCGATGTCGAGGACCTGAAGGCCTTGGCGGCGAAGATCGCGGCGGCGCTGTAGAACGCGCCAATACCCGGAACGGGAAGGCTTGGCCTTGGGGGGCGGAGCCGCTTTCGGGCTAGGACGTTAGCGGCAGTGGCGATCACACCGCGCCTTGGGGACCGCATGCTTGAATTCGAGGAGGGCCGCGAAGGCCTGCGCCGCCTGATCTACGCCAGCCGCTACGTCGGCGACGGGGACCCAGACGAGACGTTGCGGACGATCGTCACCGCCTCGATCCACAACAATCGGCTCGTTGACGTGACCGGGTTCCTGCTGGCGGGAGAAGGGCGCTTTCTGCAGTGGCTTGAAGGGCCGGCGGCCAGTGTCCGCGAGACCTTCGAACGGATCGCGGGAGACGCGCGCCATACCGACCTCGTGACCATCGCTGACGACGCGGCGGAGGAGCGTGTGTTTCGCGACTGGAACATGGGACGGCCCCGCCTGGGGGCCTTGGACCAGGGTCTCCTTTCCGAAGTGGGCTTGGAACACTCGAACCCACCGGCCTGGATGCGAAGCGAGCCCAACGCCTGCTGACCCAGGTTGGCGAGCGCCACCTCCGGGGCTAGGCCCCATCCAACCGAAAAGGGCCCGGATTGCTCCGGGCCCTTCGCTAGTCTTTCCGACGGCCTCAGCCGGCCATTTCGGGCTCGGCCTCGTCGGCCTTAGGCTTGGCGTCGCCGCCGTTGCTTTCGATCTCGAACTCGATCTTGCCGTTCTCCAGCACGACCTTGACGTGACCGCCGCGGACCAGGCGTCCGAACAGGATGTCGTCGGCCAGGGGCTTCTTGATGTGCTCCTGGATGACCCGGGCCAGCGGACGAGCGCCATAGAGCTCGTCGAAGCCGTTCTTGGCCAGCCAGTCCGCCGCGTCGTCGCTCAGTTCGATCGTGATGTTGCGGTCGGCCAGTTGAGCCTCCAGCTGCATGACGAACTTCTGCACGACCTGGCGGATGATCTCCGGCGTCAGCGGCTTGAAGGCCACGACGGCGTCCAGGCGGTTGCGGAACTCCGGCGTGAACAGGCGCTTGAGGGCGGCCTCTTCCTCGCCTTCGACCTTCGAGCGGCCGAAGCCGATCGAGTTGCGCTGGGCGTCCGAGGCCCCCGCGTTGGTGGTCATGATCAGGACCACGTTGCGGAAGTCGACCTTCTTGCCGTTGCTGTCGGTCAGGGTGCCGTTATCCATCACCTGCAGCAGGATGTTGTAGACATCCCCGTGCGCCTTCTCGATCTCGTCGAGCAGGACGACGGCGTGCGGGTGCTGGTCGACCGCGTCGGTCAGCTGGCCGCCCTGGTCGAAGCCGACATAGCCGGGAGGGGCGCCGATCAGGCGGCTCACGGTGTGCCGTTCCATGTACTCCGACATGTCGAAGCGCAGCATCTCGATGCCCAGGGTCTGGGCCAGCTGCTTGGCGGCTTCGGTCTTGCCGACGCCGGTCGGGCCGCTGAACAGGTACGAGCCGATCGGCTTGTTCGGTTCACGCAGGCCGGCGCGGGCCAGCTTCATGGCGGCCGACAGCTGGGTCAGGGCTTCTTCCTGGCCGAACACCGCGCGCTTCAGATCGGTCTCGAGTTCCTTGAGGGCCTCGGTGTCCGACTTGCTGACCGACTTCGGCGGGATGCGGGCGATCTTGGCGACGACGCTTTCGATCTCCTTCACGCCGATCATCTTCTTGCGGCGGCTCTCCGGCAGCAGCATCTGCGAGGCGCCGGCCTCGTCGATCACGTCGATCGCCTTGTCCGGCAGCTTGCGGTCGGTGATGTACTTGGCCGACAGCTCTACCGCGACCTTCAGGGCCTCGGCGGTGTACTTCAGCTTGTGGAAGTCCTCGTAGTAGGTCTTCAGGCCCTTGAGGATCTTGATGGTGTCTTCCACCGTCGGCTCGTTCACGTCGATCTTCTGGAAGCGACGGACCAGGGCCCGATCCTTCTCGAAGTGCTGGCGGAACTCCTTATAGGTGGTCGAGCCCATGCAGCGCAGCGAGCCGGAGGCGAGCGCGGGCTTCAAGAGATTCGAAGCGTCCATCGCCCCGCCGCTGGTCGCGCCGGCGCCGATCACGGTGTGGATCTCGTCGATGAACAGCACCGCGTTCGGGTGGTTCTCCAGTTCCTTGACGACCTGCTTCACGCGCTCCTCGAAGTCGCCGCGATAGCGGGTGCCGGCCAGCAGCGCGCCCATGTCGAGCGAGTAGATGGTGGCGCCTTCCAGGACCTCGGGGACCTGGTGCGTGACGATCTTGCGGGCCAGGCCCTCGGCGATGGCGGTCTTGCCGACGCCGGGGTCGCCAACGAGCAGCGGGTTGTTCTTGGTGCGACGGCACAGGATCTGGATCGCGCGTTCCACTTCGTTCGCGCGGCCGATCAGCGGGTCGACCTTGCCCTGGCGGGCCTTTTCGTTGAGGTCGACGCAATAGGCTTCCAGAGCCTCGCCGCCCGTCTTGGTGTTGGGCTTCTCGCCGTCGTCCTCGGTCGCGTTCGAGCCGGCGCTGGCGCCCTTGACGCTCTTGGCTTCCGAGGCGCCGGCCTTCTTGGCGATGCCGTGGGCGATGAAGTTGACCGCGTCGTACCGCGTCATGTCCTGCTCTTGCAGGAAGTAGGCGGCGTGGCTCTCGCGTTCGGAGAAGATGGCGACCAGAACATTGGCGCCGGTCACTTCCTCGCGGCCCGACGACTGGACGTGGATCACCGCGCGCTGGATCACGCGCTGGAAGCCGGCGGTCGGCTTTGCGTCCTCGTCGTCGTCCACGACCAGCGAGGACAGTTCGACGTCGAGATAGTTCGAGAGGCTCTTCTTCAGCGCGGTGAGATCAACGTCGCACGCGCGCATAACTCCGGCGGCGTCCTCGTCGTCGGTCAGGGAGAGCAGAAGGTGCTCCAGCGTGGCGTACTCGTGCTTACGCTGGTTGGCGTACGCGACGGCGCGGTGCAGGGATTCTTCCAGGGGGCGCGAAAAAGAGGGCAATGGGGAGGCTCCTCAGTCCTTTTCCATGGTGCACTGCAGGGGGTGCTGATGGCGTCGTGCCGAGTCGATGACTTGGGCGACCTTGGTTTCTGCGACTTCGTAAGTGTAAACACCGCAGACGCCGACACCGTTTTGGTGAACGTGCAGCATGATGCGAGTAGCGTCTTCACGCGACTTGTTGAAGAACCGTTCGAGAACGTAGACCACGAACTCCATCGGAGTGTAGTCGTCGTTGAGAATCAGAACTCGATAAAGCGAAGGCTTCTGCGTCTTCGGCTTCACTTCCGTGACGACCGACGACCCAGCGCCGTTGCTTTGTCCGCCTTGCTTCCGCTCGGCCATCGACTTGTTCTCTCCCGGCGGGCAAATCACCCGCCTGCATGAATTAGATATGGAAACTCGACGGCTTTGGAAGAGCCCGAAGCGCCGCTGCGCCGCTTTAGCACAGGGGCGCCTCGGAAATCGGCTTCACGTTTGGGAGAGCGAAGACCGCCGACGAACGGTTCCGTGGGGGAGAGGCCCAAATGGTTAGCGATATTGCGTCGCGCAAGAGGGGAGGGCCGCGACTCGCTCAGCGGCCCTTCAGGGCCCGCCCGCTGACCACCGCCGCGGCGCCGAACTTGCCGCGCAGGGCGTCGATGGCGGTCTCGTTCTTCAGCGTTCGGCGCTCGTCGTCGGCGAACATGTCCGACCCGGCGGTCTCGGCGTCGACGAATTCGGTCAGGCCCGCGCCGATCAGGCGGTAGGAGAGGCCCTTGGGTTCGGCGGCCAGCAGCTCTCGCGCCACCTGGAACAGGGTGCGGGCCGTCTGGGTCGGCACGGCCAGGGTGCGGCGGCGGGTGTGGATCTTGAAGTCGGGGGTGCGCAGCTTCAGCGTCGCCACGCGGCCGGCCACGCCCTCCTTGCGGGCCTGCTTGGCGACCTTCTCGCACAGCGGCCACAGCTCGTCCTCGAGGTCCTCGCGCTTGTGCAGGTCGTCGTTGAAGGTGGTCTCGGCGCTGATGGTCTTGCGGGCCTGGTCGGGATCGACGAGGCGGCTGTCCTGGCCGTGGGCCAGGCGGTGCAGGCGCAGGCCGCCGGAGCCCAGGCGGTTGGCCAGCAGCTTGAGGTCGGCTGCGGCGATGTCGCCGACGGTCTTCAGGCCAATCTCGGCCAGGCTGGAGACGGTGGCGGGGCCCACCCCCGGCAGGATGCCGACCGGCTTGTCCGCCAGGAAGGTCTGGGCTTCCGCGACGCCGATCGCCGAGAAGCCGCGCGGCTTGTCCAGCTCGGAGGCGATCTTGGCCAGGAACTTGTTGGGCGCCAGGCCGATCGAGACGGTCAGGCCGATGTCGCGCTCGATCTCGGCCTGCAGCCGGGCCAGCATCTGGGCGGGCGTGGCGCCATGCAGGCGTTCGGTGCCGGTCAGGTCGATCCAGGCCTCGTCCAGCGACAGCGGCTGGATCAGCGGCGTCAGCCTGTCCAGCTTCTCGTGGATGCGCCGACTCTCTTCCTTGTACTTGGCGAAGTTCGGCTTGATGACCACGGCGTCGGGGCACAGCTTCAGCGCCTTGAACATCGGCATGGCCGAGCGGGCGCCGCTCATGCGGGCGATGTAGCAGGCGGTGGTCACGACCCCGCGCTTGCCGCCGCCGACGATCACCGGTAGGTCGCGCAGGCTCGGATCGTCGCGCTTCTCCACCGAGGCGTAGAAGGCGTCGCAGTCCAGGTGGGCGATCGAGAGGGTCCCCAGCTCCGCGTGGAAGATCGTGCGCGGCGAGTGGCAGGACGGACAGCGCGAGACCTTGGCCTCGCCCGTCCACCCGCAGTCGCGGCACAGGGACTTCATAGGCGAATCCTCAGAGCTCCTGCGGCCACAGCCAGACCGCGCCGCGCACGCCGGAGCTGTCGCCGTGGACGGCCTTCTTCACGGGCGTCTCGAAGACGTCGGAGAAGACATGCGGGGCGATGGCGGCGGGCAGGCGCTCATAGAGTGCGTCGACGTTCGACATGCCGCCGCCCAGGACGATGACGTCAGGATCGATCACGTCGCAGATCACCGCCAGGGCGCGGCCGACGCGGTCGACATAGCGGTCCAGCGCCGCCAGGGCGGCGGGATCGCCGGCGGCGACGGCTTCCATCGTCGCCTGGCCGTTTTCGAAGCCCGCGTCGCGGGAGAAGCTTGGGCCGGCGATCCAGGTCTCCAGGCAGCCCTTGCGGCCGCACCAGCAGTCGGGGCCGGGATATTCCTCGGGCTTGGGCCAGGGCAGGGGGAAGTGGCCCCACTCGCCGGCGAAACCGTTGCGCCCCTCGATAATCTGGCCGTCGACCACCACGCCGCCGCCGCAGCCGGTGCCCAGGATGGCGGCGAAGACCACGCGCTCGCCGGCGCCCGCGCCGTCGGCGGCCTCGGACAGGGCCAGGCAGTTGGCGTCGTTGGTCACGCGCACCGGGCGCGCCAGGCGCTGGGCCAGGTCCTCGCCGAAGCGCTTGTCGTTCAGATAGACGCTGTTGGCCCCGCGGATCAGGCCGCTCCTGGGCGAGATCGAGCCGGGCAGGCCTACGCCCAGCCGCACGCAGGTCGCGCCGGCCATGGTCTCGGCGTCGGTGACCAGCTGGGCGACCACCTCGAGCGCGTCCTGATAGTTCCCCGGGTTCGGCTTGCGGACGCGGGCCACGAACTCACCCGCCGCGTTGAGGGCGGCGGCCTCGATCTTGGTGCCGCCGAAATCGATACCGAACCGGATCATGTAAAGAGGCGCTCCTCAATGGCGGCCTTCAGGGCGGGCCACTCGTCGATGCGGACATGACGATCGGGCGCGGATGGGGCGAACGGGCGCAGGCGCTCGTCGCTGACCATCTGAAACCGGCCGACCCGCGGCGCTTTCTCCGCCACCGATTCGAGCTGAGGCAAAAGGTCGTCGATGAAGACGGCGGGTCCGGTGGTGCGCGCGGCCAGTTGCGCGGCAGGCGGACCCTTGGGGCCGCTGTTGATGATCATCGGATAGTCGAAGCCGTGGGTCTTCAGCCATTTGATCCGCGCCAGCCGGCCATGCTCGGGCGCGTTGGTCAGGATGACGACGCCGGCGCGGGTTGAAAGATCGGCCAGGGCGTCGGCCGCGCCCAGGGCGGGCTGCAGGTCATCGGCGCCGTCGCGGAAGAAATCGTCGAACAAAGCCTTGCCCGCGATCAGATCGAGGTGTTCCGTCTCTCCAGGCCGATAGATGTTCTGGAACAGGGCGAAGCGGTCGACCCTAAGCTCGAAGCCATGGCGTCCGATGAAGGCGCCGAAGCCGCGCATGAACTGGGCCAAGACCTCGTCGACATCGACGATGACCAGGGGCGCGGCGGGAGAAATGGCGCAGGTCTCAAGGTCGGTGTAACGCGGTTCCATGATCTCGGATCGTTGGGTCTAAACGCGATTAGCGCGGGCTTAAGGATATTCGTGCCATCAGGTTCTGGAAGACGGCGCGAATCCGTGGGCGTCGCCACGTGACCGTATGGTCGGGGTAAGGATGACGAAGAAGGTCCTCATCGTGGAGGATAACGAGCTGAACATGAAGCTCTTTCATGATCTGCTCGAGGCCCAGGGTTACGAGACCCTGCAGACCCGCGAGGGTCTGTCGGCGCTGTCCATTGCCCGTGACAACAAGCCCGACCTGATTCTGATGGACATCCAGCTGCCCGAGATCTCGGGCCTGGAAGTCACCAAGTGGCTCAAGGAAGACGACGAGCTGGCCCACATTCCGGTGGTGGCCGTCACGGCCTTCGCCATGAAGGGCGACGAGGAACGCATCCGCGAGGGCGGTTGCGAGGCCTACATCTCCAAGCCGATCTCGGTGGTCCACTTCCTCGAAACCATCAAGCGCCTCCTGGAAAGACAGCCCGCATGAGTGCGCGGATCCTCGTCGTCGATGACATCGAGGCCAATGTTCGACTGCTGGAAGCCAAGCTGACGGCCGAGTACTACGAGGTCACCACGGCGATGGACGGGGCCAGCGCCCTGATGATCGCCGCCCGTGACCTTCCCGACATCATCCTGCTGGACGTGATGATGCCCGGCATCGACGGTTTCACCGTCTGCCGCAAGCTCAAGGAAGACCCCAACACCCGCCACATCCCCGTGGTGCTGATCACGGCCCTGGACGGCCGCGCTGATCGCATCCACGGCCTGGAGGCGGGCGCCTCGGACTTCCTCACCAAGCCCATCGACGACGTCATGCTGTTCGCCCGCGTGCGCAGCCTGACCCGCTTCAAGCTGGTCATCGACGAACTGCGCCAGCGCGAGGCCTCGGGCCGCCGCATCGGCGTGATCGCCGGCGCCGCCGCCCGCCTGGACGGCCTGGGCGGCCGGATTCTGGTCGTCGACGACAACCAGCGCCAGGGCGAACGCCTGGCCGGCGAGATCGGCGTCGAGCACCGCCCGGTGGTCGAGACCGATCCCGAGAAGGCCAAGATCAGCGCCGCCGGTCCGGTCGACCTGGTCATCGTCAACGCCGCGGCCAAGGCCTTCGACGGCCTGCGCTTCACCGCCGCGCTGCGGTCGGACGAGCGCACCCGCCAGCTGCCGGTCCTGGCCCTGGTCGACGCCGACGATCGCGGCCGGATGGTCAAGGCGCTGGAGATCGGCGTGAACGACATCCTGTCGCGTCCGGCCGACCCGCAGGAGCTGGCCGCGCGCATCAAGACCCAGGTCCAGCGCAAGCGCTACACCGACTATCTGCGCAACAACCTCGATCACAGCCTGGAACTGGCGGTCACCGACCAGCTGACGGGGCTGCACAATCGCCGCTACATGCACGGCCAGCTGGACACGCTGGTCAAGCGCGCGATCCTGGGCGGCGAGGAGGTCTCGGCCCTGCTGATCGACATCGACCACTTCAAGAAGATCAACGACACCTTCGGCCACGACGTCGGCGACGAGGTGCTGCGCGAGTTCGCCCTGCGCCTGGCCTCGAACGTCCGGGCCGTCGACCTGCCTTGCCGCTATGGCGGCGAGGAGTTCGTGGTGGTGATGCCCGAGACGCCCATGGCCGCCGCCCTGCGCATCGCCGAGCGGATCCGCAACAATGTCGCCGGTTCGCCCTTCAAGGTGGCCCAGGGCCAGGAACTGCTGACCGTGACCATCTCGGTCGGGGTCTCGGCCACGACCGGCGAGGGCGACACGCCCGAGGCCCTGCTCAAGCGCGCCGACGAAGGCGTCTACGAGGCCAAGGCCTCGGGCCGCAACACGGTGGTCGGCAAGGCCGCCCAGGTCGCCCAGGCCGGTTGAATCCAGACAATTTATGGATTGGCGCGCCCGTCGCGCCCGTCGCATGCTGCCCTGAAGAAACCGGTGTCATAGCCGGTCCAGTCCTTGGGGAGCGTTCGTCCATGTCCGCCAATCGTCGCGCCGTCCTGGCTGTCGCCGGTCTTGGAGCGCTCGTCGCCACGGCCCGCGCCAGCGCCGCGCCTTCGAAGACGTCCAAGCCGGCCGGGCCCGCCCTGCGGCTGGACCCGCGCGACTTCGGCGCCCAGGGTGACGGGACGACCAAGGACACCGTGGCCGTTCAGGCGGCCCTCGACCGCTGCGCCGTGTTCGGCGGCGGCGAGGTGGTGATCGCCGGCGGGACCTTCGTGGTCGGGGCCATCCGCATCGGCTCGAACACCACCCTGCACATCGAGGACGGCGCGACGCTGCAGGGCTCGCCGGACCTTGCGGACTATCCGGTGACCCAGGTGCGCTGGGAGGGCCGCTTCGTGCCCGGCTATATCGGCCTGATCTCCGCCCAGGGCGCGCATGATGTCGCCATCACCGGTAAGGGCGGCATCGTCGCCACCGACGCGATCAAGGGCCGCGTCCAGAAGGAGACGGGCCTGCGCCATCCGGCCCTGCTGGAGTTCGTCGACGTCCAGGCCCTTAGCGTCACCGGCGTCCGCACCCAGCAGAACGACATGTGGTCGATCCATCCGGTGTTCTGCGACGACGTCGTGTTTCGCGACCTGGTGGTCAACGGCCGGGCGGACGGCATCGACGTCGACTCCTGCCGGCGGGTGGTCATCGACCGCTGCGACTTCGACACCGTCGACGACTGCATCTCGCTGAAGTCGGGCCGGGGGCTGGAAGGCAATCTGATCGCCCGGCCGACCGAGGACGTGGTCATCACAGACTGCACTTTCCGCGACCATCGCTGGGCCTGCATCGGCATCGGCAGCGAGACCTCGGCCGGGATCCGCCGCGTGGTCGTCCAGCGCTGCAAGTGCCTGACCGCCTACACCTTCGCCATCTACATCAAGAGCCGGCCGGGGCGCGGGGCGTTCATCGAGGACATCGTCATGCGCGACCTGGAGGTCACCGGGACCGGCGGCGGCTTCCTGCGGCTGAACTTCCTGGACAGCGGCAAGCAGGACCAGTTCCCGGTTCCGGGCTTCGAAGGCATCCCCACCGTCCGCAACTTCGTTTTCGAGCGGATCAAGGTCACCGACGTCCCCGTGCTGGTCGAGGCGGTCAACATCCATCCCGACAAGCCGCTGGACGGCTTCACGCTGAAGGACGTCACGGGCACGGCCGGCAAGGGGATCAGCCTGGCCAACATCCGGAACGTCACCCTCGAGGGGATCGACGTGAGGGTCGCCGAAGGCCCGCTGCTGGCGGTCAACAACGTCACCGGCAAGGGGCTGGAGGGCGCCGCGCCGCTGGCGCCGACCGTGCGTCCGCCGGACGTCGTGGCGACCCAGCCGCCCTACGTGCTGGGCATGACCAGCGGCAAGCCGAACTAGGGGCGGCCTTCGCGTAGAACGTCAGCTTCCCAAGCTGACGTTCTGTCCAGCCGGATTACATTTCAGACCCGAAACCCTTCCATCCTTGCACGGATGAACCATTCGGGCGAAATCGCTGGAATGAAGAAGATGCTTACCAGCGGCCTCCTCGCCGCCGCCGTCTCCACGGGTTTCGCGGCTCAGGCCCAGACGAAGCCGGATCCGAAGCTGGTCGTGGTCATCTCGGTCGACCAGTTCAGCGCCAACCTCTACGCCCAGCACCGGGGCGAGTTCACCGGCGGCCTGGCCACGCTGAGCCAGGGGGTCGTCTATCCGAACGGCTACCAGTCGCACGCCTTCACCGAGACGTGCCCGGGCCATTCGACCCTGCTGACGGGCAAGCATCCCAACAAGACCGGCATCAGCGCCAACGACTGGTACGACCGCGCCACGGGCAAGACGGTCTACTGCCTGGCCGATCCGACCGTGACCCCGGCCGACGACCCGAAGGGCAGGGCGGTCTCGCCCGCCAACATGGTCGCCACGACCTATGGCGACTGGCTGAAGGCCGTCTCGCCCAACAGCCGGGTGTTCGGCGTCTCGGGCAAGGATCGCGGCGCGATCACCATGTCGGGCCACCACGCCGACGGCCAGTTCTGGTATCAGCCAGGCTTCGGTTTCACGACCTGGGTCCCGGAGGGCCAGACGGCCGAGCAGCGCCTCAAGCCCGTCGCCGCCTTCAACGCCAGGCTGGCGGCGGACCTGAAGAAGCATCCCTTCACCTGGGACTACGACAAGGCCTCGGCCAAGCGCTGCAAGGCCCTGGAGGCCTCTTACAAGACCGGCGACCGCGCGTGGCGCGCGGCCCTGCCGGTCCCGGCCGCGATCAGCGAGGCCGACAAGCTGCGCGACCTCTACGCCAGCCCCTATACCGACCAGGCGACCCTGGAGCTGGCCCAGGGCCTGCGCGAGACCTACGGCCTGGGCGACGGCCCGCAGGTCGACGTTCTGACCGTCAGCCTGTCGGCCACCGACTTCATCGGTCACCGCTACGGTACGCGCGGTCCGGAGATGTGCGACCAGATCACCCGCCTGGACCAGCGCCTGGGCGTGTTCCTCAAGAGCCTGGACAAGGTCAAGGGCGGGGTCCTGGTAGTGTTGGCCGCCGACCACGGCGGCGCCGACTTCGCCGAGCGCCTGGCGGGCGAGGGCTATGACAGCGAGCGCGTGATCGGCAAGCCGTGGATCGCTGGGCTGAACGCCCAGCTGCGCAAGGATCTGAACCTGTCGTGGGATCCGCTGATGGCCGATGGCGGCATCGACCAGGTCTATGTCGTCGGTCCCGACCGCAAGACGCCCTCGATCACCGACCGGGCCCGCATCACCGCCGCGGCCCTCGTGCTGATCAACAAGGACCCGGCGGTGGCCGAAGCCTATGACTCCAACGCCATCCTGACCCTGGCGGCCGCGCCGTCCGACGCCTTCCCCGAGGAGCTGTCGGTGGCCGAGCGCCTGCGTCGCAGCGCGTATCCTGGCCGCGTCGGCGATATCCTGGTCGCCTTCAAGCCCTATCGCGTGCCCGCCACGGCCGGGACGACCTATGTCTCGACCCACGGCAGCCCCTGGGACTATGATCGTCGCGTGCCGATCCTGTTCTGGTGGAAGGGCGCCAGCCCGCACGAGCGGGTGCTGCCGCTGGACACCGTGGACATCGCCCCGACCATCGCGGCGGTTACCGGCGTGACGCCGCCGGCCGACATCGACGGCGCCTGCCGGCCCCTCGCGTACGGTAGTCATTGCTAAGCTTTGATTAGGGCGGCTTTTTTACCTTCTCCACACCCTTGTTGAGCATTGTGCTCAATACATCCTATGAGGGAGGCGGGGGATGGCGAGAGGAATCAGTTTCAGAAAGCGCTCGTTCGCGGGCCATTGGCTGCTCTTGGGCCTGGTGGCTTGCTGCATTCTCTTCCTGGTGGGAGGCGAAGCCTGGGACCATCCAGCGACCGGCCTGGCCAGCGTCGCCGTCATGGGCGCGTTCCTGGCCCTGTGCGTCGGCTCGATCCTGGCGGCGCTCACGGTCCTGTGGGGCGGCTTCGCGGTGCTCCGCTGGCTGTGGACCGGAGGGCGGTGGTAGGTCCGCCGCTTAAATCCTTCCCGCAGGGGGAAGACGGAATCGAAAACGCCCGGCTATCGCTAGCCGGGCGTTTTGTCGTTTCAGCGCTAAAGGCCGATCTTACTTGATCTTGCCTTCGCGGAATTCGACGTGCTTGCGGATGACCGGGTCGTACTTCTTCAGCACCATCTTCTCGGTCTTGGTGCGGGCGTTCTTCTTGGTGACGTAGAAGAAGCCGGTGTCCGCCGTCGAGTTCAGGCGGATCTTGATGGAAGCCGGTTTGGCCATGGTCGAATCCCTGCGGTGGTCGCGCAGGTTCCCGCGCGTTGGAAATGAGAGGCGCGGAACATACTCATCGGTGACTCAAAGTCAATTGCCGGAGTCAGTTGCCGACGGGACACCGCTTATACGGAAAGTCCGCCGAGCGGGCCTGACCCCCGACGGAGCCTTCGATCCGGGCCACCAGGGTGTCCTTGTCGACCAGGCGATACAGAATCCGCTGCGGAAAGTCGTGCTGCGGGTTTTCGAAGGTCACCGTGTTCTCGGCGATCTCTTTGATCGGGAAAGCCGCCTCGGTCTGGCCCGAGGGAAGCGCCACGTACTGCAGCTTGCCGTCGGCGGCGGGCAGGATGCGCATGAACTCGAACTCGCGCAGCTTGCCGTCGCGGACGCTGCGACTCATGCCGATCATCGCGCCGCCGGCCGGAGCCAGCCACTGCTCATCGATCTTCGTGCCGTTGGGCCGGGTCAGGGTCCAGCAGCCGCCGATGAAGGCCAGCTTGTCGATCTCGGATGGCGCCGCCGCCGGCGTCGCGGCCAGGGCCAAGGCTAGAATCGAACCGATCATCGCGAATCTCCTCCCCAGTCCCCTCTAAGAAGAAGAGGAGCCCACGCTAGAGGTGGGTCAGACGCCGCTTGCCGTTCAGGAAACGCATGAAGGGGGCCGGTCGTCCAGTCTCGGCCAGCCTTTGTCCGATTTCGTGGACCACGAAGCGGGTGATGTTGGGCAGGTCCAGGGCCATGGCTTCCTGGAAGTCGACCCAGGCGATCTCATCCAGTTCGCCGCAGTCGGGACGGCGGTCCAGGCTGAGCAGCGCCTCGGCGGGGGCCATGAAGAAGCGGGCGTCGAAGCGGCGCGGGCGATAGGGCGGGGTGATGGCGCGGGCGACGAAGCTGAGCGGCAGAAGGTCGGGCAGGGCGCCCTGGGCCAGGAACGGCCGCCAGGGCCCCGCGCCGGGGCGCTCAGGGGCTTTCCTGGCCAGCAGCAGGCCCGTCTCCTCGAAGGTCTCGCGCACGGCCGCCAGGGCCAGCGCCCGGGCCAGGCGCGCGGGCCGGGCGTGGCGGGGCTCCTGCTCCAGCCGCGCGGCGACCTCGGGGGCCAGTTCGCTGGCGCTGGGCGCGTCGTAGTCGGTCTTGTCGACCCGTCCGCCGGGAAACACCCACTTGTCGGGCATGAAGGCGTGGCCGTGGTTGCGACGGCCCATCAGGAGGCGCGGCTGGGGACCGTCGGTGCGGACGATGATCACGGTGGCCGCGTGCTTGGGCTTCAGCGCCGCGCCGGTCTCGCGCACGGCGCCGTCGTTGATCGTGTCGAACTTCGCGTCGATCGGCGGCAGGGTCATACGATCAGGTTAGACCGATTGCGCGGCCTGGAAAGACCGACGTAACGTCAGGTGGATTCTTGAGGGGCTTTCACGATGATCGGACGGATTTCGACCCTGGCGCTGGCCGGCGGCCTGGCGTTTGGCGCGCCGGCTTTCGCGGCACCCACCGCCGCCCAGGTGGCCGCGGCGGCCAAGGCCGTCCAGCCCAGGGTCGTGGCCTGGCGGCGCGACATCCACGAGCATCCCGAGCTGGGCAACCAGGAGGTCCGCACCTCGGCCCTGGTCGCCAAGGAGCTCAAGGCCCTGGGCTTCGAGGTCCGTGAGAACGTCGGCAAGACCGGCGTGGTCGGGATCCTCAAGGGCGGCAAGCCCGGCAAGGTCGTGGCCCTGCGCGCCGACATGGACGCGCTGCCGGTCGAGGAGAAGACCGGCCTGCCGTTCGCCTCCAAGGCCACGGCGACCTGGGAGGGCAAGACGGTGCCGGTCATGCACGCCTGCGGCCACGACACCCACGTGGCCATGCTGCTGGGGACCGCCACGGTGCTGGCTGGCATGAAGAAGGACATCAAGGGTACGGTCGTCCTGTTGTTCCAGCCCGCCGAAGAAGGGCCTCAGGCCGGCGAGGAGGGCGGCGCCAAGCTGATGATCCGCGACGGGGCGCTGGACAATCCCAAGGTCGACGCGGTCTTCGGCCTGCATATCGGCCCGGCCGACGCGCACCTCTTGAACTACCGGCCCGAGGGCTTCTACGCCTCGTCCGACCGGCTGACGATCACCGTGAAGGGCAAGCAGACCCACGGGGCGCGGCCTTGGGCCGGGGTCGACATGGCCAGCGTCGCGGCCGACATCATCCAGGCCATGAACCAGATCGCCGCCCGCCAGGTGGACGTGGGCGCCTCGCCCTCGGTGGTGACGATCGCGGTGATCAACATGGGCATGCGCCAGAACATCATCCCCGAGGACCTGAAGATGGAGGGGACCATGCGGACCTTCTCCACCACCCGCCACGACGACCTGGTCCTGAAAGTCCAGAAGGCCGTCGCCGCCATCGGCGACCGCTACGGCGCCAAGGCGCAGGCGGTGTTCAGTCAGCCCTATCCGGTGACCTACAACGACCCGGCGCTGTCCAAGTGGGTCAAGGCCAGCCTCGAGAAGGCTTCCCCCGGCAAGGTCGACGACAACGCGCCGCTGGTCACTGGGGCCGAGGACTTCTCGCTCTACGCCGAGAAGGTCCCGTCGGTGTTCGTCCAGCTGGGCGGCCGCAAGGCCGACGTCCCGGCCGCGACAGCCCCGGCCAACCACTCGCCATTCTTCGACGTCGACGAGGCGGTGCTGGAGACCGGCGTCAAGGCCGAGGTGTTCATGGCGCTGGATTATCTGGAGCGGAAATAGGGGCTCCGAATCCTCCCGCTAGCGGGGGAGGATTTCTAGGCAGCCGCCGCCCGCGCCTCGAACCACGGCGTGATCCGCCGCAGGGCCTCCTCGACCTCGGCCGTGGACACCGCGAAGCTGAAGCGGATGAAGTGGTTGCCCTCGACGGGATCGAAATCCACCCCCGGCGCCGTCGCCACGCCCGTGTCCTTCAACAACTGCTGGCAGAAGCTCAGCGAGTCGTCGGTCAGGTGGCCGATGTTGGCCCAGATGTAGAAGGCGCCGTCCGGCGGGGCGATCTGCTTGAGGCCCAGGGCCGGCAGGGCGTCCAGCATCAGCTGGCGATTTCTGCGATAGACGTCGATATGGGCTTCCAGCTCGTCGATGCAGTCCATGGCCGCCAGGCCGGCGTGCTGGCTCAGCGACGGCGCGGTCAGGAACAGGTTGCCGACATAGGCCCGCGCCCGGTCCAGGTCCTCGCCCTTGGGCGTCAGCAGCCAGCCCAGCCGCCAGCCGGCCATGCTGAAGTACTTGCTGAAGCTGTTGACGATCAGGGCGTCGGGCGCGAACTCCAGCATCGAGGGCGTGCGGCCGGTGTAGGACAGGCCGTGATAGATCTCGTCGCTGATGATGCGGATGCCGCGCGCGCGGCAGACCTTGGCGATGGCTTCCAGCTCCTCGGGCGCGATGATCGTGCCGGTCGGGTTGGCCGGGCTGGCGACGATGACGCCGGCCGGGGCGGGCTCCAGCTCGGCCAGGTGCTTCGCCGTCAGCTGGAAGCGGTCTTCCGGCCCGCAGGCGATCTCGACGGGCTCCAGGTGCAGGGCCTTCAGGCTGTTGCGGTAGGCGACGTAGCCGGGGCGGGCCAGGGCGATGCGATCGCCGGGCGTGAACACGCTGGAGAGCGCCAAGACGAGCGCTGGCGAGGCCCCGCAGGTCAGCACGATCCGCTCGGGCTCGACCGTGACGCCGTACAGGGTCTGGTAGCGCTCGGCGATGCGCTGACGCAGCAGCGGGCTTTCCCAGTAGCCCATGGCCTCGGCGTCGAGGATCTGGTGGGCCTTGGCGATCGCCTTGCTGGGCGCCCCCGTCGAGGGCTGGCCGAACTCCATGTGGATGATCGAGCGACCCTCCATCTTCAGCTGGTGGGCCAGGCGGCTGATGGCGATGGCGTGGAAGGGTTCGATCTCGGCGCGCATGGCCGCCTGCTTAGCGGGGTTTGACGAGACTCGCATCCCGCTTGAGAAGAAGAGCATGCGCCACCTGCTCCTCGCCGCCGCTCTCGCCGTATCCACGCCCGCCTGGAGCCAGACCGCCTTGCCGCTGAACATCGGCGGCCGCGTCGCGCCGGCGCCAAAAGGAGGGCAGGCCGGGGCGTACGACTTCGGCTGGCCGGGGGTCTATTTCGAGGGGCGGTTCTCCGGGCCGTCGATCGAGGTCGCGGTGAACACGGGCGCCGAGCACCTGGCGGTCAGCGTCGACGGCGTGCGCAAGGCCGAGCTGACGAAGGCCGGCGAGACGCGGCTGAAGCTCGACGCCCTGGGCCCGGGCGAGCACGTCGTGCGGCTGGACAAGCTGACCGAGAGCCAGACCGGTTCGGCGCGGTTCGAGGGCTTCTTCGTGGGAGCGCAGGGCAGGGCGCTGCCGGCGCCGGCCCGCTCGCGCCGCATCGAGTTCATCGGCGACTCCCATACGGTCGGCTACGGCGTCCGCTCGGCCAGTCGCGACTGCACCGAGAGCCAGGTCCACGACCTGACCGACACCAGCCTGGCCTTCGGGCCGATCCTGGCGGGGCGGCTCGACGCCGACTACCGCATCGAGGCCTTCTCGGGCCGGGGCGTGGTGCGCAACTACAACGGCGTGGCGGCCGGCGAACCGCTGCCGGCGCTGTTCCCGCGCCTGATCCCGGGCCAGGCCGAGCCGCGCGTGGCGGCGAACGACCCGTGGAAGCCCGACGTGGTGGTCGTGGGCCTAGGCACGAACGACTTCTCGACGCCGCTGCATCCGGGCGAGGCCTGGGCCGACGAGGCGGCGCTGCGCAAGGACTACCGCGAAACCTACGTGGCCTTCGTCCAGGGCCTGAAGGCCGGCCGGCCGGGCGCGCGGGTGTTCCTGATCGCCGGCGACACCTTCGCCGACGACGTGGCCGAGGTGGCGAGCCGCACGGGCGCGACGGCGGTGCGGATCACCGACATGGACCGCGGCGCGTGCCACTGGCACCCGTCCGTGGCGGATCAGAAGATGATGGCGGACAAACTCGAGGCGGCGATCAAATCCTCCCCCTAGCGGGGGAGGATTGCGCGTCAACGCCGCTTGCCGCGCCGCACGCCCTTGGGTAGCCCGCCGCGCGGCTTCACCGCCGCCTGCCGCCGCGCGCCCAGCCTGGGCCGCGGCATCTTCGGGTCGGGCGGCAGCGGGTCGCTGAGCATCTCGAACAACAGGCCGCCCGTGACCGGCGTGGCCTCGACCAGCTTGACCTCGACGCCCAGGCCCAGCGGCCAGCGCTTGCCGGTCCGCTCGCCGACCAGGGCGTGCATCTTGTCGTCGTGGACGAAGAACTCCTGGCCCAGGGTCGAGACCGGCACCAGGCCGTCGGCGCCCGTATCCGTCAGCTTGATGAACAGGCCAAAGCGGGTGACGCCGGTGATCCGGCCCTCGAAGGTCGCGCCGACCCGGTCGGCCAGGAAGGCGGCGATGTAGCGGTCGGTGGCGTCGCGCTCGGCGGCCATGGCCCGGCGCTCGGCGTGGGTGATGACCTCGGCCGTGTCCTTGATCTGGGCGATGTCCTGGTCGGTGAGGCCATCGTCGCCCAGCCCCAGGGCCCGGATCAGGCCCCGATGGACGATCAGGTCGGCATAGCGGCGGATCGGGCTGGTGAAGTGGGCGTACTTGGCCAGGTTCAGGCCGAAGTGGCCGATATTCTCGCTGCTGTAGTGGGCCTGCATCTGGGTGCGTAGGACCACCTCGTTGATGATCGCCGCGTTCGGGCTCTCGCGGGTCTCTTCCAAGAGCTTGTTGAACCGCGAGGTCTGCGGGGCCTCGCCCTTGTTCCAGCGGATCTCCAGGGTCTGAAGGAAGTCGGCGAGGTTCTGCACCTTCTCCAGGCTGGGCGTGTCGTGCACCCGGTAGATCAGGGGCGAGCGCTTGGCCTCCAGGCTCTCGGCGGCGCAGACATTGGCCTGCACCATCATCTCCTCGATCAGCTTGTGGGCTTCCAGGCTGGCGCGCTTGGTGATCGAGGTGATCTCGCCCTCGCGGATGATGATCCGGCGCTCGTCGCTCTCGATCGCCAGGGGCGAGCGGGCGTCTCGGCCGATCTTCATCGTCCGATAGGCTTCCCACAGGGGTTGCAGGATCGGCTCCAGCAGTGGGCCGCTCTTGTCGTCCGGCTGGCCGTCGATCGCCGACTGGGCCTGCTCGTAGCTGAGCTTGGCGGCCGAGCGCATCAGGCCGCGCACGAACTTGTGGCCCTTCTTGCGGCCCGACTTGTCGAACACCATCCGCACGGCCAGCGTGGCGCGGTTCTCGTTCTCGCGCAGCGAGCACAGGCCGTTCGACAGGGTCTCGGGCAGCATCGGCTCGACCCGGTCGGGGAAGTAGACGCTGTTGCCCTTCTCGCGGGCGTCGCGGTCCAGGGCCGAGCCGGGGCGCACATAGGCCGCGACGTCGGCGATGGCCACCCAGACCACCCAGCCGCCCTTATTGGTCTCGTCCTCGTCTGGATGGGCGTAGACGGCGTCGTCGTGGTCGCGGGCGTCCACCGGGTCGATGGTCACGAACGGCAGCTTGCGCAGGTCCTCGCGCCCGGCCAGGGTCGGCTCGACGGCGGCCTTGGCCTCGCGCTCGGCCTCTTCGGAGAAGCCGGTCGGGATGCCGTGGCTGTGGATGGCGATCAGCGAGGCCGCGCGGGGATCGTTCTCGCTCCCGACCACCTCCAGCACCTTGCCGGGCTTGGGACCGTAACGGCCGCCATGCGTGCCGACCTGCGCCAGCACCAGGTCGCCCTCCTTCAGGTCGTGGGCGACGCTGGGGTCGAGGACCAGGACGTCCTTGGACTTGCGGTCGACCGGCTCGACGCGGATCTCCTTGCGGTGCTTGCGGATGACGCCCAGCACCTTGTGGGCGCTCTGGCCCAGCTTCTTGATCAGCTTGGCCTCGAACTCGCCGGTCTCCAGCCGTTCGAAGCGGACCAGCAGGCGGTCGCCCAGGCCCGGCGCGCCGGCCGCGGCCTCGCCCTTGCCGGGCGCCAGGCGGACGTTGGACACGTCGTCGTCCGACTTGGTCAGCTTGACATAGAGCTCGCCGTCGCCATCGCGCTCGACCACGTCGGCCACACCGACCGGCGGCAGCGAGCCGGCCTCGGCGAAGCCTTTCCGGCCGCGCTTGGCCAGGGCGCCCTGGGCTTCCAGCTCGCGGATCATCTCGCGCAGGGCCCGGCGATCGCCGCCCTTCAGGCCGAAGTGACGGGCGATGTCGGCCTTGCCGGTTTCGCCGGCGTCGCGCAGGAACGCCAGCAGCGTCTCGCGGTCGGGCAGGCCGGCGGCGGGCTTGGGCTTGAAGGTCTTGGTCTTGGAGCCGTGCGGCGGGCGAGGTTTGGCCATGTCCTGCCTTACCGCGCTTCAGGGGCGGATGGCCAAGAGAAACTCTCCTCCCCCTTGGGGGAGAGGGATCAGTACAAATCCTCGATCGACCGGGGCGGCGGCGGGTCGGCCGGCTTGGGCGCGGCAGGCGCGGCGGCGGCTGGGGCCGGCGTCGCGGGTGGGGCCTCGATGACCGGGGCCGGGGCTTCCCGCTCGACGGTCTCGACCTCGACGGCCTTGGGCTTGGGGGCCTCGACCGGCGGCGGCTCGTAGGCGAGGGCGGGGGCGGCGTCCTTGACCGGCACCCCCGAGACCTCGGCCAGCGGCTGCTTGGAGACCTCGCCGCCGCCGTGGTCGATCTTCATGGCGTTGGTCAGGCCCATGGCGAAACCGGCCACGCAGCACAGCACTAGCGCGGACACCACGACATGCAGGGGCAGAGGACGTTCCAGCGTCGTCATGGTCGAACTCTACTCTTCTCCCTGGCGCCTGAACAGATTCAGGCGTCGTCGTCCCACGGCGCGGCGCCGTCGTCCGAGGACGCGGCGGCCCCGGCCTTGCTCTTGGGCGCGGCCTTCTTCGCCGCCGGCTTCTTGGCGGCGGGCTTCTTCGCGGCCGTCTTCTTGGCCGGCGCGTCGCCTTCCGCCTTGGCGGCCTTCTTCGGCGCGGCCGCCTTCTTCGCGGGCTTCTTGCCGCCGCCCTTGGCGGCGCGCTCGGCCAGCAGGGCCACGGCCTCCTCGATGGTCAGGGCCGCTGGATCCTTGCCCTTGGGCACGTTGGCGTTGGTGTCGCCGTGCTTGATGTAGGGGCCAAAGCGCCCCGACAGCACGCGCACCGGCTTGCCGTCCTCGGGGTGATTGCCCAGTTCGGCCAGGGCCGTCGCGGCGCCGCGCTGCGGACGCCCGCTGCCGGCCCGCTTGTCGGCCAGGATGGCGACGGCGCGGTTCAGGCCGACGTCGAACACCTCGTCGGGGTTCTCCAGGTTGGCGTAGGTGCCGTCGTGCAGCACGAACGGCCCGAAGCGCCCCAGGCCCGCGGTGATGACCTTGCCGTCGTCCGGGTGCTTGCCCACCTCGCGCGGCAGCGACAGCAGGCGCAGGGCCTTCTCCAGGTCCATGGCCGAGGCGATCCAGCCCTTGGGCAGGGACGAGCGCTTGGGCTTGTCGCCGCTGCCCTCGGCCGCCAGCTCCTCGACATAGGGGCCGAAGCGGCCGTTCTTCAGCCACACGGCGCTGCCGCTGGCGGGATTGATCCCCAGTTCCTTGTCGGCGCTCTCGGCCTCGCCGTCGCCTTCCGACACGCCCAGTTGGCGGGTGTAGCGGCATTCCGGATAGTTCGAGCAGCCGATGAAGGCCCCGAACTTGCCGGTCTTCAGCGACAGCTGGCCGCTATGGCAGGTCGGGCACAGGCGCGGGTCCGAACCGTCGCCCTTGTCCGGGAAGATGTGCGGGCCCAGGGCCTCGTTCAGCGCGTCCAGGACGTTGGTGGTGCGCAACTCGGCGATCTCGCCGACGGCGGCGTGGAAGTCCTTCCAGAAGTCGCGAAGGAACTGCTTCCAGTCCAGCTTGCCGTCCGACACCAGGTCCAGCTGCTCTTCGAGCGCGGCGGTGAAGTCGTACTCGACGTAGCGCTTGAAGAACTGCTCCAGGAACGCGGTGACCAGGCGGCCCTTGTCCTCGGGGACGAAGCGCTGCTTGTCCATCTTCACGTATTCGCGGTCGCGCAGCACGGTCAGGACCGAGGCGTAGGTCGACGGGCGGCCGATCCCCAGCTCTTCCATCTTCTTGACCAGGCTGGCTTCCGAATAGCGCGGCGGCGGTTCGGTGAAGTGCTGGTCGGCGCGGGCCTCGATGACCTTGGCCGCGGCCCCTTCCTCGATCACGGGCAGGCGGGCGCTGTCCTCGCCTTCCTCGTCGTCGCGGCCTTCTTCATAGACGGCCAGATAGCCGGGGAAGAGCACGACCTGGCCCGTGGCGCGCAGGCCGGTCTGGCCGTCGGCGCTCTCCAGGTCGACCGTGGTGCGCTCGATGCGGGCGCTTTCCATCTGGGAGGCGATCATCCGCTTCCAGATCAGCTCGTACAGACGGCCCAGATCCGACTCCAGGCGCAGCGAGCCCGGGTTGCGGTTCAGGCTGGTCGGCCGGATGGCTTCGTGGGCCTCCTGGGCGTTCTTGGCCTTGGCCTTGTAGTAGCGCGGCGTCTCGGGGACGTAAGGTGCGCCATAGACATTGCCGATCACGCTGCGCGCCTCGGCGATGCCTTCGGGCTCGACCGACACGCCGTCGGTCCGCATGTAGGTGATGAGACCCACGGTCTCGCCGCCGATGTCGATGCCTTCGTACAGCTTCTGGGCGGCCTGCATGGTGCGCTGGGCCGAGAAGCCCAGCTTGCGCGCGGCTTCCTGCTGCAGGGTCGAGGTGGTGAAGGGCGGGGCGGGCGAGCGCTTGCCGGGCTTCTTCTCGACGGCGGCGACCTTGAATACGGCGTTGGTGACGGCGGCCTTGGCGGCCAGGGCCGAGGTCTCGTTACCGAGGTCGAACTTGGTGAGCTTCTTGCCCTCGTGCTTGACCAGGCGGGCCTGGAACGGGTCGGCGCCGGCCGAGACGTCGGCGTCGACGGTCCAGTATTCCTGGGTCTTGAAGCGCTCGATCTCGATCTCGCGGTCGACGATCAGGCGCAGGCAGACCGACTGCACGCGGCCGGCCGAGCGGCTGCCCGGCAGCTTGCGCCACAGCACCGGCGAGAGGGTGAAGCCGACCAGGTAGTCCAGGGCGCGGCGGGCGAGATAGGCCTCGACCAACTCCATGTCGACGTCGCGCGGATTGGCCATGGCCTCCAGCACGGACGTCTTGGTGATGGCGTTGAAGGTGACGCGCTGGACCGACTTGTCCTTCAGCGCCTTCTTCTTGTTCAGCACCTCGAGCACGTGCCAGCTGATCGCTTCCCCTTCGCGATCCGGGTCGGTGGCCAGAATCAGGCGATCGGCCTTCTTCATGGCGTCGACGATGTCGCTGACGCGCTTGGAAGCCTTGGCGTCGACCTCCCAGCTCATGGCGAAGTCGTTGTCCGGTTCGACCGAGCCATCCTTGGAGGGCAGGTCGCGGATATGGCCGTACGAGGCGAGAACCGTGTAGTCGGACCCGAGGTACTTGTTGATGGTCTTGGCCTTGGCCGGGCTCTCGACGACGACGACGTTCATTCTGACTCTGGGCTGGAAAGCGGATCGCCCTGGAGGCGAGCGCCGGAAAGTGGGGGCTTCACTAGGGGTCTGTCAACGCAGGCCCTGTGAAACGGCCGCGCTTAGCCGCTCGTTAAGATCGTTGTGAGAGCATCATGGCGTCATTTTGTGACCGGACGCCGATGGATCTGACCGTCAACCGGATCGCCACCGAGGCCTATGTCTCGCCGATCCGGGAAATCAAGCCCGTAGTCTCGAACGCCGAACGCGCGGAAGTCGCCGATCGGCTGAAGGAGGCCGTGCGCGCCGCCCCGGCCGCCGGAACGGGCCTGCTGGTCGACCTGTCGGTCTGACGACCCCCGCCTCAAGCTAGACCAATCGCCACGTTCCTGACGCGGGGGCGTGGTCGAGTTACGTCGTGGGCCGGCGCTTCGGCCTGTGACTTGGCGGACTGATGGCGCATTGGAGACGACGCGGCGGGAAGGGCGTGGCCCTGGTCGTGAGCCTCGGCGCGCACGTGGCGGCCGTGGCGGTCCTGTTCGCCGCCCACGTGACGCCCATGCCGGCGGAGCCGCCGTCGGTGATGGTCTCGCTGGTCGATCCGCCGCCGCCGCCGCCACCGCCGCCCCCTCCGCCGCCGCCCGCGCCGCACGACGCGCCCAAGTCGCCGGTGAAGGCACCGGCCAAGCCGCCTTCGCCCGAAAAGCCGGCCAAGGCGACGGCCAGGTCCGCGCCGCGCTCACCCCTGCGCGTGACCAAGACGCCGCCGCCCAGGAATGTTCCGACCTTCACCGCCAGCCGTGATCCCGCGCCCAGCCCGGTCATGGGCCTGGGCGAGTCCGAACTGATGGGCGCGGCGACCGCCGGTTCGGGCTCCGGCGGCGGGGGCGGCGGCGCGGGCTGTGACATGGTTCGCCTGCTGCAGGAGGGCCTGCGCAAGAACCCTCGGGCTCGGGCCTCGCTGATGCGCGCCCACAGCGCCACCGTCGGCGCCGGCCGTGCGCCGCTGGTGTGGAGCGGCGACTGGGCTCGGGTCACCGGCGAGGAAGGCGACGGCCTGGCCGGCCTGCGCGAGATGATCATGATGGAGGTCGCCTTCGCCCCGGCCGCCTGCCGCGCCGAACCGATGCGGGGCCTCGTCCTGATCTCCCTGAACGACGGCCCCGGCGGAGCCCGCTTCGCCCTGGGCGGCGGTCACTGGCGCTGGTCGGACCTGCTGTTCGCCAAGGGCGCGCGGCGGGGCGGCTAGGCCGGCTTGAGTGTCATCAGGTAGAGGCAGCCCGGCGTGACGGCGGCGGCGTCGCGGCGCAGCGGGATCTCGGCCCGGTCGACGATCTCGAACCAGGGCGCGCTGGCCGCGCGGACATAGGCGTCGCCGTGGGCGTAGCGGGCCGACGGCAGCAGCGTCCAGCCGTCCTCGCCCAGCTCGGTGCTGACGGCCAGCAGGCCGCCGGGCGCCAGGGCCTCCGCGGCGGCGGCGAACAGCGGCGTCAGGTCGCCAAAATAGATCAGGACGTCGGTCGAGAAGATCAGGTCGAAGTCCGCCGGCGCCGACCTCATGAAGTCCACGGCTTCGGCCTGGGCCAGAGTGTCGTAGTCGCCGCGTTCGGCGGCCCGGGCCAGCATGCCGCCCGACAGGTCGACGCCGGTCAGCCGTCCCTGGAGGCGGCGCAGGTGCGGTCCGGCCAGACCCGTCCCGCAGCCGAGGTCGAGGATGCGCGCGAACCGTCCGCCGCGCCGCTCGACCCTCTCGACCAGCAGGGCCGGGGCGTCGTAGCCCAGATTGTCGACCAACTGGCGGTCGAAGCGCTCGGCGAAGCCGTCGAACAGCGCCTCGACATACTCCGACGGCGCGCGGTCGATGGTCTGGTCGGTCAGCACGCGGCGTTCGTGCGCCTGGACCGGGTCGTCCGGCGTGTTCCGCGCCAGCCAGTCGCCCAGCTTCCGCGCCGCCGGAAGGCGCTGGAAGGCGACCAGGACCGAGAAGCCCTCGCGGAACAAGGTCTCCGGATCCTCGGCCAGGGGGCCGGCGATGCGCTTATAGAGATCCAGCGCCGTCTCGGCGGCGGTGGTCTCGACGGCGGCGTAGGCGGCCGCGCGGGCCCAGGTCAGCTGGGCGCCGTCGCCCAGGGGCTCGCCGACCGCTTCGAAGGCCCCGGCGGCGCTGGCGAAGTCGCCGGTCATGTACAGCGCCTGGGCCAGGCAGGCGCGCCACAGGGGCTCGACCTCGGGCGTGGCGACGGCGCGGGTCAGGGCGTCGGCGGCGTCCTGGAACCGGCGGGTGTTCATCAGGGTCACGCCCAGGCCGAAGAGGGCCCCGCCCTCGTCGGGCCTCACCGCCAGAATGGCGCGGAAGCCGGTCTCGGCGGCGTCGAAGCGCCCCTCGGCGGCGGCGGTCAGCGCGCGGTCGAAGGTCTCTTGCAGGTTGTCCAACTCAGCCGCTCCGTGTCGCGGCCCCTTATGGCCGCGCCGCGAGGCCTCCGTCCAGTAGCTCGGCGCGCCCGGCCAGGCTGAGCTCGACCAGGGCCGCCATCACCGCCGAGACCGGCGCGCCGGCCGCCCGCACGAGGTCGTTGCGAGACACCGGCGTGGGCGAGAGCAGGGCGGCGATGCGCTCGCGCAGGGCGTCGTGGTCGATGTCGGCGTCCGGGCGGGGCTCGTAGTCCCGGTCGCGCTCGCGCAGGTGGATCTGGCCCGACAGCGAGCGCAGCACATCCTCGGCCCCCTCGCACAGGATCGCGCCCTGGCGGATCAGGTCGTTCGTGCCCTTCGAGCGCGGGTCCAGCGGCGAGCCCGGCACGGCGAAGACGTCGCGGCCCTGCTCGGCCGCCAGGCGGGCGGTGATCAGCGAGCCGGACTTCAGCTCGGCCTCGACCACGATCACGCCCTGGGACAGGCCCGAGATGATGCGGTTGCGGCGCGGGAAGTCCTTGGCCTGGGCGCGGCGGTCGGGGGCGCTCTCGGAGACGACGCAGCCCTCGGCGGCCAGGCGCGCGTGTAGCTTGTCGTGTTCGGGCGGATAGACGTCGCCGACCCCGCCGCCCAGCACGGCGATGGCGCCGGTGGCCAGCGAGCCCTCGTGCGCCGCGCCGTCGATGCCGCGCGCCATGCCCGAGACCACGACATAGCCGGCGGTCCCCAGATCGGTCGCCAACTGGCGGGCGAAGCGTTGGCCGGCGGCCGAGGCGATGCGGGCCCCGACGATGGCCAGACTGGGCTCGGACAGCAGTTCGGCCCGGCCCAGTGCCCAGAGCACCGGCGGCGGCGGATCCAGGGCGGCCAGGCGCGGCGGAAAGTCGGGCTCGCAGCCGCAGATCAGGCGCGCGCCCAGCCTGGCGCCGGTCTCGAGCTCCTGCTCGATCGCCTCGCGTGGCGGCAGGGCCAGCGGAACGGCGCGGCCGCCGCGCCGGGACAGGTCGGGCAGGGCGGAAAGGGCCCGCTCGGGCGTGCCATAGCGGGCGATCAGGTGATCGAAGGCGACGGGGCCGACGGTCTCGGTGCGCGCCAGGCGCAGCCAGGCGAAGCGCTGGATGTCCGAGAGCCGGCCCGGGATCACGGCGTCCCGGTGACGGGGGGCGGAACCTCCGCGTCCTTCTTCTTGCCGATCCGGGGCTCCTGGCCCTTGAGCAGGCGGGCGATGTTCTCGCGGTGGCGGATGAAGATCAGCACGGCCATGAACAGGGCCAGGCCCAGCATCGGATAGGGCTGGTCGGTGGCCAGGGCGAACGGCGCGGCCAGGACGGCGGCGGTCAGGGCGGCCAGCGAGCTGATGCGGAACACGGCCGCCATGGCCAGCCAGGTGATGGCGGCCAGCACGCCCACCGGCCAGCAGGCGCTGAGCAGCACGCCATAGAAGGTGGCCACGCCCTTGCCGCCCTTGAACTTCAGCCAGACCGGGAACAGGTGGCCCAGGAACGCCGCCCCGCCGGCCAGGGCGATCACCGCCGGGTTGCCGTGGGTCAGGAACCGGGCCAGCAGCACCGCGACCACGCCCTTGCCGGCGTCGCCCAGCAGGGTGATGGCCGCCAGGTCCTTGCGCCCCGAGCGCAGCACGTTGGTCGCGCCGATATTGCCCGAGCCGATCTGCCGGATGTCGCCAGCCCCGCCCAGGCGCGTGGCGATCAGCCCGAACGGGATCGAGCCCAGCAGGTAACCGCCGACCACGGTGATGGCGAGCGTCAGATAGGTGGCGGCGGCGAGATCTTGCACGTTTCGACCCTAAGGCGAGTTGCGCGCGAATTCAACCGCTGCGCAAGCGAGAGTTGTGGGTCTCAGGTGTAGTGCAGACTCACGGGCGGGGCAAAAGGGCGGCGCGGTGGAAGGGAAGGCGGATCCGCGCGGCCAGGGCGCACATCAGGGCCGCGAGGCCGCTCTCCGCGATCATGGACAGCTCGGGCGAGGCGCTGAACAAGGGGGCGCTCAACAGCGTAAGCGTCGCCCCGAGCGCTGTGCAGACGGCGACGAACCGCAGGGCGTTCATTCGACCGTCGAGCTTGAAGGCGACCACGCCCGTCAGCCCGAAGGGCAGCATGAGCAAGAGCCAGGGCGTGGCGAGGGCCAGGGGATTACTCCCCACCACGACGGCCAGGATGAGGAAACTGACGTCGCCGGGCGTCACGACGCTCCGGATCGGCGATTCCGCCAGGGCGAAGGCCATGGTGAGCGTTGGCCCCAGCAGGACGAAGATCCAGGCGACGGAGCCTCGAGGCGGACGAACTTCAGCCATGCGCGCCTCCTTGAAGGCACTATGGTCGCGTCGCGTGCATCGCGCAATCGGAAGTGGAGGGACTCTAACCCTCCGCCCGGTGCACCACGCGCCCGTCGACCACCGTCATCAGCACCTGGCCCTGCAGCCTCCGGCCATCGAACGGCGAGTTCTTGGACTTGGACAGCAGGCGGGCGGCGTCGACGATGATCGGGGCGTCGATGTCGCACAGGACGAGATCGGCGGGCGCGCCCGGGGCGATGCGGCCGCCGCGCAGGCCCAGGAGCTCGGCTGGGGCCAGGGTGACGGCGCGGATCAGGTCGACCAGGGCGATGCGTTCTTCGTGATACAGGCTCAGCAGGGCCGGCAGCAGGGTCTCGAGCCCGATGGCGCCCGGCGCGGCCTCGTCGAACGGCAGGCGCTTGTCCTCGGCCGGGGCCGGGCTGTGCGACGAAACGACGATGTCGATCAGGCCCGTGGCCAGGGCCTCGATCAGGGCCTGGCGGTCGTCCTCGCCGCGCAGGGGCGGGTTCAGCTTGGCGAAGGTGCGGTAGTCGCCGATGTCCAGCTCGTTGAAGGACAGGTGGTTGATCGACACCGAGGCGGTGATCCGCAGGCCTTTTTTCTTGGCGCGCTGAAGCGTCTCCAATGCTTGGGCCGAGGTGATCTGATCGACCAGCAGCTTTCCGCCCGTCGCTTCCAGCAGGGCGACGTCGCGCTCCAGCATGATCCGCTCGGCCATCGGCGAGATCGAGGGCAGGCCCATGCGGCCGGCGAATTCGCCGCCGGTCGCCGCACCGCCCTTGGCCAGCCACGGATCCATCGGACGGTGGGCCAGCAAGGCGTCGAAGCCCTTCGCATAGGTCAGGACGCGCTGCATGACCTTGCTGTCGACAATGGGCTTGCCCGCATCGGTGACATAGACGCAGCCGGCCTCGCGCATCAGGCCGATCTCGGCCATCTGCTCGCCCTTGAGCCCACGGGTCGCCGCGCCGGCCACCAGGATCCGGGCGCTGTCGATGTCGCGCGCCCGGCGCAGGATGAAGTCGACGACGCTGGGGTCGTCGATGGCCGGGGCGGTGTCGGGCTGGACGACGAACGAGGTGACGCCGCCGGCCGCCGCGGCCTTGGCGGCCGAGGCCAGGGTTTCCTTGGTCTCGGCCCCGGGCTCGCCGGTGCGGACGCGCAGGTCGATCAGGCCGGGGGCCAGCAGGGCGCCGCCGCAGTCGACGACCCGCACGGCCTTGGAGAGCTTGCCGAACTCGCGGCCCTTGGCGACGTCGGCGATGACGCCTTCCGAGACGATGACGCCGCCGGGGCCGTCATAGCCGCTTTCGGGATCGACCAGGCGGGCATTGACGAGGGCGAGGGGTTGGGCGGAGGTCATTGGGCTGCCTCGATACGGGCCGCGAGGCTGGTCAGCACCGCCATCCGGGCGGCGACGCCCATCTCGACCTGGTCCTGGATCAGGCTGACGGCCGGATCGTCGGCGACGTCGCTGTCGATCTCGACGCCCCGGTTCATCGGGCCGGGGTGCATGACCTTGGCGCCGGGCGCAGCGCGGGCCAGCTTTTCGCGGTCCAGGCCGTAGAAGCGGAAATATTCGCGGGTCGAGGGCACGAAGGCGCCCTGCATCCGCTCCAGCTGCAGGCGCAGCATCATGACGACGTCGGCGCCGGCCAGGCCCGACTTCATGTCGTGATGCACGGTGACGCCCCAGCGCTCGGCCTGGGCGGGCATCAGGGTGGGCGGGCCGACCAGGCGCACGCTGGCGCCCAGGGTGTGCAGCAGGGCGACGTTAGAGCGCGCCACCCGGCTGTGCAGAACGTCGCCGCAGATCGCCACGGTCAGGCCCGAGACCCGGCCGAAGGCGCGGCGGATCGACAGGGCGTCCAGCAGGGCCTGGGTCGGGTGCTCGTGCTGGCCGTCGCCGGCGTTGACCACGTGGCCGCTGACCTTCTGCGAGAGAAGCGAGGCCGCGCCCGACGAGGCGTGGCGCACGACCAGGAGGTCCGGGCGCATCGCGTTCAGGGTGACGGCGGTGTCGATCAGGGTCTCGCCCTTGGCCACCGACGAGGTCTTGGGGTTCATGTTGACGACGTCGGCGCCGAGCCGCTTGCCGGCCAACTCGAACGAGCTCTGGGTGCGGGTGCTGTTCTCGAAGAACAGGTTCATCAGCGTCCGGCCGCGCAGCAGGTCCAGGCTTTTGGAGGTCTGGCGGTTGAAGGCGACGAAGGCCTCGGCCAGGTCCAGCAGATCCGTCGCCTGAGGCGCGTTCAGGTCGCCGGCGGACAGGAAATGGCGTTTTGGAAAGGCGAAGACGCGGGCGCGGATCGCATCGATGGCCGCGCGGGCGGGGTCATGGGCTGAAGCCGTCATGAGCCCGCGTCATAGGCGGGTTTGAGGGGGAAGGGAAGGCGTGCGGCGGAAACGCTCTGTGGAGGATCTATGGCGGGGACGATCGGCCGACGCCGCTGGCCCCCACCTAACCGCTACGCGGTCGTCCGCCCCCGGAGGGGGCGGAAGGTGCGCCGCGCCCTCCTTCTTCTCCCTCCGGGGGAGGAGCGCCGCAGGCGCGGAGGGGGCGAGTAAGGGGATTGAGCGCGCTCCATGATCCGCATTTGCGAACTCGAACCCCGTGAAATCAACCACTTCTCAGTTTTACGCGCCTTCGAATGATCCGCGTTGAATCCCGACCTCATACTGGTCCCACCTCGTCGCGAGGAAAGGGCGCGTGGCCAGCGACCATCGTGGCGGCGGGGGGCGATCGAGCGGGGCCAAGGTCCGAGGGGGATACTCGGACGGTCCGGGGACCTGGTTGCTGGCCAGGCCCGCCCGCCGCCGGCGTGGTCGAAGGCCAAAGGGCGTGTCCGGCTGAAAGCCCGTCCTCTTCGACCTCTGGGCGCTTTCGGAAACGGAGGAACCCAGGTCCCGTTAAGGCCTCAACAGGGCCACCTGACGGGACGCTGGCGGATAACGACCGCGCGGAGCGTTCGGGCTTCGTCGAAACGGTATCAACCCTATCCAACTCCGGACGTCGTCCGGCGCTCCGCGTCCCTTTCCATCAACTCGCAGCTTCAGGCGCGTGGTCGATAGATCGCGTCCCCCCCATCAAGGCGGATGGGGGCTACAGAGACCGCAGCCGCTCCAACGCCCCCTGCAGGATCCAGCCCGCCGCCATCTTGTCCACGACCTGGTCCCGGCGCTTGCGAGACACGTCATGCTCGTCGATCAGCACCCGCGTCACCGCCGCCGTCGACAGACGCTCGTCCCAGAAGGTGATCGGCAGGTCGGGCTTCAGGCGCAGCAGGTTGCGGGCCAGGGCGCGGTTGGACTGGCAGCGGACGCCCTCGGTGCCGTCCATGTTCATCGGCAGGCCGACCACGATGCCGATGGCGCCCCGGCTGTCCATCAGCTTGAACAGCGCCTCGGCGTCCTGGGTGAACTTGGTCTTCTCGATCAGGGCCAGCGGGCTGGCGACCGTGCGGGTGACGTCCGAGACGGCGACCCCAATGGTCTTCTCGCCCGGGTCCAGGCCCACGATCGGAGCGTACTGGGGCAGGGCGGCGGCGAAGGCTTCGATGTCGAGAACGGGCATGGCTCTCTTTATCAGGAGCCGCGCCGCTTGAAACAACCGCGTTGGACCGCTAACCCACGCTCTCGAATTTCAGGAGATCCCCATGGCCATTGACGCCGCCACGGTGCGGAAGGTCGCCCGGCTCGCCCGCATCGCCGAACCCGAAGAGCGCATCGAGGCCCTGGCCCAGGAGCTCAACGGCATCATGACCTGGATCGAGCAGCTAGCCGAGGTCGACACCGACGGCTGCGAGCCGCTGACCAGCGTCGTGGCCTCGGGCCTGCCGCTGCGCGAAGACGTCGTCACCATGGGCGGCGATCCGGCCCGCGTGACCAGCAACGCCCCCAAGTCGATCAACAACTTCTTCGTCGTGCCGAAGGTCGTCGAATAATGAGCCTGACGAAGCTGACCCTGAAGGCCGCCGTCGACGGCCTGACCAAGCGCGAGTTCACCTCGGTCGAACTCACCCAGGCCCACATCGAGGCCGTCGAGGCCGCGCGCGGCCTCAACGCCTATATCCTGGAGACCCCGGAAAAGGCCCTGGACATGGCCGCCAAGTCCGACGCCCGCCGGGCTCTAGGCGAGGCCGGCCCGCTGGAAGGCGCGCCGCTCGGGGTCAAGGACCTGTTCTGCACCGACGGCGTGCGCACCACGGCCTGCTCGAAGATCCTCGAGAACTTCGTGCCGACCTACGAGTCGACCGTCACCAGCCAGCTGTGGCGCGACGGCGCGGTGATGCTGGGCAAGCTGAACCTCGACCAGTTCGCCATGGGCTCGTCGAACGAGACCAGCTACTTCGGTCCGGTCACCAATCCCTGGCGCGCGGCGAACTCGAACAAGGCCCTGACTCCGGGCGGCAGCTCGGGCGGTTCGGCCGCCGCCGTCGCCGCCGACCTGTGCCTGGGCGCCACGGCCACCGACACTGGCGGCTCGATCCGCCAGCCGGCCGCCTTCACCGGCACCGTCGGCATCAAGCCGACCTACGGCCGCTGCTCGCGCTGGGGCGTCGTGGCCTTCGCCAGCTCGCTGGACCAGGCCGGGCCGATCGCCAAGACCGTCGAGGATGCGGCCCTGCTGCTGACCTCGATGTCGGGTCACGACCCCAAGGACTCGACCAGCCTCGACATCCCGGTTCCGGACTTCACCCAGTTCGTCGGCAAGTCGGTCAAGGGCCTGCGCATCGGCATTCCGAAGGAATACCGCGTCGACAACATGCCGGCCGAGATCGAGAAGCTGTGGGCCGACGGCGTCGCCTGGCTGAAGGAGGCCGGCTGCGAGATCGTCGACATCAGCCTGCCGCACACCAAGTACGCCCTGCCGGCCTACTACATCGTGGCCCCGGCCGAAGCGTCCTCGAATTTGGCCCGCTACGACGGCATGCGCTACGGCCTGCGCGAGGACGGCGCCAACCTGACCGAGATCTACGAGCACACCCGCGCCTCGGGTTTCGGCGACGAGGTCAAGCGCCGCATTCTGATCGGCACCTATGTGCTGAGCGCCGGCTACTACGACGCCTACTACCTGAAGGCTTTGAAGGTGCGTCGCCGCATCGCCGAGGACTTCGACGCGGCGTGGGAGAAGTGCGACGCGATCCTCACCCCGACCGCGCCGTCGCGGCGTTCGGCCTGGGCGAGAACAGCAACGACCCGATCGCCATGTACCTGAACGACGTCTTCACGGTGACGACGAACCTGGCGGGTCTGCCGGGCCTGTCCCTGCCCGCCGGCCTCGACGCCAACGGCCTGCCGCTGGGCCTGCAGATCATCGGCAAGCCCCTGGACGAGGGCACGGTGTTCTCTGTCGCCGGGGCGGTCGAGAAGGCCGCGGGCTTCTCGGCCAAGGCCGAGAAGTGGTGGTGACATGAAAAGGGCGGCTCCGGTGGAGCCGCCCTTCTTCGTTTCGGGGTGTGGGACCCTGGCGGGTTACATCGGGGCGCTGGGCTCCGGGACGGCCTGGACCGGCTGCGGCGCGGCCGGCGGCGGGACGACCAGCGGGGCCGGCTCGGCGATCGGGGCGCTCACGGTCGGCGGCGTGGCCGGAACGGTGGCGCTGACATTGGCCGAGGCGCTCTCGGCGGCCGGCGCGGTCTCGCGGACCGGGGCGGCGCGACGGGCCGGAGCAGCGGCGCGCGGCGTAGTCGTTCTAGCGACCGGGGCGGGGGCCGGCGTCTCGTTGGCGGCGATCTCGGTAGGCTGCGGGATCGGGGCCGGCGTGGCCGAGGTCTCGGGGGGCAGCGGCGTCGTCAGCGGCGCGGGGCTTTCGGCGGCGGCGACCTTCAGCGACTGCGGATCGGTCGGGGCCTCGGCGCGCTGGGTGGTCATGCCCCAGATCAGGGCGCCAGCCGCGACGGCCAGGACCGGGACGCCGACCAGAAGCGGCAGGTTGTTGGACGCCTTCTTCTTCGGCGTACGAGCATAGATCGGCTGGGCCGGAAACAGAGCCGAAGCATTGGAATCGGTCGTGACAACCGGTTCCGGAGCGTCGAAGTTCAGAGTCGACCGAATGGTGCGAGCGGTGGGCATTTCTACCTCCGTGAGTGAGCTGTTCGAGAAAATGAACGACGCGATAACTCGACGGTTCCCTTGCCCCGCAATGGCGCCGGATTTGACGAAATCTGGCCTTATTCTGGAAGGGCGAAAATCGAACGGCTCCGCTTCCTGGGAACAACTTCAAAGCCTTGCCGGCCCTGGATTGTCGAAGATGCTCGCCGGATATGTCCCAGAGCTTTTCGGCCACGGTCCGCTTGATGTAGAGAGACGGCCATGACGCAAGATTCCAAAGTGATCCAAGGCCGCACCGGCCCGTGGGAAATCGTTCTGGGCCTGGAGGTCCACGCTCAGGTGGCCAGCAAGTCGAAGCTGTTCTCCGGCGCCGCCGTCGGCTTCGGCGCGGGGCCGAACGAGCAGGTCAGCCTCGTGGACGCGGCCATGCCGGGCATGCTGCCGGTGCTCAACAAGTACTGCGTCGAGCAGGCGGTGAAGACGGGCCTGGGCCTGAAGGCCCAGATCAACCTGAAGAGCCGCTTCGACCGGAAGAACTACTTCTACCCCGACCTGCCGCAGGGCTATCAGATCAGCCAGTTCGACCAGCCGATCGTCGGCGAGGGCGTGGTGACGGTCGAGCGCGATGACGGCACGACCTTCGACGTGCGCATCGAGCGCCTGCACCTGGAACAGGACGCGGGCAAGTCGCTGCACGACCAGGATCCGAATGCGACCTATGTCGACCTGAACCGCGCCGGCACGGCGCTGATGGAGATCGTCTCCAAGCCCGACATGAGAACTTCGGAAGAAGCGGCCGCCTACGTCAAGAAGCTGCGCACCATCCTCGTCTACCTGGGCACCTGCGACGGTGACATGGAAAAGGGCAACCTGCGCGCCGACGTCAACGTCTCGGTCTGCCGCCCCGGCGACTACGAGAAGTTCCGCGAGACGGGCAGCTTCAAGCACCTGGGCACGCGCTGCGAGATCAAGAACGTCAACAGCTATCGCTACATCCAGCAGGCCATCGAGTACGAGGCCCGTCGCCAGATCGAGATCCTGGAGGACGGCGGCAAGATCGACCAGGAGACCCGCCTGTTCGATCCGACCAAGGGCGAGACTCGTTCGATGCGCAGCAAGGAAGAGGCGCACGACTACCGCTACTTCCCCGATCCGGACCTGCTGCCGCTGGTCCTGGACGCGGCCTGGGTGAAGCAGATCGAGGAAACCTTGCCGGAACTGCCGGACGCCAAGAAGGCGCGCCTGCAGAGCCAGTACGGCCTGTCGGCCTATGACGCCGGCGTGCTGATCATCGAGAGCGACCGCGCCGACTACTTCGAGGCCGCCGCGAAAGGTCGCGACGCCAAGCTGGTGGCCAACTGGGTGACCAACGAGCTGCTGTCGAAGCTGTCGGCCGGCGGCCACGAGATCGCCAACTCGCCGCTGCCGTCGTCGGACATCGCCCAGCTGGTTGAGCTGATCGAGAACGGCACGATCTCGTCGAAGATCGCCAAGGAGGTCTTCGAGCACATGTGGGCCGGCGAAGGCCGCCCCGCCGAGATCGTCGAGAAGCGCGGCCTGGTGCAGATCAACGACACCGGCGCCATCGAGAAGGCCATCGACGAGCTGATCGCCGGCAATCCGGACAAGGCCGAGGCGGTGAAGGACAAGCCGCAGGCCTTGGGCTGGTTCGTCGGCCAGGTCATGAAGGCCACCGGCGGCAAGGCCAATCCGGGTACTGTCAACGAGCTGCTGCGCAAGAAGCTCGGCGTCGAATAGGCGCTTTCGGACCATCCCGACACGACGAGGGCCCGCGGCGGACGCCACGGGCCCTTCTTCGTTGATGCGAACTTCTTGTTATTGCGGTTGGCTCGGAGCCGCCGGGTCGTCGGCGTGCTTCTTGTGTTTCTTGGCCTTCTTCCCGGCCTTGTCGCCGGTGGGCGCGGCCTGCTCGTCCGTGGACGGCGCGGTGGCCGAACTGGGCGTGCCGGCGCTGTCGGCCGGCGCGGCGGTCTCGGACGTCGGCGGCGCGGCCTGGGTCGAGGGATCCGCGGCCGGCGGCGTCTCGGTCGTCGGGGCCGGGGTCGTCAGGCTCGGCTGGGGATCGGCCGGGGTGGTCTGCGGCGCCGTCGTCTGGGCCAGGGCCGAACCGGCGTAAGCGGCGGCGGCCAGAGTGAGCGCGGCGGTGGTGATGCGCAGGGTCTTCATCGGGGGGGACCATGTTGCTTCAGCGTCGGAGTGTGACGCGAGGCCAACGCTGGCCGGGCAATGCGGTCGAAATGACTTCGCAATCGGGCGATCCCGCCCAACACGCGGCGAGGTTGTGGCGCGCATGGCGGCAAAACGGCGCCCCGAGGCAAAGCCCAGGACGCCGTCTCGAACCGCTCAAAGGCAGTCAGGTCTAGTGATTGGCGATGACGTCGAAGATCAGGCCCGTCGCGATGGCGGCCAGCACGTAGTCATTGCCGGTGCGGTACCAATAGTAGCCCCGGGGCGGCGGGCGCAGGTGATAGCGATAGTAATCGTTCACCACATAGCCGCGCTCGCGATAGTACCCGGGAAGATAGGCGCCGCGACGCCAGGCGGAATAGCCGGGGCGGAAGCCCGGACGGCCGTAATATTCGACGGGTGGCGGGCCGTAGGACCAACGATTGTTGTAATAATAGCCGTTATGGCGGCCGCCATCCCAGCGGTCGTGGCGGTCCCAGCCGTTGTGACGGCCATTGTCCCAGTGACCCCGGTCGCGATCGTGACGGTCGCGATCCCGGCCGCCGCGATCCCAGCCGCCGCGATCCCAGTCGCGGTCACGGTCGCGATGCTCCCAGCGGCCGCGATCCTGGGCGGCGGCGTCGGTCGCTGTCAGAGCCAGCGGGGCGGCCACCGAGGCCACGGCGGCGATGGTCAGCAGCAGACGTTTCATCTCGTCTTCTCCTCGTGGTCGGGCGGCGCTATCGCGGCGCCGCCGAGAAACTTCCCTCGACCTTGAAACGCACGATGGGCGTCGTCGGCTGAACCCGGCCTGAACGGCGCTTTCAGGGATTTCTGGGCCAGGACCTTGGCGCGACCGGCCATCGCGACCATGTTGCGAGGCAACAAAGATGACCGGGGAGGGAAGGCCGATGAGCCGTCCGATCGAACTCTACTATTGGCCCACGCCCAACGGCTGGAAGGTCTCCATCGCCCTGGAGGAGATGGGTCTGCCCTACGAGATGATCCCGGTGAACATCGGAACCGGCGAACAGTTCAAGCCGGACTTCCTGGCCATCAGTCCCAACAACCGCATGCCGGCCATCGTCGATCCGGAGGGGCCGGACGGCCAGCCGATCTCGATCTTCGAGTCCGGGGCCATCCTGCAGTATCTGGGCCGCAAGACCGGCCAGTTCTACGGTGAGACCGAACGTGACCGGGTCGAGATCGACCAGTGGGTGATGTGGCAGATGGGCGGCCTGGGCCCCATGGCCGGCCAGACCCATCACTTCCGCCAGTATGCCGCCTCGATCATCGCCGACCAGCGCCAGATCGCCTACGGCGCCATCCGCTACACCAACGAGACCCACAGGCTGTACGGGGTGCTCAACAAGCGCCTCGAGGGACGCGATTTCATCTGCGGCCAATTGTCCATCGCCGACTTCATGAGCTGGCCATGGGTTGTTCCGTGGAAAAACCAGGGCATCATTCTCGACGAGTTCCCCAATCTGAGGGGCTGGTTCGAGCGCGTCGGCGCTCGCGAGGCGGTTCAGAAGGGCTTCAAGCTCGGCGCGGAATTGCGGTCCGGAGGGCTGCAAGCGTCTGGAAAAGCCGCGGAAGAGGCTCGCAAGGTCCTCTTTGGCCAGAGAGCGCGTTAACGCGCCGTATACTGGCGTTTACGCGCGGTAATCACTTTGAAGAACTGGTGTATTGGGTGCGACATTTATGATGTTCGCGCGCTTAACTATATGTTCAGTGGCTCAGGACTTTTCTGCTCTCGGGCTCAGAACGGCAAAACGCCGGGACGAGCTTGAGAGAGGAGATGAGCCATGATGATGAATGAAGCGCCGCCGGCCATCGTCGCCACGCTGCCGCTGCCGACCGTCACCTCGACGGGTGACGAACTGTTCCGCATGGGCCTGCTGTATTCGACCGGTCAGGGCGGCGCGCCGCTGGACTACGTCTCGGCCCACATGCTGTTCAACCTGGCCGCCATGCGCGGTTCGGTCGAAGCCAAGGTCTACCGCAAGGAGCTGTCGCAGGAGATGGCCAGCGAAGACGTCGCCGAGGCCCAGCGCCAGGCCCGCGAATGGCTCGCCCACGGCTGAACCCGGCACGCCGGGTTCAGGCCTTTCGCGATTCAATGGCGGGACGTCATCGGCTGACGCCGCCGTTGATCGCGTAGCCGAAGCCTGTCGGCGAGCCGTGCAAGGCCGCCGCATATAGAGAGACCCGTCTCCACCTGGCCGCCGAGCGGCGCGTGGACGACGTCGAAGCGGCGCAGGACCCCGAGGTTCGCGTCGCCAGGGTCACGAACCCCGCGAGAGCCGGCCGCTGGCGCGATCGCCATGAAGGCCGGCGTCCGGAAACGCTCCCCGTCCACGCTCGACCATCAAGACTTCACGCCGTGACGGCGCGAGGACGGCCTCTTCGCGGCTTAGCGCACCGCCGACCGGTCGCCCAGCAGGCAGGGGACTGTCATGAAGATGACGTAGAGGTCCAGCCAGAACGACTGACGCTCGATATATTCGACGTCCAGGGCCACGCGCTGGCGAACGCTCTCGGGCGTGTCGACGGGGCCGCGCGAGCCGTTGATGGCGGCCCATCCGGTCAGGCCGGGCTTCATGCGATGGCGGTGGGCGTAGTCGGCGACCAGCTTGGCCGACTCGACGCCAGCGGTCTTCATGCCGATGGCGTGGGGACGGGGACCGACGATCGACATCTCGCCGGCCAGCACATTGAACAGCTGCGGCAACTCGTCGAGGCTGGTCTTGCGGATGAACTTGCCGACCCGGGTGACGCGGTCGTCGTCGGCGCTGATCTGGCGCGCGGCGCTGGCGTCGGCCATCTCGTGGCGCATCGAGCGGAACTTCCAGACGAGGATCTCCTCGTTGTTGAAGCCGTGACGGCGCTGGCGGAAGAAGATCGGGCCCGGGCTGTCCAGCTTCACCGCCAGGGCGACCAACAGCATGATCGGGCCGGCCGCTACCAGGCCGACGACGGCGATCGCCAAGTCCTGGGCGCGCTTGATCCAGGCGCGGCGCAGGGCCGTCGTGGCGCCCGACAGTTCGTTCTCGCCGCCGGCCGCGATGCGGGCCAGGGCCGCGTCGTCGTCGGCCGGTCCGCCCATCTCGATGAAGAGGTTCAGCGGATTGGGCAGGACGCTCAACTTGTCGACCAACTGGCGCACGCGGCTCTCGGCCGAAGCCGGCACCGCGATGACCACGCGGTCGACGAAGGGCATGATGCGATGGTCGAGCAGGGCGGTCGTGTCGCCCAGGACCGGCACGCCCATGACGTTCTCGGGCGCGCGGTTCAGGCGGTCGTCGAACACGCCCAGCACATTGACCTCGCCGGTGCGCATGGCCGCGTCGATCAGGCGCTCGGCGTTGGCCGTGGCGCCGACCACGACGATGTTGGGCGTGAGGCGGCCCTGCTGTCGACCGTGGTTGATGACGGCCCACCACAGCGTGTGCAAGCCGGCGAAGACCAGGGCCGCGTTCGCCAGGATCCGGACGACCGGCGCGTCGATCCTGCCGAAAGCCAGCGGGGTCGAGCCGGCGACGGCCAGGCCCGCGCCGATGGCGACGGCCGCGCGCGCCAGGTGCTGGAGCAGGGTCTGCTTGCGTGGAAAGGCGTAGGCGCCGACGGCGTGCAGGGCGATCAGCGTAGTCACGCCCCAGAGGCAGGCGGCCGCAGGAAACCCGTCCAGGGCCAGGCTCAGGGCGATGCCGACGGCGACCAGGACATCGGCCACCTGGAACGCGCGCGCCAGCCACCGCGCCTCCAGGCGCGCCCGGGTCGGGACCAGTCGTCCTGGCCGGAAAGGCCCGCGGCTCGTCGGCCCGGGCGCGACGCCGCCTCCGCCGCCCGCGCGGGGGGGAACGTCCGTCGCGGCGACGAAAGCCGAGGCCTTGTCGGCATTGGCGGCGGGTTGCGGAACGGGTTGCATGGCGCTCGACTTTCAGAAAACCGCGTTCGGTTTAGCGTCGCCGTCTAAGTGCGACGTTAACACGCAGATTTTCCGCACAAGCGCGTTGTCATCGCGAAGCGAACAGGCTATCGAACCGCTCCCTCTCAAGGAGGAAACGTGGCCGAGAGGCTGAAGGCACCGCTTTGCTAAAGCGGCATACCCCTAAAGGGTATCGAGGGTTCGAATCCCTCCGTTTCCGCCACCATCACTTTCCAGTATAATCCATCGGCGTCCGCAGACGTCTATGAGCCGTTGATTTATCACGGAAAACTCGCGTTTCTGTGTCTCGACGCGTCCATCTTCATCCGTCCCTATCATGAACAAGTGCGTGGGTGAAAGCGGGGGTTGGCCCCGCGTGGGTGAAAGTGTGGGTTAGCGATGGCCCGGGTTTATGAGCGACTCACGGCGATGACTGTTCGGCAGCTCCGCGGCGCCGGCCGATATCCCGACGGTGGCGGTCTCTATCTTCAGATCACGCCGACCGGCGCCAGATCTTGGATCTTCCGCTATCGCGTGGCTGGCCGCGAACGGCAGATGGGCCTTGGCCCTCTAGAGTTTGTCTCGCTCGCCGAAGCCCGAGAGAAGGCCCGCGCTGCCCGCCTGCAGCGATACAATGGGGAAGACCCGCTGGGCGCTCGGATCGGGCGGCGGCCCAAGGTCACCAGCGACCGACCAGCGAGTGTCACCTTCAAGGAGGCCATGGTCGCCTACATCGAGACCAACAAGGTCGCCTGGCGAAACGAGAAGCACGTTCAGCAGTGGTCAAGCACGCTGGAGACCTACGCCGTCCCACATTTCGGACGAAAGTTGCTCGCAGACATCGACACGGCCGATGTGCTGAGCGCGCTCAAACCCATCTGGCTGACGAAGTCCGAAACGGCCAGCCGCCTGCGTGGCCGCATTGAGACCGTGCTCAGCTGGGGCGCGGCGCAAGGTTACCGCCAGGGCGACAATCCCGCGCGCTGGAAGGGCCATATCGAGATGATTCTGCCCGCCAAATCGAAGGTGACGCAGGTCAAGCATCACGCGGCGCTTGACTATCGGGAGGTGCCCTCATTCATGGCCAAGATGCGCTTACAGAGCGGGGTAGGGGTCTTAGCCCTGCGTTTTGTGATCCTGACCGCGGCGCGGACGGGTGAGGTAATTGGCGCTGACTGGAGCGAGGTCGACTTCGAAAACAGAGTTTGGACGGTTCCTGCATCGCGGATGAAAGCTGGACGAGAGCACAGTGTACCGCTCAGTAGGCCGGCGATGGAAATTCTAGAGCATCAACGTGCGGTTTGGTTGGAAGTGGAGGCTCGCCGCCACCGGAAGACTTTGAAAGCCGGAGAGGAGGGCCCGCTTGGTCCTGTTTTCTGGGGGAAGCTGCCGGGCAAAGGGCTGAGCAATATGTCGCTGCTCGCAGTCTTGCGACGGATGGGGCGGGACGATCTGACGAGCCATGGATTTCGCAGCTCCTTCCGCGATTGGGCCGCTGAGGAGACAGAATTCCCGGGCGAGGTGGTAGAAATGGCCTTGGCGCATACGATTGCAAACAGAGTCGAGGCTGCCTATCGCCGTGGAGATCTGCTCGAAAAGCGCAGAGCGTTGATGACGAAGTGGGCTGAAACAGTCTCCTAAACGCATTAAATCGCTGCTTCAACGCTAGTAACAAGCGAAAATCGATATTCTGGGGCTGTCGAACCGCGCAGTTCTCTGAGTCACACTCGGTTTTTCGAAGCTTGGCATCGGGCCGTGCTAGCCGCCTGGGCCGCAGGCAAAATCGTCTGCGTCGCTTGCTGTGAAAGTGGTCTATTTTTTTGGAGTGAGGCTCTGCTCGTTCGAAATCTCCTCTCGCTTCTGGGCCTTCTGGCGCGTGGTACTGCGCTTGTGTTGAGTCTCATCTCGGCCGGCGCTGTTACGCTTTGTTTAGGGGGCTTGGTCAGCCCTCGGCTCGATGCCTTAAGTCATGTTATTCCTGTGTGGATGTGCTCAAGTATTGTTGCGTTCATTCTAGGGGTATTGTTCTCTCGTGATTTCGAGAGGGGCGCTATTGTTGCCTTAAGTGTGTTTGCATTTCTAATTTGTTCTGCAATTATAGCGCCGGAATGCGTCATGGCTTTGCGATTTTCACCTGGGGTGGTGAATCGTGATGATCTGAAGATTATTCAATTCAATGTCTGGGGGTCGAATTATAAGCCCGAGGAGACAGTAGATTGGATTATCGCTGAGCGTGCGGACGTGGTGGTAATTGAGGAGGCAGGAAGTGAGCGGGGACCAATTCTGCAAAAGCTCAGAGCTGCGTTTCCGTCCGCTTCATGTGAAAAGGGCAGGCACTGCGAGACAGTGATTTTTTCTCGCTATCCCATGATAGCTGTCGGAGGAAATCAGGCGGAAGGGTCTCGTGCGCCTACGGCCTGGGCGAGGTTGGTTGGTCCTGGCGGTGTATTTACCGTTGTCGGGGTTCATTATTCCTGGCCGCTGCCCGTAGAGCCGCAGAAAGGCCAGATGGCGCAGCTTGTGAAAACGGTCGCGCAACTTGACCAAAGAAATACGATCGTCACAGGTGACTTCAACTCGACGCCGTGGTCGTTTGCGTTGCGGCGACAGGACAAGGCTTTCGGTCTATACAGGTGGACACGTGCTCTTCCGTCATGGCCGGCAGGGCAGTTCACCCGTGTTCTTTCGGCTCCGGCGCCATTGCTGCCGATCGACCATGTCTATGCGGGCTCGGGCTGGCGCGCAGTGCAGGTGAGGCGTGGTCCCGTGCTTGGATCGGATCATCGGCCTGTAGTGGTTACTCTCAGACGGTTGAAGAGATAGCCGTCCCTAGCCACCGCATTTTGCTTGTCACACCAGGCCCGCCACCGGTTTCGCCCCGGCGCTGTCGGGGAAGATCTTGCTCTCCAGGAGGGCGCGGTCGACGGCCATGTGATCGGCCAGCACGCCCTTGAACAGGCCGCGCATGTCGACGGTGGGGGCGGTGTCGCGGTTCTCGAACAGGGCCGTTTCCTTCAGGGTCGGCCAGTCGCCGACGATGCCGCCGCGCTTGAGCGCCCCGCCCAGGATGAGGCCGGTGGAGGCCGTGCCGTGGTCGGTGCCGCCAGTGCCGTTGACGCGGGCGGTGCGGCCAAACTCGGTCACGGCGATCACCACGGTATTCTTCCACTCCGCGCCCAGCCCGGTGTGCAGGCCGTCCAGCACCGCATCCATGTAGGACAGGCGCGTGGCGATCTGGCCAGGCTGTCCCGCGTGGGTGTCGAAGCCGTCCAGCGAGATGGCGGCGATCTGCGGGCCGCCGGCCTGGATCATGAAGCCGCCCAGGGTCGAGCCCAGCTTGCGGGCGGCCTCGCTGCCGGCGCGGTTCTGGCGATCGTTCGCCATTGTCGAAGACATGCCGGCCGGCTGGGCCATGGCCGGCGTCGAGGCGGCCATCTCGTTCATCGCCGGCGTCGCGGCCATGGCGGTCATGGCCTGCTGGGCCATGGTCTCGGTCTCCAGGCCGCGGGCGAAGGCCGGACCTAGCAGCGGGTCGCTCCTGTAGAGATCCTGCAGCAGGGTCGGCAGGCGCGCGGTCTCGTCGACGCCCTTGCCGGGCGACCAGCTGGCCGCCTGCACCTTGCCGCGCAGGATCAGTGGGGCGGTGGCGCCCACGGAAAGACCTTCGACCTTGCGGATCGGCGCCAGGGCCTCCAGCGTCCGGTTCAGCCAGCCGGTGTCGGCGCCGTAAACGCCCGAGGCGCCGGTCTCCAACACGTCCTGGGCCTCGAAGTGGGAACGGGCGCGGTCGGGGCTGGCGATGGCCGGAGCGATGCGCGCCTCGCCCTTCAGGGCCAGGGCGTGGACGGCCTTCAGCTCGGGATGCAGACCGAAGGTGTCGTCCAGTTTCAACACCTGCTCGGGCTTCATGGCGATCGAGCCGCGCAGGGCGGCGTAGTCGGGGTCGCCGACCGGCGGCGAAACCGACAGGCCATCCATGCCGCCCCGGCAGATGACGACGACCAGCTTCTTCTTGGCCAGGTCGCCCTCGGACGCGGCGAAGGCCTGCGAGCCCAGGAAGCTGACAGAAATACCCAGGCTGGCGCCCAGGCCCAGCAGGGAGCGGCGGTTCATTTGAGCGGTCATCGGCGTTGGAACTCCGGGCTCATCACGAGGAGGGCGAAGGCCTCACGGCGGGTCTCGGCCCGCGACACGGCCTTGGCGACGGCGGGCGTCAGCCGCTCGCCCAGGGCCGAGACGGCCAGGGCGTTGGGATCGGTGCGGTCGGCGACAGCGGCGGCCATGCCCTGGGCCCACTGCATGCGCTTGATCAGGCCGTCGGGCGAAGCCCAGGTCTGGGCGTCCTCGGCCCAGCCCTTGGGGGAGGGGGGCGAGAAGGGCTTCTGGCCCAGGCCGGTGAGGATCGGAGCGATGCGGTCATAGGCGGATGGTTGGGCCCCGATCAGCCGCCAGGTCGACAGCGTGAACTCGTAGGGCGTCTTGAACTTAGCTGGCGTCGGATCCCAGGCCTCCGGACTCTCGACCAGAGCCTTGGCCACTTCGGCGAGGTCGCCGCCGGTGTCCATCCAACGCTTCTCCAGCCGCGCGGTCAGGGTCTGTGGGGGCGTGTCCGAGACGAAGTGGCGGGCGATTTTGCTGCAAACGTGGTGGGCGGTGCGCGGATCGGCGGCCAGGTCCTTCAGCACCGCCCAGCCCTGCTTGATATCGGCCTCGGCGTAACGGCGACCCATGATCGTCCGGGCGCCGGGCTCGTGGGCGTTGTCGCGGAACACGAACTGGCCGGCGCGATCCTCGTTGTCGCGACCGACCGAGAAGCCGGTGAGGGCGCGAGCGAATTCGGTGACGTCGGCCTGCCTGTAGCCGGCGTCGACCCCGACCGTGTGCAGCTCCAGGATCTCGCGGGCCAGGTTCTCGTTCAGGCCCTTGCCGCCCCGCCGCCCGGCCGCGCGGCTGTTGGGCCCGATCGAAGAGGCCTGGTCTAGATAGGTCAGCATGGCCGGATGGGTCGAGGAGGCGACCAGAAGGTTCTCGAAGCTGTTGAAGACGTTGGGGCGGATCGCCTCGCGCTCAAACGGCCCGATCATCGCAAAGGTGATCTGCTTGGTCGACGAGACGGTGAAGTGATTGGCCCAGAACAACGCCCATCGCTCGCGGAAGGCGGCCGGCGTGTTGGCGCCTAAGCGGGCGCGGGCTAGGAAATCGTTTTGTATCTTATCACGCAGTTGCAGGCGTGTGTCCATTAGCGTTGAGGGCGCACGCTCACTTCCTCCGGCGTTATTGAGGGCGCGCTCCGTGGAGCGGGCGTCTTGATAGTCGCGTATCCAGGTAAAGCGTTGGGCAGCCGTATCGGCATCGTCTACCGGCTTGTCGGCGCCGCTACGCTGGATCTGAGCTGTAATAGATCCCTGCGGATCGGACCTAGCTGCGTCGATCTCGCCGGGGCGGGCACCCAGCCCGAACCGGGTGACGGCAAGGGCGGCCATCATGTTCTTGGATGGTAAGCTCAAGTCGGCTCTCCCACGGCGAATTGGCGAAACTGCTTGTTGAACGCCGAGCGTCGGCCATTCCGTCGGTGGCCATCCGAAAGATCGGGCGAGGTCCATGCAATTGCTAGCGGCCCGACCTTCGCATTCCTGGTCACTCGGCTCTTACATTCCTACGCCAAGCCGCCTTGGCCAGCGTCTGCGAGGGCTTCTAAAGAGCTGCCGTAATTTCTTGTGACGCTTGAATGGTTTTGACGATCGCCTTGGGCCATGTGCATTTCGTCACAGTTACGCGTGATGATCATCGCCAATTTAGTCTGGCGGTCCCAACAATTAGTCGGTTCGATGCCTGCCAATAGGGCGCGATATGTCCCCTGAACGCGCAAGAATCGCTGCGCCGCGAAAAAAGGTTGGTTAACAATCACCGGGGGCAGTTGTTTGCGGAACGCTGATTTAGTAAAGGCTTCCTAAATCAACGGGCAAAGACCCGGATACATACACTGGTGGGGACCACGTGATGATTGCCTCTAATCCGCCGGCGGATCAGCGAACCTGTGCCGTGAAGGCCTCTGTCGCCAAAGATCCGCTCAAGCGAGCGATGGACATTCTGGTGGCAGGCGGCGCGTTGCTGTTTTTCGCCCCGCTCCTCGCCCTCGTCGCTATTTTGATCAAGCTCGAATCGCCAGGCCCGGTACTCTTCCGGCAGTCGCGCGGCGGACTGAATGGCCAAGCTTTCACCATCTTTAAGTTCCGCTCGATGCGGTGCCAGGAGAACGGTGCGAAGGTCGTTCAGGCCAAGCGTGACGACGACCGGATCACCATGGTTGGCAAAATCATCCGCAAGACGAGCATTGATGAGTTGCCGCAGTTGCTGAACGTATTGCGCGGGGACATGTCGATTGTCGGGCCACGCCCGCACGCCCTGGCGCATGACGAACAGTATGGCGCTCAGATCGTAAATTATCACCTGCGCTTCCGCGCCCGTCCCGGTCTGACCGGCTTGGCGCAGATCAAGGGTCTTCGCGGCGGCACAGGGGCCATCGAAGCGATGGCTGCCCGCATCGACGCGGACAACGAATACATCGAATGCTGGACCCTTGGTGGCGACGTCAAGATCCTGTTGATGACCGTGCCGCACCTGCTCATGGCCGAGAACGCTTACTAATTGGTGATAAAGGCTCCGCTAATCGCGCTGCTTTTTACATCAGCTGCAGGCATTTTGATTTCGAACTGTCATCGTAAATCGCTAGCTCATTCGATAGAGCTCGCGGCCAACATCTTGTGAACTTTTTGTCCCGCATAAATTGGGCGGGTAAGTCGGTGGGGAACCTATGCGCGTAGCGATGATTGGCACGGGTTATGTGGGCCTGGTGTCGGGGGCGTGTTTCGCCGACTTCGGTCACGTGGTGACGTGCATCGACAAGGACCCGAGCAAGATCGAGCGGCTGGAGAAGGGTGAGATCCCGATCTTCGAGCCCGGTCTGGACGACCTGGTCGCCCGCAACGTCCGTGAGGGCCGGCTGTTCTTCACCCTGGACGGCGCCCAGGCGATCAAGGAGGCCGACGCGGTGTTCATCGCGGTGGGCACGCCGACGCGTCGCGGCGACGGTCACGCCGACCTGTCGTACGTCTACGCCGCGGCCGAGGAGATCGCCGGCCTGATCGACGGCTTCACGGTGGTGGTCACCAAGTCGACCGTGCCGGTGGGCACCGGCGACGAGGTCGAGGCGATCATCAAGAAGGTCCGCCCCGACGCCCAGTTCGCGGTCGTGTCCAACCCCGAGTTCCTGCGCGAGGGGGCGGCGATCGAGGACTTCAAGCGCCCCGACCGCGTGGTGGTCGGCGCCGAGGACGAGCGCGCCCAGGCGGTGATGCGCGACCTCTATCGTCCGCTGAGCCTGAACGAGACGCCGATCATCTTCACCGGCCGCCGCACCAGCGAACTGATCAAGTACGCGGCCAACGCCTTCCTGGCGATGAAGATCACCTTCATCAACGAGATGGCCGACCTGTGCGAAAAGGTCGGGGCGGACGTCCAGCAGGTGGCCAAGGGCATCGGCCTGGACAAGCGCATCGGGTCGAAGTTCCTCAACGCCGGCCCCGGCTACGGCGGCAGCTGCTTCCCCAAGGACACCATCGCCCTGGTGCGCACGGCCCAGCAGTACGGCGCGCCGACCCGGCTGATCGAGACGACGGTCGAGGTCAACACCACCCGCAAGAAGGCCATGGCCGAGAAGGTGGCCGACGCCATCGGCTCCAGTGACCTGTCGGGCAAGACGATCGGGGTGCTGGGCGTGACCTTCAAGCCCAACACCGACGACATGCGCGACGCCCCGAGCCTGGACATCCTGCCGGCCCTGCAGGCCATGGGCGCCAAGGTCCAGGCCTTTGACCCGGAAGGCGCCAAGGAAGCCGCTCACATGCTCGCCGGCGTCGACTTCAAGGCCGGGGCCTACGAGGCGGCCGAGGGCGCCGACGCCCTGGTCATCCTCACCGAGTGGGACCAGTTCCGGGCCCTGGACCTTGGTCGGATCAAGGGTCTGCTCAAGGCTCCCGTCGTGGTCGACCTGCGCAACGTCTACAAGGCCGCCGAGATGGTCCGTCACGGCTTCACCTACGCCTCGATCGGTCGGGGTTGAGACATGGCGTCTCCGGTCATTGTCACCGGGGCGGCGGGCTTCGTGGGTTACCACGTGGCCGAGCGCCTGCTCGATCGCGGCGAGGCGGTGATCGGGGTTGACGTCTTCAACGCCTATTACGATCCGGCGCTGAAGGAGGCCCGCGCCTCGCGTCTCGCTGGCCGTGACGGCTTTACGATGATCCGCATGGACATCGCTGACCACGAGGCCCTCGCCGACTTGGTGAAGACCTCGGGCGCCAGGCGGGTGATCCACCTGGCCGCCCAGGCGGGCGTGCGCTACTCGATCGAGAACCCCTTCGCCTATGAGCGCAGCAACCTGGCCGGCCACCTGTCGGTGCTGGAGGCCTGCCGCCACGCCGGCGTCGAGCACCTGGTCTACGCCTCCTCGTCCAGCGTCTACGGTGACCGGCCGCTGAACGGCGACGGCTTCAAGGAGAGCGACCCGGCCGAGAGCCCGGTGTCGCTCTACGCCGCCACCAAGCGCTCGTGCGAGCTCTTGAGCCAGAGCTACGCCAAGCTCTACGGCTTCCCGCAGTCGGGCCTGCGATTCTTCACCGTCTACGGCCCCTGGGGCCGACCGGACATGGCCTATTACGGCTTCACCGAGAAGATGCTGAAGGGGGAAACGATCGAGGTCTATGGCGAGGGCAGGATGGCCCGCGACTTCACCTATATCGACGACATCGTCGATGGCGTCCTGGGCGTGCTCGACAATCCGCCGGCCCAGGGCGGACACGAGGTCTACAACATCGGCGACAACGACCCCGTCGGCCTGATGGACATGATCACCACACTCGAAGCCGCGCTGGGGATTGAGGCGAGCAAGGTCTACCGCCCCATGCAGCCCGGCGACGTCACCGCCACCTTCGCCAATATCGACAAGCTCAAGGCCCTTTGCGGCTACCAGCCCAAGGTCAAACTGGCTGAGGGCCTGGCCAGATTCGTGGAGTGGCGGCGCGAGTGGAAATAAACTAGCTGGCCGGGCGCAACCGATATGGTGGCGTTTTACATGGGGAATGAATTTGGCTTCGGTTGTGCTAATCAAAGCGTTGCGCTTCGGCGATGCGCGCGGCTGGTTCTGTGAAACCTACTCCGAACGTAGCGCGGAGAGCGCTGGCATCGACGTACGCTTCGTGCAGGACAATCAGTCTTTTTCCGCCTCGGTGGGGACGGTGCGCGGCTTACACTTCCAGCGAGCGCCGCATGCGCAGGCCAAGCTCGTACGCTGCGTCCGCGGCTCAATAATGGACTATGCGGTCGATATCCGACGCGGCTCGCCCACCTACGGCAAATGGGTCGGAGCCAAGCTGACCGCTGAGGGCGGCGAGCAGCTCTATGTTCCCGTAGGTTTTGCGCACGGGTTCGTGACGCTCGAGGCCGATGTCGAGGTCGCCTACAAGGTTTCCGATTTCTACGCGCCGGACTGCGACGGAGGGATCGTCTGGAATGACCCGACGATAGGCATCGACTGGCCGTTGCCATCCGGGGGGGCAGTCCTATCCGATAAGGACAAGGTGCTGCCAACCTTGGCCAGTTTCGAAAGCCCCTTCAATTACGACGGCGTTCCGCTTCAACCACTTACCAGCGCCTAAAGGAGGCTATCCATGCGCATCCTCGTCACCGGTGGCGCCGGTTTTATCGGTTCGGCCTTGGTTCGACGCCTGATCGAACACACCGATCATGAAGTCGTCGTATTCGACAAACTGACCTATGCCGGCAATTTGAGCTCGCTCATGTCGGCGCAGGCGAGCGCGCGCTATTCGTTCGTCCAAGGCGATATCTGCGACGCTGGTGCCGTGGCTAACGCGCTAGCTGCGTTCAAACCGGACGTGGTCGCCCACCTCGCCGCCGAGAGCCACGTCGACCGTTCGATCGACGGCCCGGGGGCCTTCATCCAGACCAATGTCGTCGGCACCTTTGTGATGCTGAACCAATCGCTCGCCTACTGGCGCGGCATGGACGAAGCCGGGAAGGCGGCGTTCCGCTTCCACCACATCTCGACGGACGAAGTCTTCGGCTCGCTGGGCGAGGACGGCTTCTTCACCGAAACGACGGCCTATGATCCGCGCTCGCCGTACTCAGCGTCCAAGGCCGGTTCGGACCACTTGGTCCGCGCCTGGGGGCACACCTACGGCCTTCCAGTCCTGGTCACCAACTGTTCGAACAACTATGGCCCCTATCATTTCCCCGAGAAGCTAATCCCGCTGATCATTATCCGTGCGCTGAACGGCGAGCAGCTGCCGGTCTATGGCGACGGCTCGAACGTGCGAGACTGGTTGTTCGTCGACGATCACGCCCGGGCCCTGCAGGCGGTGTTCGAGCGCGGCGCGCCAGGCGAGACCTACAATGTCGGCGGCAATGCCGAGCGCAAGAACATCGAGGTCGTTCGCGCCATCTGCGGCATCCTCGACACGCTGCAGCCGCGCGCCGACGGCAAGGCCTATGCCGACCAGATCACATATGTGACCGATCGCCCGGGCCATGATCATCGCTATGCCATCGACGCCTCGAAGATCCGCGCCGCCTTGGGCTGGGAGCCTTCGGTGACCTTCGAGCAGGGCATCGAGCAGACCGTGCGCTGGTACCTGGAGAATCAGGACTGGTGGCAGGAAATCCTGGATGGCCGCTACGCCACCCAGCGTCTCGGTGTGGCCGTGAATGGCTGATCCGATCCACATCCTCATCACCGGCGGGGCTGGCCAGGTCGGACACGAGCTGCAACGCGCGGCCTGGTCTGAAGGGGTCGTGCTGCACGCGCCAACACGCGATGAGCTGGACTTGACCAGCGTGGCGTCGATCCAGGCCCTGTTCGAGAAGGTCGCGTTCGCGGCTGTGATTAACAGCGCCGCCTGGACAGCCGTCGACAAGGCCGAAACCGAGGTCGCCGGCGCGTTCGCCGCCAATGCTGGTGGCCCGGCTCTGTTGGCCGACATCACGCGTGAGCGGGGCATCCCGTTGGTGCAGGTCTCGACCGACTACGTCTTCGATGGCGATAAGATCGAGCCATATGTCGAGAGCGACCCTGTCGCCCCGATTGGCATCTACGGCGCTTCGAAGCTGGCCGGCGAAATGGCGGTCCGCCTGGGCAATCCACGTTCTGTTGTCCTGCGTACGGCCTGGGTGCTCAGTGCCCATCGCGCCAACTTCCTGAAGACGATACTGCGGTTGGCAGCCGACCGCCCGGCGTTGCGTGTCGTCGCCGACCAATACGGCTGCCCAACCTCGGCCGCCGATATCGCTGACGCGCTGAAGACGATTGTGCTACGGATGATTGCCGACGAGACCGCTCCGACCGGGGTCTACCATTTCGTCAACGCTGGCGAGGCCGCCTGGGCAGACCTAGCCCGCGAGATCTTCCGTCTCAGCGCCGAGGCCGGCGGCCCTTCGGCGCAGGTCGAAGACATCCCGTCCGATCAGTATCCGACCCCGGCGCGCCGCCCGAAGAACTCGCGCCTGGCGACCGCCAAGCTCACTGCCGACTACGGCGTCCGGCCGAGAGCCTGGCAAAGCGCCGTCGCGGACGTCATCGCCGAATTGAATTCGCAAGGAGCCCGCGCATGAAGGGCATTATTTTGGCCGGCGGCTCAGGCACGCGCCTGCATCCAATGACGCTGGTGACCAGCAAGCAGCTGATGCCAGTCTACGACAAGCCGATGATCTATTATCCGCTGTCGACGCTGATGCTGGCCGGCATCCGCGAAGTGCTGATCATCTCCACCCCGCGCGATACGCCCAACTTCCAGGCGCTGCTGGGCGACGGCTCGCAGTGGGGAATGGAAATCCAGTACGCCGTCCAGCCGAGTCCGGACGGCCTCGCGCAGGCCTACATCATCGGTGCGGAGTTCGTTGGCGAAAGTCCGTCGGCGCTGATCCTTGGCGACAATATCTACTACGGTCACGGGATCACAGACCTGTTCATGAACGCCATAAGCCGTCCTGGCGGTGCGACGGTCTTCGCCTACCACGTCAACGACCCGGAGCGTTATGGCGTAGTGGATTTCGACAGCAGGAGGCGTGCGGTCTCGATCGAAGAGAAGCCAGCTCTTCCGAAGTCCAATTGGGCCGTGACTGGTCTATACTTCTACGACGCAAATGTCGTGAACATAGCGCGTAATCTCAAGCCATCTTCTCGCGGAGAGCTGGAGATTACGGACGTGAATAGGGCCTATCTTGAGGCGGGTAAGCTGTCGGTCGAGATCATGGGGCGTGGATATGCCTGGTTGGACACGGGTACGCCAGACAGCTTGCTGGAAGCCGCGGAATTCGTGCGAACTCTGGAAAAGAGGCAGGGCTTCAAAATTGCCTGTCTCGAAGAGATATCCCTAAATATGGGGTATATATCGCTCGATGAGTTTGAAGTTTCGGCAAGTAGATATGGAAAAAGTTCATACGGCGAGTACCTAAGAGGTGCCGTCATTCAAAACTATCTCGGTAAATAGCATGAAAATGCGGGCCTCTATAATAACTGTAAATTATCATTCTGAAAGATTGATCAGAAATCTAGAGGATGTAGTTTCCAAGATCCCCGATGTGGAACTCATCGTTGTCGACAACGGTGGTGGCTATAAGCCCCTTTCGATGGGGGTTCGTGTCGTAGGTCGTGGCGAGAACATAGGGTTTGGCGCTGCGTGCAATCTGGGGGCGCGCTCGTCTGACGCGGACGTGATTGTGTTCATCAATCCTGATGTTGATGTCACGCTGAAAGCCCTGAATGAAATTGTCGAGGCCGGCGGCCTTCTTGGGGATCGCAGTGTTTGGGCTCCTGCCATACTTGATCGGTCGGAGAGATTACCTACGCTCAAGCGGCCGGGGCGCTTTGGGCTTGCCTTCAGGCGCGTGTATATAGATTTGGCAGATAATGGGGATGCGAATATCCCGATGCTTTACGTCTCTGGCGCGTGTTTGGCGACGTCACGCGCGACGTTTTTTGCGGTCGGTGGGTTCAACGACAAAATCTTCATGTACGGCGAAGACTTGGAATTTTGCGTCCGAGCCTCAGACATGGGAGTTCAGGTGGTTGTGATCGCAGATGTATCTGTTGGCCACGCGGGGGGGAAGTCATCGAGCAACTTTTCCGCAAAATATAAAAGGCTCTATAGATCTATTAAGGGGCATTTTATTGCCCTTTCTCTGTTGAACTACAGTGCGCCTTCCGCCTTTTTAAATGCGCTTCATCTTGCATCAGGCATTCGGCTTTAATTACATGAGTCGGATCATCTTTCTCAGTCCCTTTAGTCACAAGGGCGCTGCATATTCAGGGGCGCGCAATCGCGCGGAGCACCTTATGGCGGCGCTTACCGCAAGCGGTGCTGAGGTAGTGTGCGTATCTCCGTGGAAACCCGGCGCAGCTGTCGAGCATCGCCACGTGTCACTAGATGGAAGCCTGATCTACAAGGCTCTGACCACCTTGAAGCTAAGCGCCCTTCTGCTTCAACTTCGACCAGATGTCGTCGTAAGTGAGAGTGCGCTGGCTCCTCTGAGCTTCAACAAATATCGCCTTTACCATATGATCCATGACGCCAAGTTCGCGACAGCTCATGGCCGTAAGTTTTCTCGCCTCGCGCACTTAGTGAATTTTCTATCAGCTCGCCTCGCGAAGGGTGTGGTGACCGTTTCGAATTCGGAACGGGAGCGGATAGCCAAGTCTCTTTTGCTGCCGCAGGATCGGATTTTCGTTTCCTACAACGGATTGTCGCAAATCTGGTTTGATCTCCCGAAGAGCGCGCCAAAATTGTACGACGTTCTGTACGTATCAAATTTTGCTCCGCATAAGGGCCACCTGAACCTGTTGGCGGTGTTGAACGGCCTGGGCCTAAAGGTTGCCTTTGTCGGCTCGGACCTAGGATCTCTAGGCGCTGTTCAAGCCTATGCATCGGCAGCGGGTATAGACGTCACATTTTTCCAGAACCTGTCGGAAGCCGAGCTTGTCGAGCTGTACGACGCGTCGAAGTGCTTTGCATTTCCGTCCGAGCTAGAAGGCTTCGGCATACCGCTTCTGGAGGCTCGAGCCAGGGGCGTTCCGGTTGTGGCGAACGATATCCCTATATTTCGGGAGCTCTGCCTTACTGTCGGCGGAGCAGTTGTCGACTTCCATGATCGCGCCGCAGCGCAACGGGCTATCGTCGAGGCTACGCGGGGTGGTAATCAGGCCGTCGATTTGTCGTCCTTTGCATGGCCGAGAATTGCCGAGAGCCTTTTTGAGCGTCTGTAGGTCGACTTATGAATTTGCTGCCGATCCTATCCGAGTTGTCAATCCTCTGCGGGTTGCTCGTCGTCCTAGCGATGCAGCTTTTCCGTTCGCGGTTGGCTGTGGTCCTAGCGACCGCGGCCGCAGGCGCGATGGCCATGCTGGTGCTCGGTTATCCTAAGAGCGGCTATCATGCTCTGATTGCCCTGATCGGCATCTACGCAGTTCTACCGGTGCACCGATCCTACGTGTCGTCGAAATTTTTGCTTATACCGATCGGGGTTTCTCTATCTATTCTGGCGATACACTGGATTTCTTCAAGCAATATTTCCATTCTGAGTAAGTATTCAACGCCGAAACTTTTCCCTCTTTGGTTTATGGCTCTGTTCTTTCTGCCTGAAAAGCGCGGGCGGCTTGTCGCTACACTGATCATCCTGGTCGAAATCTATCTTCAGAATAGAGTTCAGGCGAGAGGGCTAATGCTAGGGGCGTTTACCGCTTTGGCCGCGCTCTATATGCCCAGCACTCTGACACGGCGCTTTGCCGTCCCTCTCGCGGTTTCGGCGCTCGTTCTGTATGTGGCGGCGTTTCCGATCGCGCGTGCCATGGGGGTGGAGCGCGCCATCTATTCGAGTGCATCCAATATGCAACGGGCGGGCATGAATAACGCCGCCCTTATGGATACCTTAAAGCAGCCACTGACGCTCGATGAGAATGCAATCTTCGTATCCGCTAGGCCTTTCGCGTATTCCTACGATACCGCTTCGCTAACGGTCCATAATCTGTTCCTGGCCTTTGGCTTGTTCAACGGATTAATCGTCGCGTTTCTACTTGTGGCGGTCACATTGTTGATCGTCAACACTCAGACCGAGCGCAGATTCATCGCCATATCTCTATTTTGCTTTTTGTACGCCATGCTCGGCCCCGACACGGCATACACGCGCGTCGTTCTTCTTATCCTGTTCTCAATCGGCCTTTTGAGGCAGGGGGGCGGAGAGTTCGTCGTCGGAAAGCGGGGCGGCCCTCAGCGGCAGTTCGTCGGCGCGCCTCGCCATGAACATTAGGGGGCTAGGCCTAACTGGAGTTTCTACCCTCCTTCGTCTTGCCGCGGCCGTTGGGTTGATCTCGGCGCTTACGCACGCCTTGCCCTTCGCGTTGTTCGCAACCGTGTCGACCGCCATGCTCTATGGCCAGTTGATCGCAATCTTGGTCGACGCGGGGTTCAACAACGAACTTCTCAGAGGTTCCGGCGGTGACACGGCGGCTGAGCATCGCGATCGCTTGCACGCGGGGACGTCGGTTCGTATTGCCCTGTTGCCAGGGGTTGTTGTTGTTGCACTGATCATTGGGAGCGTTTGGAAGGGGCTCGCTGGCGGCCAACTCCTTGCTCTGACTGTGGGGGGGATGCTCCTAAATACGATTATAGATACATTCTTTGTAAGCTTGAGGGCCCGTCGCGCGCTGAAGGCAGAGTTCCTGCATTCGTTGTTTCAGATAGTTCTGCTCGGCCCCATATACCTAATCAGCGTTCGGTCGCCGTGGGCGGCGGGGGCGGCCATATTCGCCACACGAGTGGTGTCTTTGGTCTTACTTGTGGGGATGGGGAGTATGCTTTCTATTGTGACATCAGGATTCAGTTTTGATGTTATTAGGGAGCATTATATCAGGCTTAGATATTACCTACTTGATACGGTTACATCAAACATGGGGGTTCGGGCAGATTCTATCGCAATAAGTCTGTTCTGTGGCCAATTCGCGCTTGCGGCTTTTCAGCCCGCCGCGCGTGTTTACTACTCGGCGTTGGCCCTGGCGTCTGTGGTTGCTGGCGTAGTGATCCCGGTCGCAGGGCGTCCTGGCTATTCCCATCCGGCTCGCCTTCTTACTGTTGCATTTTCCGCGGCGGGGGGGGCGATCAGCGTCGCCTTCCTCCTGTTCATGGGGGTGTTTGCGGAGTTTGCCTTTGGGGAGCAGTACAAGGTAACGGCGACTGTTTACACAATCATCGCACTCACCCTCCTCGTTAGGTATGTAGCCGCAGGGGCCGGCGCTTATCTAACTCTCATGGGGGGGCAGAAATTTCGCGCGATGGCGGGAAGTTGGATCTTTTTGGTTACGACCATTATTTTGGTTATATTAGGCGTAACAGGTTTTGCTACGGTAGAGAGAGTCCTTATGTTGATGACTTTGTCTCAGGCCGCTACCGCTGCGGTGTACTTCTACAAGTCGCGGCGGATTGGTAGGTAACATGAAGCGTCGCATCTTTAGATTGCTGCGCGTGTTTGAGAGCGAATTCCAAAGTCTCAGGCTGCGTAAATTCTTCAAAAAATGGTTCGACGTTGAGGTCGGACTATACAGCTACGGGTGCTTCGACCCAAAGCGTATGCCGAGAGGGATGAGAATTGGTAGGTATTGTTCGTTCGCAACGAGCAGCTATTTCTTCCCTCGCAATCACGGCGTCAGTTATATCGGGCTGACGCCTTATTTTTATAATTCAGCTCTCGGAATTCTGTCTCATGATAATATCCAAAACGTCTCATTCGTCGTTGAGGACGACGTTTGGGTTGGGCATAATGTGACAGTCACTTCTAAGGCGCATACCCTCGGGCGAGGGAGTGTGATTGCAGCCAATTCGGTGGTTACTGCGCCAGTGCCTCGATATTCGATCGTGGCCGGCAATCCAGCCAGAGTTATTAAGTATCGATTCTCACCTGATGTGATTGATAAGATCGAGAGCACTCGTTGGTGGGATGGCAATATTGACGATATCAGGAATATGATTACCGAGAGGCCCGAATTATGCTTCCATCCGGAGACGTACTTTGACAAAGAAGATTAAAATCGGCTTCGTTTGGCATAATCTATCGTCAAGTAACTACGGAGTTACTGCGCTCGCGGTCGCGAATATCGCGATGACTTTGGAGGCTGCAAAGCGGGTGGGTGTGGATCTCGACCTAACGACCATCGGCAGCAAGCCTACGCCCGGAACGTCTTCGCTAGCGGAGGCGGAGGCTAGTTTCGACCGCACGATCCCTCACGTGGTGTTCTCGCTTAAAGAGGCGTTAAAGGCTGTTGCTCGGTTAGACTTTTCTCACTTCAGAAAGTTCAGGGGTTATGATCTCATCATAGACATTGATGAGGGTGACAGCTTCACGGACATCTATGGCCCAAGAAGATTCTACAATCACTTGGCGACCAAGGTGCTCACATTGATGAGCGGCGTGCCGTTGGTGTTGGCTCCGCAAACGATTGGCCCGTTTGATAAATCTCTGTCTCGAGCGTTGGCCTATCCTGTGCTGCGGCGGGCCTATCGCGTGTTTTCGAGGGACGAGCGATCGACTGCCTATATGAAATCCATAGGCATAGATGTGTTCGATACGACAGATGTTGCCTTCGCACTGCCTTACGCCTCTCAGCCTCGTCAAGCTAATACAGCGGGAGTAAACGTATCCGGTCTGCTATATTCCGGCGGTTATACTGGGAACAATCAGTTTGCGCTGACCTTGGACTACCCGAAGCTTTGCCAGGATACGGTTAAATTCCTTCGGTCCCGGGGCATGCAGGTCCATCTGATTGGGCACGTTATCAGTGGAGAGGACCCTGTCGAGGATGACTACCGCGCTTGTTTGGCGCTGAAGGCGTTATTTAAGGACGACGACGGGGTGGTTGTAGCGCCGCGCTTCTCCTCTCCGCTTGCGGCCAAGGGCTATATCAGCGGACTGGCCTTCTTCACGGGTGCGCGCATGCACGCGACGATCGGCGCTTTCTCCGCTGGGGTGCCAACGGTGCCGATCGCCTACAGCCGGAAGTTCCAAGGCGTCTTCGGTTCCCTAGGCCATGGTGACACTATTGATGCTAAGTCGGTGAATAACGAAGAGGCCATCGCTTTGCTTCAGAAGAGATTTGATCAGTACGCTTCGGGTTCTAATGAAGCCCAGAAGCGGGCCTTGGTGAAGGCAAGGGGACGAAACGAGGAATACACCTCAGAGCTGTCGGAGATTGTCAGTTGTCTCGCTCGATAGACTCAGTCCTGGAAGCCGGAATGTGCGCCGGTTGTGGGCTCTGTGCGCGCGAGGAAGGCGACATGCAGCTGGATGAAGCCGGTTATCTCCGTCCCACTCGTCATGTCGAGCAGAACGAGATCAATGGGGCTTGCCCAGGGGATCAAGTCTTTCACCATAATATTTCGAAATACGATGAGCTTTGGGGGCCTCTCCTTTCGACAAAGTCGGCATACGCCCTTGATCCGGAAATCCGTTTCCAGGGATCTTCTGGGGGGGTGATCACAGCGATTTTGTCCCACCTGCTGTCGACCGGAAAGGTTGATGCGGTAATACAGGTTGGGGTGGATCGAGATTTCGCACTTTTGAATGACACCTATGTTCATGCGAGTTCGCATGAACTCGTGGCCAACGCTGGATCAAGGTACTCGCCCTCAGCGCCATTAGAGGCGGTGAGGGCGTTGAAGGCTGATGACGCGAGAAGGTTCGCCTTCGTCGGCAAACCATGCGACGTCGCCGCACTGCGCCATTATGTGCGCAATGATCCAGCCCTGAGTTCGCGCTTCCCGTTCATGATTTCGTTTATCTGTGCGGGTGTTCCTAGTCAGAAAGGGACTGAAGCCATCTTGGAGAAGATGGGCGCGAACGCGTCGGACGTCGTTGGCTTCAAGTATCGTGGTGCTGGTTGGCCCGGTATGACGAGGGCGACGGATAAGCAGGGGAAGGTATATGAACTGACATACAATGAGGCGTGGGGGCGGATCCTGAATCGGCACCTTCAGCCACGTTGTAAGCTATGCGCCGATGGGACCGGGGAGGCTGCAGACATCGTCTGTGGCGACGCTTGGTACGAGTCGAAGGATGGATATCCGAGCTTCGAAGAGCGGGATGGCCGCAGTTTGTTGCTCGTTCGCACAGAAATTGGACGCCTTCTCGTATCGGAGGCTGAACGAGTAGGTGCGATTAGTTCTGAAGATGTCGACCCTGCTGATATAGAGTTGATGCAGCCGTACCAAGCAAACCGGAAGCGGTCGATGTTGGCTCGTAGTGTGGCGGTAAAGTTGACTGGTGGTCAACCGCCCCGCTATCCGGAACAGCATCTATATGCTGTCGCGATTAAGGCGGGGCCCGTAAAGTTCGCACGGGCGGTGCTGTCGACTATGAAGCGTCGTTTGCAGGGGCGGATTTAGTAGTAACATGGCGAAGATTATTCACGTCATCACGCGCATGATTAGAGGCGGAGCGGATGAAAACACGCTTTTGTCCTGCAATGCTCAGGCGGAGAACGGGCATGACGTCGTGCTCATCTACGGCGATGAGGTGGATCACGGCATTTTGTCCTTGCTTGATATTCGAGTGAGGCGACATCAAGTAAAAACTATGATAAGGAACATTGATCTAGTAAGGGATGCTAGATCAATTATATCACTCATTAGAATTTTATTCCGAGAGCGGCCTGACATCGTTCACACCCATACCAGTAAAGCTGGGATACTTGGTCGGGTCGCTGCACTCTTTGGAGGTGGCAGGGTCGTCCATGGGGTTCATATACTTCCGTTCCTGAACGTAAAGTGGTCCGAACGTTCGCTTTACCTGTTTCTTGAGCGTCTTTTGGCGCCCATCACTCATGCTTACATAAATGTCAGCGATGGGATGATGAAGGAAGGGCTTCGTTATCGCGTGGGAGCAGCGCGCAAGCACCATGTGGTGCCCAGCGGAATGGATGTCGCCAAGTTCCGGGAGGCGGCCCCAATCGATGATGACGAGGCGCTTCGGACGCTTGGTACATCCCTTGCCGGGAGTAAGATCATATGCATGGTGGCGGCGCTAGAGCCGCGAAAGCGTATTTTTGAGTTTCTGGACGTGTTGGCGGAGGTTCGGCGCACGAGCCCGGAGACATGTCTTATCGTTCTTGGCGAGGGGCATGACCGTTCGCGCCTGCAGCAACGCATTGATGCTCTGGGTCTGAACAAGAGTGCTTTTCTGGTCGGCTTTCGAGCGGATGTGGAACGCTGGATCGCGCGCGCCGATGTTTGTGTTCTGGCGTCCGAGCGCGAAGGGCTTCCGCGGGCAATCATTCAGTATGTTTTGGGAGGGCGGCCAGTGGTCAGCACGGACCTTCCCGGGGTCGACGCCGTCGTGGGCGATGGTGAGAGCGGCTACCTCGTACCCGTCGCGAATGTTGCCGCCATGATTTCTCCGCTGGTCACGCTTCTCTCGGATGAGGATTTGCGGGCCAGTTTTGCTCGCCGTGCAGCGATGCGCGACCTAAGTCGGTGGTCGTCAGCAAATATGGCGAGCGAGTTGGAAACGATTTACAGCAATTTGCTAAAGTCGTCGGTTGCATAGTGTGCGGCGTTGAGGCGACGCAACTACAGCTGAAGGTCTTCTCACCGCGTCGCCCAGAACTTCGCGACGTCCACCAACTGGACCTAGGCGGCGGTCCTCACTGGAAGGGTACTTTGCCCCAGTGAAGCGGGGGCTGTGCTGCTAGTCCCTGCTACAAAATTATTATTGCCGTATCGAAAAATTCGACTGACAGGGGACGACTGTGAGTAATCGGAAGTTTGCGGCTCTCGATGGAGGACGTGGCCTTGCCGCGTTTCTCGTCGTCTTGTTTCATGCCGACGACATCATGGGAAGGCAGCTAGTTCCCGGCGGATATCTCGCCGTAGACTTCTTTTTCCTGCTCAGCGGGTTCGTTTTGGCCTTCGCCTACGATGGCAAAATCCACTCGATTGGACTCGGTCGCTTCGCGGTCATACGGTTCGCTCGGCTATATCCCCTCTACGCGCTGGGTTTGGCATTTGGGGTTTTAAGGAACTTGGCCGCCCTGACGCTCGAGATGGGTCACCCGCTCGCGATCGGCGATCTAGGCGTGGCTACGCTCTTGAACCTGTTTCTTCTGCCGGCCCCCATAGATCCGGACGGAAATTTGTTTCCGCTAAATGTTCCGGCCTGGTCGCTGTTCTTCGAGTTGATCGCCAACATTGCATTTGCAGGCTTGCTGCTATCGAAGGTCTCGTGGCTCAGCAAATGGGTGGTAGCGGGCGCGGGAGCTGTGACGGCCATCCTCATCATTATGAAGGGTCACTCGGGAGCCGGCGCTCACATTAGTGATCTCGCGGATGGGTTCTTTCGCGCGGTCTTCTGCTACGGTTTTGGACAGATTATATTTCGTGCACGGCACCGGCTCACGTCCATGTCGCTGCCCGTTCCGCTCCTTGCGGCTGGGCTTTTCGCCCCCATGATCATTCCGGTGCCGAACAACTACCGAGCTTACGCCGATCTAGTATTCGTCTTTATCTGGTTCCCAGCCCTGGTCGTGCTAGCCGCGAATGCAGAACTTAAGAGATCCGCATCGGCGGCGCTTTGGCTCGGACTGGTGTCATATGCGGTCTATATCGTTCACTATCCGCTTCTTGGGTTCGTCGAGGGCGCAACCAAAGTCCTCGGCGTCTCGGGCCTACTGACGGCACCACTCTTTGCCTTCCTTTTGCTGCCAGCTTGCTGGGCCATCGACCGGTACTTCGACATTCCAATGAGAGATAGGTTGCTTGGCGCGCTCGATAGGCGTTGATGCAGCTGGGGGTCACGTCAGCGATTGCAGGCGGGAGCGCGGCGATCGGGACATTTCCGGCAGTGGCCGCAATCCCAACTTGGCCATTGAGGCTCTTGCCAGATCACAGAACGCTAATGCTTCGATAACTTGATTGCTTGCGACCGATCCGTGAAATCGGGGTATCACCTACGGTGAGGGACGCCCTGTCGTCGAGGCGGGTTTCCTGATGCTGCGCTAATACGGAGCTCCTTTCGAGTACGAAAAGTGGCAGGCACCTTCCACGACCCATGGGGCGCTTTCGTCGCGCGGCGATTTTCGGGGGTGCTGGACGAGGAAAGAGGTTGCCATGTGCACGGGCCATTCGCTGCGCGATCTGGCCTCGCTGGATACCTATGCGGACCGTTCCCGATCGTCGAAGGGACAGCCAAGCGGATCAGTTAACGCATGGAGCGGGGCTGAACGAGAACGAATTCTCCGAACCGACCTGCAAACTGACCGATCGCCAAAAGAACTAGGTGCCTGGGAAATAATGGAGGCCCGGGCCGGAATCGAACCGGCGTGCACGGATTTGCAGTCCGCTGCGTCACCACTCCGCCACCGGGCCATCCGGGTGTCGACGCAGTTACGTCGGCGGGGGAGGGCGTTCGATACAGGAGCCGCCTCGGGGTCGCAACCGTCAAAATCGCTATTCGATCGCGCTTCTCCGACGCAATGGCTGGGCGCCGTGGGCTAGGCCGGACGAGTAGACCGTCTCGATCCTGCTCAGCGGTGAGTGCAGGCTGAGCAGCGCATTTTGCGCTCACGAGAGACCTCCTGAGCAAGCGACGAATATCGGTTAGTCCTCCAGGTGTATCGTGCACGGTGCCGTGGCGGTTCTGGAGGGAATGCCCGATGAGGCGATCCCCGTACCCCCGAGGTTGATCAGCGCGGATCAACCTCGCGAAATAAGTCACGCCTCACCTCGCGTTCTAAGTCGTTAGGTCTTTCGCGGGCGCCGCTAAACGAGTCTCGTCACCGGCTTCGCCCCGGCGCTGTCAGGGAACACCTTGCTCTCCAGGAGGGCGCGGTCGACGGCCATGTGATCGGCCAGCACGCCCTTGAACAGGCCGCGCATGTCGACGGTGGGGGCGGTGTCGCGGTTCTCGAACAGGGCCGTTTCCTTCAGGGTCGGCCAGTCGCCGACGATGCCGCCGCGCTTGAGCGCCCCGCCCAGGATGAGGCCGGTGGAGGCCGTGCCGTGGTCGGTGCCGCCAGTGCCGTTGACGCGGGCGGTGCGGCCAAACTCGGTCACGGCGATCACCACGGTATTCTTCCACTCCGCGCCCAGCCCGGTGTGCAGGCCGTCCAGCACCGCATCCATGTAGGACAGGCGCGTGGCGATCTGGCCAGGCTGTCCCGCGTGGGTGTCGAAGCCGTCCAGCGAGATGGCGGCGATCTGCGGGCCGCCGGCCTGGATCATGAAGCCGCCCAGGGTCGAGCCCAGCTTGCGGGCGGCCTCGCTGCCGGCGCGGTTCTGGCGATCGTTCGCCATTGTCGAAGACATGCCGGCCGGCTGGGCCATGGCCGGCGTCGAGGCGGCCATCTCGTTCATCGCCGGCGTCGCGGCCATGGCGGTCATGGCCTGCTGGGCCATGGTCTCGGTCTCCAGGCCGCGGGCGAAGGCCGGACCTAGCAGCGGGTCGCTCCTGTAGAGATCCTGCAGCAGGGTCGGCAGGCGCGCGGTCTCGTCGACGCCCTTGCCGGGCGACCAGCTGGCCGCCTGCACCTTGCCGCGCAGGATCAGTGGGGCGGTGGCGCCCACGGAAAGACCTTCGACCTTGCGGATCGGCGCCAGGGCCTCCAGCGTCCGGTTCAGCCAGCCGGTGTCGGCGCCGTAAACGCCCGAGGCGCCGGTCTCCAACACGTCCTGGGCCTCGAAGTGGGAACGGGCGCGGTCGGGGCTGGCGATGGCCGGAGCGATGCGCGCCTCGCCCTTCAGGGCCAGGGCGTGGACGGCCTTCAGCTCGGGATGCAGACCGAAGGTGTCGTCCAGTTTCAACACCTGCTCGGGCTTCATGGCGATCGAGCCGCGCAGGGCGGCGTAGTCGGGGTCGCCGACCGGCGGCGAAACCGACAGGCCATCCATGCCGCCCCGGCAGATGACGACGACCAGCTTCTTCTTGGCCAGGTCGCCCTCGGACGCGGCGAAGGCCTGCGAGCCCAGGAAGCTGACAGAAATACCCAGGCTGGCGCCCAGGCCCAGCAGGGAGCGGCGGTTCATTTGAGCGGTCATCGGCGTTGGAACTCCGGGCTCATCACGAGGAGGGCGAAGGCCTCACGGCGGGTCTCGGCCCGCGACACGGCCTTGGCGACGGCGGGCGTCAGCCGCTCGCCCAGGGCCGAGACGGCCAGGGCGTTGGGATCGGTGCGGTCGGCGACAGCGGCGGCCATGCCCTGGGCCCACTGCATGCGCTTGATCAGGCCGTCGGGCGAAGCCCAGGTCTGGGCGTCCTCGGCCCAGCCCTTGGGGGAGGGGGGCGAGAAGGGCTTCTGGCCCAGGCCGGTGAGGATCGGAGCGATGCGGTCATAGGCGGATGGTTGGGCCCCGATCAGCCGCCAGGTCGACAGCGTGAACTCGTAGGGCGTCTTGAACTTAGCTGGCGTCGGATCCCAGGCCTCCGGACTCTCGACCAGAGCCTTGGCCACTTCGGCGAGGTCGCCGCCGGTGTCCATCCAACGCTTCTCCAGCCGCGCGGTCAGGGTCTGTGGGGGCGTGTCCGAGACGAAGTGGCGGGCGATTTTGCTGCAAACGTGGTGGGCGGTGCGCGGATCGGCGGCCAGGTCCTTCAGCACCGCCCAGCCCTGCTTGATATCGGCCTCGGCGTAACGGCGACCCATGATCGTCCGGGCGCCGGGCTCGTGGGCGTTGTCGCGGAACACGAACTGGCCGGCGCGATCCTCGTTGTCGCGACCGACCGAGAAGCCGGTGAGGGCGCGAGCGAATTCGGTGACGTCGGCCTGCCTGTAGCCGGCGTCGACCCCGACCGTGTGCAGCTCCAGGATCTCGCGGGCCAGGTTCTCGTTCAGGCCCTTGCCGCCCCGCCGCCCGGCCGCGCGGCTGTTGGGCCCGATCGAAGAGGCCTGGTCTAGATAGGTCAGCATGGCCGGATGGGTCGAGGAGGCGACCAGAAGGTTCTCGAAGCTGTTGAAGACGTTGGGGCGGATCGCCTCGCGCTCAAACGGCCCGATCATCGCAAAGGTGATCTGCTTGGTCGACGAGACGGTGAAGTGATTGGCCCAGAACAACGCCCATCGCTCGCGGAAGGCGGCCGGCGTGTTGGCGCCCAGCCGCGCGCGGGCCAGGAAGTCGCCGTCGATCTTGTCGCGCAGCTGTCGCTGCGCGTCCATGGCGGCTTGGCTTTTCTGGCCGGCGGCGTCGCCGTCCTTGCGCTGGCGCTCAATTTTTCGCTGTTCCTGATAGTCGCGCATCCAGGCGAAGCGTGTGGCGGCGTCCTCGCCGTCGTCCTGGGGCTTGTCGGCGCCGTCGCGGCGGATCTGGTCGGTGAGGAAGCCTCGCGGATCGGCCTTGGCGGCGTCGATCTCGCCGGGGCGCGCGCCCAGGCCGAAACGCGTAACGGCGATCGCGGCCATCATGTCCTTGGACGGTAAGCTCAAGCGGGGCTCTCCCTTGCGCGACTAGGCGTATTCTCTCTTTCAAACGCCGGTCACTTGCCATTCCGTCGGACGGCCTCAGTGCCACCACTGGCCATCCCTTCATGCGCCATCAGCGCAAAGAGGGCTTCTGCTCTTGCCGTGCTTTAGGTCACATCTGAGATTACCGAATTTTGTCATGTGAACGCGCTAGCCGCCTGACTTGTGGGCGGCTAAAGCCTCCTGACAATAACTGAAGCGAGCTTTCGATGTTCTCCGCGCCGCGCGCCGATCTTGTTCCCAATACCGCCGCCTATGAGAACGAACCGCTGGTCAAGGCGACCGGCTTTCGCGAGTACGACGCGCGCTGGCTGTTCGGGCCGGAGATCAACCTCTTGGGCGTCCAGGCCCTGGGTCTGGGCCTGGGGACCTACATCCACGAGCTGGGCCAGTCGAGGATCGTGGTCGGCCACGACTTCCGCTCATACTCGTCGTCGATCAAGAACGCCCTGATCCTGGGCCTGATCAGCGCCGGCTGCGAGGTGCACGACATCGGCCTGGCCCTGTCGCCGACCGCCTATTTCGCCCAGTTCGACCTCGACATCCCGTGTGTGGCCATGGTCACCGCCAGCCATAACGAGAACGGCTGGACCGGCGTGAAGATGGGCGCCCAGAAGCCGCTGACCTTCGGCCCCGACGAGATGAGCCGGCTGAAGGCCATCGTGCTGGGCGCCCAGTTCGTCGAGCGCGACGGCGGCAAGCTGATCCGCGTCGAGGGCGAGGCCCAGCGCTATATCGACGACGTCGCCAAGCGCGCCAGCATCACCCGTCCGCTGAAGGTGGTCGCCGCCTGCGGCAACGGCACGGCCGGGGCCTTCGTGGTCGAAGCCCTGCAGAAGATGGGCGTCGCCGACCTCGTCCCGATGGACACCGACCTCGACTACACCTTCCCCAAATACAATCCGAACCCGGAAGACGCCGAGATGCTGCACGCGATGGCCCACGCCGTCCGTGAGACCAGGGCGGACCTGGCTTTCGGCTTCGACGGCGACGGCGACCGCTGCGGCGTGGTCGACGATGAGGGCGAGGAGGTCTTCGCCGACAAGATCGGCCTGATGCTGGCCCGCGACCTGGCTCCGCTGCATCCGGGCGCGACCTTCGTCGTCGACGTTAAGTCGACCGGCCTCTTCGCCACCGACCCGATCCTGCGAGAGCATGGCTGCAAGGTGATCTACTGGAAGACCGGCCACAGCTACATCAAGCGCAAGAGCGCCGAGCTGGGCGCCCTGGCCGGCTTCGAGAAGAGCGGCCACTTCTTCATGAACGGCGAGCTGGGGTACGGCTACGACTGCGGCCTGACGGCGGCGGCGGCCATCCTGGCCATGCTGGACCGCAATCCGGGCGTGAAGCTGTCGGACATGCGCAAGGCCCTGCCGGTGGCCTTCACCTCGCTGACCATGAGCCCCAAGTGCGGCGACGAGGTGAAGTACGGCGTCGTCGACGAGGTGGTGAAGGAATACCAGGACCTGTTCGCCGCCGGCGGATCGATCCTGGGCCGCAAGATCACCGAGGTGATCACCGTCAACGGCGTTCGCGTCCACCTGGAAGACGGCTCGTGGGTGCTGGTCCGCGCCTCGTCGAACAAGCCCGAGGTGGTGGTCGTGGTCGAGAGCACCCAGTCAGAGGACGACATGCGCGCCCTCTTCCGCCAGGAAGTGAAGCCGCGGCTGGGCGACCGCGTCGGCAAGTACAACCAGGAAATTTGAGCCGGCTCGCGGCCTACATAAAGCAAAGGGCCGGGGAATGATCCCGGCCCTTTAGCAAGCGTAGCTGAACGGGGCGCGGTAGCGTTCCTAAAGGTCCGGCGATAGTATTTTCGTGACCAGCAGCGTGGCGGCGCCGATGGCGCGGGCCCGCGCCTCGGCTTCCAGCGGAATGATGGCGCCGGCGGCGTAGACGTCGCCGTCGATCTCCAGCACGCCTTCCAGAAGCTGCACGGTCGAGACCGGCAGGACGACGGTCTCGCCGGCCGGCGCGCGGCGCAGCTCGACGTCGAAGCCGTCGGTCGAGACCAGGGTCTCGATCCCGTTCGGCTGGGCGCTCTTGCGGGAAGCGATCGAACGGCCCCTGGCCTTGAGGCCGTCGACCAGGGTCTTCACCGCCTGGCTGTCCTTGCGGTGGCAGACCAGGACGGCGTCCGGCTCGGCCACCACGACGATGTCGCTGACCCCGATCACCCCGACATAGGGACCGGTCGTGCGGACGAGGACGTTGGACGCGCCCTGCAGGTCGACGTCGCCGTCCTGGGCGTTGCCCTCGGCGTCGCGGGTCGAGGCCTCCCAGATGGCGTCCCAGGCGCCCAGGTCCGACCAGGCGAAGGCGGCGGGAACGACCGCCGCCTTCTGGGTGCGCTCCATCACCGCGTAGTCCAGCGAGATCTTCTTGGCCTGGGCGAAGGTCTCGCGATCCAGGCGGCCGATGCCGGCCTCCAGCTCCAGGAGAGCGACCGTGGCCTTGGCGGCGGCGGCGACCGTCGGCTCGAACGCCTCGAACTCGCCCAGCAGGGTGGCGGCCTTGAACGCGAAGTTGCCGCTGTTCCAGAGATAGCCTTCCAGCAGATAGCGCTCCGCCGTCGCCTGGTCGGGCTTCTCGACGAAGGCGGCGACCGATCGCACCGAGCCGTCCAGCAGCGCCTCACCCGGACGGATGTAGCCGAAGCCGGTGGCCGGCACGGTGGGCTGCACGCCGAAGGTGACGATCAGGTCGCTCTCGGCGGCCTTGGCCGCGGTGACGGCCGCCTCGCCGAAGATCTCGGGCTGGGCGATGTAGTGGTCGGCGGCCAGCATCAGCACGACGCCGTCCGGGTCCTGGCGCTCGACATAGGCGGCGGCGGCGGCCACGGCCGGAGCGCTGTCGCGCGCCTCGGGCTCGACCAGGATGGTCACCCAGGTGTCGATCTCGGCCGTCTGCTGGGCCACGTAGTCGACCATGGATTCGCCGGTGACGATGACGATCTCGGCGACGCCGGGGATGTTCTTCACCCGCAGCACCGTCTCCTGGAACGAGGAGCGCTCGCCGACCAGCTTCAAGAACTGCTTGGGCTGGTCGCTCCGGGACGCTGGCCAAAGCCGCGTGCCCGAGCCGCCACAGAGGATAACCGGATAGATCGCGGCCAAGAGTAACCCCACCACATTTTAGTTTTAGCCCTTAATAGGGGGCTATTGCGAAGGGGGTTTAAAGGTAAAGCGTCAAGGAACGAAGAGTTTTCATGCGGCTGGCGCGCTGGGGTGCAGTGAGGTATCCGACCGATACCCAACGCGTCCATTTCGCGATAAGGCGCGACCCGCCAACTCGAGACAGCGCAGCGCACTTCCGCTCGTCGAGGCCCGTCCAAAATGAAGAAGGCTGTTGCGGTCGCGAAATCTGTCGCGCAACATGTGGTGCATAGTATCACAATGTGAAATTTCGAGCTGATCACCGGCGCTCGACCTGATCCGGGAGGCGGATGTCCATGACGCCAACGCACCGCGGCGCTGGTCTGCTTCTTGCTTTGTGCGCAAGCTTCTTCGCGACCGGGGGCTTCGCTCAGACCGCGCCGTCTTCGCTCGGTGGGCCGACGCCAAATCTGGCCGGCAGCATCGAACGTCCCATCCGCTACCGTCCCGAGGGCGGCGATTTCGTCATCGAGAACGGGGCGGAGACCTTCAACCGGCCCCTATATGGCGGCGACACCGCGTTTCGCGTGGACGGCGGCGACAGGCCTGAGTTCGTTCTCTACCTGCCGGGGCGCGGTGGCAATCTGCGGCTGGGCGTTGCCGGTCCGTCTGGCGCCCTATGGTTGCATGCAGCACAGTGGATCGTTACGCGCTACCGGCCCGGCGAACTTATCCACGAAATCCGTGATCCGTTGCTGGGGAAGGGCGTGTTGCGCATCGAGGCGTTGGCCTATGCGGTCACGGAAGGTCTGACGCTGCGCATCGAGGGCTCCGAGCTGCCGCCTGGGCTGGAATTGATTTGGGCGTTCGGCGGAATCACTGGCCAGCGCGGTGTGCGTGACGGCGACATCGGGACCGAGAAGATTCCGATCTCGGAGTGGTTCCAGTTCAGATCCGCATTCGCGGAAACAAATCGGGTTCTCGCGGACACGGAAGGCTTCCAGGTGAGCGCGCCGCAGGCGGTGATCGTCGGCGCCTCGAGCGCGCCGGCGCGGTTCGCCAAAGGCGACGCGGCGAAATGGGATGACATTGGCCGTCTGCCGGCCAGCGCCGCGTCCGATCAGGGCGGCGTCGCCATCGGCCGGGCGATGCTCGAGTCGAACGCGCCGCTGATCGTGTCGCTGCAGCGGGTCGATCCCAATGCCGCGGGCGACCTCGCCGACTATACGGCGGTGAGCGCCGGGCGGGCGGGCGGTCCGGTTGCGCCGATAATCCGCCCGCCAGCCTTCGCCCGAGATGCTTTGGCGGCCCGGTTCGAGGAGGCTCGGCGACTTTCAAGATGGTGCCCGAGAACGGCCTCTGGACGATCCTCACGCCGTCCTCGGTCGATCTGAACAGCCCGGCGTCGTACACCCTGTGCTGGCGGCCAACGGTCTAAGCGCGACGTTGCAGCTGGAATACACGCCCTATGCCGACAAGAGCACGGAGGCGAACTATCAGATCGATGTCACGCGCGAGTTTGACCACTTCGGCCCGCTCACGAGCGTCAAGTTCGGCCTGCAGCGCCGCGACCATGACAACACGACCTGGCGCGAGGCTGGCTTCGACATCGCGCCCGGCGTGACGCTTTATCGGGCGCGCGCTCTGGATCTAGTCCAGTACTGCATCCCGTCTGCGGCGCCGGCCGCCGCGCCGTGCCAGTTCGGATCGGTGAGCCGTCCCACCACCACAGCGCAGGACCAACTCTATCGCATCCATACTCTGACCCAGGATCAGTACCAGGCCCTGATCGGCAACAACCTCCAGGACATTCCAGGCGGTCGGTTCTTCGGCGGCATGCCCGACCGGGGCACGTTGCTCGATACCTGGTCGGCCTTCGACTACCGGTTGTTCTTCGCCCAACTCGACGAAAACACCGACCTCGGCCGTCACAACATCGACTGCCTGTACCGCTGCCAGGCTTCGGATGGCAAAACCTATGAGCGCCCGTCGTATTCCACCAATGAGAAGACCACCTCGGCCTACGCTATGGTCAATTTCGAGACGCGGCTGGGCTGGATGCCGGTCATGGGTAATTTCGGCGTCCGCTATCAGAAGGTGGACGTGGCGGGCCAGCCGTCGATCATCGTCAATAACCTGACCATCGATCCGGCCACGCTGGCGGCTCTCAACGCCGGTGAGATCGTCGATCCCAACAAGGTGGTCTCCAGCACGTTCGTCGAGCGCAAGATGACGGACATCAAGCGGACGTCGAACGACTTCCTACCCAGCTTCAACCTGGCTCTGTGGCCGCTCGAGGACCAGTTCGTGGTCCGCTATTCGATCGCCAAACAGCGCGCGCGTCCCAATATGCTGCAACTGACCGGCAGCTCGGCGGTGACTTGCAGCAAGATGGACGCTACGACGCGCGCGGCGTTGGAGAGGCTGATCAGCCAGTATCCGGGCCAGTTCAACGACCCCGCCACCGACGACGACGATGCGGCCGGCACGATCCGCGGCGACGCGGTGAACAGTTGCAACAGCCGTATAGGCAATCCGGAGCTGAAGGGCTATGCGGCCACGACCTAGAACCTGTCGGCCGAATGGTATCCGAACCGCGATACCCAGTTGAGCCTGGGCCTGTACGCCATCGACGTGAAGTCGGGATATCCAGGCACCGACACCGTGACCAACTACGAGATCAGCGGCGACACTTACACCGCTAACACCTACAAGGATGGTCCCAGTGGCCTGAAGCAGAAGGGCTTCGAGATCGCGGGTCGGACAGCCTTCACCTTCCTGCCTTGGCGTCTGAAGCACACCGGCGCGGGCTTCAACTACTCTAAGACAGAGTCGAACGAGACCAACACTCCGATCGACCTGTTCTCTGGCAAGGCGCTGCCGCCAGCCAAGCAGTCGAACTATGTCTACAACGTCAACCTCTGGTACGACGACGGCCGCTTGAACGCCCGTGTCGCGTATCAGCGCCGCGACTTCTATTATGACCGCACGGACGCCTCGGCGAGCATCAACCGCATTCCGGCTGCGGGCGGCGGATCGACGACCTCTTACTACAAGATTGTCACGCCGATCTTCAAAAGTGGCTCCAAGTCGCTGGACGCGCGCGCTTCCTACAAGCTGACAAAGTCGATGCAGCTCTTCGTCGAAGGCAAAAACCTGCTGGACGACAGCGTCTCACGTTTCACGCCGGAGGCGTACCGAAGCATCGGTAACGGCACGCCCTATGTGTACGACACCTATTACATGGGCCGTCTCTACTACTTCGGCCTGATCGCGACGTTCTAGAACGGGCAGATTTCAGGGAGCTTGGCCTTCGAAGTCTGGGTGGTAGGCCCTAGTTTGTCGCTCTCGCGCCCCGTCAAGCCACGCCCTGCTCTTTCACGCTCGAGCCGCCTTACGCTTACCTCGATAGGCGCAAGGCGTCAGTTCCCGCATCTCGTCGGCGTCTAGTCGCCTTCGCCAAGGGGCTGCGAGGAGAGGGAAGGAGAAGGCCGGCAGCACTCACTGAACGCCGCCGGCTAGGTGCTCGTCGGTGGGGTGACGAGAGGGCGGGCATCGTATGCCGTGATGGCGGCCCGAGGCAATGCCGCTCGCCCTATGCGTGAACCGAGGACCGCCGGTGGCGGTGAACTGGGCGCCGGCTGGGCGGATATGGTCAAGCTTGCAACCGCTTTGCACGATCCGAAGGAGGCGGCCTCACAGGCCGCGCAGCCAGGCCCAGACATCGTCGGGTCGTTCCAGCGCGGACAGGCCTTCCCGGCGCGCGGCCTCGCCCAGGCGACGCAGGCGTCCCGGCGTGACGCCGAACCGACCGCGAAACGCCCGGCTGAAGTGGGCGTCCGAACGGAAGCCGTGACGATAGGCGACCTCGCCCAAGGTGTGCCGCTCGGCGCGGTCCTGGAGGATCGAGTCGAAGGCCTGGTCGAGCCGGCGGCCCTGGATGAACGCGCTGACCCCGCCCAGGGGTTCGAATACCTTGTAGAGCAGGCTGCGCGACACCCCCAGGTGACGGCGGACGGACTCCGGCGAGAGCTCGACGTCGTCCAGGCGCTGCTCGATGAACTGACGTCCCGAGGCTAGCAGCATCTTCTCGATTGGCCGGGGACCGCCCGAGGCGGGCTTGGCGTGGGCCATGATCGCGCCGCCGAGCAGGGCGAGGATCGCCGCGGCGGCGGCCCCGGCCTCGCGCACGGTCATGCGGTCGACCACCTCGGCGAGCGCGCGCAGATGCGATCCCAGGAGGCGGCCGCTGACGCTGTCCTCCGTCACCATCAGGCCATGGAAGTCGAGGTCGCCGCAGCCTTCCAGCTGAGCGCGCGAGGTGATGACGTAGAGCGAGGCGTAGGCGCCGGTCGACATGTCGAAGGGGCGGGTCATGTCGATGATCCGGATCTGGCCCATGTGGCCGCCGGCCTCCCGACCGTCGTAGTCGCCGCGCCAGTCACCGCCTTCCAGCTCGAGGACGGCCATCACCGACTCGGCGGCGTCGAGCATGATGTGGGAGAGCTTGCGCTCGAACCGCTGCGGCACGCCCTGGCAATGGGCGAGCACCACGGGGCCCAGGTGATAGCCTTCGAGACGGTTGAAGAACGTCTCCTCGGGCGACAGCAGCGTGATGTCGAAGAGGTGCGCGCAGCCCTTGCGATACTGCTCGAAGGCGTCCGGCTGGGTCTTGGCGTCCAGCGGCCAGACGTCTTTGCGCAAAGCGGGGTCGGACACGGAAATCCCTGAAAGCCCTATCAAAAGTCGACGACCGGCGCCGGGCGGCCGTCAGGGCGGCCTGGCCGGCGGCGTGAAACCGACAGACAATAAAACGTGGATTTCTGGACAATGACAGCCCCGGTCGCCTTGGGCGAGAAGCGGGGCGCACCGTACGCCGGGAGTGGGGGCTTTGCAGCGTGCGTTGGAGTGGCCGTCGAGTCCCCGCCGGACTTGACGGCCCGGCTTCGGCCGGTCGAAGCGGGCCTAGACGAAGGACGCCGCCCCGAAGCGTCGCGCCAGCCGCGCCTGGATCCGCTCCCACGTGTTGAGCTTGATCGGCTCGCCCTTGCGCAGTTTGGTCCAGGTCGTCTCGCTGATGCCGTAGATGTCGGTCAGGTGCTCGCGGGTCACGGCGGGCAGACCCTTCTTGAGCGCTTCGAAACGCTCGCGGCTGACGATGACGGTCTGAACCACGCCGGAACTCCAGGAACTGTACGGAAAGGTGTGCGGCCGACGCCCAAAGGGGGAGACGGCGCCGGCCGCTGACGATCGCCGGGGAAGAGGGGGCGATCGTTATTCGCGCGCCGCCGAGGCCGGCTTGCGGTAGTCGAGGGCCGGCGGGCGATCGCCCAGCATGGCCTTGTAGGCGAAGTTCGGGCCGCGACGCTGGTCGAGCTCGGCCTTGGCCTTCTTGACGATGTCCGGGTTGGCGAAGAGGTCCGCGCCGGTCAGGGCCAGGGTCTTGGCGGCGTTGACCGCGCCCTTGACGCCGATCGACGAGCCGGCGGCGGCCACGTTCTGCCAGCTGTGGCCGGCCGAGCCCGGGACGAAGGTCGCCGTGCCCAGGCCGACGGTCGGCGTCACCCAGCTGATGTCGGAGACGTCGGTCGAGCCGCCGCCGCCTTCCAGCTCGATCTTGTAGGGCTCGACCGTCTTGACCGTGTCGACCGACGGCGGATTGACCAGGGTGGTCTGGATCTTCTGGGCGAAGGCGATCTCTTCCGGCGTCCAGGTGATGCCGCCGACCTTGCGCAGGTTGGCGTCCATCACCCGGCCCAGGGTGTCGTTGGGCAGCAGGGCGTAGACGCCGCCGGTGATCTCGGTGTCGACCGTCGTGCCGGTGGCCAGGGCCGCGCCCTTGGCGGCGTTCTCGACGCGCGCCCAGACGTCCTTGACCACGGCCGGATCGGGGTGGCGGACGTAGTAGTAGACCTCGGCGAAGTCAGGCACGACGTTCGGGGCCGTGCCGCCGGCGGTGACCACGTAGTGGATGCGGGTCTTGTCCGGGATGTGCTCGCGCAGGAAGTTGGTGGCGACGTCCATCACCTCGACGCCGTCCAGGGCCGAGCGACCCTTTTCCGGCGCGCCGGAGGCGTGGGCCGAGATGCCGTGGAAGCGGAACTTGCCGCTGATATTGGCCATCGACACGCCCTGGACGGCCGAGTTCGAGTTGGCCGGGTGCCAGTGCAGGGTGGCGTCGACGTCGTTGAACAGACCGTCGCGGACGAAATAGACCTTGCCCGAGCCGCCTTCCTCGGCGGGCGTGCCGTAGACGCGCAGCTCGCCCTTGATGTTGTTCTTGACCATCCAGTCCTTGATGGCGACGGCCGCGCCGACCGAAGCGGCCCCGAACAGGTTGTGGCCGCAGCCGTGGCCGGCGATCTGGCCGGGGATGCCGGTCTTCACGGGCGTGGCCGTCTGGGCCAGACCGGGCAGGGCGTCGAACTCGGCGAGGACGGCGATGACCGGGCCCGCGCCGTTCTTGAAGCTGGCCACGAAGGCCGTCGGCTCGCCCGCGACGCCCGCCTTGACGTCGAAGCCGGCGGTCTTCAGCTGGCCCTGCAGCAGGGCCGAGCTCTTGGTCTCCTGGTAGCCGACCTCGGCGAAGCCCCAGATCTTCAGGGCCGCGTCCTGGATCTGCGGGGCGTCGGCGTCGACGGCCTTCAGGATCTGGGCGCGGGCGGCGTCGTTGAGCGGCGCGGCGTGGGCCTGGGTCGCCAGCACACCCGTCGCCATGCTGGCGGACAGGAGGGCGAGCTTCAGAGCTGAGAGCTTCATGGAACGGTTTCCCCGAGAAAGCGACGTTGGGCGGCAACAAGCGCCTATCTGTACGACGCAGGAGCCCGCGCGAACCTCACCTCGACGCCAAGATTTTTCGACGGCGCACGGCTTCGCCGCTTCACGCGGCTGGCCGCTGAAGGGAATGAAAGGGACTGCGGAGCGCCGGACATCGTCCGGAGTGTGAGTAGTGAGTACCGTTTCGACGAAGCCAGGACGCTCCGCGTAGCCGTTATCCGATGAGCCCACGAGGCGCGGGGTCTTAACCCGCTCTCACGAGAGGCCCCAGACGGGCGGGCCGAGGCGACGACCCCGGTCCCGGAACGCCCGGGCGATTTCAGCCCGGACCTGCCGCGGTCGCCGAAGTCTTCGCCGCCAGCCTTTCGTCCCGATGTTTCAGGGAACCCGTGCTGGATCCGTCGCGAAGACGAGTCTCCGAGGAGACCCCGGCGAGCGCTTCCCGCTCGACCACCCCTGACAGCCGTCACGATCGCCGGCCGGACGTCCCTTCCGAGCCATCAGGTGCAGCTAGTATGGGGTCCGGATCCAACGCGGATCATTCAGCGGCGTCTAAAATCGACAAGCGATTGATTTCGCTGGACTCGATCTCGCGAACGCGGATCATTCAGCGCGCTTAGCACCCGTACTTTCCCCCTCCGGTAGGGCGGACGACCACGCTAAGCGTGGTCAGGTTGGGGGCTGCGACGTTGGCCGGCTAGTCCTAAAGATTCGCCCGCGCCGGGCTCACCAGCTCGACCTGCTTGTCGTCCGAACGTCCGACCTCGGCCAAGCCATAGGTCCTGAGCGCGGCGACGAAAGCGTCGATCTGGCCGGTCTTGAAGACGCCGCTGACGGGCGTGGCGGCCAGCGCCGGATCGGCCAGGGACAGCTTGCGCTCGGAGAAGCGGTTCATTTCGGCGACCACGCTGGACAGCGGCTCGCCGTCGAAGACCAGGCGGCCCTGCAGCCAGGCGGCTTCCTTGGCGGTGTCGACGGTCGCGATCGCCCAGTCGGCCCGATCGGCGGCCACGAAGCGTGAGCCGGCCGACATCTCGACGCGGCGTTCGCCCTGGGGCGAGGCGCCGGCGATTCGCACCCGGCCCTCGACCAGGGTGACCGACAGCTTGCCGGGCTCCAGGCGCACGTCGAAGGCGGTGCCAACAGCGGTGACCCGCTTGTCGCCGGCGGCGACCACGAACGGACGCGACGGATCCTTGGCGACCTGGAAATAGGCCTGGCCGCGCAGCAGGGTCAGGCGGCGTTCCTTGCCCCAGTGATTGACCCGCACGGCGGAGTCGGTGCTGAGCGTGACGACAGAGTTGTCGGCCAGGCGGAAGGTCGAGCGCTCGCCCACGGCGGTGGTGAACACCGGCTCGTCGGCGGCGGGAGAGGCGGCCTTTTCGCCGTCCAGCCAACGGCGGCCGAGGACGGTTCCGCCGACGGCGGCGACCAGGCCGGCCGCGGCCAGACCGAGCGTCCGGCGATCGAGGCGGCGGGGGGCGCCTTCACCGGCGCCCAGGGCGTCGGCGCGCAGAGCCGCCAGGGCGGGATCGTCTTCCAGGCCCGAAAGATCGTCCCAGGCGGCGCGCACGTCATCCCACGCGGTTCCGTGCCGCGTGTCCGCCTTCAGCCATTGCTGGAAGTCCCGCCGGTCCTGCGGGGACACGTCGTCGCCTTGCAGGCGCGCGAACCACGTCGCGGCCATGCTAGCCGGGTCGTCGTGTCTCTCTTTGCCCGACGTGGTCGACGTCATCCTGGTCCCGCAGACGCTCGTGCAGATGACGCAGCGCCTTCATCACATGTTTCTCGACAGCGCTGACAGAGACCCCCAAACGCTGAGCGACGAGCTTGTAGCTCATCTCCTCGAAGCGCACGAGGATGAAAACCCGTCGTGTGCGTTCCGGCAGCTCGTTGAGGGCCGCCATCGCGCGCGCCATCCGCTCTCGTCCTTGTAGGACGCGCTCCGGCGACATTTCATCAACGGGGTGATGAATTTCTTGCAGTTCGCAGTGATCGGACCGCCGGCGCGTGCGATCGCGACGGCCGCGATCGATCAGGACATTGGCGGCGACCTCGAACAGATAACCCTCGACGTTGTTCACGACGGGCGCGGGTTGGCGCTTCTGGATCCGGAGCAGAACCTCCTGGACGAGATCCTCGACGTCGCTGGCCGGCGCGCGGCGCGAAAAGAAGGCTCTTAGCGCCGGCGTGAAGCGCGCGCCGCTGTCGGAGAGGCTGGGCGCCTGCTCCTGCGGCTTGGACGATCGACCGCCCCAAATCATTGTTCACGCCCCGACATGACCGTCAGGTGAAGTCGCGCTTTCGTTCGTGTCAAGCCGCGCGGTCTCGCCGAAGCCGACCAAACTCAACCACGGGCCTGTTGCCTAAACCCTATGCAACACGCGATCTTGAGGGGCCGGGATAAGAGACCAGGCAAGGTCGTCCGGCGAATTGAGGCATGGTGCGCGCCCTCGACGGCGTGCGTCCGAGCCGTCGGGGGAGGTCGGGAGTCGTTGTGGTGAGGTCCGGAGCGTCGAGGGCGTCGTTGAGGCGCGGCGCCGTCTTGGCCTTGTTCTGCGCGGCCGCGGTGGGCGCGTGCCCGCCGGACGCCGCGCGCGCCGCGCCCAGCCGTCCCGGCGTCGCCTATCGTTTCGACATTCCCGCCCAGCCGCTGAGCCAGGCGCTGAACCAGCTGGCGCTGCGCAGCGATCGCGAAATCCTGTTCTCGCCCGCCCTGACGCGAGGCAAGCGCAGTCCACCCCTGAACGGCGTGTTCACCGCCGAGGCGGCCCTGGAGCGCCTGCTGGCGAATTCGGGACTGACCGTGCGTCTCGAGGGGCGGAGCTTCCTGGTCGTGCCCGCGCCGCGAGAGGCCGCGCCCGAGAGCGCCGCTGCGTCGTCGTCTTCGCCGCCGCAGCCGCCGCAGCCGACCGCCATCGACTCGGTGGTCGTCACGGCGCTGAAGCGGTCCAGCCTGGTCCAGCAGACCCCGATCAGCATGACCGTGGTGTCCGGCGAACAGCTGTCGCGCCTGGGCGTTCTGGATCTGGAGCAGGCCTCGCCGCTGCTGCCGGGGCTGAAGCTGATCTCCACCGCGTTCGGGCGACGGCTGGTGCTGCGCGGCGTCTACGGCGCCGGCGAGGCGACTACGGGCCTCTATTACGACGAGACGCCGATGACCGGGCCGGTCGGCACCACGGCCGACCCCGGCGTGATGGCGCCGGAGCTGGCGCTGGTCGATGTCGACCGCATCGAACTGCTGCGCGGACCGCAGGGCACGCTCTACGGCTCGGGCGCCATGGGCGGGGCGCTGCGGATTCTATTCCGGCGTCCGGACCTGTCGGAGGACTTCGCCGCCGTCGGCGCCTCGATGTCCGCTACCGCCCATGGCGGACGGGCCGGCGGCGCGACGGCGGTGCTGAACACCGTGGTGGTCCCGGAACATTTCGCTGTCCGCGTGAGCGCCTATGAGCAGCATCAGCCCGGCGTGATCGACAATGTCCGTCTGGGCCTGAAAGATGTCGACGCCTCGCGCGTGCAAGGCGTGCGGCTGGCCGCGCTGTGGGAGCCGGGGTCGCCGTTCTCGGCCTTGGTCTCGGCCACGCACCAGACCAGCCATCGCGACGACATCTCGGCCTGGAACGACACGGCCGGTCCGTGGCGGACGGTCCATGCCGGTCGCGCGCCGTTCGACGGCGACATCGACCTGGCGTCGGCCACGCTGAAATGGCGGGGCGAGGCGGTGGACCTGACGGCGGTGTCGTCCTGGTACCGCTGGCGCCTCACGCGGCGGTCCGACTATAGCGGCGTGCTGCTGGGCGAGCGGACCAACGCGGCCGGCTGCATGCGGATGTTCTCGCTGAGCCAAGCCTGCGGCGAGACCCAGATGTCGAGCTACTCGGCCTATGTCGACAGCGTCTATCCGGCCATCCTGAACCAGCCCGCCGAACTGACGGCGAAGATCCACGAGCTGCGAGCCTCGTCGGTGGGCGAGGGGCCCCTGAAATGGACCCTGGGGGCCTATAGCGAGGTCCGGGGCGACTACATCGACAGCCAGGTCCGCCATGTCGATCCGAAGACCGGCGCCCTGACCGAGCCGCCCGTGCTGATCGGCCGTCGCGACATCGAGAACCACCTGTCCCAGAGCGCCGTCTTCGGCGAGCTCTCGTACGCCGTCGCGCCGGAGACCGAGCTGACGCTGGGCGCGCGGCGCTTCGACTATGTCAAGCGCGACCGGGGCGCGGTGCAGATCGCCAACGTGGTGTCGGGGACCTGGGCCGACTACGCCATCGACGCGCGGACGGAGGAGCGCGGCTGGAGCCTGAAGGCCCTGGCCAGCCGGCGGTTCGGCCCCGACGTGTTCGGCTATGTCCAGGTATCCCAGGGGTTCCGGCCGGGCGGGGTGAACGTCGTGCCCGGACTGCCTGAGACGCTGGCGGTCTATCGGTCCGATCGCCTGAACAACTACGAACTGGGCCTGAAGGCCCAGAACGCCGACGGGCGGGTCACCGCCAATGTCGCGCTCTACCGCGTCGAATGGTCGGACATGCAGTACGCGGCCCAGACCCAGAACCGCGCCTTCACCTACGTCACCAATATCGGGGCTGCGCGCATCCACGGCCTGGAGGTCGAGGCGACCGCCCAGCGCGTCTGGGGCTGGGACTTCGCGGGGAGTCTGACCCTGACCGACGCGCGCCTGACCGCCGACCAGATCACCAACACGGCGATCGGCCTGGGCCTGGAAGGCGACCGCCTGCCGGTCGTGCCCAAGCTCGCCGCGGCCGCCTCGATGGAGCGCCGCTGGACGATCGCCGAGGGGCTGAGCGGTCGCCTGCGCCTGGATGGCTCCTATGCGGGCCTGGCGCGGTCGGCCTTCAACGCCGACAACGCCGACTATCTGAAGATGGGCGGCTACGCGCTGTTCGGCCTGAGCCTGGGGCTGGAAAGCGACGCCTGGACCGCCGATCTCGCCGTCGAGAACCTGCTGGACCGCGCCGGTCGGGCCTCGGCCGCCCGCAACACGTCCGGGCCCGTCGAGTATTTCGGCGTGGCGCCGCGCACGGTCCGCCTGACCCTCGAACGCCATTTCTGATCCGTCGTCAGCCTTTTTCGCGGCGCCGCGATGAGGAAGCGTCGCGGCCTTGCGTCTGATCCTACAGGCCGCCGTCGAGCGGACCGACAAGAGGGGATCAACAATGAGACTGCAGTTCCGAGGCCTTCGGGCCCTGGCCCTGGGCGCCACCGCCATGACCAGCCTGGCCGCTGGCCACGCCTTCGCCCAGGAGGCCGCCAGCCAGCCCGCCGACGCCGGCACGATCGAGGAAGTCGTGGTCACCGCGCTGAAGCGCTCGACCACCGTCCAGACCACGCCGATCAGCATCAGCGCCGTGACCGAGAAGTCGCTGCAGGCGCTGGGCGCCTCCGGCATCCAGGACTATTTCCGCACCGTCCCGAACCTGCAGGTCGACGGCAACTCGCCGACCAGCCGCCGCCTGACCCTGCGCGGGGTGCGCAGCGCCGGCGAGGCCACGGTCGGCCTCTACTACGATGAAACCCCGCTGACCGGCCCGGCCGGCACCACGGCCGACGCCAGCTCGACCAGCGCCGACGTCAACCTGTTCGACGCCGAGCGCGTCGAGGTGCTGCGCGGCCCTCAAGGCACGCTGTACGGCTCGGGCTCGATGGGCGGCACCCTGCGCGTGATCCTCAACAAGCCCGACAGCAGCCGCTACGCCGGCGCGGTCGAGGCCCAGGGCACCAACACCAAGGGCGGCAGCGCGGGCTACTCGGTGAAGGGCATGGTCAACGTGCCGCTGATCGAGGACAAGCTGGCCGCGCGCCTGGTGCTCTACAAGACCGAGGGCGGCGGCTATGTCGACGACGCCCTGCTCAACAAGAAGGACATCAACGACCAGCACTCCAGCGGCGGTCGCCTGATGCTGGGCTTCACGCCCACCGAGAACCTGACGATCAACGCCTCTGGCCTGTTCCAGAAGACCAACCTGGACGGCCAGAACAGCTGGTACCCGGCGCTGGGCAAGGAAGACTACAAGACCAACGCCCGCGTCATCGCGCCGACCAGCGATAATCTGCGCATGTACAACGTCACGGGTAAGTGGAACCTGAGCTTCGCCACGGTCACGGCGACCTCGTCCTATTACAAGTGGACGCTGCTGCGGAACTCCGACTACAGCCCGACCCTGTCGGGCAGCCGCGCCAACGCCACCTCGTGCCGCAACTGGGTCGCCGGCGGTCCGGCCGCGACGGGCTCCACCAACCCGGCCTGTACGTCGACGCAACTGACGGCCTACACCGCCTACGCCGACAGCCGGACCCCGGGCGCGCTCTACCAGCCGATGGGCCTGACCTCGTGGAACCACGAGTTGCGCATGACCGGCTCGCTGTTCGAGGACAAGGTCAACTGGACGGCCGGCGCCTATCTCGAAAAGCGCGAGGACTATATCGAGAGCAAGGTGGCCAAGGGCGACGCCACGACCGGCGTCATCAACCCCAACGACCTGACCGCCTGGCGCCACGTCGGCACGGACACCAAGCAGACCGCCTTCTTCGGTGAAGTGGCCTACAAGCCGATCGAGAAGCTGACCCTGACCGCCGGTGTCCGTCGCTTCAAGTACGACAAGACCGTCTCGGGCCAGGTCCTGATCAGCAACTTCATCACCCAATCGTACGTCGGTCCGGCCGCCTCGGTCGACGCCAGCGCCGACGGCTGGGTCAGCAAGTTCAACGCCAGCTACCAGGTCACCTCGGACATCATGGTCTACGGCCTGGCGGCCAAGGGCTTCCGTCCCGGCGGCGCCAACAACGTCCCGGGCCTGGCCAGCGCCCTGCTGGCCTATCAGCCCGACAGCCTGTGGAACTACGAGACGGGCATCAAGAGCCAGTGGTTCGATCGTCGCCTGACCCTGAATGCGGCGGCCTATCAGATCGACTGGTCGAACATGCAGATCTCGGCCACCAGCGCCAACGGGGCCTTCAGCTACCTGACCAACGCCGGCAAGGCGCGGATCAAGGGCTTCGAGGTCGAGGCCATCGCCCGTCCGATGCGCGGCCTGACCCTGCAGGCCACGGCCGCCTGGGTCGACGCCAAGCTGACCGAGGACCAGGCCAACTCGACGATCCTGATCACCGGCTCGACGGGCCTGACCGGCGACAAGTTCCCGAACGTCGCCGACTTCAGCGGCTCGGCCTCGGCTGAATACACCTGGCCGCTCAAGGGCGACCTGAACGGCCTGATCCGGGCCGACTACGCCTATGTCGGCGAGTCCGCCTCGCAGTTCCGCCCGACCTACGTCTACTACGAGAAGCAGGGCGACTACGGTTACGCCAACCTGCGCGGCGGCGTCGAAGGCGCCGACTGGGGGGCTTACCTGTTCATCAACAACGTCACCGACGAGGTCGGGCTGATGAGCGTGACCTCGGCGGTGAACAACGCCAAGCAGGTCGTGAGCATCAATCCGCGCACGGTCGGTTTCCAGGTTCGCAAGCGCTTCTAGGACCAGACGGCGGGCGGCCTCTCGCGGCCGTCCGCCACCCTAGGCGTCCAGGACCTTGCGCAGCGAGGCCTCGATCTGGCCGCCGCAATAGACGTCGCCATAGTCTTCCCGCGCCCGGGCGGCCAGCCTGGCCAGCGACGGCAGCTCATAGACCCGCCGGCTCAAGGCGGCGGTCATCGGGGCGGTTTCCTCCAGGATCTTCCCGATCGCGCCGAAGCGTTCGGTCATGGTCGACCACAGGGTCGCCGTGACGACATCGGCGATCCCTGGGGCGATCCCGGTCGCGTCGCCGCCCAGCAGAAAGCCGGACGCCTTCTCCAGGCCGTGACGGCGACCCGTTTCCTCCCAGAACGACATCCACTTCTTCAGGCGCGGGACGAAGTCGCGCCAGCGCGCCGCTGTCCACATCTGGCGACCGCCGTCCAGGGTGATCTCGTCGATCACGTCGTTGGCGTCGTTCACCACCTTCATGGTCAGGGCGCGCAGGGCGGGGGAGGCCGGCAGCAGGTCCAGCGTCTCGCCCAGATACAGGATGATCGCGGACGTCTGCGCGATGGCGAAGTCCGCCTTCCGATCGATCAGCAGGGGCGGGCCCATGAAGGGCGCCGGCATTTCGCTGGCCGACAGCGCCATCAGCCTGGTGATCTCGGTGTCGCCGCCTTCCGTCCAGGTCTTGCCGGCATGGGCCAGGACGGCGCGCACGAACTGGCCGCGAAACGGCGCGGACCAGTAGTAGAGCTCATAGTCGGACATGGAAGGCTCCTCGACGGGCGTCCGACAACAACGTGCCGGTCCAATGCCTGTTCAGCCTAAGTTGGGGCGTCGGTAGTCTTAATACGTCTGGAGAAAGGGGCCGATACCCAAGCCGGGCGGGGCGTGAAGGCGCCCGAGAGAACATCGTCAGGCATCGGACCATTCACCATTTTCAAAAATGATTAACCGCGAACCTTGGCTGTTCCTTAGGACGCGCGTGCGAGAAAGCTCCCATCAGTTTTGTTCTTCAGAACCAATAGGAACGGGTGGGTATGAAACTCTCGATCGCTTTCGCCGCGGGTCTCGCTGGCAGCTTCTTCGTGGCTCAGGCCGCTTCGGCCGCGGGCGGCTTCGAAGACCAGATGGGCCGCTGCCTGCAGCAGTTCGCCAACACGCGCGACGCCGCCCAGGTGATGCTGGAATGCACGGCGGACGCCGGCAAGCTGTCGGACTGCAAGGTCGTGGACAACAGCGCAGCGGGCAAGGGTTTCGACAAGGCCGCCATGTGCATCGCCGAGAAGCTGCCGATGGGCGCCAAGACCGGTTCGGTGAAGGTTCCCTTCCGCTTCCCGGGCGGCGCGTAAGCTTCCACGCTTAAGCGTCATCAACAGAAACCCCCGTCGGCTCTGTCGACGGGGGTTTTGTCGTTCCGGGGCTTAGGGAAGGGGGCAGGGGCGTCCGACTAGGGTGGTTAGGGGCCGTTATCGACTCCACGCTCAACGACTAATTTGAATCCTGTGAACCGCTTCTCCAGCACATGGCGTATGACGAAGAAGACGATAGGCTCGTCGCTCAACCATAAGTGGAGCTGAATCTCGCGCAAGGTCCGCTGTGGGTGGGGAGCGGACCTAGTGTTGAGAGGCTGGTTCGATGGAAACCTGCGGAAGAACCTTCCCCATGCAGTCCCTTACCCGAGGGAGCGGCATCGACGACATGAATTCGACCGCCGCTGCGCCGTCAGTCGCCGCGCGGTATCGTAAGTCTCGTCCGCCGCAACGTTTGATCGCGGCAGGAACGACGCGCTCCCCCTCCCGCACATAGTCTGCTGCTTTGGTTCTGGGAACACGAAGAGGCAAATAATCGGTAGCGCCGAAGATTGCCCTCAGCCTCGCGCCTTCCTGCGCAGCTGAAATTGCCGTGGCCGAAGTGACCACTAGCATGCAACCGACCAGAGCCAGATAATCACGCATAAGCCGATCGTGCCTCAAGTCGTGAACGTCCGCCATGGGTCGAAAGCCGACCTTCTGCGACGGACACACCGGCCCCGTCGAATAACGTCCGCGTCTATCGCAAATTGCATCTTGTACGATAAATGCGAGCCGGTTAAATAAACCATATTAAATAAAATATGCCGCTGACGCTGCGGCCTGACACCTGCTGTCAGGAAACGTGGCGCGGACGGCGAGGCCGCTCGATCAGCCCTTGGCCGAGCGGACCATCACAGGGAGAGGGAACGTGAATTTTCTAAATCGGAAATGCATGCTGTTGGCCTCCGCGGCGGCCTCGGTGATGTCTGGCGGGTGGGGGGCTACTGCGCAGGCTCAAACGACTGCTGACAAAGACAGCGCTGTCGAGGAGGTCGTCGTCGTCGGCCAGCGCAAGGCCATCCAATCGGCTCAGGACCTGAAGAGGAACTCCGAGGAGATCGTCGACTCGATCACCGCCGTCGACATCGGCGGCCTGCCGGACCGATCGGTGACCGAGGCGCTGCAGCGCGTTCCCGGAGTCACCATCGGCCGCACCAACCAGCCCCGCGACGTCGATCGCCTGAATGCCGAGGGCTCGGGCATCCAGATCCGGGGCCTGACCTGGGTTCGCTCGGAGCTGAACGGCCGCGACATGTTCTCGGCCCGGGGCGGTCGCGCCATCTCGTGGGAGGACGTCACGCCCGAGCTGTTCGCCGGCGTCGACGTCTACAAGAACCCGTCGGCTGACATCGTCGAGGGCGGCCTGGGCGGCACGGTGAACCTGCGCACGCGCATGCCGTTCGACCAGGCGGGCCGCCAGATGGCCTTTTCGGCCGACTACACGCGTGGCGACCTGCGCAAGGCGGGGACGCCCTCGGGCAGCATCCTGCTCAGCGACCGCTTCCAGACCAACTGGGGCGAGTTCGGCGCGCTGGTCAGCGTGTCCAACTCGAAGCTGAAGACGGCCGTCAACACGATCGCGGTCGACCCGTACAACGCCCACGGCGTGGGCGTGCAGTCGTCCTACGACGGCGGCGCGACGCTGAACTTCAACGGCGACAACTCGATCGCGGGCCAGGGCAAAAGCCGGGTCTTCGTGCCGGTCGGCGTCCAGTACCGCAACAACGAGCAGGACCGTGACCGCAAAGGCTACTACGCCGCCTTCCAATGGCGGCCGAACGACAGCCTGGAGCTCTATACCACCCTGTTCCGCACCGAGGCCAAGCAGACCTTTCAGGACCGCTTCGCCCAGACCTCGGCCTGCTGTTCGGCGACCAACAACCAGTCGTTCGTGGTGGGGCCGGCGACCGGCACGTCGTTCACCTTCGACAGCGACGGCAATTTCCTGAAAGGCCAACTGGTCGACGGGGGCGGCGGCGGCAACGGCGTGGCCAATTCGTTCCTGCTGAACCTGGGCACCCGCTACGGCGTGGTGAAGGACAACACCAACGACATCTCGGCCGGCTTCAAATGGTCGAATGACCATTGGCTGGTCAGCGGCGACCTGCAGTACGTCTATTCGCACCGTGGCAGCACCGACCTGACGGTCTACAACACCGTCACCCTGAACGGCGGCTTCGGCCTGGATCTGACCGGCGAACTGCCGAAGATCACCATGGCCAACGTCACGAACACCCCGTCGGCGTTCAACCTGTACGCCGCGATGGACCACATCGACGACAACGACGCCCGCGAATATTCGGGCAAGTTCGACGCGATCTATTCGTTCGATGACGACAAGTTCATCAAGGATATCAAGCTGGGCGTGCGGGCCACGTCGCGCGACGCCACCTCGCGGGACACCGCCTACAACTGGAACCTGATCTCGGCGCCATGGGCCACGCGGGTGACCGCGACGGCCGACAAGTACACCCAGCACCAGGACAAGGTCAGCTTCGACAACTTCTTCAAGGGCGACCTGTCCGTTCCCGCGCTGATCATGCCGGCGTTCGACTTGGCCAAAAGCCCGACGGCGCTCTACGACTACCTGAACAAGGTGGTCTGGAACGGCCCGATCCCGGGCGGCGGCCCGGCCTATACCGACGGGGAATACGGCTACTATCCGCCGGGCGGTCCGAACGGCACGATCCCGACCTGGTCGCCGGCGGGCGGCTCCTACAGCCCGTTCACCCAGGGCACCCTGATGAGCTACATGCCCATCTGGGCCGCGCCGACCGGCAGCATCAGCTACTGGCAGCCGTTGGGCGACGTGCACACCAGCTTCACCAACACCGGTGGCCGCGGCGTCAATCGCCAGTGGGAAGACACCGCCTCGGTCTACGGCAAGGTCCGCTTCGGAACCGACCTGCCGTTCTCGTGGGGCGACGAGGGCATGAGCTGGGACGGCAACTTCGGCCTGCGTGTCGTCAGGACCAAGACCGACGCCAACGGGTTCGGCACGATCAACCTGATCGATCAAAGCCAGCGACGGTTCGCCTCCACCACCGCCGCGACCAAGATCACCTATGCCGACGGTCGGGCCTTCACCACGACCGGCGGCACCGAATACACCGACGTGCTGCCCAGCTTGAACCTGCGCCTGAAGGCCAAGCAGAACGTGTTCGTGCGCTTCGCGGCGTCCAAGAACATCGTCCGGCCGGACTTCAACCAGCTGGATCCGTCGATGTCGGTGTCGGGCACTCTGCAATCGCGCCCCGCCGTCGTGGCCGACGGCATCATCAATCAGCAAACCGGGGTCGCCTATACCCAGGCCGAGTTGAATGCGGCGGCGGCTTCAGGGTCGGCCGTCCAGTACCATACCGATGTCGCCTTCGGGTTCTACGGGGGCAATCCGAACCTCAAGCCCATGCGGGCCAACTCATTCGACCTGTCGGGCGAGTGGTATTTCCGCGGCGGCATGCTGGCGGTCGGCGCCTTCAAGAAGGACGTGTACGACTACATCCAGTCCACGCCGACGGTGCTGAATATCGCGACGTCCAATGGCAGCACGGTGCAGGCCGTCGGCACCGTCCCGCAGAACATGGGCCACGGCAAAATCTACGGCGTCGAGTTCCAGTACCAGCAGTACTACGACTTCCTGCCCGGCCCCTTCGGCGGCCTGGGCACGGAATTCAACGCCACGATCCTGGACAGCAAGGGCACGCAGAACGTGTCCAGCAGCACCACGGACGCGTCGCAGATCAACGCCTCGAAGCTGGACCTGCCTCTGGAGCAGCTGTCGCGCTACACCTACAACGCGACGGCGCTCTACAGTAAGTACGGCATCGACGCGCGCCTGGCCTACAACTGGCGCTCGCGCTACCTGATGAGCGCCTCGGCCTCGAACCTGATGGTGCCGGTCTACGCCAAGGCGTACGGCCAGCTGGACGGGTCGGTGACCTACGCGCTGACGCCCCAGGTGAAGATCGGGGTGCAGGCCGTGAACCTCCTGAACTCGCGCTACGAGCTCGAGATGGACCAGCGGGATTCCTGGTACCTGGGCACCCAGGGCAACTTCTCGAAATCCCTTGTCCGCACCCACAGCTGGACGGTCAGCGACCGTCGCGTCTCGTTCATCATCCGCGGGACGTTCTAGCCTCTCACGAAGGCCGGGGTCATGCTCCGGCCCAGAGCCCCGCCGGCGGTCGCGTCGGCGGGGTTCGCACAAGACGGGGCATCCGGAGAGGGCGGGATGGAAGACACGGGAAAGATTTCACACCTGGTGATCGTGGGCGGGGGGACGGCCGGCTGGATGTCCGCCGCCTTCTTTTCCAAGGTCTATGCGCCGCACCAGATGCGGATCACCCTGGTGGAGTCCGCCGAGATCGGCACGGTCGGGGTGGGCGAGGCGACCATTCCGCCGATCACCTTCTTCAACCAGGTGGTGGGCGTCGACGAGCGGCGGATGCTGTCGTCCACGCAAGGGACCTACAAGCTGGGGATCGAGTTCGTCGGCTGGGGCGATCCCGGCGACGCCTACATCCATCCGTTCGGCAACTATGGCCCGCCGATGGAGGGGGTCTCGTTCCACGCCTATTGGCTGCGGGCGCGCAAGCTGGGCTACAAGGCCGAGCTCTCCGAATTCTCGCTCAGCTGCGTGGCGGCCAAGGCCGGCAAGTTCGACTGGCGCGTCGAGGATCCGCGCGATCCCCGCGCGGCCATGGCCCACGCCTATCACTTCGACGCCTCGCTCTACGCCAAGCTGCTGCGCGAGGTGGCTGAGAGCCGGGGCGTTCGGCGGCTGGAACGCACCATCCGGGGTGTGAACCTGGATCCGCTGGACGGAACCGTCGCCTCCCTGACGCTCGACGACGGCGAGACGCTGGAGGGCGACTTCTTCATCGACTGCTCGGGCTTCCGCGGGCTGGTGATCGGCGACGCGCTGGGCGTGGGCTACGACGACTGGTCGGAGTTCCTGCCGGCCAACCGCGCCGTGGCCGTGCCGTCGGCCCGCTTCCAGGATCCCATCCCGTATACCCGGGCCACCGCCGACAAGGCCGGCTGGCGCTGGCGCATCCCGCTGCAGCACCGCACCGGCAACGGCTACGTCTATGTCAGCGACTACATCAGCGACGACGAGGCGGCGGGGACGCTGCTGGCCAAGCTCGAGGCCGAGCATCCAGACAACAAGGTCCTGGCCGATCCGCGCTTCCTGCGGTTCACCACCGGGCGGCGCAAGCAGTCGCGCTTCAAGAACTGCGCCGCCATCGGCCTGTCGAGCGGCTTCCTGGAGCCGCTGGAATCGACCTCGATCCACCTGATCCAGCACGGCCTGATCAAGCTGGCCGGCAGCTTCCCGCGCGCCAAGAACGATCCGGCCGTCGCCACGCTCTACAACCAGATCATGGGCGAGGAGATGGAGCAGATCCGGGATTTCCTGATCTACCACTACCACGCCAACCGCCGCGTCGGCGAACCGCTGTGGGACCGGATGCGGCACATGGCCATCCCGGACTCGCTGAAGCTCAAGATGGAACTGTTCCGCACGCGCGGCGCGACGATCTTCCCCAACCAGACCATCTTCCAGGAGCCGAACTGGCTGGCGATCATGATCGGGCAGGGCGGGGAGCCCGAGAGCTACGATCCGCTGGCCGACCTGATGGACGAGCGCGCCGTGGCCGAGCGGCTGCAGCATGTCCGCATCGCCTGCCGCCAGGCCGCCGACCGCATGCCAACCCACGCCAGCGTGCTCGAACGCGCCGCCGCGCCCGATCCCAACAAAGGAAAAGTCGATGCTCCCCAGGCCGTCTGAGCGCCTGATCGCCATGCTGGCCGCCGTGGCCCTGGCCTTGCCGGCCGCGACGTTCGCCGCCGACCAGGAGCCGCCGCCGCGTGTCGCCAACGGCCTGGCCCAGACCCCGCCGATGGGCTGGAACAGCTGGAACAAGTTCGCCTGCGAGATCGACGAGGCGACGGTGCGCCGCGTGGCCGACGCCATGGCCGGCAACGGCATGAAGGAGGCCGGCTATCAGTACGTGGTGATCGACGACTGCTGGCACGGCCCGCGCGACGAGGACGGCTTCATCACCTACGACGCCAAGCGGTTTCCGAGCGGCATCAAGGCTTTGTCGGACTATGTCCATGCCAAGGGCCTGAAGTTCGGCATCTATTCGGACGCGGGCCGCAAGACCTGCGGCGGGCGTCCGGGCAGCCAGGGCCACGAGTTCCAGGACGCCAAGACCTACGCCGCCTGGGGCGTCGACTATCTGAAGTATGACTGGTGCGCGACGGGCACGCGCAACGCCGAGGAAGCCTACACCCTGATGGCCGACGCCCTGCGCGAGACCGGCCGGGACATCGTCTTTTCCATGTGCGAGTGGGGCACGGCCAAGCCGTGGCTGTGGGCCAGCGCGGTCGGCAACCTGTGGCGCACGACCGGCGACATCACCGACAAATGGGACGGCAAGCACGACTACGCCCTGGGCGTCCTGCGGATCCTGGACCTGAACGAGCCGCTTCATCCGTTCGCGGGCCCCGGCCACTGGAACGACCCGGACATGCTGGAGGTCGGCAATGGCGGTCTGACGACGACCGAGTACCGCTCGCACTTCAGTCTGTGGGCGCTGATGGCCGCGCCGCTGATCGCCGGCAATGACGTGGCCAACATGGACCAGGCCACGCGCGACATCCTGCTGAACACGGAGGTCATCGCGGTGAACCAGGACCGGCTGGGCGTCCAGGGCCGCCGGGTCCGCGACGATGGCGACCTCGAGGTCTGGTCCAAGCCCTTGGCCGACGGCAGCCGGGCGGTGATCCTGTTCAACCGCGGGGCCGAGGCCAAGTCGATCTCGGTGGACTGGACCGAGCTGGGCTATCCCGCGACGCTGAACGCCAGGGTCCGCGACCTGTGGGCTCACAAGGACCTGGGTCCGATGAAGGGCCGCCTCACCGCGACCGCGCCGTCGCATGGCGTCGTGATGGTCACCATCACCCCCTAGTTCCCTCAATCCGCGCGCCTCGGGGGAGGGGCGCGTCCTTGCATCCACGCGGGCCCCCAGGGGCGCGCCCCGACAGCGGAAATCGAGTGCAGACGTGATTCAAATCGGTGTCGACTTTGGCGGAACCAAGATCGAGGCGGCCGCCCTGGCGCCCGACGGACAGATCGTCGCCCGGCTGAGGACGCCCACCCCGGCCAGCTATGACACCGCCCTGGCCGCCGTCCGCGACCTGGTCGAGCGGATCGAGGCGCAGACGGGTGAGCGGGCCACTGTGGGCGTGGGCGCGCCGGGATCGGTTTCGCCGCGCACAGGGGTCATGCGCAACGCCAACGCGGTCTATCTGAACGGCCGCCCCTTCCGCGAGGATCTGTCCAAGGCGCTGGAGCGTCCCGTCCGGCTGGCCAACGACGCCAACTGCCTGGCCCTGTCCGAGGCCGCCGACGGCGCGGCGGCCGGCGCCCATGTGACCTTCGCCATCATCCTGGGCACGGGCTGCGGCGGCGGCCTGGTCGTCGACGGACGGCTGGTCGAGGGCGGCGACGGCGTGGCGGGCGAGTGGGGCCACATGCCGCTGCCCTGGCCCGAACCCGAGGAGTCGCCCGGCCCGCAATGCTGGTGCGGCCAGAAGGGCTGCCTGGAGACCTGGGCGTCGGGCACCGGCCTGCGCCGCGACTTCAAGGCCCGAACGGGCCGGGAGCTGGATGGACCCGAGATTGTCGCGGCGGCCCTGGCCGGCGAGCCCGAAGCCGCCGCCGCCTTCGACCGCCTGGTCGACCGGCTCGGGCGGGCCATGGCGGTGATCGGCAACATCGTCGACCCGGACGTCTTCGTCCTGGGTGGCGGGCTCTCGAACGTCGAGGCGCTGTACGAACGCCTGCCGGGCGTCATCGCGCCGCGCGTCTTCTCGGATGGCTGGTCGGCCAGGATCGCGCCGGCCCGCTGGGGCGACAGCTCGGGCGTTCGCGGCGCGGCGCGCCTGTGGTCGCCGGGCGAGCTCGCCTAAAGCTGATCGATCGTCCGCAGGGCCGAGCGCGAGGGCAGGTGGCGGGCGATGATCGGGATGATCGCCGCGCCCATGGCCGGGGCGTCCGTGGACAGGGCCGCGCGGCGGACCGGGGCCATGGTCAGGGCCAGGCGGCGGGCGGCCAGCTTGTCGTTCACCGCCTGGGCCAACCGGTCGATCAGCGGACCGGGCAGGCGACCGCCGATGAACACGGCCTGCGGATCGATCAGGCAGCTGATCGAAACCAGCGGATCGCAGAGACGTTCGGCGGCCTGGTCCAGCCAGGCGTCGATCCGGCCCAGGGCCTCCGGCGCCAGGCCGCCCAGTTCCGACGGCTCGCTTGGCGCCAGGTCGCCCAGCGCCTCGTACAGCGACGACAGCGAGAAGAAGTCCTCCAGCGTCGCCTCGCCCGACGGGTCGGTGGGCAGGAAGCCCAGTTCGCCGCTGCGGCCGTGCGCGCCCCGGAAGTACTCGCCGTCGATCACCAGGCCGCCGCCCAGGCCCGAGCTGACCAGCATGTAGAAGAAGCTGCGGTTGCGCATGCCGTGGCCGAAGTGCAGCTCGCCGAGGGCGGCGGCGGCGGCGTCGTTCTCGACCGTGATCGGCCAGTCGTGGGCGCGTGAGAGCAGGGCGCGCAGCTCGACGGTGTTCCAGGCCTCGTAGGCGGCGGGGCGATTGGGCAGGTCGGTCTTGGCCAGGTCGTCGGGCACGGCCACGCCGACGCCGATGATGCGATCGGCCTGGACGCCCTTGAGCTTGCGGAAGGCCCTGGCGTGCTGGTCGAAGAACGCCGCGACTTCCTCGGGGCCGGCGAAGGCGACCTCGCGGGTGGCGCGGGCGCGCACTTGGCCGGCCAGATCCAGCAGGACGACCGTGACGTGGTCGCGGTCGATGTTCAGCCCGATCGAATAGCAGCCGTCCGGATTGACCGTGAAGGTCATGGCCGGCTGGCCGCGATGGCCGTGCAGCTTGCCCGCCTCGACGATCAGGCCCTCGTCCAGCAGACGGTTGGTGATGTTGGTGACGGCGGGGACGGTCAGGCCGGTATAGCCGGCGACCTCCTGCTTGGTCTTGGCCAGGCCGACCCGGATGGACTGCAGCGCCACGCGCTGATTGTAGTCGCCAGCGCGCTCGATGTTGGTGCCGGACAAGCTGGCGCGGTCATGCGATTGGCGCGACCGCCGGTTGGTCTCGTCGAGCATGGCCGAGCGCACTCCCTGGTATTGGAAGCGATACCATCCGGAAGGGATTTAAGAAAAGCCGATTTGTTTTTGTTTTCGATAAGCGCCGGAACACCAAAGAAAAACGCGCCGCCCCCGGGAGGTGGGGACGGCGCGAGGATGTCTAGGCGGGGGGTAGTGGAAGGACGCCTAGAAACCGGCAGTAGGAGGCCTAGAAGTTGTAGCGGAGGCCGACGATGAACTGGCGTCCGCTGTGGGTGTAGACGTTCAGGCGGTCGGTGTAGCCGACGTACTGGTCGTTGAACTCGTCGGTCAGGTTCACGCCCTCGACCGAGAGCTTCAGGTTGTCGCGGATGTTCCAGCTGGCCTGCATGTCGACGTTCAAGGTCGAGTTGGTGCCGGCGATGAGGTTGTTGTCGCTGGCCGGAACCTGGGTCAGGTAGCCGCCGCGATAGGCCAGCGAACCGCGGACGCTCCACTTCGGGGTTTCGTAGTAGAGCGTGGCGTTGGCGGCATGCTTCGACAGGCCGATCAGGTCCTCGATCATGACGGGGCCGCCCGCCGTCGTCGTGGTCGGGTATTCGATCTTGGAGGCGACGTAGGTGTAGTTGGCGATGACGCCGAAGTGGCTCAGCCAGCCCGGCAGGAAGGTGAAGGGCTGCTGGGCGTTCAGCTCGAAGCCCTTCAGATCGCCGCCCTTGGTGTTCATCGGCTTGGAGACCTGAAACACCATGTCGGGCGTGGCGGTGGTGCCGGCGATCAGCGAGTCCGGCAGGCCCAGGGTGTTGTAGACGCGAGACTCGCTCAGATTGGCGACGAAGGTGTCGATCTTCTTGTAGAAGAAGCCCGCGGCGAACATCGTGCCCGAGGCCGGATACCACTCCAGCGAGACGTCGATGTTCTTGGACTGGGTCGGGTTCAGGTACGGGTTGCCCGAGCTGTAGCTGCGGTTCGAACCCTGCACCGACACGTCGCCGCCAGGCGCCAGCGAGCCGATGCCCGGGCGGGCGATCGTCTTGGCGGCGCTGAAGCGGGCCACGAAGGTGTCGGTGACGTCGGCGGCGATGTTGAACGACGGCAGGGTCAGGTCGTAGTCGCGCTTGACGTCGACGCGCTGGATCACGCCGGCGACGGCGGCGTAGCCGGCCGACTCCTGCTCGGTGTGGACGCGACGAACGCCGGCGTCGCCGCGGAAGGGCAGGCCCAGCGCCTCGAAACGGAACTCGGCCTGGACGTAGGCGCCGGTGTCCTGCTCCTCGACGGCGCCGTACTGGCCGCGGGCCGAGGTGTTGTTGGTGCCGGTCAGGGCGTAGATGCCGGTGTTGCTGTAGATGTTCAGCAGGGCGGCGTACTTGTCGATGTCGGGCACCAGCCAGGCGGTGGCGTTGCCGGCCGGCATGTCCAGGCCCTTGCCGAAGCCGCTGAACACCTTGGAGACCGAGGCCAGCTCGGCGGGGGTCAGGGTCTGGCTGACGGTCTCGGTGGTCCGGTACAGGCCGTAGCTGTCGTACTCGAACTTGCGCCAGTCGACGCCGGCCTTGAGCTTCAGGTTCTGGTTGGCTTCCCACTCGCCGTAGATCTTGGCGGTCGAGAACTGGTTCTCGACGAAGGTCGGGCGGATGCGGACTTCCGAGGTGCCATTGATCGCCGACCAGTTGGCCGGATCGGTGGCGTCGAAGTTCAGCAGGATCTGCGGGGCGCGGCCCTTGCGGAAATCGTAGACGTAGTTGGCGCTGTTGGCCCGATCGAAGGTGACGATCGTCGAGACCGGCTGGGTGAAGGTTGAGTCCGCGTAGCCCGCCAGGGCGCCGACCACCACGCGGTCGCCGAAGTTGTGCTTGGCCGACAGGGTGAACTGCTTGAACTCGGTGTTCAGCTCGTCATAGGCCGACTGGGTGCGCAGATCGACATTGTCCATGCGGGCGTAGACGAGATTGCCGTTCTCGACGACGCCGTCGCGGATGATGGTCTGCGGCTTGCCGGTGGTGGCGCGCGACAGGCCGATGGCCTGCAGTTGGGCTTCCTTCCGCACGCCGGCCAGATAGGCGTACAGGGCGTCGAAGTTGATCTCGGTGTTGGCGTCCGGCTTGTATTGCAGCGAGCCGGCCAGGCCCGTGCGCTTGTTCTTGATGTCGTAGCTGACATAGGCCGGGATGCGCGGGGCGAAGATGGCCTTGGTCGTGTCGGTCTCGTTGATCTGGGCGATCGTGTAGCCCGGGATCGTCGAGGCGGCGTTGAAGCCGCCGTTGCTGCCGCCGGTGGACCAGCGGGTGATGTTGGCGCCTTCTTCCTTGAGGTGGCGCTCTTCGTAGGCGGCCGAGATCAGGACGCCCAGCTTGCCGTCGAAGAAGGTGCGGCTGGCTAGGGCCGAGACGCGCGGCGTCGTCTTTTCGGCCAGGTCGTTGTAGCTGGCGCCGGCGGACAGCACGAGCTGGGGCTTGCGGCTGTCGAAGGCGCGCGAGGTGTTCAGGTCGACCGTGGCGCCCAGCGAGCCTTCCTCGACGTCGGCCGAGGCGGTCTTGCGCACCGCGATGCTGTTGAAGAGATCCGACGCGAAGACGTTGAAGTCGAAGCCGCGGCCGCGGTTGGTGCCGCCGCTGTTGGCGGTGCCGCCGGTGGTGGAGATGGCCTCCATGCCGTTGATGCGGACGCGGGTGTATTCCGAGCCCAGGCCGCGCACGGTGATCTGGCGGCCTTCGCCGTTGATGCGCGAGATCGAGACGCCGGGGATGCGCTGCAGCGATTCAGCCAGGTTCAGGTCAGGGAACTGGGCGATGTCTTCGGCCTTGATGGCGTCGACGACGCCGCTCGAGTTGCGCTTGAGGTTCATCGCGCTCTGCAGGCTGGCGCGGAAGCCGGTGACGACGACGGCCTCGACCTCGTCGGCGGCGGGCGCCGGAGCGGCGTCCTGCGCGGCGGCCGCGCCGGCCAGCGTCAGAGCCAGGGCCGAGGCGCTCAACGCCAGAACGGCGCGCACAGCGGGTTTGTGGTTGGTCGACATCATCCCTCCCAGTGCCCGCATGCGCGGGTCTCTTTCGTGCCGAAGGTGGTCGAACCACCTTCTTCGTTGGCTTCAAGATAGGAGCGGGTTTTCGTCGAGGGCCAATCCCAATCGGGTATGAACCTATGCGCTTTCGGCACGGATCAAGGGTGTAAACGCGCGGAAAAGACCATTTTCATTGGGTTTTTCCTGAAATAGCGCTGTCTATCGGCGCCCCCGGACTGGGTTTCGATACGGAAACCGCCTCGATCCATGTCTCTCGTGGATTGGTCGATAGGAGAATTGACTTAGACCTTCCCCGCGGGCGCCTCTAGCGTCGCCTCGATGGACGCCGACGACAGATCGGCTCTCGAACAGGGAAGAGACACGTATGACCGACACCACCAAGCGAACGCGGGTGCGCTGGCTGATCATCACGGTCCTCTTCATCATCACCACGATCAACTACGCCGACCGCGCGACCTTCTCGATCGCCGGCCAGTCGGCGTCGAAGGAGCTGGGCCTCGACCCGGTGGCCATGGGCTACATCCTGTCGGCCTTCGCCTGGGCCTATGTCCTGGGCCAGATCCCCGGCGGGGCGCTGCTGGATCGCTTCGGCTCCAAGAAGATCTACGTGATCTCGCTGGTCGTCTGGTCGCTGTTCACGGCGCTGCAGGGCTTCGCCGGCTTCTTCACCGGCCTGATGGCGGCGACCGTGCTGTTCGCCATGCGCTTCGCCGTGGGCCTGGGAGAGTCGCCGTCGTTCCCGGCCAACGCCCGTATCGTGGCGGCCTGGTTTCCCGGCTCGGAGCGCGGCACGGCCTCGGCGATCTTCAACTCGGCCCAGTACTTCTCGCTGGTCGCCTTCGCGCCGCTGATGGGCTGGCTGGCCCACGTGTTCGGCTGGCGCTCGGTGTTCTTCGTGATGGGCGCGGTCGGCGTCGTGGCGGCGATCTTCTTCGCCAAGCTGATCCACAGCCCCACCGTCCATCCCTGGATCAACAAGGCCGAGTTCGACCATATCGAGGCCGGCGGCGGCCTGGTGCGGATGGAAGAGGCCTCGGCCAGCAACGGCGCGGCCTTCACCTGGCCCAACATCAAGCAGGTGCTGTCCAGCCGCATGCTGCTAGGCGTCTATCTGGGCCAGTACTGCATCAACGTGCTGACCTACTTCTTCGTCACCTGGTTCCCGATCTACCTGGTCAAGGCGCGGGGCATGTCGATCATGGAGGCCGGCTTCACGGCCGCCGCGCCGGCCCTGGCCGGCTTCGTCGGCGGGGTGTTCGGCGGCGTGATCTCGGACGCGCTGCTCAAGCGCACCGGCTCGCTGGACATCGCCCGCAAGACGCCGCTGCTGCTGGGCATGATCCTGGCCACCTGCATCATCGCCTGCGTGTGGATCGAGCAGGAGTGGCTGGTCGTGGTGGTCATGGCCCTGGCGTTCTTCGGCAAGGGCGTGGCGTCGCTGGGCTGGGCGGTGGTGTCCGACACCTCGCCCAAGGAGATGGCCGGCGTCACCGGCGGGGTCTTCAACACCTTCGGCAACGTGGCGGGGATCGTGACCCCGATCGTCATCGGCTACATCGTCAAGGCGACCGGGTCGTTCGACGGCGCCCTGATCTTCGTCGGCGCGCACTGCGTGATCACCATCCTGGCCTACTTCCTGATCGTCGGGAAAATCCAGCGTCTGGAACTGAAGGCGGCCTGAGCGACATGACGACCCGACGTTCCGTCCTGGCCGGCGCCTCGGCCCTGGTCTTCGCCGCCCTGGCGCGCCCGGCCCTGGCGGCTCCGATCCTGACGGTCTCGACGCCGATGGCCCCACCCGAGTGGGCGCTGTTGCAGCGCGAACTGCTGAAGGCCAACGAGGAGGCCTGCGCGGCCTTCTTCGCCCGTTATTTCGACGAGCGCGGCTGGCTGCGGGCGGTCGAGCGCTGGGGCGCCAATGACGGTCCCGACGACGCCATCGAGAACGTCAACGACTGGCCGACCCTGCATGCGCTGGGCGCGGGCGACCAGGTCCTGGCCATGGCCAAGAAGGCCTTCGAGGGCAATGTCGCCCAGTACACGGCGGCCAAGACCAGGGAAGTGCCCTTCGCCCGCGAGGGCATGTACTTCCGCGAGTTCCCGGTCATGACCGACTGGCAGCACCTGTCCGAAGGGTTGTCGGTGTTCAACCTGCTGGGCCTGTCGGACCCGAACGACCCGCGCTACCGCGACCGGGTGAAGCGCTTCTCGGGCTTCTATACCGGCGAGGACAAGGCGGTCCCGAACTACGATCCCAAGCTGAAGATCATCCGCAGCATGATCACCGGCAGCAAGGGACCGATGCTGCGGCAGGCCACGCCGCTGGACTGGGCCGGCGACCGGTTCGACCCGACGAACTTCTTCATGGAGCACGGCGAGAGCACCTACGAGGAGACGCTGCACCACTACGACGAATATGGCGACGTGGTCGGTGACGCGCCTCTGAACCTGCAGGCCACGAGCCTCGTCTTGAACGCCTACATGCTGGACCATGAGCCGAAGTACCGCGACTGGATCGTCAGCTACGTCGACGCCTGGATCGAGCGGGCCAAGGCCAATGGCGACGTCCTGCCCAGCAAGATCGGCCTGGACGGCAAGATCGGCGGGCCTAAGGGCCAGTGGTGGAGCGGGACCTATGGCTGGGGCTTTTCCCCCGTGGTGCCGCAGACCGGCAAGCGCGAGGATCGCAACCGCGTGCCGCGCGCCGTGGTCGGCTTCCTCAACGCCTACCTGCTGACCGGCGACGACAAGTATCTGGACGTCTGGCGTCGCCAGAACGACGTGATCAACGCCCAGAAGAAGACCGTCGACGGCAAGCTGATGACGCCGCGCATGTACGGCCCCAAGGGCTGGTACGGCTATGCGCCCGGCGAGTATCGGCTGAACGGCCTCGAGATCTGGTACATGTCGCAGAAGGCCAGCGATCGGGCCCGCGCGGCCGACCATCCCTGGGTGTCTTATCTGGAGGGCAAGGACGCCGGCTATCCGGTCAAGGCCCTGCGGACCGACCTGGAGCGGGTCCGCGCGCGCGCCCAGGCCCAGCGCGATGACACGACCTCGCCCGACACCCGCCTGGCCGACGCGACGCTGGACATCAATCCGGCCAGCGTCACGGCCCTGATCCACCTGATGGAGGGCGGCATCCAGATCGCCCGGCCGCCGTGGTCGGGGACGTCGCCGGCCCAGGGCGGGGCGCTGCACTACGCCCGCCTGCGTTGGTTCGATCCCGAGCGCCGCCGCGCCGGCATTCCGCCGGACGTCTCGGCCCTGGTCGAAAAGCTCGGCGAGGACGAGACGGTCGTCACCTTGATCAACACCAACCAGGTCGTAGCGCGCACCGTGACGGTGCAGGGCGGCGCCTATGCCGAGCACCAGATCCTGAGCGCCGCGGTGGGTGAGGGGGCTCCGACGGTGGTCGAGTCCTCGGCATTCACGCTGCGTCTGGCTCCCGGCGCCGGCGCGCGGCTGACGCTGAGGATGAAGCGCTATACCAACGCCCCGACCCTGAGCTTCCCCTGGGAGCGGGCTTAAGTCTTCAAGGAGGGATCGATGATCGGCTCGGCTTCCCGTTGGGCGATGCTGATGGCGCTGGCGGCCGCTCCGGCCCTGGCCCAGACCGCTGATCCCAAGCCGATCGCGGCGGTCGCCGCCGGTGGTCCGGCGACGACCGGCGCCGAGACGACGCTGCTGCTGGTCGATCGCGAGGCCGACGACGAGGCGCAGGGCTCGCTGCGCTGGGCGGTGATCACGAGCAACGCCGAGCCCGGCCGCTACCGCATCGAGATCGCGGTCCCGACCATTGTGCTGAGGTCGGCCCTGCCGCCGATCAAGGGCCCGGTCTCGATCGAGGGCCGCGCCTTCGCCCGCTCGGGCGGCCATAACGTCGTCGACGGTTCGAGCTATCTGCCACGCGACCTGAAGTCCTGCCCGGGCATGGTCCAGGGCCAGTACGGCGCCAATGTCCGCACCGCCAGCAATCCGGGCTTCGCCCTGGTCGACACCAAGGGCGTGACGCTGCGCGGCCTGGAGATCCGAAACTTCTGCATCGGCGTGCTGATCCTGCGCACCTCGAATGCGGTGGTCGTCGACAATCGCATCGTCCGTAACATCGGCGGTGCGGGCGTCATGCTCAGCGGCGACGACGGCAAGGGCGGCTCGACCTCGCACACCACGCTGGACAACAAGGTGCTGCGCAACACCTTCCTCGAGAACGGCGACGGCCTTGAGCTGACGCGCGGCGCGGCCTTCAACCTGATCGCCGACAACGTCTTCGACGGCGGGGTCGACAATCTCGAGCCCTCGCAGGGCATCGAGATCCTGTGGGGCAACGACAACACCGTCGTGCGCAACCGCTTCGTGCGCTATTCCGACGGCCTGCAATCCAACTGGGGCGCGCGTAACTACATCAGCGCCAACACCTTCGAGGGCAACGCCTTCGGGATCAGCCTGACCGGCGCGGCCAATATGGTCGAGGGTAACGACATCCGCGGCAACGGGATCGGCGTCGCCGTGCGGCCCGAGGCCAAGGTCGCCGCCAACCGGATCAGCCAGAACACCATCGCCGGCAACGGCCTGCCGATTATGCGATGCTCGGCCGGCGGCTCGTGTGATCCCAAGATGGTCCGGGGCGGTATCGTCGTCGGTCCGCCGGGCCTGGAGCACGCCAGCTTCGTCGGTTCACGCGGCATGGGCGTGGTGTTCGACAAGGCCGGGGCGGCGGTGGCCTGCACGGGGCAGGGCGACCCGGCCAATTGCCACGCGACGCCGCAGTTCGGCCTGCTGCCGCCCAGCCTGGCCTCGGTCCGCGCGAGTGGCGGCAAGCTGGCCGTGAAGGGCGTACTGGCAGGCCCGCCGGAGTCGTTGGTCACCGTCGAACTCTTCGCCGGCAAGGCCGGGACCGCCGAGGGCGAGCGCTATCTGGGCGCGATCCAGGCGGTGACGGACGCCGGCGGCAAGGCCGCCTTCGCGGGCGAGGTGGAGGGCGCGGCGGCGGGCTCGGCCATCACCGCCACGACCACCTCGGCGGCGGGGGCGAGCTCGGCGTTCTCCCAAGCTTTGGCGTTGGGGCGATAACCCCACAATCGCTCATCCCCGAAGGCGGGGACCCAAGCAGAGGCAGCGGATTGCTCCCCGCTCACGCCACATCCTGAAAGCCCGCTTGGGTCCCCGCTTTCGCGGGGATGAGCGCAATAGGATCAGGTCCCTTCCTTCATGAAGGGAGCCACGGCGAACAGCTCGCGCTCCTCCTTGCGCGGGTCGTCGATCATCGCCGACGTTTCGTTGACCACCAAGGTCGGACGGCGGGGCAGGGTGTATTTCTCCCAGGCCGGGATCGCCGCGCAGTTCGGGTCGCCCGTGCGCGCGAAGCTGACGAAGGCCGCGCTCATTTGATCTCGGACTTTCTGGGCCGCTGGCCCCGTGCCGGTCATCGAGCCCTTGGCCCCCAGCGTGCCGAACACCAGGGCGATGTCGTAGCTGTGATAGGCGCCCATCTTCGGATCGGTCTGGGCGCCGAAGTCCAACTGGTACATCCAGGCCGGCGCGTCGATCTGCGCCCGCCGTTCGGCCTGGATCAGGTGGCCGGGCCACGAGCGGCCGGCCGTAGTGGCGGCGAAGAACACGTCCGAGGGGCTGTAGTTTGGATAGAGCTGACGATAGCGGGCGATGATGTGCTCGGGGGCGACGTCGAGGACCAGCTCGTTCTCCATCCGGCCCGGCAGCTCCTCCCAGGTCAGGGCGAAGTTCTTGGGATCGCCGCCCAGGAAGGCCTTGGTCTCGTCGTGGGTGTTGCCGATGATCATCGGGATATGGCCGCTTTCGCGCGGGGCGTCCGGATAGAACGGGTGGCGCGTCAGCACGCCGTGGTCGACGACCGACCAGAAGACGATGCCGCCCTTGCGCTCCAGGGGATCGCGCATCCTCAGCGCCTCGACCAGCTGGGCGGCGGGCAGGGTTTTCAGGGCCTCGGTCTGGTCGGGCTTGAGGCCCAGCTTCTCCATGAAGGCGCGGGCGCGGATCGTGGCGTGGATCGGGCCCATGGCGGTGACGTGCTGGCCGCTCATCGTCGCGACCTTGTGGTAGAGGCCCGCCGCGCGCGGCATGGCCATCAGGGTGACGCACTTGGCCCCGCCGCCCGACTGGCCGAAGGTCATGACGTTGCCGGGGTCTCCGCCGAACGCGGCGATGTTGTCGCGCACCCATTCCAGCGCCAGGATCAGGTCGAGATTGCCGACATTGCCGCTGTCGGCCAGCTCCGGCCCGCCCAGCCGCGCCAGGAAGGCGTAGCCGAAGCAGTTCAGGCGGTGGTTCACCGTCACCACCACCACGTCATAGGTCTTGGCCAGCCAGGTCCCGTCATAGAGCGGGCTGGAGCCCGAGCCGTTCGCGTGGGCGCCGCCGTGGACGTAGAACATCACCGGCCGCTTCTTCCCGTCGGCCAGACCCGGCGTCCAGACGTTCAGGAACAGACAGTCCTCGCTGGCCCCTTCGTCGATCTTGCTCTGCGGGCTGGCCGAGCCGTAGGCGAGGGCGTCGGCGATCCCCTTCCAGGGCTGGGCGGCCTGCGCCGGCTGGAAGCGGCGCGAGGCGGTGTCGGCGCCGTAGCGGACGCCCTTGAACACCTTGATCCCCTCGACCTCGGCGCCGCGCACCCGGCCGGCCGTGGTGGTCGCGACCGGGGCGGCGCGGCCGGCGGCGTTCACGCGAGGCCCAATGGCGAGGGGGGCGGCGGCCGCCGCCAGGGTTCCCGCCAGCACGGCGCGGCGATCGAGGGGCATCTTGTCTCTCCCAAGTCTTGTCGTCGTTGGGCCGGGATCCACCGAGGGAGAGATGGCGTGCGTCAGCGCGCGCCCGGCTCCGTCGGCGAGGCCTCGGCCAGGCAAAGGTCGATGAAGGTCTGCAGGATCGGGCTCTCGTTGTCCTTGCGCCAGGCCATGTAGAGCTCGACCGGCCGGTCGGGCGTGGTCGCCACGGGGCGGAACTGCACGTCGTCGAAGTGCAGGCTCATGGCCGCCTCGGGCACGATCGCCGCGCCCAGGCCGGCATGGACCAGGGCCAGCATCGAATGGATCTGGGTGACGTGCTGGACGTAGTTCGGGGCCACGCCGTTGGCGTCGAACAGGGTCGTCAGCATGTTGTAGAAATAGCCCGCGCCCTCGGGCGAATACATGATCAGCGGCGCGGCGTCGAAATCGGCCAGGGTCAGTGAGGCCTTGGCCAGGCGCGCGTCGCCGGTGGGCAGGGCCGCGACCAGCGGCTCGGACAGCACGCGGGCGGTGGCGAACTCGACCCGTTCCATCGGCGGGCGGACCAGGCCGATGTCGATGCGGCCGGTCAGCAGGGCCTCGACCTGCTCGCGGGTGACCATCTCGCGCAGGGTCAGGTCGGCGTTGGGCAGGCGAGCCTTGGACAGGATCACCAGCTGCGGCAGGAAGTTGTAGCCCGAGGCGGCGGTGAAGCCGATGGCGATCTGGCCGGCCTCGCCGCTCGCGATGCGGCGGGTGGCCAGGGCCGCGCTTTCGGCCAGGCGCAGGATGCGGCGAGCCTCCAGCAGAAAGGCGCGGCCGGCGGGGGTCAGGCGCACCGAGCGGCTGGTGCGGTCCAGCAGGGTGACGCCCAGGATCCGCTCCAGAAGCTGGACCTGTCGGCTCAGCGGCGGCTGGGTCATGTTCAGCCGCTGGGCGGCGCGCCCGAAATGCAGTTCCTCGGCCGTGGCCACGAAGCAGCGCAGCTGGCTCAGTTCGAACATCGGAAAGCGCCCGTCGACAACACCCTGGAGGCGTGAAGCTAGACGCTCGTTCGGTCCGATCGCCAACGTCTTCTTCCCGGGGAGGGGCGTGAACGCGTTCATCTGGAGCGGGGAAAGGGTCGATGCGTCGTGAGCATCGACCCTCGATCGCTAGGCGTTGGCGGCGCGGCGCTGGTCGCCGGCGTGGACGCGGGCGATCAGACCCTGCAATTCGCCGAACTCGGCCGGGGTCAGCTCGGTCAGCGGCAGCCGCACCGGACCGGCGTCGCGACCGATGGCCTTCATGCCGGCCTTCACGATCGACACCGCGTAGCCCTTACCCTTGTTGCGCAGGGCGATGTAGGGCAGCACGAAGTCGCGCAGGCCGGCCATCACGGTGTCGCGGTCGCGAGCGCGGACGGCCTTGTAGAAGTCCAGGGCCCATTCCGGCAGGAAGTTGAAGATGGCCGACGAATAGGTCGTCACGCCCATCTCCAGATAGGGCAGGGCGAAGGTCTCGGCCGTCGGCAGGCCGCCGATATAGGTCAGGCGGTCGCCCATGCGGGCATAGACCCGCATCATCAGCTCCAGGTCGCCGACGCCGTCCTTGAAGCCCACCAGGTTCGGATTGCGCTCGCACAGCTTCTCGAGGGTGTCCTCGTTGATGATGGCGTTGTCGCGATTGTAGACGATGACGCCCAGCTTGGTGGACTTGCAGACCGCCTCGATGTGGCCCAGCAGGCCCTCTTGCGTGGCGTTGGTCAGGTAGGGCGGCAGCAGCAGCACGCCGTCCGCGCCGGCCGCCTCGGCGTCCTTGGCCAGGTCGGTGGCGATGGCCGTGCCATAGCCGCAGCCGGCGATGACCGGGATCTTGCCGGCGGTCTGCGCGACCGCGGCGCGGACCACCCGACCGACTTCCTCGGGACGCAGCGAGAAGAACTCGCCCGTGCCGCCGGCGGCGAACAGACCGGCCAGGTCCCGTTCCAGCATCCAGCCGCAATGCTCGCGGTAGGGCGCTTCCAGGAACTGGTGATCGGCATCGAAATGGGTGACGGGAAACGACAGCAGGCCGCCGCCGAGCTGGCGGGCCATTTCCGTCGGCGACATACGGCTCATGAAGTCCTCTCCGAGCGGCGGCCTCGTCTCGGGTCTTTCCGGGAGGCCGCTTGTTGATCGTCACGGTAGAGAGGGCTTGGGGCGCGGTCTAAGCCAAAGGCGCTATGGACCGATACAGAATTTGGCTTGATGCGAGGACGGGCGCCGGCCTTTGTTCGCGGCCGGCGCCTTGGTTCCTACCCGAACAGCGGCACGGGTCCGCGTCCGCCGCCGTTCCAACTGGCCCAGTTGGGGAAGACGTAAGGCAGGTCTGTTGCGCTGACGCCGTACCACTGAGCGATGGCGCCGACATATTCCTCGGTGGCGATGGAGGGGATCCAGCGGCCATCGTTGGAGGCGTCCTCGGGACCGCCGAAGGTCATGTCCGGATAGCGGCCATGGACCTTGCCATTGGCCAGGGCCCCGCCCAGCACCAGGTGATTGGAGCCCCAGGCATGGTCGCTGCCGCCGCTGGCGTTGCCTTTGAACACCCGGCCGAAGTCCGACATGGTGAAGGCGGTGACGTTGTCCTGCAGGCTGAGCGCCTTCATGGCGTTGTAGAAGCCGGCCAGGGCGTTGGCGAGGTCGGCGTAGAGGTTGTTGTGGGCGTTCAGCTCGTTGGTGTGGGTGTCGTAGCCGCCTTGGCTGACGAAGAAAGTCTGCTTGGCGTGGCCCAGCGAGCCGCGCGCCTCGATCATTCGCGCCGCCCGCAGCAGTTGGCGGGAGATGTCCGAGGTCAGGGCCGCGCCGGTGGTTGGGTGGACGAAGTACTTGTCCACCGCCGAGGTGGTGGCGCTGACGATGGTGTTGGCGGCCACGGCCTGGGCGTAGGCGCTGCTCATGCCCTTGCCGGTCAGATCGGTGATCGCGCCATAGGACGAGGCGTCGGCGAAGACGTCGAGGGCGGCCTGGCGGGCCTTTACCGCCGCGTCGGTGGTCGCCGCGTTATAGCCGTTGCGGACGATCGAGCCCGAGGACGGCAGGATCAGCGGCGCGGTGCGGTCGCCGATCAGGCAGAGGTTGGAGCCGGCGATCGAGATCAGCGGCGGCAGTGAAGCGGCCTGGGCCCGGTCGTTGATCCGCCCCATGAAACCGTCGCGGTTGGTCGCGCGGGTGCGCATGCCCTGCCACTGGTTCTGCTGGTCCTCGTGGGACATCAGGTTCACCGGGCGCAGGTCGGGGCGGCTGGTGTAGAGCGCCTTGGTCAGTGGGGCGAACAGGGTGCCGGTGTTCAGCACGACGCCCAGCGCGCCCTCGTCCCAGGCGGTCTTCAGCGGGGCCATGGCGGCGTGCAGCCCGAAGGCCGTGCCGGTCAGCGGGACCAGGCTGGATTGGGCCAGGGCGATCCCCGAGCCGCGCTGCTTGGCGTAGTCGGCGTAGCGGCTGTCGGTAGGGGCGACCATGTTCCAGGCGTCGTTGCCGCCGAACAGGAAGACGCCGACCATGGCGCGGTACGAGCCACTGTCGGCCGCTAGGGCGCTGGAGAGGCCGAGCTGCCCGAGGGCCGCGACGGCCGAGCCACCGGCGGTCAGGCGCAGGAGTTCACGACGAGAGACGGTCATCACGCTTACCGATCGACTTGGAAGAGGGGAGAGGAGGCGACGATGTAGAGCGCCGCCTGGGCGCGCTTGCGGGTCTGCAGGGCGGCGTTGCTGTTCTTGATCGCGGCCATGGCGCTCAGCACCGACTGGCGTTGAGCCTTGGTCATCGTCCCGTTCAGCAGCACGAGGTTGATCCGGTCGACGATCTTGCCGTCATCGGTCCCGTAGGCTTCCCACGAGCCCCAGTTCGGAACCGCGCCGGTCGAGTAGGTGATCGCCGCCTGCTTCTGGAATTCCCCGCGCGTCGCGTCGCCGCCGACGGTCCAGTCGTAGAGGAAGTTGTGGCGGCTGATGGTGGTCGAGGTGGTCATCAGCTTGCTGACCGGGCTGATCATGCCGGCGCCCTGGGGCAGGGGGAAATCATAGGGATAGAAGTTGAACACCGACGGAGCGCGGAACGGCGCCTGGCCCATGCCGGCGTCCCGGGTCGTGAAGGCGTAGCCGTCCGTCGTGAAGCCGATGGCGCGCGCCAGCGAGGTCGCCAGCAACACTGGCTCCTTCACCTTGCCCGGCAGTTGCGAGACGGTGCGCGCCTCGCTGTCCAGGTAGATGGCGCGGACGACGGCCTTCAGGTCGCCGCGCACGCCCGAACCGTTGTTGGCGAACACCCCCGCCACGCGCTCGACATAGGCCGGCGTCGGGTTGGCCAGGGTCAGTTGCTGGATCAGGCGCTTGCTGATGTAGGGCGCGGTGTTGGGGTGGTTGAACACCGCGTCGACGACGCCGTCGACATTGGCTTCCTGGGTGGCGTTGGCCGCGATGGTCTTGCCCAGGAAGGTCTTCGCGCCGGTGTCGAAGCGCGTGGCGTAGACCACCATCGGCTTGGTCCAGTCACGCTTGCTGTTGTCGGTCAGCGCCGCGTTGTCCAGACGGGCGTAGGTCCAGCCGGTCAGGGCGCGGGCCACCTCCTTGACGTCGGTATTACTGTAGGTGGCGATGGGGGCGCCGGTGTTGTCGGTCTGCGGCGTGCCATCGGGGTTCAGGAGCACGGTGCCGACCGAGAACAGCTGCATCAGCTCGCGGGCGTAGTTCTCGTTGGGCTGGCTCTTGTTGGAGTCGGCCATGTCCAGGTAGTCGCCCATGTACGGGTTCAGACTGACGGCCTTGAGGATGTCGCGATAGTTGCCGAAGGCGTTGCCCAGCAGGATCTGGTCGAAGGTCGCCAGGCCGGCGGTGTTGCCGACATCGACGGCCGAGGCCACGACGATCTGGGACAGGGCGAAGCCCACGCGTTGGCGCAGTTGATCGTCCTTGCCGATGGCGTTGGCGTAGAACCGCATCTGCATCGGCGTGGCCGAGAAGTTCTCGCGGTTGCAGTTGGTCAGGTCGACCGTGCCGGAGGCGAACTGAGCCGTGCAGAAGGTGCTCGGCACGGGCTTGCTGGCCAGGTCGGCATAGGTGCTGGACGACAAGGTGAGTTGCTCGTCTATCCAGGCGGCGACCGACTTCTTGGCGACGATGGCGGCGATCAACTCCGGCGTTGGGCCGAAGCTGGCCTGCTTGGCGAAGCGCGCGGCCTCGTCCGGCAGGATGTCGCCGGTGGGCGCCACGCCGATGGCGTCGGGCAAGGCCGGGCTGGCCGAAGCGCTGCTTGCGCCGCCGCCTGGGCCGCCGCCGCTGGAATCTCCGCCGCAGGCGGAGAGGAAGAGGGTGAGGCCCAGCGCCGCCACCGAACCGAGGTACTGTTTACGCATGACGAGATCCCTGACGCGCCGTGTGAGCCGATGCGCCTGAAGCTGGAAAGCCAGGAAAAGAGTGAGGTTGAACGAGGGTTTATCGGTCCTGGAAGACGACCTCCCGAACCGCTCTGACGCCGTTTTGGCGATGGAGTTGGACGAAGATGTCGACGACGCGTCGGACGTGGTCGACGACGTCGGTGCGGCGCAGGTTGGCGCCCGCCTGCAGGGCCATCAGCGCCAGCTGGTCGACCGCGCCGGCCGGGTCGTCGGCATGCACGGTGGTCATCGAGCCGGGGTGGCCGCTGGACACCGCGCGCAGGAACGAGAAGGCCTCGGCCCCGCGCAGCTCGCCCAGGATGATGCGGTCAGGGCGCAGGCGCAGCGAGGCCTGCAGCAGGTCCTCGGCCGTGACCCGGGCTTCGCCTTGGTCGCCGCGCGTGGCCACCAGGCCGATGGCGTTCGGATGGACCAGGCGGATTTCCGGCGCGTCCTCGATCAGCACCAGGCGCTGGTCGAGAGGGACTTCCTTCAGCAGGGCGTTGAGGAAGGTGGTCTTGCCGGTCGAGGTGCCGCCGCTGACCACGATGTTCTTGCCCGCCCGCACGGCCGCAGCCAGGAAATTGCGGACGTCGCCGGCGTCCAGGAAGGCGCGCAGGATGGCGTCGGAATTGGTCTTCGGGGCCAGGGCTTGGGCGAAGGCGCCGGTCGAGGCGTAGTCGGTGAGGCTGAGGTCGCTGACGACGTGCTTGCGGATCGCCATGGCCAGGCCTTCGCGCGTCGCCGGCGGAGCCACGACCTGCACCCGTGCGCCGTCGGGCAATACGGCGGACAGCAGGGGGTGCTCGCGGCTCACGCCCTGGCTGGACAGGCTCGCGACCTGCCGGGCCAGCCGCCAAAGGTTGGTCTCGTCCAGGGCGGGGACCTCGACGCGTTCGGCCGCGCCGCCCAGCCGCTCGACCCACAACTCGCCGGGGCGGTTGACGTAAAGGTCGGTCACCGCCGGATCGGCCAGCCAAGGGGCCAGGGGCGCGAGATAGGCCTCGAGATAGACGCCCAGTCCTGAAGAGGGGAGCTTCGGTGCGTGGGCGGTCATCGGCGCACGCCCGAGAAGTCCAGATCGCGGGCCACGAAGATCGTCACCGGCGCGCCTTGGGCGGTCTGGATGGTCGGCGAGACCTGGTCGCTCTTCATCACCGTGCCGGCCAGGTTGGCCGCCTGCGCGGCGGAGCCGATATAGATCTGCGAGGTCGAGCGCGCGTTGCCGACGGCGGCGACGCCGGCGTTCAGCACCGACATCAGGATCGAGCCGCCGAAGCGGCCGAAGAAGTGGCGGTCGACCTTGCCCTCCAGGCCGCCGCGACCCAACGGGTCGGCGGCCGGCGAGGCGATCTGGATCGAGACGCCGTCAGGGCGGATCACTCGCGTCCAGATGACGAAGACCCGAGAGGCGCCCAGGGCCACGCCCGACCTGTACTGGCCGATCACGCGACTGCCGCGCGGGATCAGCACGGTGGAGCCGTCGAAGCTCTTGATGTCGCGCGTGACCATGGCCCGGGCCAGGCCCGGCAGGTCGGAATTGATCGCCGTCTCCATCACCGCCGGGATCACCGCGCCCTGCGGGATGACAGCGTCCAGATCGCGCATGGCCGTGGCCTGAGCCGGCTCGCTATCGCCGGCCGACAGGCGGCCAGCGAACATCTCGTCGGGGGTCAGGCCCACGTCGGCGGGCGCGGTCTTGCTCATCGGCAAGCCCGGCGTCGTCTCGGCGCTGGCCTTGATCAGGGCGGGCGCGCCGCCGAAATCGACCACCAGGGTCGGGGCGCGACGGCGCTGTTCCAGGTCGACGGCCGGAACCGGCGGCAGCGGCTCGGCGCTCATGGCCGCGACCTGGGCGGGGGTCGGCGGCAGGCTGTTGTTCTCGGTGAACTGCGGGCCGGGGATGACGGGCGCGGGCGCCGGTGGGGGCGTCAGGGCAGTCGTGGCCACGACCTCGGCCTTGGCGGGGGCATGCGGACGCGGCTGGGCGTCGGCGCGATGGCCGGCCATCCACAGGAAGACGCCGATCCCCAGCACGCCGAAGCCGGCCATGATCACGGGCGTCGGCAGGCCGGCATGGGCGCGGGCGACCACGGGGCGGACGTGGGCGTCGGCGGCGGCGAGGTCGTCCCGCACATCCGCGGACTGGCGCGGGTCGAAGGTGCTCATCGGGCGGCCTCCTGATGGGCGGAGAAGGCGCCGTTGACGACGGTCAGGCTGGCCTTGCCCGAGCGCAGCACGAAGCGCGGGGCCAACTGGTCGACGACCAGATAGCCATCGCGGACCACGGCGTTGGCCAGGCCCTCGACGCCGTCGGCGCCGACCACGAACACGGCCGGCAGGTCGGCCTGGGCCGGCCAGGCGAAATAGGTGGCCGCGCCGTCGTCGAAAACCTTGGTCGGCTGGATGGCGGCGTCGCCCTTGACCGCATAGGCGCTGTTGCGGACCACGGGCGCGCCCGGCGGCGGCGCGGTCGTGACCACCATCGGCGCGGGGGCGGGGACCAGGAACCGGACGACATAGGCCAGGTCCTTGCTCGAGGCCTTGGGACCCGCGACCACCAGCTCGAGCACGTAGCGGCGGCGGTCGGTCACCACGGTCATGTTGGTGGCGGCCGTGCGGTCCAGGGGCTTGAGGAACAGCAGGTTGGCCTTCTTGTTCGGCGTGACCTGCCAGCCCAGGGCGTCGCCGATCGAGACGTTCTCGATCCGCTCGTCGGGCGCGAACTCCAGCATCGTCTGGATGCCGAAATAGCCGGTCAGGCGCACGACCTGATCGGGGTCGTAGGCGACGGTGCGGATGCGCGAGTCGATGGCGCCGGGCCGGGGCGTGTCGGCGGCCAGCACGGGACCGGCCAGGGCGGTCGCCCCGATGGAGGTTAAGGCCAAGACGGCCAGCAGCGTGCGGGGGTAAGCGCGGGTCACTGGTCTCTCCGGGCGCTGGAGGCGGCGCGGCGGGGGGCGGGGGAGCGGCGATAGCTGTGGCCGAGCGGAGCGCTCGGAGCCGCGTAGGCGGCCTGAGCGGCGGTCGCGCCGCGATCCGAGACCACGGTCAGTAGGCGCGGACCGATCGGGTCGGACGGGGCGGAGGCCGCCTCGCGACGGTCCAGGGCGACAGCCGCCGCGGCGACGGCGGCGGCGCGGCTCGGCGGCTCGACCCGCGAGGCGGCGTAGCGCGGGGCTTCCGGCGCAGCGGCGATGTCGCTCCAGGCGGCGCTGGCCAGGCCGCGCGGCAGGCGCAGGCCGGCGGCGATGACGCCGATGGCGATGGTCGCCAGGATCATGACCAGGGCGAAGACCAGGGTCAGGACCAGCACCGTCACGGCGGGCGCGATGTCGAAGGCGGCGAACTGCTGGGCCGCGCGCGCCTCGGCCAGGGCCTTCAGCGCTGGGGCCAGCATGGCCAGTTCCAGCGATAGCGTCAGGACGGCGACCAAGGGGGTCAGGGCCAGGGCGATCATCGCCTTCAGCCAGCCCTCGACCAGGCCGCGCGTGGCCTCGAACAGCATCAGGCCGGCGACGAGCGGTGCCAGGACCAGCAGGATGGCCAGGACGACCTTTGAGGCCAGGAGGACGCCCAGGGTCGACAGCAGCAGGGTCATGCCGCCGGCATTGACCGCGAAGGCGCCGAAGCCGGGACCGCCCTGCATCGCCGCCGCGCCGGGGCTGGCGCGGCTGGCCATCAGGGTCGCGGACTTCTGCAGGCCGTCGAAGGCGTCCTGCAGACCGGCGAATGGGTGGACCGACTGGCCTTGCAGCCCGCCCAGCAGCAGGGCGGCGACCTCGGCCGGGCCCTTGGTCAGGGTGTCGTAGACCAGGGTCTGGAACAGCGGCCAGTTGGTGGCCAGGGCCACGACCAGGCCGATCTTCAAGACCATCACGGTGGCGTCGCCGATGCGGACGCCGCCGCGTCCCAGCAGCAGGCGATAGCCGATGAAGACTACGTACAGGGTCATCAGGCCGGTCAGCAGCATGGCCACCGGCGAGCCGGGACCGGCCAGGGCCGCGTAGCCGCTCGTGGCCAGGTCGTGGACGCGGCAGTCGACCGAGCCGATCAGGCCCTGGACCATCGGCGCATCGACGGGCGGTTGCGCGCAGGAAGCGACAGTCATGCGGCCCTCACCAGCTTCTCCATCCAGCTGGATGGGTCGTCGCCCAGCTGTTCGCGCAGGGCGTCCAGCTTGCGGACGGTGGTCTCGCGGCCCGACAGCACGGTCAGCAGCTCGGGCGAGCCGGCCAGGTTCAGGCGGGCCACGACGCTGTCGGTTCCGTGCTTGATCAGGAAGCAGCGCGACGTGTCGGGCAGGGTCTTGACCAGCTCGAACTCGTGCTGGGTCAGGCCGAAGCCCTCGCAGTAGTCCTTCGCCTGCGCCTTGGGGTTGGCCATGAAGATCTGGGTCGCGGCCTGCTCGATGATGGCGCTGGCGATGCGGCTCTCCAGCGCGTCCTGGGCGCTCTGGGTGGCGAAGCCGACCACGCCGTTGCGCTTGCGCAGGGTCTTCTCCCAGTCGCGGATGCGTGCGACGAAGACGTCGTCGTCCAGGGCCTTCCAGCCCTCGTCGATGACGATCAGGGTCGGATGGCCGTCCAGGCGCTGCTCCACCCGGTGGAACAGGTACATCATGGCCGGGGTGCGCAGGACCGGATCGTCCAGCAGCTGGGTCATGTCGAAGCCCAGGGTCGGCTGATCCAGGTCCAAGCCGTCGGCTTCGTTGTCGAACAGCCAGGCGTGCTCGCCCGCGCCGTGCCAGGGAGCCAGACGCGCGGCCAGATCGGCGGCGTCGGGACGGCGCGCGCCTCGGAACAGTTCGGCGAACCAGCGCAGGCGGCGCAGGGCGTGGACCTGGTCGTAGCTGGCGTCGACGGCGTCCTTGATCCGCGCGGCGTCGTCGGCCGACAGGGGCTCGCCAGGGACGGCGACCAGCCTGGCGACCCACTCGGTCAGGAAGCGGCGGTTGGCGGCGCTGTCGGGCAGGGCCAGTGGGTTGAAGCCGGTCGGCTGGCCCGGACGCAGGGTCTCGTAGCGGCCGCCGATGGCGCGCAGGAAGATCTCCGCGCCGCGATCCTTGTCGAAGAAGACGATGCGCGGGCTGTATTTGCGGGCCTGGGCCAGCAGGAAGTTCAGCACCACGGTCTTGCCCGAGCCCGATGGGCCGATGACCGTGAAGTTGCCCAGATCGCCCTTGTGGAAATTGAAGTGATAGGGGCCGGCCGAGGTGGTCTCCAGCAGGGTCACGGCGTGGCCCCAGTGGTTGTTCTCGGCCTGGCCGACCGGGAAGTTGTGGCCGCTGGCGAAGCCGGCGAAGTTGGCGGTCGAGATCAGAGCTTTCCGGGCGATGTCCTTGAAGTTGCCCGGGAACTGGGCCCAGAAGGCGGGCTCCAGATTGATGTCCTCGCGCACCGCTATGGCGCCCATCTCGGTGAAGGCCGACATCGCCTCGGCGGTCGAGCGGTCGAGGCTTTCGAGGCTCTCGCCGCGCACCAGCACGGTCAGGTGATGCTCGCCGAAGGCGGCGCGGCCCGAGACGACGTCGTCCTTGGCGCGGGTCAGGTCGGCGCGCAGGCTGAGGCCGTCATCGTCGGCGGCCTTCATGCGGCGCAAGGCGAGGTTCATGCGCTCCAGGGTCGGCTGGCGGTCGACGAACCCGAAGCTCTGGGTGACGACCATCTCGCACGGCAGGCGCAGCAGGTCGTCCAGCATCCCGGGCGTGGTCTGGGCCGGATAGTCCTTGATCGAGACCATGGCGCCGAAGCCGCGCGCCAGGGCGCCGGCGCGCGACAGCTCCAGCGTCTCCAGGCCGAAACTGGCGCGGCGATAGGGCAGGTACTCTCCGGCGTCGCCCTGCGGGACCAGCACCGGCCGCATCTCGCCGTTGTAGAGGCAGGACAGAAATTCCAACGGTTCGGAGCAGCGGCCAGCCGCGCCGTCATAGGCGCCCAAGACCCGCGCACCGTAGGGGGCGAGGGCCGAGATCAGGCTGTCACGGGCGCTGTCCAGCTCGCGGCGGTCGGCGGCCTGGAGGGCGGCGACCTCGGCCTTGCCGGTCCCCTTGAGAGCGCGCAGGAGGCCGTCGATGACGCCGCCATGGCCCTGCAGCGGGCGGCGGACGATCGTCAGGAACAGGTCGTTGACGTAGAGCTTGCGGGCGGCGAGGCGCTCGCTCCAGGTCGCGTCCAGCCGGGCGCTGAAGGGGTCGCCGAAGGCGCCTTGCGTCGTGGCGTCGACCTGGCGGCGGACGATGTGGTGGTAGATGGCGAAGCGCGAGGAGGCCAGGCCGCGCAGCATCACGTCGCGCACGGCCTTGCGGTAGTTCAGCTCCTCGCTGTCGGCCGTCTCGAACGGCAGGCCGGCCAGGTGGATGACCTGCATCAGCAGGCCATCGCGCGTCTCCAGCGTGACGTCGTCCAGGTGGCGGGCATAGGGCAGGCGCTTGCCGGCCGTCTGCTCCTTGCTCGCTTTTGGGCGCGGGTTCAGGCGCTGTAGCTGTTGCATCGCCAGGCTCGGAAATTGGGTACGCGGGGACAGCGGCTGACCTTGGTCAGCCAGAGATCGAAGATGCGGGGTTCGCGCAGGCAGGCCGCGTAGCCGATCGCGTGGATCACCAGGGCGGCGGCGATGGCCCAGAACGACTTGGTGATCAGGAAGAGCTCGGCGGTGACCACGCCGTTGATCACGAAGTAGCTGTAGGTGACCCCCGCGAACATCTGCGGGCGGGTCAAGGCGCCGAACACCACGTCGCGATCCAGCGGGGCGACCATGGCTCAGGCGGCTCCGGCGGCGACGCGGATGCCGCTGACGATCGTCGTGGCCCCAAACAGGATGAAGCAGCCCAGGATGACCGTGGCGCCGTAGCGCCAGTTCAGGCGGCCGGTCAGCATCAAGAAGCCGACGGCGGCCACGGCCATGACCGCCACGGCGGTGGCGACATTGCCCATCAGGGTGCCCTGCAGCCAGGTCACGCCGGCCAGCAAGGCGCTGGAGCCCTGTGGATCGGCCTGGACGGCCTGGGCGTGGGCCTGGGTGGCGGCGGAGGCGAGGGCGGCCGCGAGGGCCAGAAGGGGCTTACGCATCACTGGGAGGCTCCGAGGGCGGGGGCGGCGAGGGCGGACCCGGTCGCGGCCATGCGGCCGAGGATCGAGGTCACGTAGGCTTGGGTTTCGGCATAGGGCGGCACGCCGCCGTGCTTGCGGACGGCGGCGGGGCCGGCGTTGTAGGCGGCCAGGGCCAGGCGGACGTCGCCGCCGAACTCCGACAGCATGCGTCGCAGATACATCGTCCCGCCGCGGATGTTCTGGGCGGGGTCCCGAGGATCGACGCCCAGGTCGCGAGCCGTGCCGGGCATCAACTGCATGATCCCGATGGCGCCCTTGGTCGACTGGGCCTGCGGGCGGAAACGGCTTTCGCGCCAGGCCACGGCGTCGACCAGTCCGGGATCGAGGGCGTAGGCGGTGGCGGTGGTCGAGATCTGTCGGCGCACGGCCTCAACGCCCGGCGCCATGTCGCGTTGAAGCGGTTGCGGGGCGGGGGCGATCGCCCGCGCGCCGTCCTGCGTGAAGATCGAGGGACCGTCGAAGCGCGTCACCGCGCCATCGGCGCCGATCTCCAGCACCTGGGCGGCGACCGGCGTCGCCAGCAGGCAGCCGATGGCGACGAGCGCCAGTCGCGTGGCCTGGCGGGCGGTATCAAACGTCACTGACGCCCCCTCAAGTTCGCATGCCAAAATCGACACGGTTAATTGGTATCCGGGGCGGCGATTGAGTGTAATGCGGCAGGTTATCGCATTTAATTTTGTTTTAATTGTCAAAAATACTGTTTAGTGCGAGGAATTACTGTGCTTAAGCTTCGGATAAAGTCGGATTTCAGACTTATCTAAATTCTTAATCGATGGTTAATTTGGACTGGTGTGTGATCGAATACATAACAGCGTTGCGAGCATCTCGTTCGCGAGGATCAAGATTGCTTGCCTGTGGATAGAATCACTAGGCAGCGTACGTTCAGGTGCGTTGAGGGGTGTTGCATGTTGGCGTTGCACAAGACACGGGAGTGGCTGATCCGGAACTTCGCCGGAAGCCTGTTGGTGGGTTGGCTGGTGATCGCGGTGGTGGGCTGGAGCATCATCCACGGCTGATCGGCGATTTCTCAACCGCGGCGGGGCTTCCTTTATGGCGCCCTTGCAACTTGGTTGAGAAACTGACGGAACGTCGTCATCTGAAAGCCCGGCTTCTGCGTTGAAAGCTTGTCCAGACGCCGGAACCGACTTTTGCCGCTTGATATCGACGACCTGAACCGACTGCTCTTCCAAACCGAACAGGCCCGCCGCCTGCTGGTCGGCGATCGGTTGAGCCGACACGGGATCGTCTTCGGGCAATGGCTGGTGCTCGACGCCCTCTACAAGGAAGGCCTGTCGTCGATGACCGGTCTGGCGGCCGCGATCGGCGCCGACCGGACCACCCTGACCCGCACCATCGATGGCCTCGTCGCCGCCGGCCATGTCGAGCGCCGGACGCCGGCCGAGGATCGCCGCCTGGTGGTCGTCGATCTGACGCCTGACGGCAAGGTCCTGGTGGAAGCGGTCTTGGCCAGCCTGGGACCGACACACGAGAGCGTGTTCGCGGGGTTCTCGCGCCAGGATCTGGACGCGCTATCGGTCCTTCTTGCCCGGTCGCTGGCGCAGATAAAGCTGGCCGCTGTCGAAGGCCCAAGGCCCAAGGCGATCGTCCGACTGGAGCGGGGGCGGCTGCGCGCCAACGATGTGAAGGGACGATCGCGTCCTCGGCCCTAGGTCGACTTCGGCCAGGACATGGCCTGCCTCGTCCAGAATAGTCATCAGCCATGGGCCCGGCTTGGCGAACGCTTCGGGATAGTCGCGGACGAGGGCTGCGCCCAATCTCAGGGCCTCGCGCCGGGCTTCGTCGAGGTTGCGCAGCAGCGCGCCTTCCGGATCGGGGAAGTGTTCAGGCGAGACGACCTCGAACCGAAACCTGCGCATCACACCCTGCGATCACGCTGAATGCGTCGACTCGGAAACGCAGCTCGGACAAAAAGGCGCCGCATTCCGGCAAGGAGGGGTTGAAAAAGCGACCGCGCCTTCGCCCATGGCGCGATAGCCCAATTGCGGCTTGAGCCGCGTATTCGTTCCGCTTTTTGCCGTTGAGCCCCTTGTCGCAACGGCTTTCGCCGATGATTGCGACAGCACGCCCCATGAACAGTGACTTGCAAAAAATGGAAAGCAATCGCAGCATGTGAGCAATTGATACCGGTGTCATAAGAGCGCCGTCCTGGGAGGGAACAAGAATGACTTCATCGGAAAAGGTACGTCTGCGCGCCCGCCTGCTCTGCGGAGCGGCCGCCCTGGCTTCGGTCATGGCCGCCGGCGCCGCCAGCGCCCAGCAGGCCGCGCCGCCGGCCAGCGACGACACCGTCGAGGCGGTGGTGGTCACCGGCTTCCGCAACAGCCTGGCGCAGGCGCTGAACGTCAAGCGCTCCTCGGCCGCCGCGGTCGACGCGATCTACGCCGAGGACATGGCCAAGTTCCCGGACCTGAACCTCTCGGAATCCATCCAACGCATTCCGGGCGTCGCCATTTCGCGTGACGCCGGCGAAGGCCGTCAGATCTCGGTGCGCGGCCTGGGCGCCCAGTTCACCCGCGTGCGCATCAACGGCATGGAGGCGCTGACCACCTCGGGCGGCACCGACGCCTCGGGCGGCACCAACCGCAGCCGCTCGTTCGACTTCAACGTTTTCGCTTCGGACCTCTTCAACCGCATCACCGTGCAGAAGACCGCCTCGGCCGAGACGGAAGAAGGCTCGCTGGGCGCGACCGTCGACCTGAACACCGCCCATCCGTTCGACAAGCGCGGCTTCAACTTCGCGGTGTCGGGCAAGATGGGCTACAACGACCAGGCCGAGAAGGCCTCGCCGCGCATGGCCGCCCTGATCTCGAACACCTGGCGCGACGACACCATCGGGGCTCTGTTCTCGATCGCCTATTCCAAGCGCGACCTGCTGGACGAGGGCGCCAGCACTGTGCGCTGGCAGACCGGCACGGCCACTTCGCCGGGCTTCCGCAGCGTGAAGGGCGTGACCTGCGCCACCAACGCCGCGGCCTGCGCCGAGGCCAACGGCGCCGTTCACCCGCGCATCCCGCGCTTCGACTGGTATCGCAACAAGCAGGACCGTCTGGGCATGACCGGGTCGCTGCAATGGCAACCGGACGACAAGACCACGGTCTCGTTCGACAGCCTGTACGCTTTGTTCAAGGGCCAACGGAACGAGGACTTCCTGGAGACCTTCACGCCCCAGACGGCCGGCGCCTGTACGGCGACCTCGCCGGCCTCGTGCGGCATCAACCAGGTGGACGTGATCGACTACACGATCAGCACGCCGCGCTCGAACTTCCCGGTCATGACCAAGGCGACGCTGAACAACGTCGACCTGAAGACCGAACAGCGCTTCGACAAGCTGAAGACCGAGTTCCGCCAGTTCACCCTGTCGGGCGAGCACGAGTTCACCGACAAGCTGAAGGTCAAGGGCGTGCTGGGCTTCTCGAAGTCCACCTTCTCGAACCCCGTGCAGAACACGGTCCAGTGGGACCAGTACAATGTCCAGGGCTACAGCTGGGACTATAGCGGCGGCGACGCCTATCCGGTCATCAAGTACGGCACCGGCGACACCACCAACGCCGACGCCTGGACCCTGGCCGAGATCCGCATGGTCCAGGGCTTCGTCGACAACAGCTACAAGACCGCCCAGTTCGACGTCGCCTATGACTTCAGTGACAACCTGAAGCTCAAGGGCGGCCTGTCGTATAAGGCCTACGGCACCGACAGCACCGCCTTCGCCCGCTCGAACGGCACGACGGCCAATATCAACCCGATCTCGTCGGCCGAGCTGAAGGCCATCCCGCGTTCATCCTATGCTCAGACGATCGACTTCTCGAGCCTGAGCCTGCCGGCCGGCAACGTGACCTCGTGGATCACGCCGGACCTGAGCAAGGCGATTTCCATGCTGCACATGGACGACGTCAACTACGGCAAGACGGTCACTACGACGCCGGGCACGGTGTGGACCAGCCCGTTCGGCAACTCGTGCTTCACCGCCGGTTGCGGCATCTACAACCTGGGCCGGGAGCCCAGCCTGGGCAGCAACTACTCGATCGACGAGTGGGACACGACGGGCTACGTCCAGGGCGACTTCAAGTTCGACGCGTTCGGCGTGCCGGTGCGCGGCGACCTGGGCGTCCGCTACGTCAAGACCCGCCAGAAGGCGCTCGGCTATGGCGTGGTGCCCTCGACCGTCAGCGGCGTGAACTACCAGACGATCTCGGCCACGACCGCCACGCGCTCGTACACCGACGTCCTGCCGGCCATGAACGTGGTCGTCGAGCCGACCGAGGACCTGCTGCTGCGCTTCGGCGCCGCCAAGGTGATGTCGCGTCCGAACCTGGGGTCGCTGACGCCCGGCGTGAATATCGGCACGGGCAGCAACAAGACCGTGACCTCGGGCAATCCGTTCCTGGATCCGTACCGCGCCAAGACCGCCGACGCGGCCATCGAATGGTACTTCCAGCCGGGCGCGCTGCTGTCGTTCGCGTATTTCTACAAGGACATCTCGACCTTCGTTCAGAGCTACACGTCGCCGCTGTCGACCTTCGACAAGAACCCCTTCAACCTGCCGGACAGCGCCGCGGTCGCGGCTTGCGGCAGCACCCCGGGCTGCGCGCCGGGCCTGCCGGTCTGGCAGTTCAGCACCTCGGTCAACACGCCGGGCGGTCCGCTGAAGGGCTTCGAGATCAACTACCAGCAGCCGTTCACCTTCCTGCCGGCGCCGTTCGACAAGTTCGGCTTCCTGGGCAACTACACCCACGTGACGTCGGAGGTGACCTACCTGTCGTCGACGGGCGCGGTGGCGGCCGTCGGCCCGCTGACCAACCTGTCGAAGAACAGCTACAACGCTACGATCTACTTCGAGAACAAGAAGATCAGCAGCCGCGTCTCGGCCGCCTATCGCAGCAAGTACCTGACGCAGATTCCGGGCCGCAACGGTTCGGACGTGGAAGGCACCAAGGCGACGCTGAATTTCGACGCCTCGCTGACCTACACCCTGAACAAGAACCTGGCCTTCACCTTCGAGGCCGTGAACCTGACCAACGAGGTCCAGGACCAGTACTATGACAGCAGCCAGCTGGTGTCGTTCTACCACGAGACGGGCCGCGAGTTCTTCGCCGGCTTCCGCTACACCTTCTAGTCCACGGCGCGGCGCGGTTCCTCGGGACCGCGCCGCTTCCGCTGTCGGCGGAGGCTTTTCGATGTCCAGACTTCCTGATCGCCGCTCGGTCGTGCTGGCCGGGCTGGCGGGCCTGACCGCCGCGCCGGCCTGGGCCATGCCCCGATCCCTTTCCGGGCGCTTCGACGCCATCCTGTCGGCCAAGCCCGATCCACGCGCGGCCAAGAGCTACGCGACCCTGGCCGAAGCGCTGGACGCCGCGCCGGCCTCGGGCGAGCGTCCCTTCCGCATCCTCGTCCCGGCCGGGACCTGGCGCGAGCAGGTGACGGTGCGCAAGCCCAACGTCCATCTGGTGGGCGAGGGCAGGGCGACCAGCGTCATCGTGTTCGACGAGTACGCCGCCGGCCGCAACCGGCCAGGCGGTCCGCCCGAGATCGCCACGGTGACTGTCCTCGCGCCCGGTTTCCGCGCCGAGCGCCTGACCATCGCCAACGACTTCGATTATCCCCACAACATGCCGGCCGAGGTCGACTACGACCGCACCGGCGCCAGCGGGGCCCAGGCCACGGCGCTGAAGCTGGGCGAGGGCTCTGACCGGGCCTATTTCGAGGACGTGGCCCTGACCGGTTGGCAGGACACCCTGTTCACCGACGTCGGCCGCAGCCTGTTTCGCAACTGTTTCATCAGCGGTTGCGTCGACTTCATCTACGGCCGGGGCGTGGCGGTGTTCGACCGTTGCGAGATCCGCTCGCGCACCCGTCCGGGCAAGGATTTCCACGGCTTCATCGCCGCCCCCGACACCGACCGCCGCCAGCCCTACGGCCTGGTGTTCCTGGATTGCCGCCTGACGCGGGACCGAGACATGCCCAAGGCCACGATGGCGCTGGGCCGGCCCTGGCGGCACACCATGACCTTCCCGGACGGCCGCTATGGCAATCCGGACGCGGTCGGCCAGGCCGCCTTCGTCCGGTGCTGGATGGACGACCACATCGTCCCCGAGGCCTGGTATCCGATGCACTACAATCTGAAGGGCGGGCGCCGGGCCATGTACCAGCCCGAGGACGCGCGCCTCTTCGAATACGCCAGCCGGGGTCCCGGGGCAGGCAGGCCGTCCAAGCGGCGTCGCCAGCTGACGGCGGGCGAGGCCAAGGCCTATACGGTCTCCAACCTGCTGAAAGGCTGGAGACCGTAGCGCGACCTACATCGGGCCGACGCCGCCGCCCGGCGTTCCGAAGTCGAAGGCCGGTTCGCGCGGTCGGCGCGGGTTCGGAACGCCGTTGCCGCCGAAGCCGTAGGTGAAGCCGACGAAGATCGCCCGCAGGTCCAGGTCCATGGTCCGGCGGTCTTTCAGGGCGGCGGTGTTGATGACCAGCTTGTCGCCGAAGGTCTTCAGCGCGTCTTGGACCGTCACCACGCCCGACAGGCGGTCGTTGAACTTGTGGCGATAGCCCAGGTTCAGCATACCGGTCGGCTCGCGATAGCCCTGCGGCGTCAGGCGCTTGCCGATGGCGAAGCCGCTGACCTGGACGAAGTCCTTGGGCGTGGCCTGCACGTTCAGCGCCGCGTAGCCCGAGACAGTCCAGGCCGAGCGCTTGTCGGGGAAGCCCAGGTCGGTGGCGCCGATCTCGGTCCAGGCCGTATTGCCGCTGATCGTGTACGAGACCTTGGGCGTGATCCGGGCGTTGGCGACCAGCTCCAGGCCGCCGCTGCGGCTCTTGGCCAGGTTGGCCTTGGTGGTCAGCAGGGCGCCGCCCGGCAGTTCGCGCAGCACGTCGGTGACGCCGTCACGCGCCTCGCGCCAATAGAGCGTGCCCAGATAGTAGTTGAAGCCCTTGCGCATCTGGTAGGCGACCTCGAACGAGTCCGTGGTCTGCGGCTTCAGGCGCGGGTCGCCCTGACGGTAGTTATAGGGGTCCTGATAGATCCGGTACGGGTTCAGGTCGCCCGGCGTCGGGCGCTGGATGCGGCGGCTGTAGCTGGCGTTGACCTGGCGGCCGTCGTCGACCTTGTACTGCACGTGCAGCGAGGGATAGGCGCGCAGATAGTCATAGCCGTCCTTCAGGTTCGAGGTGACCTGGTTGGTGTCGATCTTGACCTCTTCGACGCGCAGGCCCGGCATCACCGTCCAGTCGCCCATCGGCCGGTTGTAGGTGACATAGAGGGCGTGGACCGTCTGATCGTACTTGAACTGGTTGGTCAGGGACGGATCGACCGTCAGCGACCCCGAGGTCGGTCCGCGGGCGCCGAAGTTGTCGTAGTCGTTGTCGTCGACCTGCAGCTCATAGCCGGCGACCAGCTTGGCGCCGCCGGGCAGGGGCCGTTTGTACTCGGCCTTGAGCCGGCCCTGGACCAGCTCGTCGCCGATGCTGACGTGCTCGACATAGGTCGAGGCCGTGGGAAGCTGGTTGAAGCCGTCGGCGTCGTTGATCTGGCGGTCGCGGGTGCGCTCCAGGCTGGCGTGCAGCGTGAACTCGTGCTCGTCGCCGGACAGCTTGCGGCGCAGATCTCCCGAGACGCCGGCCACCGAGCGCTTCATCACGCCGTCGACCAGCCGGGTATAGGCGACGCTGGGTTTTCCGGCCGGATCCAGGCCCTGATAGGTCGCGCCGGCCTTGGAGTCGAACTCCATGTCGTTGTAGCGGACCTCGGCGCTGAGCCGGGTCTGCTTGTCCAGGTCGTAGTCGACCCCGCCGCGGGCGTTGTGCGACTGGCCGTGGCTGGCGAAGCCGATCTTCTGCCGGCTGGTCGCGTACTGGCCTGAGGCGGTGTCCAGGCGCTGGCGGTCGTCGGTGATCTCGCCCTTGGCCTTGTCGCGCCGCCAGCCGGCGTCGCCCGACAGGGTCAGGCGCTTGGTGTTGCGGGCCAGGGTGACGCTGCCGTTCTTGCGACCTTCCGTGCCGACATTGGCGCGGACCGAGCCGGTCGTGCCGACGCCGCGCTGCTGCTTGGTGATCAGGTTGATGATGCCGGCCGTGCCCTCGGGGCTGAAGGCGGCCGACGGGTTGGTCATCACCTCGACCCGTTCGAACTGGCTGGCGGGGATCTGCTGCAGCACCTGGCCACGGTTCTCGCCCTTGAACATGCCCGAGGGCTTGCCGTCGATCATGATGGTGACGTTGCTGTCGCCGCGCAGGCTGACATTGCCCTGCACGTCGACCTGCACCGAGGGGACGTTGCGCAGCACGTCGGCGACCGAACCGGTGGTGGCCTGCAGGTCCTTGCCCAGGCTGTAGCTGCGGCGGTCGATCGAGGTCTTGATGTCCTGGGCCGAGGGCGCGGTGACGGTGACGCCCTGCACCTGGTTGGGCTGCTCCTTCTTGGCCGGGGCGGAAGGCGTCGCTGTTTGAGCGTGGGCGCTGGCGCTGATCGCGGCCAGGCCCGTGGCGGCCAGCAGGGCGGCGCGGCGCGGCGGGAAGGTCATAGGGAGGTCTCCTCTGTTGCGAGGAACCTGCCGGAACGACTCAAAGCGTTGCAGTGCCTGGGATCACGCGTTCGAGGTGACGTTTGTCACCCCGCGATCAGCTGCGGGCGCAGCGACCTAGGCGGCCTTCAGCAGATCGTCGAAATATTCGATCGTCTTCATCAGCCCGACCTTCAGCGGCGCCGTCGGCGTCCAGTCCAGGTGCTGCTTGGCCAGGGTGATGTCGGGCTGGCGTTGGCGCGGGTCGTCGGAGGGCAGGGGGCGGTGGACCAGAACCGACTTACTGCCGGTCAGCTCCACGACAAGGTCCGCGAGCTGCTTCATCGTGAACTCGACCGGATTGCCCAGGTTGATGGGGCCGGTGACGTCGTCGCCGGTGTTCATCAGGCGGATCAGGCCCTCGACCAGATCGTCGACATAGCAGAACGAGCGGGTCTGATTGCCGTCGCCATACAGGGTGATGTCCTCGCCCTTCAGCGCCTGGACGATGAAGTTCGACACCACGCGCCCGTCGTTCGGGTGCATGCGCGGGCCGTAGGTGTTGAAGATCCGCGCCACCTTGATCTGCAGCCTGTGCTGGCGCCAGTAGTCGAAGAACAGGGTCTCGGCGCAGCGCTTGCCCTCGTCGTAGCACGAGCGGATGCCGATCGGATTGACGTTGCCCCAGTAGCTCTCGACCTGCGGATGGATCGAAGGGTCGCCGTACACCTCGGAGGTCGAGGCCTGCAGGATCTTGGCCTTCACCCGCTTGGCCAGGCCCAGCATGTTGATGGCGCCGTGGACGCTGGTCTTGGTCGTCTGCACCGGGTCGAACTGGTAGTGCACGGGGCTCGCGGGGCAGGCCAGGTTGTAGATCTGGTCGACCTCGACATACAGCGGCATGGTCACGTCGTGCCGCAGCAGCTCAAAGCGCGGATTGGCCAGGTTCTGCGCCACGTTCAGGCGTGAGCCGGTATAGTAGTTGTCGACGCAGAGCACTTCCGCGCCGGACGCCAGCAGCCGGTCGCAAAGATGCGAACCGACGAAACCCGCGCCGCCCGTGACCAGAATTCTCTGCGTATGCATGGACCCACCGACCTTCCGGAGACTCAGCGCCGTACCGCAGTTCTACAGCGGGCCGAGCGCTGGCTCCAAGGCGGTGTTTGTCAGGTGGGAGATGTCGTCTCGTCGCCGAACGCGCGGGGTTCGCGGTCGATCCGCGGTTCAACGGCCGCCGCGGCGCGAGGGCTCCTGGCCAGGACGCGCGGCTGGACAGGCGTGACCTCGCGGGTCGTCAGCTCCTCGGCCGCGAAGTCGTCGACCGCGATCACCTTGGCGACGGCCTCGTCGGCGGCCGCCAGGGCGCTGGTCTCGTCGGGCGTGAGCAATCCCTTGTCCAGGCCATCCTTCCAGTTCCGGACACCCTGGTCCTTCAGGCGATCGTGGATCGGCTGGGTGGCTACGACGCGCTCGAAGGCGTCGATCAACTGGCCGATCGCCTCGTCCTCGCCGCCGACATAGACGCCCTCGACCAGGCGGTCGCGGGTGGGCGAGGGGTGGAGGATCAGGTCGGCGCAGGCGCGGGTGACACGGTCCGAGGGGCCTCGCCGGCGGGCCCCGAGCGGCAACACGGCCGCCCGCAGCAGCCACCCCGCCAGGCGGTTGGGCAGGTTGGCGAAGATCTCGTCGAAGCGCTGCTCGATCGTGGCGAAGGCGGTCTGGGCGCACCAGTCCAGCAGCGGGAAGTCGGCGTCCTGCCGGCCCTCGTCCTCCCAGCGCTTCAGGGCGCCGGACAGGAAGTACATCTCGGAGAGAATGTCGCCGAGGCGGGCCGACAGCATCTCCTTGCGCTTCAGTTCCCCGCCCAGGGTCAGCAGGGCGATGTCCGAAGTCAGGGCGAAGGCGGCGCTATAGCGGCCCAGCTTGCGATAGAAGCGGCTGGCGCGGCCGGCGTCAGGCGCGGGCGACAGGGCGCCGTCGGTCCAGGCGCGGGCCGTGGCCCTGATCCCATTGCGCAGGGCGTGGGCGACATGCTCCCAGAACGCCTGGTCGAAGTCCGCCAGGCCCTTGGCCTCGTCATCCTCGCCCAGCGCCAGGATTTCGCGCAGCATGTACGGGTGGGCCCGGATCGCGCCCTGGCCGAACACCATCAGGCTGCGGGTCAGGATATTGGCGCCCTCGACCGTGATCCCGACCGGCACGGCGCGGTACTGGCTGCCCATGTAGTTGCGCGGGCCCTCCATGATCGCCTTGCCGCCGTGGACGTCCATGGCGTCGTTGACGACCGTGCGCATCCGCTCGGTCGCGCCGGACTTCAACAGGGCCGAGATCACCGACGGATGCTTGCCCATGTCGAGGCCGGCGCAGGTCAGCCGCCGGGCGCCGTCGACCAGGTAGGCGTTGCCGGCGATGCGAGCCAGGCGTTCCTGCACGCCCTCGAACTTGCCGATGGCGATGCCGAACTGCTGGCGCACCCGGGCGTAGGCGCCGGTGGTCAGGGCGCTGTAGGCCGCCGCCGCGCCGGACATGGCGGGCAGGGAGATGCCGCGCCCCGCCGCCAGGGCGGTCATCAGCATCTTCCAGCCCTGGCCGGCGCGCTCGGCGCCGCCGATGATCAGGCCCAGAGGGATGAATACTTCCTCGCCCCAGTTGGGACCGTTCTGGAAAGTCTGGAAGGCCGGCAGGTGCCGGCGGCCGATACTGACCCCGGGGGTGTCGGTCGGGACGAGGGCGCAGGTGATGCCGATGTCTTCCGCGCCGCCCAGCAGGCGGTCGGGATCGCGCAGCTTGAAGGCCAGGCCCAGCACCGTGCAGACCGGTCCCAGGGTGATGTAGCGCTTGTGCCAGTTCAGGCGTACGCCCAGCACAGTTTCGCCCTTCCAGGTCCCGCGACAGACCACGCCCTCGTCGGTCATGGCCGAGGCGTCGGAGCCGGCCTCGGGGCTGGTCAGGCCGAAGGCGGGGATCTCGCGCCCGTCGGCGAGGCGCGGCAGCCAGTAGTCCTGCTGATCCCGGGTCCCGAACCGCAGGATCAATTCGCCCGGACCCAGGGAGTTGGGCACCATCGCCGTCACCGCCGCCGAGGTCGAGCGGGTGGCGATCTTGCGGACGATCTCGGCGTGGCCGAACGCCGAAAAGCCCAGACCACCGTGTTCCTTCGGGATGATCATGCCGAAGAACTTCTCGCGCTTCAGGAAGTCCCAGACCTCAGGCGGCAGGTCGCGGGTCTCCCAGGTCATGCGCCAGTCATCGAGCATGGCGCACAGGGTCTCGACCGGACCGTCCATGAAGGCCTTCTCGTCGGGGCTCAGTGTCGGCTTGGGAAAGGCGAGCAGTTCGTTCCAGTCGGGATCGCCGGTGAACAGCGCCGCGTCCCACCAGGTGTCGCCGGCCTCGATGGCGTCGCGCTCGGTTTCCGACAGGGCGGGCAGCACGCCCTTGGCCCATTGGAAGATCGGCCGAGTGATCGTGTCCCGGCGGGAAAATGAGCTCATGACGCCACCTCTTTTCTACGCGTGGCATCAACGCCGGGCGGACGCGACGGCTCCGAGAAAACGACGGTTTGTCAGGCGTCGCGCAGCACCGCCAGCCGTTCCAGCCGAGGCGCGGCGTAGTCCAGGAACGCCCGCGCCAGCGGCGGCATGAAGCGGCCGCCAGCGGTGAGCAGTTGGACGGGCAGGGGCGGGGGCTCGAAGTCGGGCAGCAGGCGCACCAGCCGTCCGGCCGCCAGGTCGTCGGCGACCTGGTAGGAGAGGGCGCGGCCGATCCCGTGGCCCGCCAGCACGGCGGCCAGTGCGGCCTCGACGTCGTTGATCCGCAGGCGCGGATCCAGCCGCACGGCGCGGGGCCGGCCGCCGGCCTCGAACCGCCATTCCGGCGTGGCCGAGACGGCCGTGGTCAGGACGGTCTCGTGGCGCGCGAGATCGGCCGGTGTCTTCGGCTCGCCGCGCCGGGCGAGATAGGCGGGGGCGGCGATGGTGACCCGGCGAACGCCGCCCACCCGCCGCGCCACCAGGCTGGAGTCGGCCAGCGCTCCGATGCGCAGGGCGACGTGCAGCTCGGACTCGATCAGGTCGAGGTTGCGGTCATGCAGGGTGACCTCGGCGCGCACGTCCGGGTGTTCGGCCAGGAAGGCGTTGATCACCGGCGCCAGGTAGCGGCCGCCGAACACCGTCGGGCCCGTGACGCGCAGCAGGCCGCGCACGGCGTCGGGGGCCGAGGTCTCCAGCGCCGCCTCGTAGTCGGCCAGCAGTCGGCGGGCCCGCTCGGCCAGTTCGCGGCCGGCCTCGGTCGGGGCCAGGCGCCGCGTGGTGCGTTCGATCAGGCGCGCGCCGGCCCGTTCCTCCAGCGCCGCCAAGGCCCGGGTCATGGCGGCGGGCGAACGCCGCAAGCGCCGCCCGGCGGCGGCCAGGCCGCCGGCGTCGATCACCGCCACCAGCAGGGAAAGCTCGTCGAGGCGATCCATCCGCAATTCCGTGAAATGGAAAAATATATTGCGGATTTGTTCAATTCATTGCGTTGCGCGCAATGGCCAATATGCCGTCATCGCAACGCGCCGGAGATCTCCCATGGCCGCCATCGTTCTGCACGGCACGGGCCTGTCGGGGCACACCCACCGGGTGGCCCTGATGCTGAACGCCCTGGGCCTGAGCTACGTGTTCGCGGACTCGCCGAAGGACGTGCGGGCGTCGCCGGCCTTCCTGGCGCGCAATCCGCTTGGCCAGATTCCTGTGCTGCAGGACGGCGACCTGACCCTGGTCGACAGCAACGCCATCCTCGTCTATCTCGCGCGCCGCTACGCCCCGGACGGTCCCTGGCTGCCGGAGGAGCCGGCCGCGGCGGCCTCGGTGCAGCGCTGGCTGTCGATCGCGGCGGGCGAGGTCATGCACGGCCCGGCGGTGGCGCGGATGATCGCGCTGTTCGGCCTGCCCGACGACCCGGTCCGCGCCGCGCGGATCGCTGGCCGGGTCCTGATCTTCATGGACGGCCACCTGGCGGACAGGACGTTCCTGGCCGCCGACCATGTCACGCTCGCGGACCTGGCCTGCTACAGCTACGTCGCCCACGCGCCGGAGGGCGGGGTGTCGCTGGATGCGTATCCGAACGTCCGGGCGTGGCTCGCGCGGGTCGAGGCCCAGCCCTGGTTCCAGCCGATGCCGGACTTCGCCCAGGCCGCCAAGGCCGCCCAAGAGGAGGTCGCCTGACATGGACCAGCCCTTCCACGCCGGCGAGCTGGCCGCCCAGGCGCGAGCGGGCCTGCACGCGCCCGGCATGACGGGGATCCGGCCATTCATGCCCGACCAGCACCGGGACTTCTTCGGAATGCTGCCGTACCTGTTCGTCGCCACGGTCGACGCGGCAGGTTGGCCGATCGCCACGGTGCTGACCGGCGAGCCGGGCTTTATCGACAGTCCCGACCCGACCACCCTGGTGATCCATGCGACGCCGCGCGAGGGCGAGCCAGGTCACGAATTCTTCAGCGCCGGCCAGCCGTTCGGGGCCCTGGGTTTGGACTTCGCCACGCGCCGCCGCAACCGCGCCAACGGCGTGATCGAGGCCGCCGACGCTGGAGGTTTGCGCCTCAAGGTGCTGCAAAGCTTCGGCAATTGCCCGCAATACATCCAGACCCGTGACGTCGAGACCGCGCCGGCGTCGATGGTTCCGGCCGAGACGGTCGCTGTCGACGCGCCCGAAGTCCTGGCCCAGATCGCCGACGCCGACACCTTTTTCGTCGCCACCGCCTCGGGCGCGGCGGGCGCCGAGAACGGCGGCGTCGACATCTCGCACCGGGGCGGCCTGCCGGGCTTCGTCAAGGTCGTGAAGGGCGAGCTGGTCGTGCCGGACTTCCGGGGCAACCGGTTCTTCAACACCCTTGGCAACCTGGTCGCCGACCCGCGCGCTGCCCTGCTGTTCGTCGACTTCGACACCGGCGACCTGCTGCACCTGCAGGGACGGGTGGAGATCGACTGGGATCCGCCACCTGGCCGCGCCTGGCCAGAGGGCGTCCAGCGCCAGTGGCGGTTCAGGCCCGAGAAGGCCTGGCGGCGGCCCGCGGCGCTGCCGCTGCGCTGGGAGTTCGGCGATTTCTCGCCGGTGACCCTGATGACCAAGGCCTGGAACGCGGCGGCCTGAGGGCGCCAAGGTGACGAATGTCATGTCGGCCCGGTGACGGCCGGCACTGATGGGCCGCGCGGCGCGGCGGCATGCTGGCTCCACATCGAGGGAGCCGTCATGTCACCCAATCCTCCGCAGCCGCCCAACCTTCCCTTGCCCGTCGCGGCGTTGTCCAAGGCCGTCAAGCGTCGGGGCGCGACCCTGGCCCTGAACGGCCTGGACCTGATCATCCGTCCCGGCCAGTGCGTGGCCCTGCTGGGGCCGAACGGCGCGGGCAAGAGCACCAGCGTCGCCCTGCTGACCGGCCGCCTTCGTCCCGACGCGGGTGAGGCCGCGCTGTTCGGCGGCGATCCGCGCGACGTCGCCGGCAGGGGCCGGATGGGCGTCATGCTGCAGGAGGCCGGCCTGCCGCGCACCCTGACGGTCCGCGAGCAGGTCGACCTGTTCCGGGGCTACTACAAGGCGCCCCGTCCGCTGGACGAGATCGTCCGCCTGGCCGGGCTGGAAGGTCTGGAGCGCCGCCGCTGCGGGGCCCTGTCGGGCGGCCAGCAGCGCCGCGTGCAGTTCGCCCTGGCCATCGCCGGCCGGCCGGACTTCCTGGTCCTGGACGAGCCGACCACCGGCATGGACATCGACGCTCGCCGGGGCCTGTGGACCGCCGTCCGGGCCGAGATCGCCCGGGGCTGCGCCGTGCTGCTGACCACCCACCATCTGGACGAGGCCGAGGCCCTGGCCGACCGCATCGTGGTCATCGACCATGGCCAGGTCATCGCCGACGGCTCGCCCGAGGCGATCAAGGCCCGGGTCTCGGGCGTCGCCATCCGCTGCCGCACGCGTTTGTCCGACGCCGAGCTGGAGAGCCTGGCGCGCGTCACCGGCGTCAGCCGCGACGGCGGCCGGGTCACGCTGCTGACCACCTCGGCCCCCGCCACGCTGCGCGAGCTGCTGGCCCGCGACGAGACCGTCGACGACCTGACCGTCGCCGGCGCGTCGCTGGAGGACGCCGTCACCCGTCTCGTCCAGGCCGGCGCGCCTGGCCAAACCCGTCAAGCCGAGGTCGCCTGACATGCACACGCTCGCCGTCTACGCCCGTGAAGCCCGCGCCCAGATCGTCTCGACCTGGCGCACCCCGCAGTTCCTGATTCCCAGCCTGGCCCTGCCGCTGCTGTTCTACGGCGTCATCGGCCTGGGGTTGAGCAAGGGGCGGGAGGAGATCGCCCACGCCATGCTGGCCAACTACGTGATCTTCGCCGCCATCGCGCCGGCCATGTTCGGCTTCGGCGCCGCCGTCGCCGCCGAGCGCGAGGCCAAGCTGATCGAGCTGAAGCAGATCGCGCCGCTGCCCGCCGGCGGCTATCTGGCCGGACGACTGGCCGCCGCCCTGGCCCTGGTCGCCACCGCCATCGGCCTGTTGGGCGTGCTGGCCTGGTTCGGCGGGGTGGTGATGGTTCCGTGGCGCTGGGCCGCGACCCTGGGGCTGGGGCTGGCCTCGGCGGTTCCCTTCGCCCTGATCGGCCTGAACATCGGCCTGCGCCTGGGCTCGCAAGGCGCGACGGCGGTGGCCAACCTGCTGTTCCTCAGCTTCTGCCTGTTTGGCGGCCTGTGGATGCCGCTGGACCTGATGCCGGGCTGGATCGCCAAGGTCGCCGAGGTCACCCCGTCGTACCACCTGGGCCGGCTGTCGATGATGCTGTCGGGCATGACGCCGATGGCCGACGTCCAGCGCCACGTGACGGTGCTGGCCTTGATCAGCCTGGCCGCCGTGGCCGGCGCCTGGGCGGCCTGGCGGCGGCAGGCGGCTTGACCGTGGCGAGCGGCGCGCGCGACATCGCCGGCATGGACCAGGAGACCGCGACTCGGACGAAGGACGACGAAAACAGCGCGCCGCTGGCCGACGGCCTGAACCGTCGTCGCTGGAGCCTGATCTTCCTGTCGTATCTGCCGTTCTACTTCATTTCCTGGCTGTTCCGGCGGCCGGGCGTGGTCGAGATCGCGGCTTCGGTCGCGGGACTCGCGGCCTTCGTGGTCCTGTTCTACTGGATCTGGCTGCGACGCGGCCGGCCTACCCTGTGGCATGTGCTGGCGATCTTCGGCATCGGGGTGTCGCTGTCGTCGTTCAACGTCGGCTGGAGCGTCTACACGATCTACGCCATGTCGTTCGCCGCGCGCCTGCGGTCGCGCCGGTTGGCGGTTCGCACGATGGTCGGGATGGAGGTGGTCCTGCTGGCCATGGGGCCGCTGTTTTTGAACTACAACTGGCCGGTCTGGGCGTCGGGCGTGCTGTTCGGCGGCATCACCGGCTTCGCCGGCCTGATGCAGGCCGATGTCGAGCGCAAGAACCAGGAACTGGCCGTCGCCCACGAGGAGGTCCGCGCCCTGGCCACCATGGCCGAGCGTGAGCGGATCTCCCGCGACCTGCACGACCTCTTGGGCCACACCCTGACCCTGGTGGCGGTCAAGGCCGAGCTGGCCGCAAAGCTGGTCAGCCGCGACGCCGTGGCCGCCGAACGCGAGATGCAGTCGGTGGCCGCCGCCGCCCGCGAGGCGCTGTCGGAGGTCCGGACGGCGGTGGTGGGCATGAAGGGCGCCTCGCTGACCACCGAGCTGGAGCGCGCCAGGACGGCCCTGACCGCCGCCAATATCCAGGCCGAGGTCTCGGCCGACGAGATCGACGCCTATCCCGGCCAGGAGGCGGTTCTGGCCATGGCCCTGCGTGAGGCCGTCACCAACGTCATCCGCCATGCCGGCGCCACGCGCTGCCAGATCCGGGTGGCGCCCAGCCCTGTGGCCCTGACGCTCAGCATCGTCGACGACGGCAGGGGCGGCGGCCTGGTCGAAGGCTCGGGCCTGAAGGGCATGCGCACCCGCCTTTCGGCCATCGGCGGCGATCTCGACATCGTCTCGGACAGAAGCGGGACGCGCCTGGTCGCCATCGCGCCCATAGGCGCTCCTGGAGAGTCCGCCTCGTGATCCGCGTCGTCATCGCCGAAGACCAGAAGATGGTGCTGGGGGCGCTCAGCGCGCTGCTGGAGCTGGAGGGCGACATCCAGGTGGTCGGCCGCGCGGCGGACGGCGCCGAGGCGCTGGCGCTGGTGCGGTCGGAAAAGCCCGACGTGCTGATCTCCGACATCGAGATGCCGCACCTGACCGGTATCGACGTGGCCGGGCGGCTGAAGGCTGACGGCGCGACGACGCGCGTCCTGATCGTCACCACCTTCGGTCGGCCCGGCTATTTGCGCCGGGCGATGGAGGCGGGGGTGAAGGGCTATCTCTTGAAGGATGGTCCCAGCAGTGTGCTGGCCGCCGCCGTCCGCACCATCGCCGCCGGCGGCCGGGCCATCGCCCCGGAGCTGTCCGAGGCGGTCTGGGACGCCCAGCCCGATCCGCTGACCGACCGCGAGCGCGAGATATTGCGCCTGGCCGAGGAGGGGCGCTCGAACAAGGACATCGCCGAGGTGCTGGACCTCTCGCCAGGCACGGTGCGCAACTACCTGTCCGAGGCGGCCCAGAAGCTGGGCGCGGCCAATCGGGTGGAGGCGGGCCGGATCGCCCGCTCCAACGGCTGGCTATAGCGAGTTAGCCGCGGCCCCACAGGCGTTCCCACTTCCAGCCGGTCAGGTCCTCGACGATCTGCTTGGACTCCTGGGTTTCGGCCTCGGTCGCGCCGGCGCGCAGGCGCTCGACCTCGTGGACCAGCACCGCGTGGGTGCGGGCGTTCAGGCGGAAGCGCCAGGAGATCAGCATGCCGGCGATCATCACGATCAGCGGGCCGCCGACCATGACCAGAACGAGGGCCTGGATGGCTTCCGGGGTCTGCTGCGCGAGCGGCTTGCCCTTGGGCGCCGAGACGAAGCCGCCCAGGCCGATCAGGCTGGTGGTCAGCAGGATCGCGCCGGACTGGGCGACCTTGCGGGTCAGGGTCATGACCCCGGCGAAGATGCCCTCGCGGCGCTGGCCGGTGACCGCCTCGTCGACGTCGGGCAGGTAGTTGTAGACCCCCCACGGCACGAAGTTCAGCGTCCCTCGGCCCAGGCCCGCCAGGATGATCGGCACGAACAGCCAGAACAGCACGCCGACCGGCGCGCCGCCGAAGATGTCGCCGTCCAGAGCCGCGACGCCCTGCGCGAAGCCCGCCGGCTTGATCAGGTAGAAGGCCAGGAACAGCAGCAGGGCCGCGCCGACGCTGGTGATGGCCAGGCGGTAGGCGACCACCGGGCCGGTGCGGATGATGACCCGGATGGCGATCATCACCGAGATCAGCTGGGCCACGTACATGGTCGTCATCAGCTGCGAGATGATCAGGGTCGAGCCGACCATCACCGTGGCCACGAACAGCGGGAAGGCGGTGTTGAAGATGTCCTGGCTGATATAGCCGCCCAGATAGAGCGACAGGTGCTGGCGGAAGGCCTTGATCTTGAGGGTCGAGAACAGGTCGCGGAACATGTTGACCGGGATCAGCGCCGCCTTGCCCCAGTCCATCGGCTCGGGCTGGATCAGTTTCTCGGCCTCGGTATAGGGGCGCTCCCACGAGAAGAACACGACCAGGGTCACCACCAGGCTGAACAGCACGCCGAAGATGGCGGCCATGATCAGGAAGGTGTTGGGCGAGTCCTTGCCGCCGAGGTTGTTGATGATCAGGGTCGGCAGGTACGAGGCCAGGATCGCCGAGCTCTGGGCGATCATCATCCGCACGCCGGCGAACTTGGCCTTCTCCTTGTAATCCTTCGTCATTTCCGCCGCGAGGGTTTCCCACGGGATCAGGAACATCGTGTAGACGAACTCGAAGAAGATGAAGGTCACCAGGTAGTAGGTGAAGGTCTGGCCGGTCACGAAGATCAGGGCGAAGGCCGGCAGCAGCGGGATGGTGGCGATCAGGAAGATCTTCCGCCGGCCGATCTTCCGGCCCACCCAGGTGTGACGCAGGTTGTCGGAGACGTAGCCGATCAGCGGGCAGGTGATGGCTTCCAGGAGGCGCGGCAGGCCCAGGATCAGGCCCGTCTCGACCGGCGACAGCCCGCAGAAGGTGATGAAGAAATAGGCCAGCCAGCCGGTGATCACGGCCTGGGCGCCAGCCCCCAGCATGTCGCCGGAGCCCCAGCCCCAATAGTTCACCCAGGTGGGTTTGCGGACGTCCGGCGTGGCCATGTGTGTCTTTCCCTTCGAGACGGGGTCTTGGCGCCCCTTTGACCGGTCCGGCGTTGGCGCCGGACCGGTTGATGCGGTGGTTGGTTAGATGAAGGCGCGCTGAAACTCGCCCAGCGCCAGCATGGCCAGCGACTGGCCGTACGGCATCGAGGTCAGCGGGATGTCCTTGTAGCCCTGGATCGTGTCGAACACCGGGGTGCCGAACGAGACCTGCTGCAGCTCGCCCTTGTCGTCGATATTGGCCAGCACGCCCTTGATGGCGCGGATGGCGACGGCCTCGTACTCCTTGCCGATGTAGCGCTTACGCACGGCCTTCAGGATGCCGTAGGCGAAGCCGGCCGTGGCCGAGGCTTCCAGGTACGAGGCCTTGTCGTTGATGATCGTATGCCACAGGCCGGTCTCGGCGTCCTGGAACTGCGTCAGCGCCTTGATCTGGGCTTCCAGCGCGTCGATCAGGAAGGCGCGCAGGCCGTCGCCGGGCTTGAGGTCCAAGAGTTCGATGAACTCGGGGATGGCGATCGTCACCCAGCAGTTCCCGCGCGCCCACAGGGCGTCGGCGAAGTTGTGACGGCCCAGGAAGGTCCAGCCGTGGAACCACAGGCCGGTCTTGCGGTCGGCCAGGTACTTGATGTGGACCATGAACTGGCGCTTGGCCTCCTCGACGAAGTCGGGGCGGTCGAGCAGCAGGCCGATCTTGGCCAGTGGCAGCACGCTCATCATCAGCGTGTCGTCCCACAGCTGCTGCGGGTTCTCGCTGTTGAAGACGATGTGCTGGAAGCCGCCTTCCTCGGTGCGCGGGCCCTCGTACATGACGTAGTCGGCCCAGGTCTCGAGATAGGGGATGTAGGTGTGGTCGCCGGTGGCCTCGTACAGATAGGCCAGGGTCAGGAACGGCGAGACCGTGTTGATGTTCTTGGTCGGGGTGCCGGCCTCGAAGCGGTCGGCGAACCACTGGGTCATGATGTCGAAGGCGCGCTCGTCGCCGTGCATCTCGTACTGTTTCCACAGGCCGTAGAGGCCGACGCCGTGTGTCCATTCCCAGTCGTTCCAGCCCTTGGTGTCGATCACCCGGCCGTCGTCGAGGCGCAGCAGGAACTCGCCGGTCTCGTCGGTGATGTCGACCAGATTGCTGATCAGCGAGGCGATCTTGGCCTTGATGTCCTTGGCGTCGATGCCGTGGGCGAGATTGGGCACGGGTAGTCTCCAGGAGTCCGGTATCAGGGTTTGAAGTCGGGAGCGGGCACGCGGGCGACGGGGATCCCGCCGCGCACGGTCCGCAGGTTGACGAGCTTGACGGCTTCCAGGGCGTCACCGGGGGCGCCGTCGCTGGTCACCGCCAGCGCGATGGTGTTTTTGCCGCGCGGATCGATGATGCCGTTGGGCAGGACGAAGGTCCGCTGGGGGCCGACATGGGCGATGAACTGGCCCATGTTCCAGCCGTTGACGAAGATCAGCACGCGGTAGCGCTTGTTCGGCGAGCGCGGCTTGTCCGGGTCGCCGATGGAAAGGCCCAGGGTGGTATCCTGGTCCTTGGGCAGGGCCAGGTCGAAGCTGGTCCGATACCAGGTCGTGCCAGCGTAGGGCTGGGTCGCCGCGATATCGGCCTTGGCCCAGGCCGCGTCCGGGAAGCCCGGCAGATGCCAGCCCTCGCGCTCGCCGTATTGGCCGCCGTTGTTGGCGTTGCCGCGGACCGGATCCTGGATGTCCTCGCCGCCCTTGTTGCCCTGGATCTTCCAGGCGATCGAGACGGCGAAGCTGTAGGTCCCAGGGCCCGACAATGAAGCCGACACCAGGCCGCGGGCCTCCTTGTGGAAGTCGTCGGCGTCCAGGTCCCAGTTGTGGCCGTTGTTGCGGACCATGACCGACAGCACATGCTCGCCGGTCCCGCGCAGGTCTTCGGGCAGTTTGAAGGTCGCGACACCCGTGGTGATCGGGCGGGGCAGGCCACCGTCCAGCTCGTGCTCCCCTAGGAACCGGCCGTCCAGCCACACCTGCAGCATTCCCGCGCCGCCGGCCCCGTAATGCAGGGTCAGCGTGTCAATGTTGGCCTGGCCCTGGTAGCGGCCACGATACCAGACGTCGCCCTGGTGGAAGCCATAGGCGCTCATGTCCAGCGCCGGCTGGCCGGTGGGACCGCGCACGGTCGAGCCGCTGCGGCGGCCTTCGGTCTTGAGCCAGGCGCTGTCGTCGAACTTAGGATCCGCCTCGGGCGAGCCGGGGGCGGTCTTCCAGTCGAGCTTGGCCAGGTCGGGCAGGGCGACCGCGCCGGGGCCCGCAAGGGGCTTGTCGGCCAGCAGGCTTCCTAAGGCGGTGGTCTTGGCCGCGACCTTGGCGCCGTTCCAGCGGATGGACGTGACGGCCTTGGGCGCGAAGACTTCCAGCGGGCTGTCGGTCTCGGTGTCGCCGGTCAGGCTGAGCACGCCGCCCTTGATCGCGTCGCTTCGGATCAAGCCCGGACCCCGAACCAGCGCGTTCTCACGCTTCCAGAAGGTCTGGCCCGTCTCGGCGTCGGCCAGGAGCAAGGTCAGGGGAGGTCGGCCGCCGCCGGTGATCCGCACGCGGGCCAGGCCCCGGTGTTGGTAGGACAGTTTCAGGTCGCCCTTGGCCGTGTCGAAGGCCGAGGTCACGTCGCCCTCGATCACTTCGACCTTGGGCGCGGACGCATAGCGCAGCACCGTCTCGCCCGCCTCGCCGGCGCGGCCGTAGAGCAGGGCCAGGTCGCCGTCGTTCCACTTCAGGTGCGTCTGGATCTCGGACGTCGAATAGACCAGCCGCTGGCCGCCCAGGTCGTAGCTGGCCATCAGCATCTTGCTGTCCTGGCCCTTGATGCGCGAGGGGACCACGTACTCGCCGTCGCGGGTCTTCAGCTTGAAGGTGAAGGCCTCGTCGCCTGTGGCGCTGCTGGGATTGTGCACCACCACATAGAGGTGGCTGCCGGTCTCGGCGTTGACGTTGTGATAGACGCGGACCTTGTCGTTCGAGGGAACGACGGCCTCGCCCTTGTCCATGCGGGTCAGGTCGGGGACGGCGGCGATGAACTCGCCCATCTGCTTGATGACCCGGGCCTTGTCGCGCAGGCCCCGGGCCTCGTCGATGGCCGAGCCGTAGTCGTAAGAGGTGAACACCACCGGGGCCGGCAGCCAGCCCCAGCTGGTCCCGCCATAGGTCATGTAGAAGCTTTGCAGCGTCAGCCCGTTGGCGACGTTCGTGCCGTAGAACACCCGCTGGTAGCCGACGCCGCGGTGGATGGCGGTGCAGTCGTAGTCGCCGTTGCTGCCCCAGTAGTCGAACCAGCCGCCGCCGAACTCGGCCAGGAAGCCGGGGGTGTTCGGGCTGGCCAGGGCCCCGCCCTTGGCGCCGTTCGCGCCATAGATCCCCCAGTCGGGCGCGACGCCGGGGCTCGAAGGCTTGCTGTCGACGCGGCAGTTGCCGCCCGGATAGCCGTCGAAGGCGTAGAGGTCGTTGGGGCCTTCCACCGTGCCGGGCACGTTGGAGCCCTTGGGCACCCAGTAGCCGTTGCGGCCCTTGTCGTTGTGGAAGATCGGGACGGTGATGCCGTCCGCCTTGGCCTTGTCGTACAGCCACTGCATGTAGCGCTGCTGCGGCGCGCCGACGACGTCCAGCTCGTTCTCGATCTGGTGGGCGATGACCGTGCCCTGGCCGGTAGTCAGCTGGTGACGGGCGATGACGGCGTTGATCTGGGTCAGCCACTCGTCAGCGGCCTGGATGTATTCCGGCGCGTCGGTGCGGGCGCGGGCCTGCTGGTTGACCAGCCAGCCGGGGAAGCCGCCCCGGGTCAGCTCGGCGTTCACATAGGGGCCGGCGCGGGTGATGACGTAGAGGCCTTCTTCCTTGGCCATGGTCAGCACGCGGTCCATGTCGCGCACGCCGCTGAAGTCGTAGACCCCCTGCTTGGGCGAGTGGTAGCCCCAGTCGAAATAGATCGCGACCGTGTTGTAGCCGCTGGCCTTCATCTTCTGGAGGATGTCGCGCCACAGGTCAGGGCTGGGTACGCGGAAGGGGTGGAACTCGCCGCCCCACGAGAACACGCGCTGGTCGTCGACCTTCAGCGAGTACTTGTCCCAGGTGATCTTGTGCGCTTGCGCCGGCTTGGCGATAGCGGGCGGATCGCCGCCTTCCTTCATCACGGTGAAGTGGCGGACCGTGCCGGACAGCTCGGGCAGTTCGGCCTTGGGCGTCCAGGTGCGAAAGCCGTCCTTGCTGTCGGAGTACCAGTAGCGCTTGGCCATGTACTCGTCGAAATAGATCCGCCAGCCGCCGTCGGGCGTGCGGGCCATGGCCGGGCCTTCCAGGAAGCGGCCCCAGCCGGCCCAGTCGCCGGCGCCCTTCAGCGCCCACGGGCCGTCCAGCGAGGGGGCGGTCCACAGCTCGATGTACTTGGTCGTCTCGTTCTTGGCGAAGGCCTGGTAGAGGCCGTCCTGCCGGACCACGAAGGTGTCGATGTAGTTCGGGCCCAGGCCCGAGAGGACCTTCGGCTTGCTCCAGCTGGCCAGCGAACCGTCGGAGGCGGTGATGCGGTAGGCCTGGAACTGGCCGGCGATGCCGGTGGTCGAGACCGACAGGATCAGGCTGATCGAGCCGTCCTGGTCGACGAACCATTCCGGCGCCCAGCTGTTGGTCGCGCCTCCCGGGACGTCGATCTTGACGTCGCGCAGGAAGGTCCAGTCGACCAGATCCTTGCTGCGAGCCAGGCCGATCGTGTCACCCGTCCAGCCGGTGGTGTAGGCGACATAGTACCAGCCGTCCGTATGCTTCATCACGCTGGGATCGCGGATGAGGCCCTGGGGCGGCGTATAGGCCAGCGGCTTCTTCAGCGTGAAGCGCGTCCCGTCGGCCGAGTCGTACACGCTCATGTTCGACTGGCTGGCGTTGGTGAACGCCGTCATCGTGTAGCGGGCGGGCTCGGCCCGGACGGGTTGGGCGAGCGCGGAGGTCGCCATCAAGGCGGCGACCAGGCCGAAGGCGGGCAGGGCGCGCATGCTCAGCCCTCGAAATAGAAGACGGGCTTCAGCGGCCACTCGACCGGCTTGTTGTCCGGATGGACTTCCATCAGGTCGGCCATGAAGTCCCACCAGCGCTTCATCACCGGCTGCAGCGGCAGGGCGTCCTTCTTGTGGTCGGGGCGCAGGCGCAGCACGGCGAAGAGGCTCATGGTCTCCTCGTCCAGGAAGATCGAATAGTCATGGATCCCCGCGTCGCGCAGGGCTTCGGCGAGATCGGGCCACAGTTCGTCGTGGCGGCGCTCGTACTCAGCGGCGACGCCCGGCTTCAGCTGCATGCGGAAGGCGAGGGGGCGGCTTTCCGTCGTCGTGCTCATCGTCTTCCTCCCGTAGTTCTTCTTGTTGTCAGTCGGCCAGGCGGTAGATCCGCCGGGCGGAGCCGGCGAACAGCGCCTCGCGCTCGTCGTGGGTGAAGCTGGCCGTGATCGCATCATAGGCGGCGTAGAAGGCGCCGAAGCTGCCGTGAACCTTCTCCACCGGGAAGTTGCTGGCGAACATGCAGCGCTCGACCCCGAAGGTCTCGATGACCTGGAGCACGAAGGGCTTGAGGCTGGCCGTCGTCCACGATCGATCGACCATGGCCAGGCCCGAGATCTTGCAAGCGACGTTGGGGCGCTTGGCCAGGACGGCCAGACCCTCGCGCCAGGCGGCCAGGCCCGCCTCGTCGCGATCGGTCGGCATGCCGGCATGGTTGACGATCAGCGGGATGTCCGGATGGGCGTCGGCCAGTTCGGCCGCCACCGCCATCTGCGAGGCGTAGAGCTGCAGGTCGAACGACAGGCCGTACTTGGCCAGCAGGGCGAAACCCTTGCGCCACTGGGCGTCCAGCAGCTTGTCGGTCGGCCCGTAGGTCTTGGCCGGATCGGCGTGCCAGTTGACGATCTGGCGGACGCCTCGGACGTTCCGGCGCGCGGCGTGGGCCGCCAGCATCGCCTCGACGTCCGGATCGTCCAGGTTGGCCCCGGCGACGATGCCGCCGATGACGCCGCGCTGGTCGGCGATCGACTGCAGCCAATCAGTCTCCGACAGCTGGTCCTTGGGCGGCAGGCCGCACTCGACATGGACGACCTCGACGACGTTCCAGCCCTTGGCGTCGGCCAGATAGTCGTCGAGTCCATAGGATTTGTAGGCGATAGAGGACATGTCGCCGGCCGGGTTGTTCGGCAGCGGGGTGTCCTGGAGCCAGGCGTAGTAGTGCCGATCGAGGTCCCACAGATGCATGTGGGGATCGACGATGGGGCCCGTGTACGCCATGGCTCCAGTTTCCTTAGAAAGTGGTCCGACCGCCGGAGGTGTCGAAGGTCGAGGCGGTGGTGAAGCTGCACTCCTCCGACGCCATGAAGCAGACCATGGCGGCGCTCTCGTGGACTTCGCCCAGGCGGCCCATCGGGATCTTGCCCTTCATGTATTCCACCTGGCTGGCCGGCAGCTGCTCCAGGATCGGGCTCTCGAAGGTGGCCGGAGTCAGGCTGTTGACGATGACGCCCTTGGTGGCCAGCTCCTTGCCCAGCGACTTGGTCAGGCCGATCACCGCCGCTTTCGACGCCGAATAGGCGCCGGCGTTGGGATTGCCTTCCTTGCCCGCCACCGAGGCGACATTGACGATCCGGCCGTAGCCGCCCGCCAGCATGAACGGCACCACCGACTTGCAGCTGTAGAACACGCCGTTGACGTTGATGTCGAACACGCGCTTCCAGCTATCGGTCGGGTACTCGTACACCGGAGCCGTGGCGCCGGTGATGCCGGCCGAGGCGACCAGGATGTCGATGCCGCCCAGGGCCTCGGCGGTGGACTTGCCGGCGGCCAGGACCGCAGCCTCGTCCGAGACGTCCAGCGCCACGGTGTGGGCCGCGCCGACTTCGGCGGCGGCCGCCTTCAGGCCGTCGGCGTCCAGGTCCCAGAGGGCGACCTGGCCGCCCTCGGCGACGATGCGGGCGGCCACGGCCTTGCCCAGGCCCGAGGCGCCGCCGGTGATGACGGCGCGGCGGCCGGCGAAACGATTGGCGTAGACCTTGGAGGAGGAGATGGGGCTCACGCGACGCCTTCCTTGGACCAGGCCACGACGATCTGGCGTTGCTCGCCCAGCTTCTCGATGCCCAGGCGGATCTCGTCGCCGGCCTTGAGGTAGACGGGCTCGGGCTTCTGGCCCATGCCGACGCCGGGCGGGGTGCCGGTGGTGATCAGGTCACCCGGCTCAAGAGTCATGAACTCGCTGATGTACGAGACCAGCTTGCTGATCGGGAAGATCATGGTCTTGGACGAGCCGTCCTGCTTGCGCTCGCCGTTGACGTCCAGCCACATGCCCAGGTTCTGCGGATCGCCGACCTCGTCCGAGGTGACCATCCATGGGCCGACCGGACCGAAGGTGTCGCAGCCCTTGCCCTTGTCCCAGGTGCCGCCGCGCTCGATCTGGAAGGCGCGCTCGGAGACGTCGTTAATCAGGACGTAGCCGGCGACGTGGTCCAGGGCCTCGGCCTCGGTGACATAGCTGGCGCGCGACCCGATCACCACGCCCAGCTCGACTTCCCAGTCGGTCTTCACCGAACCGCGCGGGATCATCACCGGGTCGTTAGGACCCTGCAGGCAGCTGACGGCCTTGGTGAACAGCACGGGCTCTTCCGGGATCGGCAGGTTCGACTCGGCGGCGTGGTCGGCGAAGTTCAGGCCCACGGCGATGAATTTGGAGACGCCGTTGACCGGCACGCCGTAGCGGGGCGAGCCCTCGACGAGCGGCAGGGTGGTCGGGTCGATGGCGGCCAGGGCCTTGAGGCTGGCCGGCGACAGCTGGGCGCCGGTGATGTCGGCCACGTGGCCCGACAGGTCGCGGATCTTGCCCTCGGCGTCGAGGAGGCCGGGCTTCTCAGCCCCCTTGGGACCGTAGCGGAGCAGTTTCATGGATGTCTTGCCTTCAGGGAGGTCTAGCGGACGTAAGGCCGGTGCAGACCGACCTCGCGATTGAGTTCGACGCCGAAGCCCGGCGCGTCGGAGAGCTTGAGCTTGCCGTTCACCGGAACGGGTTCGCCGATCAGCTGCGGGTGGAACATCGGCACCACCTCGTCGGCCTTCGGGGCCATCATCAGGAATTCGGCGAACGGGCTGTTATGGCGCGTGATGACGAAGTGGTAGCTGTACACGGACGAGCCGTGCGGGATCATCATCACGCCCTTGCTGTCGGCCAGGTTGGCGATCTTGATCAGCTCGGTGACGCCGCCGCACCAGCCCACGTCCGGCTGGATGATGTCGCAGCACTCCATCTCCAGCAGCATGCGGAAGCCCCAACGGGTGGCTTCGTGTTCGCCGGTGGTGACCAGCATGCCGGTCGGGGCGTTCTTCTTCAGGTCGCGATAGCCCCAGTAGTCGTCGGGGCTCAGCGCCTCCTCGATCCACTTCAGGCCGTACTCGTGGGCCTTGTGGGCCAGCCTGGTGGCGTAGTTGAGGTCCAGCGACATCCAGCAGTCGAACATCAGCCAGAAATCGTCGCCGCAGCGCTCGCGCATGGTGGCGAGCTCTTCGATGTTCTTGCGCAGGCCTTCCTCACCCTCGGCCGGGCCGTGATGCAGGGGCATCTTGCCGCCGATGAAGCCCATCTGCTTGGCCAGGTCCGGGCGCGCGCCGGTGGCGTAGAAGGTCAGCTCGTCGCGGACCTTGCCGCCCAGCAGGGCGTAGACCGGCTCCTGACGCAGCTTGCCCAGCAGGTCGTAAAGGGCCAGGTCGACTCCCGAGATGGCGTTCACCACCAGGCCCTTGCGGCCGTAATACTGGGTGGAGAAGTACATCTGGTCCCAGATCTTCTCGACCTCGGTCGGATCGCGGCCTTCCAGGAAGCGGGCCAGGTGCTTCTCGACGATATAGGCGGCCGGTTCGCCGCCGGTGGTCACCGCGAAGCCGATCGTGCCGTCGGCGGCCTCGATCTCGACGACCAGCGTGCCCAGCACGTTGATGCCGAACGACTGGCGGCTCTGGCGGTATTCCGGGTAGCGCGACATCGGGGTGGCGATGTGGTCGTCGATCCAGTGTCCGTCGCCCTGATCGTGATAGTCGGCCCCGCCTCCGCGGACCACGAACGCGCGTACGTGCTTGATGACCGGAAACGCCATGGACGACGAGGCTCCAACCTGATGGGCGGTCGCGCCTGGACGCCGCCCTGGGACAAGGGAGGCGCGCCCGCCGGAAGCGCTCCGGTAGGCCCGTGGCGAAGCCGTCGAGCTTCGCCTACCTCCCCAACATAACCTATGACACGCTATCGGTTCGCGAGGCCGGCGCGCTCTGCGAGAGTCGCCGTCGTTCCGCTTGCCTTGCGTTCCACAATATGAGAGGTAGTGCTACAAAATGAAACCAGCGTCAAGGGGAGCGGAACCGGTGGCGGCGGACGAAAACGCGACGACCAAGTCTCCCAGCGGTAGCCAAACCCTGTTTCGCGGCCTGGATCTGCTGGACGTGGTCGCCGAGTCCGGGACCATCGCCCTGCCGGCTCTGGCCAAGCAGCTCGGCCTGACCCGCAGCACGACTCACCGCCTGGCCACGGCCCTGGTGGAGCGACGTCTGCTCTCGCAGGCGCCGCGCGAAGGCTACAGCCTGGGCTCCAAGCTTCTTGAGCTGGGCTATCTGGCCAGCCAGCAGATGGACCTGCCGCGGATTGCTCGTCCTCACCTGGAAAAGCTGTGGGAAGACACCGAGGACACGGTGCACCTGGGCGTGCTCGACGACGACCGCGCTCTCTATCTGGACAAGCTGACCGGCCGCCGCCGCATCAACATCAGCTCGCGCGTGGGCGATCGCCAGCCGATCCGCTCGACGGGCCTGGGCAAGGCGCTAGTGCTGGACGACACCGAGGACCGCTGGCGCACCCTCTACCGCGCGGAAGGTCCGGCCTTGCCGGGCGCGCCGGACGAGAAGCAGTGGATCGACTGGATGCGCGACTATTCCAAGCGCGGCATCGCCTTCGACCTGGAAGAGAACGAAGACCGCATCCGCTGCGTCGCCGCGCCGATCCGTGGGGCCTCGGGCCAGATCGTCGGCGCGATCAGCGTCTCGGGCGCGGCCCAGTACATGGACGACGAGCGGATGAAGACGCTGGTCGACGATGTCCGCGACACGGCCAACGCCATCGGGCGCGATCTGGGCTGGAACGGAAAGCGGCTGGCCCGCTGATGACTGACAAAAAGAGGTAGGGATGCTGCTGAAGGACAAGGTGGTGCTGGTGACCGGCGCCTCGCAGGGGATCGGCAAGGCCGCCGCGATCGGCTGCGCCCAGCATGGCGCGGACGTGGCGATCAACTACCACTCCGACGAGGCCGGCGCCGCCGACGCCGTCGCCCAGATCGAGGCCCTGGGCCGCCGCGCCATCGCCGTGAAGGGCGACGTGGCCCAGGTCGAGACCGCTTCGTCCTTCGTCCAGGCCGCCGTCGACGCCTTCGGCAAGGTCGACGTGTTCGTCAACAACGCCGGCATCTGTCCCTTCCACGCCTTCCTCGACATGCCGCCCGAGGTCATGGAGCGGACGATGAAGGTCAACCTGTTCGGCGCCTACTACATGGTCCAGGCGGCGGCCAACCAGATGGTCAAGCAGGGCCACGGCGGCGCGATCATCGCCGTCAGCTCGATCAGCGCCCTGGTCGGCGGCGGCATGCAGACCCACTACACCCCGACCAAGGCCGGCGTGCACAGCCTGATGCAGTCGACCGCCATCGCCCTGGGCAAGTACGGCATCCGCTGCAACTCGGTGCTGCCGGGCACCATCGAGACGGCGATTAACAAGGAAGACCTGGCCGACGTCGCCAAGCGCGAATACATGGCCGGCCGCATCCCGCTGGGCCGCCTGGGCGAGCCCGACGACCTAGCCGGGCCGATCGTGTTCCTGGCCTCGGACCTGGCCAAGTACGTCACCGGCGCGGCGCTGCTGGTCGACGGCGGCGCGTTCGTGAACCTGCAGTAGTCCGGTGATCGTCTCGTCCACCACGGACTTCCGGGAGGCGGCGCGGCGCAAGCTGCCGCGCTTCCTGTTCGACTATATCGACGGCGGCGCCTATGCCGAGCGGACCATGGGCCGCAACATCTCGGACCTGGCCGACATCGCGCTGCGCCAACGCGTCCTGAAGGACGTTTCGGCCGGCGATCCCTCGACCACGCTGTTCGGCGTCAAGCAGGCGCTGCCGGTGGCCCTGGCCCCGGTCGGCCTGACGGGCATGTACGCCCGGCGCGGCGAGTGCCAGGCCGCGCGCGCGGCGGCCAAGAAGGGCGTGCCGTTCTGCCTGTCGACCGTGTCGGTCTGCGACGTCGACGAGGTCAGCAAGGCCTCGTCCGCGCCGATCTGGTTCCAGCTCTACGTGCTGCGTGACCGGGCCTTCATGCGCGACCTGCTGGTCCGCGCCCGCGAGGCCGGTGCGACCGCGCTGGTCTTCACTGTCGACATGCCCGTGCCCGGGGCCCGCTATCGCGACGCCCACTCGGGCATGAGCGGCCCCAACGCCGCCGCCCGCCGCATGGTCCAGGCGATGTTCAAGCCCCAGTGGGCGTGGGACGTCGGGGTGATGGGTCATCCCCACACCCTGGGTAATGTCGCGCCGGTGCTGGGCAAGAATTCGGGCCTCGAGGACTTCATGGGCTGGCTGGGGGCCAACTTCGACCCCTCCATCCAGTGGAAGGACCTGGAGTGGATCCGCGACCTCTGGAAGGGCCCGCTGATCATCAAGGGTGTGCTCGATCCCGAGGACGCCAAGGCCGCCGCCGACATCGGCGCGGACGGGGTCGTGGTCTCCAACCATGGCGGTCGCCAACTGGATGGCGTGCTGTCCAGCGCTCGCGCCCTGCCGGCCATCGCCGAGGCGGTGGGCGACAAGTTGACGGTCCTGGCCGACGGCGGTGTCCGCTCCGGGCTCGACGTCGTACGGATGCTGGCCCTGGGCGCCCAGGGCGTCCTGCTGGGAAGAGCCGCCGTCTATGCCTTGGCCTCTCGGGGCGAGGCGGGCGTGACCCAGCTGCTGGATCTGATCGAGAAGGAGATGCGCGTGGCCATGGCCCTGACCGGCGTGCGCGACGTCGCCAGCATCGACCGCTCGATCCTGGCGGAGTTGAAGCCGTGATCGCCGCCCTGGCGCTGGCGGCCGCCGTCGCCGCCTCTGCTCCGCGCATCGTCATCGCCAGCGACTCCACCGCCGCCAACTACGGCGAGAGCAGCTATCCGCAGATGGGCTGGGGCATGGTGCTGAAGTGTTCGCTGGATCCGACCGTCCAGGTCGTGAACCTGGCGCGCGGCGGCCGCTCGACCAAGACCTTCATCGAGGAGGGCCTGTGGGACCAGCTGGTCGCCCAGCTGCAGCCCGGCGATACGGTCCTCATCCAGTTCGGCCATAACGACGCCGACACCAAGAAGATCGTCCGCTTCACCGACCCCAATGGAGCCTACGACGTCAACCTGCGCCGCTTCGTGGCCGACGTGCGGACGAAGAAGGCCACGCCCGTGCTGGTGACGCCGATCGCCCGCTGGCTGTGGGAGAACGGCCAGCCCAAGGACGCCCACGCGGCCTACGCGGCGACGATCCATCGGGTGTCGGCCGACCTGAAGGTCCCGCTGGTCGACCTGGACGGCGACATGATGGGGGCGCTGAAGGCGAGGGGGCAGATGGCCTCGCGCCAGCTGTATCTGCAATACGCGCCCTATGATCACATCGCCCGCTATCCCGAGGGGATCAGCGACGACACCCACATCAACGAGCAGGGCGCTCGCCTGGGCGCGGCCCTGGTGGCGACCAGCCTGGCCCGGCTTAAGCTGCCGATCTCGCGCCACGTTCATCCGGCCCCGCTGGACAATCAGGCCAGGCTGGGCGGGCCCAGCTGCCCGGCTCGTTAGGCGGCGGACAAGAAAATGGAGCGCCTTCGCAGGAGGACGCTCCCCCTCTGGTCGAAAAGAAAAATGGAGCGTCTCGCAGAGACGCTCCATGGGCCCGCACGGGGGAATGGCGGGCGAAGAGTGCGCAGCGGGGTCCGAGGAGGCGACCGCCCGCTGGCGGATAAATCCCAAATATTGAGATATCATCCGATATAATGAGATTGCTTGACATCCCCAGGGTTGTCAAGCCAAAGGTGCGGGAGAGCCCAAAGTGGCCTGACCAATGGGAGGTGTCGCATGTCGAGCTTGTTCCAGCCCGTTCCGTTGGCCTGCGCCGTCATCGCCGCCCTCGCGCCGGTCTCCGTCCAGGCCCAGCGGGCCGAGTTCACCTTCAACGACGGCTGGCGGATGGCCACGGGCGAGATCGCCGGCGCCGAGGCCCCCGCGTTCGACGACGCGGCCTGGAAGCCCGTCACCCTGCCGCGCGCCTTCAACGAGGACGACGCTTTCCGGGTCGACATCCACGACCTGAAGGGCGGGATCACCTGGTATCGCAAGCGCTTCGTCCTGCCAGCGGATTTCAAGGCGGGCGATAAGGCGTTCCTGGAGTTCGAGGGCGTACGCCAGGCCGGCGACGTCTATGTCAACGGCGTGCTGGCCGGGTTCCACGAGAACGGCGTCACGGCCTTCGGCGTCGACGCCTCCAAGCTGCTCAAGCCCGCGCCGTTCGAGAACGTCGTGGCGGTCCGCGTCGACAGCGACTGGAAGTACAAGGAGCGCGCCACGGGCAGCGGCTTCCAGTGGAACAACAACAACTTCAATGTGAACTACGGCGGCATCCACCGCGCCGTGCGCCTGCACCTGACTGGCGGGCTGCACCAGACCCTGCCGCTGTATTCCAGCCTGGGCACGACGGGCGTCTACATCTGGGCCGACGACTTCGACATCAAGGGCCGGGCGGCGACGATCCACGCCGAGTCCGAGGTGCGCAACGAGACCGACCGGCCGCGCACCTTCGGCTACCGCGTCGTCGTCCGCGACGTCGACGGCAAGCAGGTGGGCGAGTTCACCGGTCCGACCGTCACCCTGGCGCCGGGCGAGACCCGCATGGTCTCGGCCAAGTCGCGGCTTTCGGGCCTCAACTTCTGGAGCTGGGGCTACGGCTACCTCTATGGCGTGAGCACCGCCCTGATCGAGGACGGCAAGGCGGTCGACGAGGTCACGACCCGCACCGGCTTCCGCAAGACGGCTTTCGGCCAGGGCATGGTCCGGCTGAACGATCGGGTGATCCAGGTTCATGGCTACGCTCAGCGGACCAGCAACGAATGGCCGGCCCTGGGCGCGGACATCCCGCCGTGGATCAGCGACCTTTCCAACGCCCTGATGGTCGAGAGCGGCGGCAACCTGGTGCGCTGGATGCACATCACCCCGGCCCGCCAGGACGTGACCTCGGCCGACCGTGTGGGTCTGATGCAGGCCATGCCCGCCGGCGACGCCGAGAGCGACGTCACCGGCCGTCGCTGGGAGCAGCGCAAGGAGGTCATGGCCGACGCCATCGTCCGCTTCCGCAACAACCCCTCGATCGTCTTTTACGAGGGCGGCAACGAGAACATCAGCGACGAACACATGGCCGAGCTGAAGGCCATCCGCGACAAGTTCGACCCCCACGGCGGCCGCGCCATCGGCTCGCGCGAGATGCTGTCCAGCAAGGTCGCCGAGTACGGTGGCGAGATGCTCTACATCAACAAGAGCGCGTCGAAGCCCGTCTGGGCCATGGAATATTCCCGTGACGAAGGCGCGCGGAAGTTCCAGGACGACTTCACCCCGCCGTTCCACAAGGACAGCCCCGACTACAACCGCAACCAGGACAGCCACGCCGCCGAGAACGTTCGCCGCTGGTACGACTACTGGCGCGCGCGGCCGGGCGGCGGCGACCGGGTCAGCTCGGGCGGCGTCAACATCGTCTTCTCCGACAGCAACACCCACTTCCGCGGCGACAACAACTATCGCCGTAGCGGCGAGGTCGACGGCATGCGCCTGCCCAAGGAGGGCTTCTACGCCCACCAGGTGATGTGGGACGGCTGGGTCGACGTCGAGCATCCGCGCAGCCACATCATCGGCCATTGGAACTATGCGCCGGGTACGGTGAAGGACGTGCTGGTCGTCTCCAGCGCCGACAAGGTGGCGCTGAGCCTGAACGGCCGGTTGCTGGGCTATGGCAAGAAGAGCTACGGCTTCCTGTTCACCTTCCCGCGGGTTGCGTGGGCGCCCGGCAAGCTTGAGGCCATCGGTTACGACGCTAGGGGCAAGGTCGTGTCGCGCCACGCCGTCGAGACCACCGGCGAGCCGGCGGCGCTGCGCCTGACGCCGCGCACGGGGCCGGGCGGCTGGAAGGCCGACGGTTCGGACCTGGCGCTGGTCGATGTCGAGGTCGTCGACAAGCAGGGTCGCCGCGTGCCAACGGCGCTGAACACGATCAGCTTCTCGACGACGGGCCCGGTGGAGTGGCGGGGCGGTATCGCCCAGGGTGACTCCCTGGGGCGCCAGGCCGCCGCGCCGGTCTCGGCCGAACCGCAGAAGCCGGCGGGCGCGGACCAGGTGACCAAGTTCCCCGGCGCGGCGCGCACCGACGACAACTTCATCCTGTCCAAGACCCTGCCGGTCGAGGCGGGGATGAATCGGGTGGCGCTGCGCTCGACCTTGGAAACGGGGAGGGTGGTCGTCAAGGCGCATGCCGAAGGACTGCCGGACGCGTCCCTGACGCTGGACGTCGCCGCACCGCTCACGGCCGACGGCCGCTGGCCCGTGGGCGACGACGCCCTGCCGGTCAGCTTGGTGCGTGGTCCGACGCCCTCGACGCCATCGTTCAAGACTTGGCGCGTCACGGTGCGCCCGACGGAGACCATCGCCGGCTCAAACCAGGCCGAGGCCGGCCAGGCCATGGACGACGACGAAATGACCCACTGGGCCAGCGATGGCCAGCTGGCCAACGCCTGGATCGAGTACCGCCTGGGCAAGCCCCAGGTGGTCGACGAGCTGGAGCTGAAGCTGATCGGCTGGCGCCTGCGCTCCTATCCGCTGCGGATCACCGTGGACGGGGCGGTGGTCTACGAGGGCGAACCAGCCAAGAGCCTGGGCTATGTCGTGCTGCCGCTGAAGCCGGTGAAGGGCTCGCGCCTGCGCATCGCCCTGACGGCGCCGACCGTGGACCGCGACGCCTTCGGCAAGATCGTCGAGATCACCGGCGCGCGGGCCGGCCTCGACACGGGCGCCGAGAAGGTGGCGGCCGGCGGTCGGCTGGGGATCATCGAGGCCGAGCTGCACCGGCGGACGCGATAGGATCCTGTCGGAGCCGGCGATCACGTCGGAGGTCTTGGCGGTTGCGTTTCGGCTGGTGGAGTTGTGTGTTGAGGGTCTCGCCGCATTCGTCAGTTGAATCGCGGACCAACGCCCCCTGCGAGGCACAGCTTGTCAGACCTCGAAAGACTACAGCCTATTCTGACGACGACCCTGGACGCGATCGTGGTCATGAACACGCAGGGCGCGATCGTCGATTGGAGCGCGCGCGCCGAAGCGATGTTTGGCTGGCCGCGGGAAGATGTCTTGGGACGGCTGCTGAGCACGCTGATCCTTTCGCCGCGCGGCGGGCCTGCTGCCGACGAGCCCGAGCTTTTCTCCGCCTCCGGACGACCGGCGTTGCTCGACGCGCGCCGCGAGCTGACCGCGATCCGCCGGGACGGGCGAGAGGTCGAGATCGAGCTGTCGATGACCCGCTGGGCCGAGCCCGGCGACGAGGATCTCGTGCTGGGGTTCATCCGCGACATATCCCGGCGTCGCGAGGCCTCGACCCGGCTGGTCGCGAGCGAGGCGCGCTTTCGCGCGGCGATCGACGCGGTGCAGGGCGTGCTCTGGACCAACAACGCCCGTGGCCAGATGGAAGGCGAGCAACCCGGTTGGGCCGCGCTGACAGGCCAGACACCGGCCGAGTACGAGGGTTTCGGGTGGACCAAGGCGGTGCACCCCGACGATGTCGAGCCCACCGTTCGCGCCTGGCTGGCGGCGGTCGCGGACAAGCACATGTTCGAGTTCGAGCACAGGGTGCTGCGGCATGACGGCGTCTGGCGGGACTGTCGCATCCGCGCCGTTCCGCTGTTCGAGGCGAACGGCGAGATCCGGGAATGGGTTGGCGTCCACACCGACATCACCGAGCAGAAGGCCGCCGCCGAGAAGCTGCGCGAGAGCGAGGCGCTTTTCCGCACCCTGGCGGACGCCGCGCCGGCGCCCGTGTGGATGACCACGCCCGAGGGAGGGGTGGAGTTCGTGAATGCCGCCTTCGCCCAGCTGGCCAATGTCGATCGCGGCGACCTGCTGGGGCACGCCTGGATCGGCCTGATCCACCCTGACGATGTCGCCGAGATCCTGGTGCGGCGCGAGGCGGCGCGAAAGGGACCTGATCCTTACACCTTCGAGGCGCGGTTCCGGCGTCAGCCCGAGGGGTGGCGCTGGATGCTGGTCAACGCCAAGCCACGGATCGACGCCAGCGGCGCATTTCTCGGCTATGTCGGGATGGCGATGGATCTCACCGAGATCAAGACCGCGCAGGTCCATCAGCAGCTGCTGATCAACGAGCTGAACCATCGGGTCAAGAACACCCTGGCCTCGATCCAGTCGATCGCACGCCAGACTCTGCGCGTGGACGAGGTGCCGTCCCGGGCGCGGGACCAGTTCATCGAGAGGCTCATGGCCATGTCGGCGGCCCACAATATCCTGACCCGGGAGAACTGGTCGGGGGCGGTCATCGACGACATCATACACGAGGCCTTGCGACCGTTCGCGGACGACCGGGATCCCGACCGGATCTCGATCAAGGGACCGTCCTTACGCGTCGAGCCCGGCGCGGCTCTGGCCCTGGCGCTGGCCGCCCATGAACTGGGAACGAACGCGACCAAGTATGGCGCCCTGTCCGCGCCGGGCGGCCGGGTGACCGTCGAGTGGACGTTGGGTGACGAGCGGCATGCGCAGGTTCGCTGGCGAGAACGCGGCGGGCCGGAGGTTCGCCCGCCCGCCCATCGCGGCTTCGGCGCCAGGCTGCTGGAGCGTGGGCTGGCCGGTGATCTGGGCGGCAAGCCCGAGCTGATCTTCGCCCCCGAGGGCGTCGAGGCCACGCTGCCCGTGCTCGTCGCCTGATCTGCGCCTGATGTTCGCGAGGGCGCTACTGCGCCTTCGCCACCTCCACCGCGTACACCTGGTTGGCGCCGTGCATGTTCGAGCGGAACACCAACCACTTGTTGTCCGGCGTGAAGTTGACGTTCGGCTCCAGGCGGTAGTCGTGGCCGCGCATGTCGACCAGGCGCTCGGAGTCGAGCACGCCCGGCGCGATCAGGTGCTCGGCCCCGGGGGCGTGGATGCCCGCGACGTCCGGTACGGTGCGGGGCTTCAGCAGCACGATCCACTTCCCGTCCGGCGCGTGGGCGACCATCTCGCTGTCGCCGCCGTCGCCGGCGAACAGCTTGCCGTCATGCGATGAGTTGAAGTGCACAGACCAGTCGTTGCGCTGGACGTGCATCCAGGTGCGCTTGCCGGTGTCGACCTGGTAGCCGGCCACCCAGAAGTCCTCGCCGCGCGGGGTCTGCAGGTCGTACCAGACGGTCTTGCCGTCGGCGCTGAACCATTCGTGGCCGGCGATCTCCATGTTCATGGTGCGGGTGTGGATCTTGACCGGCGTGTCGTTGGCCTTGTCCGTCCTGACCAGCCACAGGCGATCGACCTTGTGCCAGGGACCCTCGTGGCAGAACATCAGGAGGCCCGGATCGGTCGGCGAGAACTGCAGGTGGTTCAGCCAGTCGGTGGCCTGGTGCACGACCTTGCGCTCGCCGGTCACGGTGTTGATCGTGAAGATCTCCATCGGGATGCGGCTGTCCAGGCGGGCGTTCAGCTGCACCTCGCGGCCCTCGGCGTAGGACAGTTCGCGACCGTCGGCGCTCTTCACGTCGTCGGGGTTCTTGGGCAGGCTGTCGGCCAGGTTCGGCGGGATCGGCGTGTCGGTGCGGACAGCGACCCCGGCCAGCAGGGTCTCGTCGGCGTTGAGGGTCTGCAAGGACCCGCGATCCATCTTGGCCACTTCGCGCGTGGCTTTCGTGTAGGGATCGGTGGCCATCACGGCCTTGGGGCCCATCGGATCGGCGGTCAGGGCCTTCTCGTAATAGACCGCGCCGGTCTTGCGGCCGACGAACAGCAGCCGGACCTTGCCTTCGACGATCTTGGTCAGGGCCCGGGTCTTCAGGTCCATGGCCGTGATGCCGGTGGGCGAGGCGAAGACCAGCCGGTCGCCCTTGGGCGTGTAGCCGTTGTAGTTGAAATAGAGGCTGGAGCTGCCGGGCTCACGCGACAGGCGTACGATGCGGTGGCCGGTGGTCTTGTCGACCCATTCCAGCGGGGCTTCGGGCGCGCCGGGCTTGGCCAGGGTCTGCATGTCCTGCGCCGAGGCGGGGGCGATCAGGAGCAGGGCGGCCAGGCCGCCTAGAACGAACGACTTCATTGGGACGCCTTCCCCTTAGTATTGGGCCGAGTGACGATGGCCGCCGGCTTGGGCTGTTTCATGCCTTCGCCGAGATGGAAGCTGGTGTGCGGCGGTTGGTTGTAGGCGGTGTTCTGCCAGGCGATCGAGACGCGATACTGCGGGTCGTGCATCAGCGTCACCAGGCGTCGGTCGGTGGGGTAGGGCGTGGCGTAGATTCGCAAGGACTTGTTGTCCTCGGCTCGCAGGATCAACTCCTCGCGCCAGTCGCCCAGGATATCGGCCGACAGGGCCGGGGTGGCCTTGGTGCCGTTGTTGGAGGTCATGCCGTCGGCGGTCAGCAGCGGGACGGCCTGGCCGGTCTTCCAGTCCCACTTGCTGATCTGGTTCTTGTCCAACAACTCGCGCAAGTCGTCGCCATCCCACCAGATCGCGAAGTTGGTCTGGCGAGGATGCTTCACACCGTCGATGGCCTTGCCCTGGGCGGTGTAGAGCGCGTCCGCGTTCGTGCCCCAGGCTTCGTCGCCGGGGAAGCGGGGGTCGATGTCGGCGGCCAGGCCCCGGCCGGTGTCGTGATCGGTCGGCGTGCTCCACAGGACCTTGCCGGTCCTGGCGTCCAGCATGGCCGCGCCGATGCCGCCGTTGGCCTTTGGGCTCTCGTGGACGCCGAACTTCTCCAGGCCCGGATGGGTCGGGTCGAGGTCGCCGACATGCATCGTGTCGCCGTGGAACAGGCGGGCGCTCCACAGGCCCTTGCCGTTGTCGTCGATCGCCATCGAGCCGTAGAGGATCTCGTCACGGCCATCGCCATCGACGTCCGCGACGCTGAGCTGGTGGTTGCCCTGGCCCCCGAACGCCTCGTTGCCCGGCGCGGCGCTGTCGAACAGCCAGCGCTGGGTCAGCTTGCCGTCCCGGAAGTCCCAGGCGGCGATCGTGCTGCGGGCGTAGTAGCCGCGTCCCATGATGATGCTGGGCCGTTGGCCGTCCAGATAGGCCGTGCCGGCCAGGAACCGGTCGGAGCGGTTGCCGTAGCCGTCGCCCCAGACCTCCGTCATCTGCTCGACGCTGGGCGCATCGGTGCGCGGGTCGCGCGGGGGCGAGTAGGGGGCGCTGGCCAGGGCCTTGCCGGTCGCGCCCTCGAACACCGTCAGGAACTCCGGACCCTTGAGGATGCGCCCCTGGACCTTGGCGACCTTGGTCCCGTCCGGCTGGACGAAGGCCCCGGTGCGGTCGGCCTGGGGCCGCTCGCCGCCAGTCTCGCGCCAATCGGCGTTGGGATCGCCCAGCACCTTGCCGGTCCCATCGACCGTTCCATCGCTGGTGCGGACGGCGATCTCGGCCCTGCCGTCGCCGTCGTAGTCAAAGACCTGGAACTGGGTGTAGTGCGCCCCGGCCCGGATGTTGCGGCCCAGGTCGATGCGCCACAGGCGCTTGCCCTCCAGGGTGTAGGCGTCGAGATAGACGTCGCCGGTATAGCCGCCGAAGGCGTTGTCCTTCGAGTTGGTCGGGTCCCACTTCAGGACGATCTCGTAGCGGCCGTCGCCGTCCAGGTCGCCGACGCTGGCGTCGTTGGCCGTATAGGAATAGGCCTCGCCCGCCGGGGTGACGCCGCCGGGCGGGGGCTCGATCGGGATCGAGAGGTAGCCGTCGGTCCAGACCGAGGCCGCTGCGCCGGCCGGACCTTCCTTGCCCTTGGCGACCAGCTTCACGGCATAGACGCCGGCGCCCGTGGTCTTGTCGACGAAGTCCGTGCCGCCGGTCAGCGGCCTGGCGTTCAGCTTCTTGCCGTCCTTGTAGAGATTGAAGGTCGTACCGGCCGGGTCGTCGCCCAGCAGCCGCCAACTGACCAGTACGCCGCCGTCCTTGGCCGGTACGGCGACCACGCCGCGATCCAGCGATTCCATCCAGCGCGGAGCGGCCTGGGCCGCGCCGGTCGCCAGCAGGAGCGCCGCCGCGCAGACGCTGGCCTCGAGTCGCCTGAGTCCTGGGGGTGTCATGAGCGCCGCGCCTCCCTGAAAGCCTTGCGCGATCCCGGAGGCCGCGTCGCGCGGCTTCTGTCATGCGCCCGCGTAAGGCGCTCCCAGGATCGCTGAGGGTTACATCACGAAAGCTCCGTTGTGTCTTCCCATAAATTGCGTTGACATCTCAACATATGGCACTACGGTATTTGTATTAAAAATGCGCCGGTGTGCGTCGAGCGAGCCTTTCAGGTCGTTTCGCGCGCGTCAGGCGTCCGACGCCCCCCCGGGAAGGAGCGTCAGGCCAACTGGTAAGGGAGGGACAACCCAATGCAGTTTTCGAAGGCTCGCCGCCGCGCGGCCGCCGCTACGGTTTCTTGGCTCGCGCTCAGCGCCGGGCTCGCGATCGCCGATCAAGCCTGGGCGCAGCAGGCGCCGACGGGGCAGGGCGCGAACGAGGCCACGACCGTCGAAGAGATCGTCGTCGGCACGCGCGCCAGCCTGCAGTCGGCCATCAACCGCAAGAAGCGGGCCGGCACCATCTCCGACTCGATCGTCGCCGAGGACATCAGTCAGTTCCCCGACAAGAACGTCGGCGAGGCGCTGGGCCGCATCACCGGCGTGCAGCTGGCCCGGGACTTCGGCGAAGGCAACGCGGTGTCGATCCGTGGCGTCGAGCCCGACCTGAACCGCGTCGAAATCAACGGCATGAGTACGCTGTCGACCGCCGGTAACCTGCAGGTCTACGGCGGCGGCGGTCGTTCGAACGACTTCCGCGAGCTGGCCTCCGAACTGGTCCAGTCGATCGACGTCTTCAAGGGCTTCACGGCCGACATGACCGAAGGCGGCGTCGGCGGCACGGTCTCGGTCAAGACCCGCAAGCCCCTCGACTTCAAGAAGCCGACCCTGTCGCTCACGGCGTCGGCTCAGAACCTGGACACGGTCAACGGCTGGAAGCCGCGCGGCAACCTGTTCGCCACCACCAAGCTGCTGGACGGCCGCCTGGGCCTGATGGCCAACGTCACGTACGACAACGTCGACACCCGCGGCGACTATGTCCGCAACACCTCGTGGGGCCGGTTCGCCGACTTCGACAGCTCGGCCGACAAGACCGCCCCTTACTACAGCACGACCTACAACCAGCAGATCAACGATCTGGCGCGCAACGTGACGACCCAGGCCGGCTGCGCCAGCCTGACCACGCCCGATGCGGCGCAGATCTCGACGGCCAACCTGCGCACGGCCTGTCTGTCGCAGTGGTACGACTACGCGCCGCGCACCGCCCGCTACGGCGTCTGGACCCGCAACGACGAGCGCGTCTCGGCCGAGTTCACGGCCCAGTTCCGCTTCACCGACAAGCTCGACGCCTGGGTCAGCTACAACCGCAACGAACGCAAGCAGACCCTCAACGACATCAACTACGGCACCGACTTCACGTCGACGACCCGCCTGCGTAACGCAGCCTCGGCCACTGCCTGCTCGAGCACCGACACGACGGCTTCCTCGGTCAAGGTCGACGCCGGCCACAACGTCACCGCCTATACGCTGGGCAACTGCCTGACGACGTCGGGCGCCGGCGGCTACTCGGGCTTCGGCATCAGCGCCCGCGACTTCAAGTACGACACCACCAGCAACTACTACAGCTTCGGCGGCAACTATCGCGGCGACCGCCTGCAGATCGAGTTCGCCGGGTCGAAGGCCGACACCTCGGTCCTGTCCCAGACGAACAATGTCAGCGTCAGCTTCGACACCCCCGGGATGACCGTCAGCCTGGATTCGTCGGGCCAACCGTCGTTTGCCTTCGCCTCGGGCTACAGCCCGTCGGACGCCTCGGCGATCCGCCAGTGGCAGATCCAGTACCGGCCGTCGAACAACGCCCAGAAGGAAGACCAGTACAAGGTCGACTTCGACTACGACACGCGCCTTCCGTTCATCACCAAGCTGGAGTTCGGCGGTCGCTGGAGCAAGGCCTCGACCAAGGGCTACGGCTACGGCGGCTTCGTGATCAGCCCTGGCTCGAACCCGAACTCGACCGCCGACGACACCGTCATCTACGGCAACTCGATCAATTCGACGGCGACGATCCTGGCCGGCCAGACCGTCGACCAGACCAACCCGGTCAACGGCGTGGCCACGACCACGGGCTACTGGACGACGACCGAGACCTGGTCGCGAGCGTTCTCGAACTCGCTCTTCGCTTCGGCGATGACGAACCTGCCCAGCGACTTCTACTTCGGCGGCGGCTCGATCCCGTCGACCTGGAAGTTCCCGAGCTACGAAGCCGTCGCGGCGAACCTCGACACCAGCCACTTCAACACCGACAGCCTGGAACGCGCCCTGGGCAGCGACGGCCAGGTCCACGACCAGTACCCGTACTACATGACCGAGCGGAACGACGCTCAGTACCTGAAGTTCAACTACGAGTTCCCGCTGGGCAACTACGACATCGAGGGCAACTTCGGCTGGCGCAGGGTCCACACCCAGAACTTCGGCGAGGGCGTCTCGTCGCGTCAGACCAGCTACGCGGCGACGAACGGCGGCACCGCGACCACCTATGTTCTGAGCAATCAGCTGGTCAGCTCGAAGAAGAGCTACACCGCCTGGCTGCCCAGCTTCAACGCGAACGTCTGGCTGATCCCGAACAAGCTGACGGCCCGCGCGGGCTTCGCCCAGCTGCTGGCCCGTCCGCGGATGGACTTCCTGATGCCGACGGTGACCTGCACCACCGACACCTCGCCCGACGCCAACGGGGCCTTCGACGAGCCGAGCTGCACCGCCGGCAACCCGAACCTGAAGCCCTACCGCGCCAACGAGTACGACCTGTCGTTCGAGTACTATCCGAACAAGGACACCCAGGTGTCGGTCGGCCTGTTCAAGAAGGACATCAAGTCGTTCTACGTCTCCAGCCGCTCGCTGGCGGGCAGGCTCGACGTCTACGGCGACGGCACGTTCTACAACTACAACACCTACATCAACGGCGACGGCGCCAAGATCTCGGGCGCGGAAATCACCGCCAAGACAGCCTTCACCTTCCTGCCTGGCCTGCTGTCGGGCCTGGGCGTCGACGTCAACTACACCTACCAGAAGGCCAAGAACGTTCGGCTGTTCTCGCAGCTGGACGGCTCGCCGCTGCCGTTCCCGGGCCTATCCTCGGACAGCGCCAACTTCACGCTCTGGTACGACAAGGGCCCGATCAACGCCCGCCTGGCCTACAACTACCGCTCCAAGTACCTGGTCTCGGCCGCCGACACCTCGCTGCAGCCGGTGTACCGCGACGCGACCGGTTACCTGGACGGCAAGGTCACCTGGAAGCCGAAGCAGCTGTTCGGGGTCGAGAACATCTCGTTCTTCGTCGAGGGCAAGAACCTGACGAAGGAAGAAGAGCGTTCGACCGCGGGCGACATCCGCCTGACCGAGCTCGGTTACTTCGGTCGCCGCTTCTTCGTCGGCATGGGCCTGAAGTTCTAGTTCCAGGAGCGTAAGCGTGACCAAGGGAGCGACGCGTCGCGGCGTGCTGGTGTCGAGCCTGGCGCTCACGGCCGTCGCTCCGGAAGCGGCGCGGGCGGCCAAGCCCGCGCCGGCCTTCGCCGACCTGCACTGGCTGGGCGACGTCCCGCCGTCCGCGCCCGGCGCGGCGGTCTGGGGCGCGCCCTGGCCGCGCGGTGCGGTCAAGGCCAAGACCGCCCTGACGGCCGTGGGCGCCGATGGCCAGGCTCTGCCCCTGCAGACCTGGCCGCTGGCCTACTGGCCCGACGGCTCGCTGAAATGGACCGGGCACGCCCTGGCGGGCGCGCCGGCCTCTAACGCCTTGGTTGGGGGTTTCCAGGTCAAGCCTGGCAAGCCGGTCCAACCCTCCAGGCCCGTTCAGGTGCGCGAGACACAAGAGCGGATCGAGGTCGCCGCCGGTGATTTCGTCTGCCGCTTCTCGCGGGCCGGCGGAAATCTCATCGAGAGCGTCAGCCTCGCCGGTCGCGAGACCCTGCGCGGCGGACGCCTCGTCTGCCTGAACCAGACCCTGCCGCCCGGCGACCTCTCGCCGCGCGAGACCCAGGTCTTCGACGGCGCGATCGATACGGTCACCGTCGAGCAGCGTGGTCCGGTGCGGGCGGTGGTCCGCTTCGAGGGCCGCCATCGCGGCGCGGGCCGCGACTGGCTGCCGTTCACCCTGCGCGTCGCGGTCGACGCCGAGGGGCGGCTGACCCTGACCCACAGCTTCGTGTTCGATGGCGACGGCAATAGGGACTTCATCGCCGGCCTGGGGATCCGCTTCGATGTCCCGCTGACCGACGAACCGCACAACCGCCACGTCCGCTTCGCCGGCGAAGGCGAGGGGATGTGGGGCGAGGCCGTCCGCAACATCCCCGGCTGGCAGCCCGCCAAGTTCGCCCTGGCCGGCAAGTTCAAGGACCAGTTGCGCGGCGAGCGCGTCCCGGACCTCTCGGCCATGGACGCCAAGACCCGCGACCAATTGCTGACCGTGCCCGCTTGGGACGGCTATCGCCTGTTCCAGGGCGACGCCGACGCGTTCGTGATCGACAAGCGGACCAACACCAAGAGCAGCTGGCTGCGCGCTGACCACGGCGGCCGCTCGCCCGGGTTCGGCTACATCGGCGGCGTCTCGGGCGGCGTCGCCTTCGGCCTGCGCCACTTCTGGCAGCGGCACCCGACGGGCTTGGAAATCGAAGGGGCGACGACCGACGCCGCGACCGTGACCCTGTGGCTGTGGTCGCCGCAGGCGGGGCCGATGGACCTGCGCCACTACAGCGATCGCGCCCACGGCTTGGAGATTCAGTACGAGGACGTCGAGGCAGGGCACTCGACCCCGATGGGCATCGCTCGCACCAACCAGGTCTTCCTGTGGCCCGTGGCCGCCACCCCGTCGCGCGAGGCGTTGTCGGCCATGGCCAGGACGACGTCCGAGCCGCCGCTGCCGGTCGCCGCGCCAGCCTACTACCAGAGCTGCGGGGCCTTCGGCGTCTGGGCCCCGGTCGATCGCTCCACGCCGGTGAAGGCCAGGCTGGAAGCCGAGCACGAGCGTCTGCTGGGTTTCTACCAGCGCGAGGTCGAGCAGCGCCGCTGGTACGGGTTCTGGGACCACGGCGACGTGATGCACACCTACGACCAGGACCGGCACGTCTGGCGCTACGACGTCGGCGGCTATGCCTGGGACAACAGCGAGCTGGTGCCGGACCTGTGGCTGTGGACCGCGTTCATGCGCACCGGCCGCGCCGACATCTTCCGCATGGCCGAGGCAATGACCCGCCACACCGGCGAGGTCGACATCCATCACCTGGGCCCGTTCAAGGGCCTGGGCTCGCGCCACAATGTCAGCCACTGGGGCGACGGCGCCAAAGAGGCGCGGATCAGCCAGTCGCTGCTGCGCCGCCACTATTACTACCTGACCGCCGACGAGCGGACCGGCGACATCATGGCCAGCCTGGTCGACGCCGACCACGCCCTGGCCGCGGTCAATCCCGTCCGCAAGGTCGCGGCCAAGACCACCTATCCGACCCAGGCCCGCTCGGGCCCGGACTGGTTCGCCTTCGCCAGCAACTGGCTGGTGGCCTGGGAGCGGACAGGAGACACCCAGTGGCGCGACAAGATCGTCAAGGGCCTGGACGCCATCGCCGCCTCGTCCCATGGCATGTTCACCGGTCCGCCATTCGGCTACGACCCGGCGACGGCCACGCTGTACGACCTCGGCACGGCCTTCACGACCAGCTACCACCTGGTGACGATCATGGGCGGGGCCGAGTTCGTGTTCGAACTGGACGGCCTGATCGACGACCCGGCCTGGACCAAGGCCTGGGCCCGCTTCTGCGCCTACTACAACGCCCCGCAGGCCGAGCGTCAGGCGGCGCTGGGTCAGGCCGCCATCGACCGATATTTCGGCTATCCCGTCTGGCACGCGCGGCTGACCGCCTGGGCGGCGCGCAAGCTGAACGACCCGGCCCTCGCCCAGCGCGCCTGGAAGGAATTCCTCACCGCGACCAAGAGCGGGCAGGAGCGCGGCCCCGCGCCGATCCAGCGGGTGACGGGGACCGCCGTGCTGGAGCCGATCGACGAGATGGCCAATGTCTCGACCAACCAGTCGTCGCAGTGGGCGCTGAACCTGTTCGAGCTCCTGGCCCTGGTCGGCGACGCCGCACCGGCGAGCCTACCCGCCAGCTGGGACTAGGCTGTAGACGGCGAAGTCGCGGACCCGCAGATGGCTCTGCGTGGTCCGCAGTCCGAACCAGCCGCGCAAATAGGGCTCCGGATCGCGGTGCTCGAACAGGCGGCGGCCATCGCTCCAGTATTCGATGCGCTGGCCATCGGCGATCAGCCGCACGGTGGTCCAGCGGTTGGGCGTCAGCATCTCGTCGGCCGCCGCATGGTCGTGTTGCAGTAGCAGCGGCCGGTCGCCGGGCCTGCCGACATAGCGGCGGAAGCGGGTCGTGGTGTTGGTGTTGCCGCCCTGGCCCACATAGTAGGTCTTCAGCGTGTCGTAGTCGGCGAAGGCGCCCGAGCGCGGATGGTCCAGCGGTGAGCCGCCGTCGGCCTCGCGCGCCATCCAGAAGGCGTTGAGATCGCTGACCCGGTCGAACGGCCCGCCGGCCGAGACCGCCTGGGCTTCGTAAGTGATCGCCACCGGCCCGATCAGCTCCGGCTTGAACCAGGCGGTGAAGCCGGCCGGGGCGACGATGTCCAGCACGCCGTCCGTGGTGGTCAGGGTCGCCGGCTTCTCGGCCTCGATCGCCCAGCGCTTCAGGCCATGGCGGAAGTCGTCGGCGAACAGGCGGCGGCCCTGGCCCGCGAAAGGCGTGGCGGCAATGCCCGCTAGCAGCATCCGGCGGTCCAGGATCACTGGGCGACCTCGCGGACGTTCTCGAACCGGCGCTCGGGCCGACCGTCCGGCGTCGTCGTCTCAATGGTCAGGTTCTCGATCTTCAGCCCGTCGACGTGGCGCGCCCACAGGCCGTGAACCGGGGAGGGGCCGAACATGCTGGGCTCGGGATAGGCCTCGGGCAGGTCGCCGGGCCGTCGCTGCGCCCACTCGGCGGGCCCGCCGCCGCGATAGGACAGGCGGATGTTCGACAGGGTGACGTCCTGAATCGGCGAGTCCGGCAGGCCCGCGATCGTGGCGGCGTAGTCGGGCAGGACGTCGAACGCCTCGATGTCGCGCAGCACGATGTTGCGCATCGCCCCCAGCGGCGCGCCCTCGGGTCCCCGCCGCCGGTCGCCGACGCGCAGGAAGATCGGGGCGGTGGTCACTTCCGAGAGATGCAGCCGCTCGCAGACGACGTTCTCCATCGTGCCGCCGTCGACCACTTCCAGGGCCAGGCCGCGCGAGCGGACGAAGCGGCAATCTCGGATCGAGATGTCCCTGAAGCCTCCGTTCGACTCCGTGCCCAGCTTGATGCGGCCGGTGACGCGGTCCTGGTCGGGCGAGACCAGCTGGGTCCGACCGAAGGTCCCGTCCAGCATCGTGCCGGGGTCGAAGCCGCTGACCTCGCAATGCTCGATGGTCACGCGCTCTGTGGGGATGAGTTCGCCCAGGGCCAGGGAGCTCTTCAGCACGATGGCGTCGTCATTGGGCGTGTTCACGCGGCAACCGCTGACCAGCACGTCGCGGCAGGCGTCGATGTCCAGGCCGTCGCGGTTGGTGTCGACGACCAGGTCGCGCAGGACCAGGTGCTCGCAGCCCGTGGCCAGCACCGCGAAGTGGCCGCCTCGGAAGATCGTCAGGCCCTCGATCCGGGCCCGCCTGACACGCTTCAGGGCGATGGCCTTGTTGCCCAGGCCCGCCATCGCCTCGACCTGGGGCGACAGCTCGGCCATGGCCTCGGCCGAGAGACCGGCCATGCTGAGCGGGAATTCGCCGGCCTGCTTCTTCCAGCGCGAGCCGGGGCCTTCGCGGGTCAGGCCCAGGCCGTCGATGCGGCCGGGGCCGACGATGGCGATGTCCTCGGCGTCCTCGGCCCAGATCAGGCTGTTACGCCAGTGGCTGTGCCCGAAGTCCTGCCAGAGGTCGTGCGGATTGGGTTCGGCCGGGTCATAGGTCCCGTCGTGCCGGGCCGGATCGGCCGCCTCCAGCACGCAGCCTTCCTCCAGCCGCAGGGTGACGCCGCTGAGCAGGCGGATCGAGAACGACAGGTGGCGGCCCGCCGGCAGCACGACCTCGCCGCCGCCGCGCGCATGGGCGTGGACGATGGCGGCGTTGATCGCGTCGGTGGCCAGCCTTTCGGTCACGCGTAGAGACCGTGGCGCTTGAAGAAGGCGTCCAGGGCGATCATCGATGGAGCTAGTTGGCCCTCTTTATCCCTGAGGCCGAAGCCGTGGCCGCCGACCTCCTGCAGGTGCATCTCGACCGGGATCTTCCGGGCGCGCAGGGCCTGCCACATCAGCACGCTGTTCTCGACCGGCACGACCTTGTCGTCTGCCGCGGCGGCGATGAAGGTCGGCGGCGCGTCGGCGGGCACGTGCTGCTCGGCCGAGACCGCCTGGCGCTGGGCGTCCGTCGGGTTGGCGCCCACCAGCTGCTTCAGCGACTGGCCGTGGGCGTAAGGCGCCGTTCCCGTGACGACCGGATAGAACAGGCCCGCCGCGAAGGGCCGCGTGGGCAGCTTATCGGCCTCGTCGACGGGGGCGTAGGTCTCGCGGCCGAACTGGGTGGCCAGACGCGCGGCGACGTGTCCGCCGGCCGAGAAGCCGATCGCCGCCACGCGGGCCGGATCGACACCCAATGACGGGGCGCGGGCGCGGATCAGACGCATGGCCCGCTGAGCGTCCTGCAGGGCCACGTCCGGTCCGGCGGCCCAGCCATCGGCCGGCAGGCGATAGTCCATGACGAAGGCGGTGATCCCCAGGCTGGCCAGCCAGGCGTCGATCGGCCCGCCGTTCTTGCCCACGGCCACGCGCACATAGCCGCCGCCCGGGATCATCAGCACCGCCGCGCCGTTCGGCTTGGCCGGCCGGCGCATGGTCAGCCAAGGCTTGGTCACGTTCAGGAAGGCGGTGTCGTTCGGATCACCGCCGGGGGTGCGCAGGATCACCTGCTCGGTGACGGTGACCTTCTCGCCGCCGGGCGCGGCGCCGGGCCAGAGGTCCACCGTCTCTACGGGAGAGGCGGTTTCGGCGGTCCGGGCCAGGGCGGGGGCGGCCATCAGGCCTGCGGCGAGGCCCAAGAGGGCCCGGCGATCAGTTTCCACGAGGAAGCTCCTGGCTGGAGGCGGCGCTGGCCGGCACGGCGAAGGTCTCGGGCGCGGGCGGCCTGGCCGGATCGAACGCCGGAAGATCCGCGACGAGGTGCGCGGCGAGGTCGGGGACATGGGCCCGGATCCCCTCGACCACGCAGCGGGCCAGCTGATAGGCGCCGTAGTTGTTGTGGTGGGTGGCGTCCTTGCCGCCGTCGTTGAAGGCCTTCCAGGCGTTGTCGGGGCCCAGGGCCTCGTAGAAGGCCGCGCTCATCGCGTGCAGGTCGATCAGCGGGACGCCCAGGTCCTTGGCCGTGTCGCGTACGGCCTGCGGATAGTCGCCGTGGGTGTTCACGATCTTGCCGGCCGCGTCGAACTTGCGGCGGTGCATCGAGGTGACCAGGACCGGTGTCGCGCCGCGCAGCCGCGCCTCGCCGACATAGGCCCGCAGATAGTCGCGATAGGTGGTGGCCGCCTCGACATAGGTCTGGGGCCACTGGCTCTTCTGGTCATTGTGCCCGAACTGGATCAGCAGCCAGTCGCCGCGCTTGATCCGGCTGAGGATCTTGTCCAGCCGCCGTTCGACGAGGAAGGCCTTCAGGGTCTCGCCGGACTCCGCCTGGTTGGAGACCGAGACGTCCGGCTTGAAGAAGCGCGGCAGCATCTGGCCCCAGCCGGCGGCGGGCTCGAAGCGCTGGTCGGTGACGGTGGAGTCGCCGGCCAGGAACACGGTCGGAACGGTCACGGGCTCGATCTTCAGCCGGCGCACGGCGGCGGTCGGGCCGCAGAACTCCAGGGTCAGCTTGTCGTCCCAGTCGTAGCTGCCGTCCTCGCGCGCATTCAGCGCCACGCGCTTGCCGCCCGGGGCGTTGGCCGGCGGCGGAGCCAGCTCGGGGCGACGGACATTGACGACGATGGTCCGGGTGTCGGTCTTGCGGGCGTGAACGCGGACGGTCTCCAGCATCAGCCGTCGGGACTCGGCCTTGACCGTGGTCTCGGAGACCTTGTCGCCGCCCAGGTCGAGGGTGACGCGATAGTCGCCCTCAGGAACCTTCACCGAGAACAGCCGGCCTGGGCCCGGCTCGAAGCCGTGGCCGACGGCGGGGTCGTAGGGGCCTATGGCCGATGTGGTGAAATCGAAGGCCCACACGGGGGCGTCCTCCCTGGCGAGCGCGGCGCTCGGCGCGAGAACCAGGCCAGCCAGCAGCGTGCGCCGATCCAGGATCATGCCGCCTCCCTTTTGCGTGCAGAGTCCGAGAAGCTTGGTAACGCCGCCGGGGAAGGGGTTCAATGCCAAAATACAGGATAATATCCTGCAATATGGGATTTAAGCGTTGGCCGGCTCCGGGGACGCCGCGACCGGCTCGGGTCGCGTCGCGCGCCACAGCACCAGGCCGATCGCGCCCAGGGTCAGCTCGCGCAGGCGGCGCAGCAGCGACAAGGCCAGCGCCTGGTCGGGCGTCAGGCCCAGCGCCCCGCCCAGCAGCAGGTAGCCGCCTTCCTGCACGCCCAGGGCGCCGGGGATGGCGAAGCCGACGACCTTGGCCGTCTGGGCCAGGCCCTCGACGATCAGGGCCTGCAGCAAGGTGGGATTGAGACCCAGGGCCCACATCGAGACATAGGTCTCGAACGCCCCGGCGATCCAGGCGGCCATATGCCAGGCCCAGGAGGCGAACAGGTTGGCGCGCTGGCGGCCAATGCCCCGAAAGGCGTCGCCCAGCTCGCCGACGCGGCCGGCGATGGCCGTCCAGCGCTGGGAGACCTGGCCGAAGCGGCGACCGACGCCGGCCTTGTGGGCGACGTACAGGGCGGCGGCGATGGCCGCGACGATCCCCACCAGGGCCAGGCCCGCCTGGGCCAGGCGCGGGTCGTGCAGGGTGACCATGGCCACGACCAGGCTGGTCAGGATGAACAGCACCAGGCCCACCGTACCGGCCAGCACGTCGACGACGCAGCTGGCCGTGGACTCGGCCAGGGTCAGGCCGTTGCGGGCCGTGAGCTTGGCGCGCACCACGTCGCCGCCGACCTGGGCGACGGGGAGGAGGGCGTTGACCGCCTCCTTGATCAGCCGGACACGGAACAGGAAGGCCAGGGACGGGCGACGATCGGGGGGCAGCAGGACCTGCCAGCTGACCGTGGCCAGGAAGGTGACGGGCAGGTGGGCGAGGATGACCAGGACGGTCTGCCACCCGACCTGGGCGACGATCTCGCGCACCGCGCCGACGCCGTGCGTGGCCAGGAACACCGCCAGCAGGCCGATGCCGGCCGTCAGCAGCCAGCCTCGCCAGGCCGAGGGTTTCGCGCCGGCCTCCGTCGCCATGCCGCCTTCTGTCGTCATGCGGCCGAGCGCGCGCACAGGGAGGGGGCGGCGCCGAGGTCGCGATAGACGTCCAGCACCGAGGCGCAGATGGCGCGCCAGTCGTAGCGGGCGCTGGACAGGCGGGCGGCGCGGCCCAGGCGCACGCGGCGCATGGGCTCGTTGACCAGGGCGAGGATCGCCGCGGCGTAGGTTTCCGCGTCGGCGCGCTGGGCCAGGACGCCATCCTGGCCGTCGGCGATCAAGGCGCTGGTGCTGGGCGCGCGCGGGCACAGAACCGCCAGACCGGCGGCCATGCCCTCCAGGGTGGCGTTGCCGAAGGCCTCGGTCAGGCTGGGATTGAACAGGATGTCGGCGCTGGACACCGCGCGGCCCAGGGCCTCGCCGTCCAGGTGACCGGTGAAGATGGCCTCAGGCAGGCGCTCTTCCAGGAAGCCGCGCGCCGGGCCGTCGCCGATGATCAGCGGGCGGATCGGCTGGCCGCGCAGACGGGTCATGGTCTCGGAAAGGACGTCCAGCCCCTTCTCCATGACCAGGCGGCCCAGGAAGGCGACGACGATCTCGTTGTCGGCGATCCCCATCGATTGTCGCCACCCGATGTCCCGGCGGGCAGGCGAGAAGCGCTCGCGGTCGACGCCGCGGCCCCAGATGGCGACTCGCTCGCCCATACCCTCGCCACTAAGACCCTGTTGGCGTAGCAGGTCGGCGATGGGGGCGTTGGGCGCCAGCACGCGGTCGCAGCGGCGGTAGAAGCCGTCCAGATAACGCTCGACGCCCGGCCGAAGCCAGTCGAGGCCGTAGTAGGAGAGATAGGTCTCGAACCGCGTGTGCAGGCTGGCGACTAGCGGCAGCCCTTGTCGGCGCGCCCACTTGCCGGCCTGGGAGCCCAGCAGGTCCGGCGCGGACAGGTGAACCGCCGTCGGCTTGAACTGGGCGAGGTCGGCGCGCAGGGCGCGGGTCAGTCCCAGGGCCAGCCGATATTCGCCGCGACCGGGGATCGCGATCGACGGCGCCGAGACCAGTTCGCCAGCGGGCTCGAAGGCGGGCGTGTCGGTCGTGGGCGAATAGACGCGGACCTCCGCGCCTTCGTCGATCAGATACGCCGCCAGGCGGTTGAGAGCCTGGTTAGAGCCGTCGCGGGTGTAGTTGTAGTTCCCGGAGAACAAGGCCAAGCGCAGGCCTTCGGCTGGTTTTCCCTCAGCGGGCTGACGAATGGATCTTTCCGCGAGCTGCACGACGCCTCCGTAAATTGCACTCCGAGGCCCCCGCCCAATCCTCCACATGACAATGGGCATATGGTGGAATGGTTCAGTTTCCGGAAGGGGCGCCTCTGTCGTTAGGCGGACAATCTTCAGGTCAAGCTGAACCCAAGCTGAACCATGACGAGCAGCCGAGTTTCGCGCGCCCTCGGCGTTACCGATTGGACGCGCTCGCGGAAAAAGCGCGGCGGGGGCTTGCGCCGCGACGCCATGACCGGCTTTTGACGATCCGCGCGGACTTGCCGAGAGGCGGGTTCGTGCTCAGTTATGCGCTCGCGGCCGCCAGGTTCGCGGTCCAACGATTCCTAATCGGGGCGAAGCCGCCTCGAACCCAGCGAGATTTCGAAACGTCATGCAGCCGGTCAAGACCCTCATCCTCAGCGCCGGCCAGGGCAAGCGGCTGTCGCCGCTGACCGACGATCGCCCCAAGTGCCTGGTCGAACTGGCCGGCCGTTCGGTGCTGGAGTGGCAGCTGCGCCACCTGCATCAGGCGGGCGTGACCGAGGCGGTGGTCGTCACCGGCTTCCGCGCCGATCTGGTCGAGGCCGAGGTGGCGGGCCTGTCCCTGCCGGGCATGACGATCCGCACCCTCTACAATCCGTTCTACAGCGTGACCGACAACCTCGCGACCTGCTGGCTGGCGCGCGAGGAAATGCGCGGCGGACCGTTCATGATCCTCAACGGCGACACCCTGTTCGAACCGGCGATCGCCGAGCGCCTGATCAGCGCCCCGGGCGCGCCGATCACCGTGACCGTCGATCGCAAGGCCGGCGGCTACGACGCCGACGACATGAAGGTGCTGACCGACGGCGACGCCCTGCGCGCCATCGGCAAGACGATCACCGAGTACGACGCCGAGTCGATCGGCTTCCTGCGCTTCGACGAGGAGGGCTCGGCCCTGTTCGTGGAGACCCTGGAGGCGATCATGCGCACGCCGGAAGGCCTGAAGCGCTGGTACCTCAGCGTGATCAACGAGATCGCCCAGAACCACGACGTCGTGCGCGTGCGCTCGATCGAGGGCCTGGACTGGGCCGAGATGGACTTCCCCGAAGACCTGGTCCGCAACCGCGCCCTGACGGCGCAGTGGGCCGCCAAGAAGGCCGAGGCCGTTTAGGCCTCGCCCACGAGTTCTCGAACCAGATCCAGATCCGACGGCTTGTCCACGTCGACGGCCGCGAGGCCGTCGTGCGCCCGCACGGCGGCGGCCTCGACGCCGGCCAGCCTGCCCAGGCGCGCCACGGCCTGGTCCAGGGTCAGGAGGCCCAGGGCGTAACGGATCAGAAAGCCGGGCCCCAGCATGGCGGCGATCTTCCAGGGCTGCTTGCGCAGGGCCTCGACCTTGCGCCAGACGGCGATGACGTTCAGTGCGGTCTCGTTGCGCAGCAGGAAGAGGTTGCAGCCCGAATAGCGGCCGTCGCGGAACTTCAGATAGGTCCGCTTGGTCTGGGGGGCGGCGGCGCGGACGCGATCCTCGGGCGCCAGCAGCACGGCGACGTCGGCCGAGGCGGGGGTGTCGGCCAGGAACCGGGTGATCCACTCGGGCTTCAGCAGGGCGTGGTCGACCGTGGTGACGATCAGCGGGAAACCCAGGGTGCTCGCGCCGTCGGCGACGCTTTGGCTGGGACCAGCGGCGGTCGGCAGGATCACGGCCTTCGAGCCCGCGAGGGCCGCGCGGATCGCCTCGTCATTGGCCGAGACGCCGATCGTCTCCGCGCCGGCGGCCTCGACCGCGCCCAGCACGCGGGCCAGCAAGGTCTGGCCTTGCAGCATGATCAGGCCCTTGTGGCTCACGCCCGCATAGGCGGCGGCCGGATCGACCTCGCCGCCGCGCGAACCCGCCAGGATCAGCGCCTTGAACGGCTGGCTCCCTGTTCTTGGGCTCACAGAGCCTTCTCGTAGATCCGATAGGTCTTGTAGTGCGTGCCGCCGACGTTCTCGGCGATGTGGCACATGGCCTTGTTGTCCTCGAGGACCCACGAGATTTCGTAGCGGTTGTAGCCAAGCGCCATGGCGGTGTCGCGGCTGGCCTTCATCATCCAGAACGGCAGCATGCGGCCGCGCTGGGTGGTCGAGAACTTGCGCTTGACGCCCATCAGCGGGATGCGCGCCGATTTCACGCCCTTGACCTTCAGCCGCCACAGCAGCTTGGCCCAGCCGAACGGCAGCAGCTTGCCGTTCAGGTCGGCGATCGCCTCGTTGACGTTGGGCAGGAAGACCACCACGCCGGCCGCCTCGCCGTCGATCTCGGCGAACCAGATCAGGCGCTTGTCGATGACCTGCCTCAGCGCCTTACCCAATTGGGCGGTCTCGGCCTCGGTGGTGGCGGTGAAGCCCCAATTGTCCTTCCAGGCGTCGTTGAGGATGTCCGTCAGCGTCTGGACCTCCTCGTCATAGCGCTTCATGTCCAGCTGGCGCAGGACGACGCCGGAAGGCAGGCCGCGCTTGACGCGGCGCTGGGCGATTTCGGGGATGTCGCCGGTCTCGTCGGCGCGGTAGGCGAAGATGTCCTTGGCCTTGGCGTAGCCCTGCTCCTCGACGCGCTTGCCGGCATAGGCCGGGTCGTGACCCATCAGGATCATCGGCGGCGTGTCGAAGCCGTGGACCAGCAGGCCGACCTCTTCGTTGATCGACAGGTTGAAGGGACCGACGATATGGGTGCGGCCACGGGCGCGCAGCCAGTCCTCGGCCGTGCGGAACAATATCTGGAACACGGCCGCGTCGTCCTCGGCCGCGATCATGCCGAAGTGGCCGTCCAGGCGGCCCGGCGCGGGCTGCGGCGTCAACTGGTCGATCTGGGCGCTGATCCGGCCGACGTCGCGACCGCCGCGCGTGGCCAGGAACAGCTGGACCTCGGCGTGGGCGAAGAACGGGTTGGTCTTCGGGGTCAGGGCCTCGGTCCGCTCCATGAACAGCGGCGTGATCCAGTTCGGATCCTTGGCGTTCAGGCGCGCGGGCAGGGCGATGAACCGCTTCAGCTCATCGGCGGTCTTGACCGGGATGACCTGCAGGTCGGCGTTCGTGGAGTCGAAAGGCATCACCCCTCCAGGGCCAAGAAGGTTCGGACGGCGAGGGCGCCGAAGATCGCGGGGGCGGCCCAGACGGCCAGCCATGGGGACAGCGAGCCGGACTCGCCCAGGGCGGTCAGCATGCCGTTGGCCACCAGGAAAAGCAGGCCGGCGGCGAGGCCCGTGGTCAGCAGCACCGCGCCTTGGCCGCTGCGGAAGTTCGCCAGGGCCACCGGCGCGCTCAGCAACAGCATGACCAGCGACACGAACGGGCTGGCGAACGCCGCCTGCAGGTGGGTGGCGTAGAAGCTCTCGGGCCGGTCAGAGCCGCCGTTCTGCAGCGCCCGGCGGGCCGAGGCGGCGGTGGGCATGGCGTCTTCCCCGAACAGGCCCTGCACGTCCTGCGGCTTCAGCGCGGTCGGCCAGGTGGTGGTCGCCGCCGTCGAGCTCTGGGCCAGGTCGCCGGTGAAGCGGGTGGTCTTGGGCTGGTCCAGGGTCCAGGCGCCGGAATGGTAGCGGGCCTTCGGCGCCTCGACCTTCTCGATCAGGATGCCCTTGGCGTCGCGGCGGAAGACGACGATGTCGTTGATCTGGCGGCCGTCGGCCGAGGCGCTGGCGCCGATCACCAGGTCCGCGCCGGCGCGGAAGGTGCGCGGGGCGGGAACCTTGCGCTCGGCGACGGGGGTCGTGTTCTTCCACCAGTCGGCCAGGGTCGGGTCGGCGCGCGGGGCCAGCACCTGGCCGCAAAGGGCGTCCAGCAGCATCACCGCCACGGCGGCGGGGACGGCCATGCCGACGATGCGATAGCCCGAGACGCCGCTGGCGCGCATGGCCACGACCGCGCTCTCGCGGGCCAGTTGCGAGAAGGCGAACAGGCCCCCGGCCAGCACGGCGATCGGCGCGACCTGCTCGAACAGGCGCGGCAGGCGCAGGGCGGCGTAATAGGCCACGCCCGCGACGCCCAGGCCGCGGTCGAGGATGTCGGTGGTCACGTCCAGCAGGTCCAGGATCTGCAGGATGGACATCAGGATCAGCGCCGCGCCGAGGATGCGGGTGGCGACGGTTCCCAGGACATAGAGCTGCAGCTTCATGCGGCTTGTCGCTTCTTGGGCTTGGGCAGGGCGCGGATCAGGCGCGCGACCAGGTTGTTGATCCGGCGCACCAGGCGCGAAACCGGCGTGTCGCCCGGCCGCGTGCGGCTGCCGACGAACAGCCAGACCGCCAGGCCTGCGAAGATCGTGAAGGGGATCCAGATGGCCGGGAAGGGCGCGACCTTGCCGGCCTTGGCCAGGCTCTGGCCCAGCAGCAGCGAGTGCTGGAAGGCCAGCAGCAGCAGGCCGGCCATGACCAGGCCCGGCGCGCGGTTGCCACGTTTCGAGGCCAGGCCCAGCGGGAAGGCCAGCAGCGGCAGGAACGGCAGGAAGATCGCCCGCGCCCAGCGGCCGTAGAGCTCGCTCAGCAGGGTCGCCTTGGGGACGACGGGGTTGCTGGACTTGGCCTGTCTGGCCAGCTCGCCCATCGTCAGTTCGCGCTCGTCGCTGCCCCGGTCGCGCAGCAGCACCGCGGCGGCGGCCAGCGGCGTCTGGGTGGTCAGGCTGCTGAAGGCCAGGTTGCGATAGGCCCCGTTGGTGTCGCGACCGATGCGGCGGCCGTCCTTCAGGTCCATGGTGATGGTTTTGCCGCCCGGATCCATCTTCAGGTCGGCCGAGGCGGCGGTGATGATCTCTTCCTGGCCGTGGGTGTCCAGTCGGCGGATGAAGACCCGGGTCAGGCGCTGGCCGGCCAGGTCGGCGCTGTCGGCGGTCAGCAGCGAGCCCTTGTCGTCGATGAACGCCCCGCCCGCCAATCGTCCGTTCCAGCCGGCGTTGATCGCCGCGTGCATGACGGCGCGATAGGTGTAGCGGCTGTAGGGCTGCATGTAGCCGAACACGCCGACACTGAAGACGCTGAGCAGCACGCCCACGATCAGGAACGGCGTGGCGATGCGCTCCAGCGACTGGCCGGTGGCGAGCAGGGCGTCGATCTCCGAGCCGTCGGACAGCTTCACGATGACGATGAACAGCGCCACGAAGAAGGCCACCGGCAGGGCCAGGCCCAGATAGTGCGGCACCAGGTTGGCGGCCAGCTGGGTGACGTAGCCAAAGCGGGCGCTGCTCTGGGACAGCACGTCCAGCAGGCGCAGGACGCGCTCCAGCAGCAGGGCCACGACGGTGACGCCCAGACACCCGACCAGCGGCCAGAACAGCAAGCGCAGCATGTAGCGGTCGATCAGCCTCAGCGGGCCGGCGGTCATGTCCCTGGCGCTCACGCTTGGATCCAGGCTTGCGCGAAATCCCGGGCGAGGCGCTCGACGGCGTCCGGCGTCAGCTCGACGGCGGCGCCCAGGGCAGGCGCGGCGGGCCAGCCGGCGTCGGGGAAGGCCTGGCCTTCATGCTCGCGCGCGCCGTCGTAGCGCGGTAGCACATGGAAATGGACGTCTTTGTCGACCATCATCAGCATTAGGTAATTGATCTTCTCGTAGCCTACGCGCGCCTTCAGCAGACGTTCGATCCCCGTGACGGCGATCTGCAGGTCCGCGAAAGCGGCGGGACTCACCTCGGAGAACGCCTGGACGGCTTCCTTGCACACCAAGACCAAAGACCCAAATGTCGGTTGCTTCGGGCGGACGAGAATCAGCCAGTGATCGGTCTCCGCGATCTTGGAACCGGGATAGCCGAACGCCAGGGCGGTGGGATTGGTCATGAGAAAGCCGAACTAGGGGCTGATGTCGCCTACGCGTAACAATAAGGATGCGGTCCTTTACATGGAAGCACGATCCGTTCTCGTCGGCGCGATGTTCGCGACGCTCGCGATGGCGGGAACCGCTTACGCCCAAAACGCGGGCGGGCAGAGCGCGCGCAACCTGACGGACAAGGAGTGCGTGGGCCGCAAGACCGCCACGCGGCTGAACGTGCAGGTCGGAGCGCTGCGCTCGAACGCCGGCAATGTGGTGATCACGGTCTATCCGGGCGATCCCAGCCGTTTCATGGCGCCGCGCGGCAAGCTGGCCCGGGCCCGGATCAAGACCTCGGCCCCGATGAGCCAGGCCTGCTTCTTCCTGCCGTCGCCGGCCGACGCCTATGCCGTGGCCGTCTATCACGACGCCGACGCCGACGGCGACCTGGACCGCAGCCCGGCCGGCATGCCGATGGAGGGCTATGGCTTCTCGAACGACGCGCCGACCAAGTTCGGCGCGCCGTCGTTCGACGCGGTGCGCTTCGGCGTGAAGCCGGTCGGCGAGACGACCATCCGCGTCAAGGTGCGCTACCCGGCTACGAAATAACGTCGGCCAAGCGGTAGCGGCCCAATTCCGTCAGGCCCTCCTGCCCGGGTTCGACGCCCCGGGCCACGATCCGCACACGGCGATCGCCCGCGGCCCCCTCCTCGATCTCGATGGCGTGCCAGCGCGCCGGCGAATGGCCGCCCCGTTGGGCCGAGGCGGACGGAACGCCCAGGATCGGGATGGCCGAGCCATCGGGGCCGGGCACCGAGCCAACCAGGGATTCGTGGGCGTGGCCGTGCAGCACAAGATCCGCGCCGCGCCGCGCCAGGATCGCCCGCAGGGCCTCCTGGTCCTCCAGCGCCTTGCGCTTGGACACCGCGCCCTTGTGCGGCGGGTGATGCAGCACGACCAAGCGGAAGAGGCCGGCATAGGTCGGATCGGCCAGCAGGGCGTCCAAGCGCAGCAGCTGGTCCTCGCCCAGGCGGCCGGTGGCCAGGTGCGGCGCGGTGCGAACGGCCGAGCAGAGATTGAAGATCGCCACGGGGCCGCGCACCCGCACCTGCGGGAAACGGGTCTCGCCCGTATCGCCCAGCCAGGGCGTCCAGGCGGCGAAGCGCTCGGCCTCGTCGGGGCCGGTTAGGGCGTCGTGATTGCCGGGGCTGACGGTGAAGTCCGCGGGCTTTCCCAGCGATTCCAGCCACGTCCGCGCCGCCGCGATTTCCGTACGCGAAGCAAAGTTGGTGAGGTCGCCGCTGATCACCACATGATCGGGGGCGGCGGCCCGCACGTCGGCGACCAGCGCGGCCAGCACTTCGGGCCGATGGACCTTGCGCTTGCGGCGCCAGGCGATGCGGCTGAGCAGGCGTTTGGTGAAGACGTCGCGCCACCGAAACGCGCCCGGCGGCGGCGGCAGGTGGGGGTCGGAGAGGTGCGCGATGCGATATATGGACAAGTCGGCTCGGGTCGTTCTGGTCGAAACGGGCGAAGCTGCTTATCAATCGCCTCGGATTTCAAAAGGTATATCTTTCTTTGAGCGCTGAAACACAAACTGGAGCCGACGCGGGGCCGCGCGCTCTGACCGTGGGGCAGGCCGGCGGGCGCATCTGGGGCATGACCTCGGCCGAGCGCCTGTCGCGGATCTATCGGCGTCTGGGCCTGACCGAGACGCCGGCCGTGGACCTGTCGAACGCCGTGGTGGCCGTCGACGCCGGCTGGGTGTTCGACGAGTCGCTGATCAAGGCGCTGGCCGGCCGCGAGGGCGCGGTGCTGGTCGACGACACCGGCCGCGCCGTGGCCGTGCACGCCCCCGCCGATATCGCCTATGCCGCTTCCGAGGCCCTGGCCGCCGGGCAGGACCCGACGGGCCTGGATCCGCGCCTGACCCGCCTGACGTCGCTGGAGTTGGGCTCGGCCTACAACAGCGCCCTGCGCAAGCGCGAGCCGCCGGTTCTGGAGCGCCTGACGCCGGAGACCGTCCGCGCGGTCGAGAAGCGCCTGTTCCAAGGCTCGTACAAGGGCGTCACTGACCTCGTCACCAAGTACGTCTGGCCGACGCCGGCGCGGATCGTCACCCGTTGGGCGGCGGTCGCGAAGATGACGCCGAACCAGGTGACCTTCCTCGGCTTCCTGCTGACCCTGGCGGCCACCTGGCTGTTCTGGCATGGCCAGTTCGGCTGGGGCCTGGTCTGCGCCTGGATCATGACCTTCCTCGACACCGTCGACGGCAAGCTGGCCCGCGTGACCCTGACCTCGTCCAAGTGGGGCAACGTCTTCGACCACGGCATCGACCTGCTGCACCCGCCGTTCTGGTGGTGGGCGTGGTTCGTCGGCGTCTACGCGGTCGGCCAGTCGATCCCCCATGCGGGCCTCAGCCTGGCCATCGTCATCGGCGGCTATGTCGCCCAGCGGGTCGAGGAGGGGATCTTCCTCTCCCTGTTCAAGCTGGAGATGCACGCCTGGCGGCCGTTCGACAGCTTCTTCCGCCTGATCACCGCCCGCCGGAACCCGAACCTGATCCTGATGACCGCCTGTGTCCTCGTGGGGCGGCCGGACGTCGGCTTCACCCTGGTGGCGGTCTGGACCGCCGTGTGCTTCATCGTGCACGCCATCCAGATCCTGCAGGGCCTGGCCGCGCCCAAGGGCTCCATCCAATCCTGGCTGTCGAAATGACGCGCATCGGGGTCGTCCGCAATCCGAAGAGCCATGGCAACCGGGCCAACCCGCCCGGTCCGCCGCCCGAGGGCGTGCGCCTGGTCGAGCCCTTCGGACGCGACGCCCTCAGGACCGAGCTGGAGGGGTTCGCCCGGGACGGCCTGGATCTGCTGATCATCGACGGCGGCGACGGCACCGTGCGTGACGTCATCAGCCTGCTGCCCCACACCTTCGGCGAGCAGCTGCCGTTGCTGGCCGTGCTGCCGTCGGGCAAGACCAACGTACTGGCCATCGACCTGGGCACGCCCAGCGACTGGCGGCTGGAGGAGGCCCTGCTGGCCGCCCGGCGGACCGAGCCGCGCGTGAAGTCCCGGCCACCGCTGCGCGTCAGCTGGGTCGACGGCCATCGCCCCTGCCTGCAGGGCTTCTTCTTCGGGGTCGGCGCCTTCGTGAAGGCGACGAACCTGTCCCAGAAGGTCCACAAGGTCGGCTTCTTCCATAATCTCGCGGTGGGCGTGACGATCGCCACCGCCACCTTCGGCGCGCTGTTCGGCGGCGCCCGGGACGAATGGCGCGAGGGCGTGCCGGCCAAGCTGGTCTTCGACGGCGAGACCCAGCCGGGCGAGGAGCGCTTCGCGATCGTCGCCACGGCGCTGAAGCGCCTGCCGTTCGGCCTCAAGCCGTTCGGCCCGCCGCGCGAAGGCCTGAAGATTCTGGACGTCGACGCGCCGCCCCGGCGTCTGCTGAAGGCGCTGCCCCTGGTTCTGAGCGGCAAGGCGGAGCCGCAGCTGGAAGGTCTCGGCTATCGCCGTCGCGACCCTCATCTCGTCAGCCTGGGCGGCGGCGCGCCGTTCGTCCTGGACGGGGAGGTGTTCGAGGGCGGCGAACTGACGATCGCCCTGGGGCCCGCCCTGAGGTTCCTGGTCGGATGAGCCGTCTGCGCGACCTGGTCGCGGCCGAGCTGTCCATTTCGACCCCCGCGCCGATCACCGCCTTCGCCGAGCACCTGACGACGGTTTTTCCGGGCGCGCGGGCCGTGCTGTTCTATGGCTCGATCCTGCGCACCGGCGACCTGTCGGGCGTGCTGGACTACTATGTGCTGACCGAGCGGCCGCCGACGGGCTGGCGGGGTTTCTTCACGCGCATCCTGTGGCCCGACGTCAGCTATCACGAGTTGGCTCATGAGGGACGGATGCTGCGGGCCAAGGTCGCTTCGATGACCCTGGCCCAGTTCCAGAGGGCCGCCGCCGGCGAGACCAAGGACACCACCATCTGGGCCCGCTTCGTCCAGCCCTGCGCCTTGATCTGGTCGGCGGAAGGGGCTGGAGAGACGGTCGTGGACGCCGTGACCGACGCCTGCCGTACGGCGGGACGCTTCGCCATCGCCCTGGGGCCACGGGGCGGTGCGCCGCACGCCCTTTGGACGGCGCTGTTTCGCCAGACCTACAAGGCCGAGCTGCGCGTTGAGAAAGCGGGCAGGGAGGTCTCGATCCTGACCTTCGATCCCGTGCGATACGACCACGTCATGGAGGCCGTTCAGGCCGACGAGGGCGGGGCCATGGCCGAGGACGAACTGGTTCGGCTGAAGAAGGCCTGGGGCGTTCGCAGGCTGCTGGGCAAACCGTTGAACGTGGCGCGCCTGATGAAGGCGGCCTTCACCTTCCAGGGGGCGGCCCGCTACGCGGCCTGGAAGATCGAGCGTCACACCGGCGTCGTCGTCGAGGTCACGCCCTGGCGCGAGCGGCATCCGATCCTGTCGGCGCCGGCGGTGCTGCTGAAGGTCTGGAAGAGCCGGCGCAAGGCGGCCTGACAAACAAAAACGCCCGGGGCGAACCCCGGGCGTCTTCATTTCAGCGACGTGAGCGGTATCAGGCGCGGGCGCGCTTGAGGGGCTCGATGACGCCCAGGGCCGCGCCAATTTCGGCGAAGGCGCCCAGGACGGCGTCGATCTGCTCGTCGGTGTGGGCGGCGCTGACGCTGGCGCGCAGCAGCGGACGGCTGTCCGGCGTGGCGGGCGGCAGGGCCAGGTTCAGGTAGACGCCGGCCTGCAGCAGGCCGTTCCACATGGCGATGGCGCGCTCCTGGTCCGGGATGGTCGTGGCGACCACCGGGCTGGCCGTCGGGCCGGTGTGGAAGCCCATGGCGGTCAGGCCGTCATACAGGCGCTTGGCGTTGCGGTTCAGGCGGTCGCGCAGCTGCGGCTGCTCGATCATGCGACGCAGGGCGGTGATGGTCGAGGCGACCACGGCCGGCGGCAGCGAGGCGGTGAACATGTACGGGCGGCAGACGACGCGCATGACGTCGAAATCGTCCAGGTTCGAGACGCAGAAGCCGCCGATGGCGCCCAGGCTCTTGGAGAAGGTGCCGACGATGAAGTCGACGTCGTCTTCAACGCCGGCCGCTTCGGCCAGGCCGCGGCCCGTGGCGCCCAGCACGCCCATCGAGTGGGCTTCGTCGACCAGCAGGTAGCCGCCCAGCTCGCGCTTCACGGCGGCGATTTCCTTCAGCGGCGCGACGTCGCCGATCATCGAATAGACGCCCTCGACGACGATCAGGCGCTCGCCGGGCGCGTCGCCCAGGCGGCGCAGGCGCTTGGCCAGGTCTTCGGGGTCGTTGTGGCGGAAGCGGATGACCTCGGCGTGGCCGAGGCGCGAGCCGTCGTAGATCGAGGCGTGGCTATCGGCGTCGAGGATCAGGTGGTCGCCGCGGCCGACCAGGGTCGACAGCACGCCCAGATTGGCCTGGTAGCCGGTCGTGAAGACCATGGCGTGCTTGCGGCCGTAGAACTTGGCCAGTTCCTGCTCGAGCTCGACGTGCGCCTCGAACGAACCGTTGGCGATGCGGGAACCGGTCGTGCCGGTGCCGCGTTCCTGCACAGCTTTGACCGAAGCGGCGATGGCCTCTTCGTCAAAGGTCAGGCCCAGATAGTTGTTGGTGCCCAGCAGGATGGTCGGGCGACCCTCGACGACGCCTTCGGTCGGCGAGGTCACGGCGTCGAAGCGAACCTTGAACGGGTCGGCGCCGGCGTCCTGGATGGCCTTGTACGCATCGCGATAGGCCAGGTGCTTATCAAACAGCCCCATTAGTTAAGCCCTAGTCCGGAGATCGTTGATCAGTTTGGAAAGGTCGCCCGCGGTTTCGACGGAAGCGAGGCGATCGAGAGGTATGGAGATGTCGAAGGTGTCTTCGAGCTCCATGATGATGTTCATGAGGGCAAGGGAGTCCACGGCGAGGTCACGGCCGATATGCGACTCGGAACGCACCTCTACAGGCCGTCCCAGAACCTTGCTCGCAGCCACCCCGATCTCGCGCAAGCTGAGATCCGTCACCGTATCCATTCTAAATCAAACCTCCGGGGAGCCCCACCCGTGACACTACTGTAACGGCGAGTCTGTCAGATTTCCGCCATATTCGAACTAGGCGCCGATATTTTTGGGCAACCAACCCTCTGTCCGATACCAATCGACGGTATGAGCGAACCCATCGACCAGGCCGAACACGCTGGGTACTCCCTCCGACATCGGAGCGCTAGATAGTGACCAATTCGCGTGAAGCAACTCCCTGGCCTTGCCGGAACCGAACACCAGAGGGGTCCGCGAGGCCAAAGACCAAGCATCCGCTAGGGTTCCGGCCAGAGTCAGGGCTCCATCGGGAAGCCTTACCAGGCGCGGCTTTGCGCCCATTACCGCCCCCGCCGCGCTCATGATTTCCGTCCAGGTGTAACCGTCGCGCCGCACATCCGAGAGCTCGAAAACACCCGAAACGAAATTTTTGCAGAAATTCGCAAGCTGGGCCGCCGCGTCGTGGACGTGGATCATGGCGACCCGCGCGTCCGGGGACAGCACCGGAAGAATCGGGCTTTTCGCCGCCAGTTCGAACAACGCCAGGGTCTCGGTGTCGCCGGGGCCGTAGATGGCCGGCGGCCGCGCGATCAGCGCGTCGGGATAGGCCTCGCGGACCGCGTCCTCGCCGGCGCGCTTGCTGGCGGCGTAGTGCGAGAGCCCCGGTTCGCGCGCGGCGAGGCTGGACACCAGGATGAAACGGGCCCCCGAGGCCTTGGCGGCCAGGGCGGCGGCGCGGGCGCCGTCGCGGTTGACGACGTTGAAGCCCTCCAGCGAGGCGGCCTTGATCAGGCCGGCCACGTGGATGACGACCTCGGCGCCCTGGCAGAGGCGGTCCAGCGCGCCCGGGGTCCTCAAATCGCCCGCGACCACCTCGATCTCGATGTCGCGCCAGAGCGGGTGGACGGGGTCGCGGCGGACCAGGACGCGGGGCGTCCAGCCGTCCCGGGCCAGGGCCTGGACCAGGTGACGGCCCAGGAAGCCCGTGGCGCCGGTGACCGCGACGATCGGTTTAGTCACCGTAGGCCCCGGCCAGATAGGCGATCTTGGCCTTCGAGCGGCTCAGCTTGCCCGACGAGGTCTGGGGCAGGGCGTGGGCGCCGACCAGCTTCACCTTGGCCTCGACCCCGTGGCGGGTGCGCAACAGGGTGGCGACCGATTCCGAGAGGGCGGCGCGGCTGTCGGCGTCGCCGCCGCGGGCCTGGACCAGCACGACGATCTGGTCCTCCGGCTCGGCGGGGATCGCGAAGGCGCAGACGTCGCCGCTGCGCAGGCCCTCGATCTCGTGATCCGCCGTCCATTCAAGGTCTTGCGGCCAGATGTTGCGGCCGTTGAGGATGATCAGGTCCTTGGCGCGGCCGGTGATGACGATCTCGCCCTCGATGACGAAGCCGATGTCGCCGGTGTCCAGCCAGCCGTCGGCCGATAGTACGCGGGCGGTCTCCTCCGGATTGGCGAAATAGCCGCTCATCACCGAGGGGCCCTTGGCGAAGATGCGGCCGACGCCGCGCTCGGGCAGGACCTGACCCTCCTCGCCGCGCACTTCCAGGAAATGGTCGGGCAGGGCGGGGCCGCAGCGGGCGAAGTCGCGGGCGCGTTCCGAGCCTTCCGGCGCGTCGACGGCCTGGGCGTCGCGCTCCAGGCGTTCGACGTCCAGGGTCTCGGCGCGTAGGCCCTTGCCCAGCGGGGCCATCGACAGGGCCAGGGTCGCCTCGGCCATGCCGTAGCTGGCCACGAACGCCTTGTCCGAGAAGCCGGCCGGGCCGAACGCCTCGACGAAAGCCTTCAGCGGCGGCATGCGGATCATGTCGCCGCCCAGGCCGGCGCTGCGCCAGTGCGAGAGATCGTAGTTTTCGAGCGGTTGGCCCTGCACCCGGCGGGCGCACAGCTCGTAGCCGAAGGTCGGGCTGTAGGCGATGGTGGCCTTGTTGCGCGAGATCAGGTCGATCCACAGCAGCGGGCGACGCACGAAGGCGCCGGTGGGCAGCAGGTCGACCGACATCTGGCAGGCCAGCGGGCTCAGCAGGAAGCCGATCAGGCCCATGTCATGATAGAGCGGCAGCCACGAGATGGCGCGGTCTTGCGGCTTCACCTGCAGGCCATCGCGGGTGATGGCCACGCAGTTGGCCATAAGTGCCTTGTGCAGGACGAGGACGCCCGTCGGGGTGCGGGTGCTGCCCGACGAGAACTGCAGGTAGCACGGGCTTTCCGGGGTGATCGTCGGCAACTGCGCGCCGCCGTCTTCCGGCAGGTCGGCCAAGACGCCGGCGAAGTCCAGGTTCGCGGCTTCGCCGATCTCGGCGACCCAGTCCTTCAGGCCCACCGGACCGATCAGGATCTTGGCCTGGGCCGAGGCGGTGAGGTTCTTGATCTGCTCGATATAGGCCGCGCGACCGCCCAGCGGGGTCGGCAGGGCCAGCGGCGCGGGCAGCAGGCCGGCGTATTGGCAGGCGAAGAAGGCGCGGACGAAGTCGCCGTCGGTCTCGGCCAGCAGGGCCACGCTGTCACCGACCTTGGCCCCTGTGGCCAGCAGGCGGCGGGCCAGGACCACGGCGTCCTCGCGCAGCTTGGCGTAGGGCATGGCCTCGACCAGCTCGCCGCGCAGCGAATAGAGGTTGATCCCCGTCTCGCCGGTGGCGGCGAAATCGAGGGCCTGGGTCAGGGTCGGAAAGTCGGCGAACCGAACGGTGCGGTCAGACGCCGTGGGCGTGATCATAAGTTGGGCCTTCATCGTCTTTGGTCGTACGCGCGGAGCCTTCTTCCGTCGCGAGTCGGGCGAGCCTGCGGCGCGCCATGAAATACATGCCGATCCCCATCCCCAAAGCGGCCGCGACCAGCGCGGCGCCCGCGCCGGTCAGGCCGAAGGCGTGGATCAGCGGTCCCAGGGCCGCGAGATAGGCGATGACCACGACGAGGCGCACGGTCAAGGCCGATCCCGCCGCGCGCATCGACACGAGCATGGGTTCGAGCGGCAGGGTCATCACCCCGATGGCGGCGGCGGCGACCTGCCAGTTCATCACCCCGGCGGCCGCGCCATAGCCCGGACCGACGACCTTTTCCAGGATCCAATAGCCGGCCAGCAGGCTGACCAGCAGCAGAACGCCCGCTGCGGCGCCGCCGATCAGGGCGATCTGGACGGCCAGCTTGTTCATCGCTTGCTGACTGCCGGAGGCGCGCATCTTGGCCAGTTCGGGATAGAGGGCCGGCACCATCAGCCGCGCGGGCTTGGCCATGCCGTCGGCCACCTGCTTGCCGATCCGCCACGAGGCGGCCTGGGCCGGGCCCAGCATCGCGCCGACGATCATGGTCAAGACGTGGGTGAAGCCGACGTCCAGGGTGCCGGAGAAGTTGGTGGCCAGGGCGAAGCGCCAGACGCCCGGCAGGTCCTGGCTGGTCGGGCCGACCAGGCTGAAGCCCCGCAGGAGGCCGCGCCGCTTGAGATCCCAGAAGGCGATCGCGGCGATATAGGCGAACGAGGCGAAGGTTCCCGCCGCCCAAGCCAGCAGGAAATAGGGCAGGGGCGCGTGCGTGAAGGCGCAGATCGCGCAGCCGATCATCCGCACGAACGAGCTGATCGCCTGTTCGGCGGCCAGGAAGCGGAAGCGGTCGAACAGGCGCAGCAGGCCCACGCCGGTGGCCGAGGTCATCACGCCGATCGACAGGGCGTAGAGCGCCCCATAGCCGTGCGTGCCCTCGGGCCAGCGCAGTTCCTGCCAGAAGAACCAGGCCCCCAGCACGCCCAGGATCACGCCCAGAACGCCGCTGATCAGGTCCAGCAGCATCGACAGGCGCAAAACCTGCTGGAACCGGCGCTTGTCGTTGTCCAGCAGCGGCGCGGCGCCGTAGGTGATCAGGGTCTGCCACGACTGGAAGTGCGCGGCCTCGCCCAGGAACTGGGCGAAGGCGTTGATCAGCACCAGCACGCCGGCGGCTTCCTTGCCCAGGCTGCGGTAGGTGAGGGCGATATAGGCCAGGCCGACGACCGCGTTGACCACCCGGCCGCTGAGCAGCTGGCCGGCGTTGCCCAGCACCTTCTTGAGCGGCGAGGCGGGCTTGGCTTCCGGCGAGGCCGGATCGGGGAGCGCGGCGTCGCTCATGCCGCGCGTTCCAGCTTGTCGACGATGGCGCGGGCCGCGCGCACCGAGGCAGGGGTGTTGCTGACGTCGAAGGTCTCGGCGATGGCCCAGGACTGGGTCTCGCGATAGTCGCCGTGGGTGGCGAAGGCGTTGTCCAACCCCTCGCCCAGGCCCTCGATGCTCTCCAGCACGGGGCCGTACAGCCAGTGATGGAAGCTGGGATCGCCGCACCAGCGGGCGCCGCTGGCGTTGAGGAAGAGGCACGGCTTGGGCGTGCGCAGGAACTCGTAGACCTGGCTGGAGACGTCGCCAAGATAGAGGTCGGCCGCCTTGGTGTAGGTCATGTCCGCCGCCGCCGGCCCGCCCAGGTCGACGTGGATGCGCGGGTTCTCGGCGAACACCTTGAAGGCCGCGCGCTCCTCCATGGATGCCGTCTCGAACAGGCGGATGTGCGGGGCGAAGATCAGGTTGTAGCGGTCGTTGGCCGCGAAGAACTCCAGCACCTGCTTGCCCCATTTGGGCCAGGAGCCGAGCTCGGCGTGGAAATGGGGATTGTACAGCACCACCGGGCCCGGGCGCTCGAAGCGCGGGAAGGCCCGGGGCGGCAGCTCGTCGACCAGGTCGAACTTGGGATAGCCGACCATGGCGCAGGTGTCTTCGGTGACCCAGCCCTCCTGCAGCATCCGGTCGCGCTGCTTGCGGCCGGCGGCCATGACCAGGTCGAACAGCTTCAGGCGCGGCTCGAACGGACCCTCGCGGTCGCCGGCGCCGTGCTGGGTGTAGACCAGCAGCGGATGGCGCACGCCGATGCGGCGCAGCAGGGCGGTGGTGCGTTCGGGCGTGATCACCGCGTCGTAGCGCGCCAGGCGCAGGGCGTTGGCGATCAGCATCGCCGCCTTTGGCGGAGCGCCGCCGCCGCCCAGGCGGCGCAGCCAGGCTGGCGGCAGCAGGACCAGCTCGATCGGCGCGCCGCCCAGCTCGGCGATCAGGCCGGCGACATAGTCGATCAGCTCGGGCGTGGTCGCGGCGATCTCGACCTTGATGGCCGGCCAGCGCCGAGCCATGGCGACGGCCACCGACAGGCTGTGCCAAACCTGATGGTGTTGCGCGATGTAGAGGAAGCAGACGCGTTTGGCGGCGGCCACGTCAGCGCTGCCGCTCCAGCCGGGTGCGGACGCGGCCGTTCAGCACGACGCGGTCACCCTTGTCGGTGACGTTGTAGCTGTTGGCGCGCGTCGTGCCCTTGGGACCGGCGCCTTCGATGCCCGCGCCGCCGCTGACCTCGCCCGTGCGCATGTCGATCAGGGCCTGGGGCGCGTCGAAGTCATAGCCCTCGGCGCTGGTTATCTTCACGTCCCCGGACAGCAGCAGGGTGTGCTCGGCCTCGCGGTAGAGGCCGGTCTTGGCCGTGGCCTGGCTGGGGCTGGGCTCGCCGTAGCCGCGCACCAGGACCGGCGTCGTCAAGCGCACCAGGTTCTGGTCCTTGGCGTCGCGTTCGGCGTTGTCGGCGGTGATCAGGAAGGCGCGGCCGTCCTTCAGCACGCCGGTGAAGCGTGGCTTGCTCAGCAGCAGCGGGGTCGAGGCGGCCTGGGTCTGGAGCTTGCTGGACGCAAAGCTGCGCCACGACGCCTGGCCGACCACGACGGCGCCGACGGCGACCGCGAAGACGGCCAGGACCAGGCGCAGGCGACGGACCGGCGCCCGGCGGCGGTTGCGGGCCCGTTCTGCGGCGCTGGGAAGGTGGGGGACAGCGGCGGCGCTGTCGGTCTGGGTGAGCATTTGAGGAATGGATAGTCCTACGTCGCCGTTCGCCCAAGGGCTTTGTTTTCCGGCGCGGGATCGTGGCGCGGATAAGTGGCTTGCAGATGGCGGCGGTTGACGCCTCTTCAAGTGCGGTTGTTCGCTCACGCGAAGCGCGTGATCCTCGCGTTCGCGCCGTGATAGGATCCGCGACATGTTCCACCGACCCTCGCAGCACAAGGATTTCGGCGTCTTCCTGCCCGTGGCCAACGGCGGCTGGATCGTCTCCAGCACCACGCCCACGCTGGACGGCCTCTATGCCCAGAACCGCGCGGCCGCGATCAAGGCCGATCAGGTCGGCATGGATTTCGTGATGTCGATGGGCAAGTTTCGCGGCTTTGGCGGCGAGACCGACCACTGGGGGACCTCGCTCGAGTCGGTGACGCTGATGGCGGCCATCGCCGAGGCGACCAAGAACGTCCGTATCTGGGCCACGGTGCATCCGCTGCTGCAGAACCCGGCGGTGGCGGCCAAGATGATCGCCACCCTGGACCACATCAGCGGCGGCCGGGCCGGCCTGAACATCGTCGCCGGGGCCTATAAGGCCGAGTTCGACCAGATGAGCGCCTGGGACGATTCGCTGTCCCACGACGACCGCTATGGCCTGGCCGAGGAATGGACGACCATCGTCAAGCGCCTATGGTCCGAGGACAGCGTCGACTTCGTCGGCCGGTACTTCACGATGAAGGACTGCCAGTCCAGGCCCAAGCCGCTGTCGAGGCCGCGCCCGGAGCTGATCTGCGCGGGCATGAGTGATCGGGGCTTCCAGTTCTCTGTGCGCGAGGCCGACGCCTGCTTCATCGGCGGCCGCACGCGCCAGGAGCATCGCGAGGCGTCCCGCCGCGCCAAGGCCCTGGCGCGCGACCTGGGCAAGACGATCCGCACCTACGCCATGTGCACGATCGTCCACGCCGAGAGCGACGCCGGCGCTGAGGCCCTGGTCCGCCGCTACGCCGAGGGGGCGGACATGGGCGCGATCCTGGCCATGCTGGCCAACTGGGGCGTGCCCGCCGACCGGCTGCAGGCCGTGGCCGCGAAGCAGGGCGCGTTCATGACCGAGACGATCGTCGGCTCGCCCGCCACCTGCCGCGAGAAGGTCGAGGCGTTCATGACCGAATGCGAGCTGGACGGGCTGATGCTGATCTTCCCCGACTACGTGGAAGGCCTGGCCATGTTCGGCGGCGAGATCCTGCCGGCGCTGCGGTCGGTGTTCGCGTGAGCCCGGCGACGGGCCTGGAAGCCTGGATCGCGCCCGGGCGCACGGCGCTGCTGATCATCGACATGCAGGTCGACTTCGCCTCGCCCGAGGGCCTGGCGGGGCGATGGGGCCTGGATCTCTCCACCGTGCCGGCGGCGCTGGCGGCGGCCGAGCGCCTGGCCGAGCAGGCGCGAGCGGCCGGAGTCCCGGTGGTGTTCGCCGGCCTCTTCACGACGCCGCAGACCGACTCCGCGGCCTGGAACGAGCGGATGCGGCGGCGGGGCGGCGATCCGTCGGTCGAGGCGGCGCTGTGTCGGGCGGGGGAGGTGGGCAGCGCCTTCGTCGGCCCCCAGCCGCGACCGGGCGAGCTGATCATCCGCAAGACCCGCTACAGCGCCTTCTGGGACACCGAGCTCGACGCGCGGCTGAAGGCGATGGGCGTCGACACCCTGGTGCTGGCCGGCCTGACCACCGAGTGCTGCGTCGACGGCACGGCGCGGGACGCCTTTAACCTCGACTATCACCTGTTCGTCGCCGCCGACGCCTGCGCAGCCTACGAACCGGACCTGCACGCCGGGGCGCTGAAGATGCTGGACCTGAACACCGCGATCCTGACCGACGCAGCCAGCGTCGTCGCCGCCTGGAGCGCCTAGGCCGCGAGATATCCTGGAAAGAGGGTGGGATGGCCGGTCGGAGCTGCTCAATTCTCCGACCGGCGGGCCCGTCGGTGGTAAGGGGCAACCGACGTCCTCCGATAGGTAGACGTTCCCGCGAAGCGCCTCCCTCCAGGCGCGCGCGCTTCATGAACTCAAATCAGGTTTATGGTCGCCGAACCTTGCAAGCGGGCTCCTGACACAATGTGGCAGCAAGGCGCGCCGGCTCGGCTTGCAACCAGGGATCGGAACACCGAAGTTCCGGGAACGTTGTCGTCGCTCGGGCTGCGCCACAGTCCCGCTCGGCCAGGAGGGCCCATGACCCCGGACGATCTGCCCGCAATGGAACTCCTCGACGCGTCGGCCGACGCGCTGGCCGACCGTTATCGCCGCGTGCGACGCCGGACCGAGGTCCTGGCCGCGCCCCTGTCGCCCGAGGACCAGGCGGCCCAGTCCATGCCGGACGCCAGCCCGACCAAGTGGCATCGGGGCCATACGACCTGGTTCTTCGAGACCTTCCTGCTGACGCCCTTTCTTCCGGGCTACACGGCCTATGATCCAAGCTTCGGCTACCTGTTCAATTCCTACTACGAGACCGTGGGTCCCCGTCAGCCCCGGCCCCAGCGGGGCCTGCTGACCCGTCCGTCGACCCAGGAGGTCGGCGCGTACCGGGCCCATGTCGACGCGGCCATGGCGCGCCTGCTGGCCGCACCGCTGACGCCCGAGATCCGCGAGCGGATGGAACTGGGCCTGGCCCACGAGGAGCAGCATCAGGAGCTGATCCTGATGGACATCCTGCACCTGTTCGCCCAGTCGCCCCTCAGCCCGGCCTATCAGCCCGGCGCGGCGCCGGCGCGTCCGGATCCGGGCCCGCAGCGCTTCCATCGCTTCGCCGGCGGTCTGGTCGAGATCGGGGCGTGCGAGGCGGGCTTCGCGTTCGACAACGAACGCCCGCGCCACAAGACCTATGTCGCCCCGTTCCGGCTGTCCGACCGTCTGGTGACCAATGGCGAGTGGCTGGCCTTCATCGAGGCCGGCGGCTATGGCCGCGCCGACCTGTGGCTCTCGGAAGGCTGGGCCAGGGTCAAGGAAGAGGGCTGGGAGGCCCCGGGCTATTGGCGGCGCGACGAGACCGGCGCCTGGACCACCATGACCCTGCGCGGCCGCCATCCGGTCGACCCGAACGCGCCCGTCGTGCATGTCAGCTACTACGAGGCCGCCGCCTACGCCGCCTGGGCGGGCCGTCGCCTGCCGACCGAGGCCGAGTGGGAGGCCGCCGCCACGGCGAGCGGCATGACCGCTCTGCGCCAGCTCTACGGCGCGACCTGGCAGTGGACCGCCAGCGCCTACGGCGCCTATCCGGGCTTCAAGCCGGGCCCTGGCGCGCTGGGCGAGTACAATGGCAAGTTCATGGTCAGCCAGATGACCCTGCGCGGCGGCTGCGAGGCCACGCCGCCGGGCCATACGCGGGCGACCTACCGCAACTTCTTCCATCCGGGCAGCCGCTGGATGTTCGCCGGGCTGCGCCTGGCCGACGACGACCGTCTGAGCGAGGTGAAGCCGGGCGATGCGTTCCTGGAAGAGGCCATCGCCGGCCTGTCGGCCAGTCCCAAGACCCTGCCGGCCAAGTACTTCTACGACGCCGAGGGCTCGCGCCTGTTCGAGGCGATCTGCGAGCTGCCTGAATACTACCTGACCCGGACCGAGACGGCGCTGCTGCGCCAGATCGCGCCCCAGATCGCCGCGCGCATACCCGACGGCGCGGTGCTGGTCGAGTTCGGCAGCGGGGCCAGCATCAAGACCCGCATCGTGCTGGACGCCGCGCCCCAGATCGCCGTCTACGCCCCGATCGACATCAGCCCCACGGCCCTGGACGAGGCCGCCGCCAGCCTGCGGCAGGCCTATCCCGCCCTGGCCGTCGCGCCGCTGGTCGAGGACTTCACCAAGGCCATCGCCTTGCCTGAAGGCGCCAGGGGCCACACGCCGGTCGGCTTCTTCCCCGGCTCGACGATCGGCAACTTCGCGCCGGACGAGGCCGAGGCCCTGCTGCGCCAGGCCAGGACCCTGCTGGGCGAGGGCTCGCTGTTCATCGTCGGCGCCGACGTGGCCAAGGATCCGGCGGTGCTGATCCCGGCCTATGACGACGCGCAAGGGGTGACGGCGGCCTTCAACCGCAACGTCCTGGTGCACATCAACCGCGAACTGGGCGGGACCTTCGATCCGATGGCCTTCGCCCACAAGGCGGTGTGGAACGCGGCGGAGAGCCGGATCGAGATGCATCTGGAAAGCATGCGCGACCAGATCGTCATGGTCGGCGACTACGGCTTCCGGTTCGCCGCCGGCGAGACCATCCACACCGAGAATTCCTACAAGTATCCGGCCGAGGCGTTCGAGACGATCGCCGCCCGCGCCGGCTGGACCGTGGTCCAGCGCTGGATCAGCGAGGATCCGACCTTCGCGGTCTACGCCCTCCAGGCCTGAGAGGGGCTGCCATACACGCGCGAAAACGCGCCGGTTCCGAAGATCGGGACCGGCGCGTCTCTCGGATGGTGATCCGAATATCGCCTAGAGGGCGCGATCGCCGGGACGGCCGCCGCGCGAGGACGAACCGCCCTTGCGGCCAGCGTTCGCCGCCAGATCGCGGTCCTTGGCGAAGCTGCGTTTTTCGCTGGGCACGCTAGCGCCGCCCTTCCTAGCGATTTCGCGGCGGCGTTCCGGGTCCATGGCGGCGAAACCGCGACGACCGCGGGGACGTTCGCTATCGATGTCCATGTGGGGGCTCCTAGTCGGGACAGGTCACAAGGCGGTACGTGCGAGATCAGGCGTCATAGGGACGGTCGTCCCCTGGATCGACCGGCGGCGGCGAGGTGGGGGGCTCCTCGACGGGCGTGACACCGGGCTCGTACTCGGGCGGTTTGGGCTCGGGCGGCGGCGGGGCGTCTGGGTCGGTCACTGGCGTCGTTTCCTGCGCGTTCCGGTGAAGTAACCAGCGAAGACGCTTTCGGTTCACCATGAGATCGCACTAATTACGCCGCACCGGGACGAGCCGGCCGCCGAGGAGTCGCCAGAGAATGACCCGCAAGACCAAGCAGATGGTCGATCGCGCCGCTTCGCATTGGCGTTTGGCGGCGGGTCTGGCGGCGGGAATTTTCGCGTGGATCGCGGCGAAATGCTTCGGCGCGCCGCGCGGCGCGCACCTGTTGCTGGCCTGGGACTGCGCCGCGATTGTCTATCTGCTGACGACGTGGTGGTTATTCTTGAAGGCCGACGAGGCCGAGGTCCGCTCTCGCGCCGCCCAGGAGGACGAGGGCGTGCCCGTCCTGCTGCTGATCGTGCTGGCGGCGATCCTGGCCAGCCTGGGGGCGGTGGTCGACGCCATGATCGCCGCCAAGCACGCTGCCGGCGCGGCTCAGGCCTTCATCGCCACCTGCGCCGGCGCGACCCTGGTGCTGTCGTGGCTGGTGCTGCAGTCGGCGTTCGTCCTGCACTACGCCCACCGCCACTTCGGCGACGGCAAGGGGAAGGGCGGCATCCAGTTTCCCGGCGAGCCGCCCGCCAGCTACATGGACTTCGCCTATCTGGCCTTCAGCGTGGGCGCGACCTTCCAGGTCTCGGACAACAACATCCTGACGGCGAAGCTGCGCCGTCTGGTCACCGCCCACGCCGCGGCGGCCTATTTCTACAACACCGCCATCCTGGCGCTGGGCATCAACATCATCGCCAGTCTGATCGGCGGTTAGCCGGGACGCCCGCCGCCGCCCGGACCGCCGCCACGCCCGCCGCGACCGCCCATGCCGCCGCCCTTGCCCTTGCCGCCGGGGCGGAAGCCCGTCTGGGCTGGGGTCTTAGGCAGTTCCTCCAGCTTCAGGACGCCGTCCTTGTCGGTGTCCAGCAGCGCGAAGCGAGTCTTGGCGGCCTTGGTCGCCTCGTCCTTGGTGATGCGGCGGTCGAAATTGCCGTCCGAGGCCATCACCGGCTCGGGCTCGGCGATCAGGCCGAACAGGGCCGCGCCCTGCAGGACGTTGGTTCCCTGCTGGCGCCGGCGCGGAGCCATGTCGCCGCCGTCGCCGCCGTCGGGCGGGCCGCCCATGCCGCCGCCGGGGCCCTGACCCATCGGCCCTCGTCGCGTCGAAGCGCCCGGCGCGGGCAGGCCGACGATCTCGGGGGCGATGCGGGTCTCGTAGTTCGAGACCTCGAAGCCGTCGACGACCCCGTTCTTGTCGGTGTCGACCAAGGCGAAGAACCGCAGAGAGTCGGCCACGAACTCGTCGCGGCTCAGGGCGCCGTCATGATTGGCGTCGGCGCCGTCGAACCACGCCTTGACGGGGTAGGGGACGCCCGGCGGCGCGCGGAAGGGCTCGCCCGCCGGGCTGATGAACAGCTGCGGGCCGCCGCCCATCGGGCCAGGACCGTCCTCGCCCGGAGGACCGCCGCGTCCGCCGGGACCGCCTGGGCCGCCAGGACCGTCGGGTGGCCCGCTGGCGCAGGCGGCGAGGGTGGCGGCGAGGACGGCGGTCAGGCCGAGCGAGCGAAACGTCATCCAGGGAATCTCCAATCAGCCAAGCTTTGAAGCGCGGCCGGATTGCCCGGCGATGTCAGGCGCGGCCGCGGGCCTTGCGGCGTGGCAACATTCGCCGCCGTTCCGCCGCAATGGGCCCTCGAAGCTTGCCGCCGGATATCAGTCGGCCGAGGTTAAGCGGGAAGTCGGACGCAGGCGCGCAGGCCGCCGTTGGGGAGATTGTGCAGGGTGACGTCGCCGCCGTGGGCGCGGGCTAGCGAGCGGACGACCGCCAGCCCCAGGCCGATGCCGCCCGTCTCGCGGTTGCGCGAGGGCTCGCCGCGATAGAACGGCTCGAACACCCGCTCCAGCTCGGCCGGAGGCACGCCGGGGCCGTCGTCGTCGATCTCGATGATCGCCATGCCGTCCTCGGCGTAGACTCGGCCGCGCGCCGCGCCGCCGTACTTCAGGGCGTTCTCGACCAGGTTCGAGACCATCCGCTTCAGGCCGATGGGGTCGCCCTCGATGATCACCTTCTCGGCCTGTTCGACGGTTGCGTCGCGACCGGTTTCCGCCGCCTCGTCCATCACGCTTTCCAGCAGCGAGGACAGCTCCAGCCGCGTGCGTTCGGCCGGGCGGCTGGTGTCGCGCACGAAGCCCAGGGTGGCCGAGATCATCGCCTCCATCTGGTCGATGTCGGCGGCCAGCTTCGAGCGGACGTCGTCGGGCGTGGCCTCGATGCGGAACTTCAGGCGGGTCAGCGGCGTGCGCAGGTCGTGGGCGATGGCTCCGACCATGGCCGTGCGGTCCTCGACATAGCGGCGCAGGCGTTCCTGCATGTTGTTGAAGGCCGTGGCGGCGGCCACCACCTCGCCCGAGCCCGAGATGTTCAGCGGCGGGGTGCGGGGATCCTTGCCCAGGCGCTCGGCGGCGTCGGCGAAGGCGGTGATCGGCTGGGCCAGGCGGCGGGCGAACAGCCACGCCAGCGGCGTGACAGCCGCAACTGAAAGCAGCAGGATCAGCAGGACGCGCTGCTGCCAGCTGTCGAAGCGGAAGGTCGGCTTGGGTTCGACCACCAGCCAGTGGCCGTCGCTCTGGCGCACGCCCAGCTTGAAATCGCCGAAGATCAGCGGCTCGTCCTTGCCCCGGGGAGGACCGTCGGGGCCGCCCGGACCCCGGCCGCCGGGCTCGCGGGCGAAGGGCTCGCGCTGGCCGCCGCGCTGGGCCTCATCGCGCTTGGGCGGGGTGACGGGCTGGCGGCGGACGAAGAAGCGCGGACCGTTGTCGATCTGCAGCTCGATGCGGCTCACCGGCACGTCGATCAGGCGGCCGATCTCGGCCTTGAAGTCGGCGCGGCGGGGATTGTCGGGACCGATCGCCCGGACCGCGCCATGCTGCTTGATCACCAGCAGGCGGCCGTCGCGCGGCTGCACCGGCTGGCCGGTCTTGATGGCGCGGACGATCTCGCTGGACCGGTAGAACTCCGGCGGCGGCGGGGGCAGGTTGAAGATGACCGCGATCGAGATCAGCTGGGCCGCCACCAGGGTGATGATGACGAGGCCCAGCGCCTGGACGAACAGCGGCGCGCCGCGCCGGAACGGAGTCATGGGGTGCGGACGACCTTGGCGGTGAACATGTAGCCTTCGCTGCGGATCGTGCGGATCAGCTCGCTGCCGCCGCCGTCGTCCAGCTTGCGGCGCAGGCGGCTGATCTGGACGTCTATGGCGCGGTCGTAGGCGTCGCTGTCGCGACCGCGGGCCAGGTCCAGCAGTTGGTCGCGGGTCAGGACCCGCTGGGGCCGCTCGACGAAGGCGCGCAGCAGCGAGAACTCGCCGCTGGAAAGGTTGACGACCACCGACTGGGGCGAGCGCAGCTCACGGCGGACCAGATCCAGGCGCCAGCCGGCGAACTCGCAGGCCGCGCCCATGGCGTCGTCGACGGCGCGCGGCTCCTGACGGCGGCGCAGCACGGCGCGGACGCGGGCCAGCAGCTCGCGGGGATTGCAGGGCTTGGGCAGGTAGTCGTCGGCGCCAAGCTCCAGGCCGACGATGCGGTCGGTCTCCTCGCCCATGGCCGAGAGCATGATGATGGCCGGGCCGTCGCTGGCGGCCGACAGGCGGCGGCAGATCGCCAGACCGTCCTCGCCGGGCAGCATGACGTCCAGCACGATCAGGTCGATAGGACCGCGCGCCAGAACCTGCTCCATGGTGCGGGCGTCCTGGGCGGTCTCGACCGCGTAGCCGTGGCGGGTGAGGAAGTCGGAGACGACGTCGCGGATGCCTGGATCGTCGTCGACGATCAGGATGCGCGGCGCCGCGCCGCGCGGAGTGTCGAGGTCGCCCTGGGCGGTGTTCTGGACATTTTCCATTCGGTGTTCCTGTCACGCCCCCGTCACGGTCAGATTTCACTTCTGAAACAGCGACGCAACCCAGTCATGCGATCTGATGTCGCACCGGCGGGCCGCTTTTCCCCCACCCAGGCGGGCCCGACGGCGTTGAGGCCCGGCTCGCTTTAGCCCCCCTTGAGCGGGTCGGACCTCGATGACCCCGGAATGGGGCCTTTCTCAGCCCGGCGAGTGGTTCTTCGGCGCCTGATAGGCCAAGCCCTGGGCCTGCATGGCCGCGACGACGCGGTCTCCCACGAACGGATTGCTCCGCCGCTCGGCCCCGAAGGTCGACATCGGTCCATGGCCGGGTACGAAGCGCACGTCCTCGCCCAGCGGCCACAGCTTCTGGGTGATGGAGTCGATCAGGTCCTGGTGGTTGCCCAGCGGAAAGTCCGTCCGGCCGATCGAACCCTGGAAAAGCACGTCGCCGACCTGGGCGAACTTGGTCTCGCGGTGGAAGAACACCACGTGGCCGGGTGTGTGGCCCGGGCAGTGGAAGACCTCGAACTCGGTCTCGCCCAGGGTGACCTTGTCGCCGTCCTTCAGCCAGCGGTCGGTGACGAAAATCCGGGCCTCGGGCATGCCGTACTGCTCGCCGCTCTGCTGGATGCGGTCGATCCAGAACTGGTCGTCCTCGTGCGGGCCCTCGATCGAGACGCCGGTGCGGACCTTCAGCTCGGCCGCGCCGCCGGCGTGGTCCATGTGGCCGTGGGTGATCCAGATCTTCTCCAGCGTAAGGCCCTTGTCGGCGATGGCCTTGAGCAGGCGGTCGACCTCGCCGCCCGGATCGATAACGGCGGCCTTCATGGTCTTGGCGCACCAGACGATCGTGCAGTTCTGCTGCAGCGGGGTGACCGGGGCGATCACGGCGCCGATGGGCATCTGGGTCATGGGGCGACCTCCAAAAGAAAAGGGCGGGAGCCGAAGCGCCCGCCCTCTCTGACCTAAGGCCTAGCGGCCGAAGATCAATCGCGTTCTTCCTTCGAACCCGGGGCCGGGGCGCCCGGCATCGGGGCGACGCCCGTGGCCGGCGCGTTCGGATCCAGTTCCGGCACCTCGTCCACGCCCTTGCGGACGCCCGAGTTCCAGAAGCCGTAGGCGAAGTAGACGACCAGGCCGATCGCCGACCAGATCGGGAACAGGATCTTGGCGTCGTGCGGCAGGAACATGAACAGCACGATCGTGCCGGCCGCCGCGATCGGCGCGATCAACCAGACCAGCGGCGTCCTGAACGGACGGGCGCGGCCCGGCTGCTTGACGCGCAGGATCATCACCGCGATCGCCACCATCAGGAAGGCGAACAGGGTGCCCGAGTTCGAGATGTCGGCCAGCTTGCCCACCGGCAGGAAGGCGGCGGCCAGGGTCACGCCCACGCCCGTGATCATGGTCACGATATGCGGGGTCTTGAACTTGGGGTGGACGTTCGAGAGGACGCTCGGCAGCAGCCCGTCGCGCGACATCACGAAGAAGATGCGGGTCTGGCCGTAGATCATCATCAGGATGACCGAGGGCAGGGCGATGCCGGCGGCGATGCCGAGCAGGTTGCCGACGGCGGGGTGGCCGATCTGGCGCAGCACGTGGGCCAGGGCTTCACGCGAGCAGACCAGCGGCATGTTGCCCGCTTGGCTCAGGGTCGAGCACTGGTCGGCCAGGGCCTTGGAGCCGGGCGCCAGGATCTCGCCGGCCGGACCGAAGACCGGTTGCGCGCCATAGGCGCCGATCGCGCCGGCCGCGACCAGCAGGTAGAAGATCGTGCAGATGACCAGCGAACCGATCAGGCCGATCGGGATGTTCTTCTGCGGGTTCTTGGTCTCCTCGGCGGCCGTGGAGACGGCGTCGAAGCCCACATAGGCGAAGAAGATCGAGGCGGCGGCGCCGATCACGCCCGGCGTGCCCAGCGGCGCGAAGGGGTGGAAGTTGGCGTCGTTGATGACCGGCAGGGCCAGGGCGATGAAGGCCACCAGGGCCGCGACCTTGATGGTCACGAGCACGGCGTTGACCGTGGCGCTCTCGGTGGTGCCCAGGATCAGCAGGCCGGTGACGGCCAGCGAGATGATGATGGCCGGCAGGTTGACGATGCCGCCCGCGATGTACGGACCCGAGGTCAGCGCCACGGGCAGGGTCACGTGCAGCGAGTGCTCGATCAGGCCGACGACATAGCCGGACCAGCCCACGGCCACGGCCGAGGCGGCCACGGCGTATTCCAGGATCAGGGCCCAACCGACCAGCCAGGCGACGAACTCGCCCAGCACGGCGTAGGAGTAGGTGTAGGCGGAACCGGCGACGGGAACCATCGAGGCCAGTTCGGCGTAGCAGAGGGCGGCCACGGCGCAGACGAAACCGGCGATGACGAAGGCCAGCATCATGCCCGGACCGGCCTTCTGGGCCGCTTCGGCCGTCAGCACGAAGATGCCGGTGCCGATGATCCCTCCGATGCCCAGCATGGTCAGCTGGAAGGCGCCGAGCGAGCGGTGAAGGGATTTTTTCTCAGCCGTCGCTAGGATCGCATCAAGCGATTTTACGCGCCACATAGTTCCTCCTGGATAGGCAAGACTCCCCCCAGGGGTCGCCTTTGGAAAATTTTGCGGACCGTGACCCTTTTATGAGCATGGGGTCAAGGCCGAGCGGTGGATGCGCGTAAATGTTCTCCGCGCGGGCGCCTAGTCCAGCGATGCTTGAGGCGTGCGCCCGTCTGTGGCTAAAGCGGGCGCGATGTTGCCCATTTTCGAGGCCCTTCCGGCGCTGAAAGGCGCCCTGAGCGAACGGGAGACCGCCGTTCTCGTCGCGCCGCCCGGGGCGGGCAAGACGACGGCCGTTCCCTTGGCCCTCCTGGAAGAGCCGTGGACGCAAGGGCGCAAGATCATCGTCCTGGAGCCCCGCCGCCTGGCCGCCCGCGCCGCCGCGTCGCGCATGGCCGCCAATTTGGGCGAATCCGTTGGCGAGACCGTCGGCTTCCGCGTGCGCCTGCAGTCGAAGGTCTCGGCCCGGACGCGGATCGAGGTGGTCACCGAGGGCGTCTTCACCCGGATGATTCTCGACGACCCCGGACTGGACGGCGTCGCGGCGGTGCTGTTCGACGAGTTTCACGAGCGCAGCCTGGACGCGGACCTTGGCCTAGCCTTCGCGCGCGACGTCCAGAGCGTCCTGCGCGACGACCTGCGCCTGCTGGTCATGTCGGCGACCCTGGACGGGGCGCGGATCTCGTCGCTTCTGGCGAACGCCCCGATCGTCGAGAGCCAGGGGCGGATGTTCCCGGTCGACACCCGCTACCTCGGCCGTGACGAGCGCCCCCAAGCAACAAGAATGGGCCTGGAAGAGCGCGTCGGCCGCGCCGTCGAACGCGCCCTGGCCGAGGAGAGCGGCTCGATTCTGGTCTTCCTGCCGGGCCAGGGCGAGATTCGCCGTGCCGAGAACTGGCTGAACGAGCGCCTGCGCCGGCCGGACGTCGACATCGCGCCGCTATATGGCGCGCTGGAGCCCGCCGTCCAGGACCGGGCCATCTCGGCCGCGCCGGCCGGCCGTCGTAAAGTCGTGTTGGCGACTTCGATCGCCGAGACCAGCCTGACCATCGAGGGCGTCCGCGTGGTCATCGACGCCGGCCTGGCCCGCGTGCCGCGCTACGACCCCGCCTCGGGCATCACCCGGCTGGAGACTGTCCGCGTCAGCCGCGCCGCCGCCGACCAGCGCCGGGGCCGCGCCGGCCGCACCGAGCCGGGCGTCTGCTACCGCCTGTGGGACGAGCCCGAGACCCGCGCGTTGCCGGCCTTCGCCCGTCCCGAGATCCTGGAGGCCGACCTCTCGCGCCTGGCTTTGGACCTGGCCCGCTGGGGGGCGCGCGATCCTTCGGGCCTGACCTTCCTGGACCCGCCGCCGGCCGCCGCCTTCGCCGAGGCGCGGACCTTGCTGGGCCGCATCCAGGCGCTGGACGCCTCGGGCGATCTGACCGCCCACGGCAAGGCCCTGGCCGAGATGCCGCTGCCGCCGCGCCTGGCGCACATGGTCGTCCGCGCCGCCGCTTCGGGCCAGGCCCGCGAGGCCGCCGAGATCGCCGCCGTGCTGACCGAGCAGGGTCTGGGCGGCAAGGATGTCGACCTGCGCCGGCGGCTGGAGAACCTGCACCGCGACCGCTCGCCGCGCGCCCGCGACGCCATGGCCCTGGTCGAGCGCTGGAGCCGCGCGGCGGTCCGTAAGTCCGGCAGCGTCGAGATGGAAACTGGCCTGATGCTGGCCGAGGCCTATCCCGAGCGGGTGGCCAAGGCGCGCGGCAAGCCGGGCGAGTTCCAGCTGGCCGGTGGGCGCGGCGTCTATCTGGAGCCGACCGATCCCCTGGCGCGGGAGGCCTGGCTGGCGGTGGGCGAGCTGGGCGGGGGCGACAGCCGCGACCGGATCCTGCTGGCTGCGGCCGTCGACGAGGTCGACCTGCGCGAGGCCTTCGCCGATCGGCTGGTGGCCGAGGACCGCCTGGAGACCGCCGGCGGCAAGGTCCGCGCCAAGCGGCTGCTGCGGCTGGGCAAGCTGGTGCTGGAGGAGCGGCTGATCGAGAACCCCGACCCGGCCATGATCGCCCGGGCCCTGATGGATCAGGTCCGGGCCGACGGCCTGTCGGGCCTGCGGCTGGGGCAGGGTGTCGAGGGCTTCCGTAGCCGTGTCGCCTTCCTGCGCGGGTTGGACGGCGAGGCCTGGCCAGATCTGTCCGACGCCGCCTTGATCGCGCGTCTAGACGAGTGGCTGGAGCCTCTGCTGCACGGCCGCTCGTCCCTGGCCAGCCTCGACGAGAGCAGCCTGGACGGCGCGATCCGCGCGCTGGTCCCCTGGGACCTGCAGCAGAAGATCGACCAGATGCTGCCGGCCCGCTTCAAGGCGCCGACCGGCACCACGGTGGCTATCGACTACGCCGCCGAGGCCGGCCCGCGCATCGACATCCGCGTGCAGGAGCTGTTCGGCCTGACCGAGCATCCCAGCATCGCCGGCGGCAAGGTGCCGCTGGTGCTGTCGCTGCTGTCGCCGGGCCACAAGCCGATCCAGATCACCCGCGACCTGCCTGGCTTCTGGAAGGGCTCGTGGCGCGAGGTGAAGGTCGAGATGAAGGGGCGCTATCCGCGCCACGTCTGGCCGGACGACCCGGCGGCGGCCGCGCCGACGACGCGGGCGAAGCCGCGCGGGACTTGAAGACGCGCAAGGGCGAGCGGGCTTGCCCCCGCTTTCCGCGAGTGTAACTAGAGGTTGCGGGATTGATTCCGCTGCCGAGGGATCTTCGAAACCATGCGCCGTCTGCTGATGTCGTTCGCCGCCGTTGTCGTCGTTTCCTCGCCGGGTTTGGCCCACGCGGGCATCTACACCGACGAGATGTCCAAGTGCCTTGTACGCTCGGCGACGCCGCAGGATCAGTCTGATCTAGTGACCTGGGTGTTCGCGGCGATGAGCGCTCATCCGTCGGTGAAGGCCTACGCCAGCGTCACCGAGGCTCAGCGGACGGAGATCACCAAGAAGGCCTCGGGCCTGATGGAACGACTGCTGATCACCAGTTGTCGCAAGGAGACGGTCGAGGCTCTGAAATACGAAGGCTCGTCGGCGATAGAACAGTCCTTCGGCGTCCTGGGGCAGGTGGCCATGCGCGGGCTCATGGGGGATCCCAACGTCGCTCAGAATTTCGCGACGCTCGGCGAGTATGTCGATGCGTCGAAGTTCGAGGCCCTGGCCAAGGAGGCCGGCATCGCCGAGACGAAGAAGCCGGGCGCCAAATAGCGTTCCGACCGGACTCTACCCCGTCACCGTGTAGATCATGATCCCCGTGGCCACCGACAGGTTCAGGCTGTCGGCGCGGCCGCGCATCGGGATCTTGACGTTGACGTCACAGGCGGCGGCCAGTTCGGGCGGCAGGCCCTGCTGTTCGTTGCCCATCAGGATCAGCGAGGGCTTCACGTAGTCGGCGGACTTGTGGTCGACCGTGGCGGTCAGCAGGGTGCCGATCACGCTGCCGGGCCATTCCTCGCGCCAGGCCAGGAACTCGGAAATGGTGGCCTTGGCGATCTTCACCGCGAAGATCGAGCCCATGGTCGCTCGCACGCCTTCGACCGAGTAGGGGTCGACGCAGTCGCCGACCAGGATCACCCCGCCGCAGCCGGCGGCGTCGGCGGTGCGGATCACGGTGCCCAGGTTGCCGGGGTCGCGGACGGCCTGCATGGCCACCCAGCACGGCGCGCTCTCGGGCACGATGGCCGACAGGGGCGTGTAGACCTGCTTGAACACGGCCACGACCGCCTGCGGGTTGTCGCGGCGCGAGACCTTTTCCAGGATCTCGCGATTGACCTCGATCACCTCGCCGCCGGCCTTCACGCAGGCCGCGACGGCCTTCTTCAGCATCGGGTGGTCGGCGGCGTCGGGACCGTACATGACGATCCTGGGCGCGTGGCCGCAGTCGATCGCCTCGATGACGATCTTCAGGCCCTCGGCCAGGAACAGGCCGCTCTCCTCGCGCTCCTTGCGCATGTGCAGGGCGCGGACGGCCTTGACGGTGTTGTTGGTCAGGGAGGTGACGGTCTTGGTGTTCATGTCCATCAGCCTTCGGAAGACCAGCGGGCGAAGAACGACAGGCCGATCTGGCGGTCGCCCATTTCCTCGACCAGCGACAGCTCGCCCCAGTCGATGACGCCGCCGCGGCCTTCCAGCTCCTGGGCCAGAAGGCCCGACATCGCCGCGCCCGAGACGCGGGCGGCATAGGCGTTCATCAGCAGGAACGAGGCGTCGTCGCTGAGCAGGGTGGCGCAGTCCTTGGTCAGGGCGGCCAAGTCCTCGAACAGGCGCCAGACCTCGCCGTCGGCGCCGCGCCCGAACTTCGGCGGGTCCAGGATGATGCCGTCGTATTTGTTGCCGCGCCGCACCTCGCGGGCCACGAACTTGCGGGCGTCCTCGACGATCCAGCGGATCGGCTTGTCGGCGAGGCCCGCGAAGGCGGCGTTCTCGCGGGCGAAACCGACCGACTTCTTGGAGGCGTCGACATGGGTGACCGCCGCGCCGGCGGCGGCGCAGACCAGTGAGGCCACGCCCGTATAGCCGAACAGGTTCAGGATCTTGGGCTGAGGCCCCGAGGTCGCGCACAGAGCGCGGACCCGCTCGTCCTGCCACGCCCAGTTGGCGGCCTGCTCGGGGAAGAACGCCAGGTGGCGGAACGGCGTGAACTGGCCGTGGAACTTGGCCTTGCCCCATGCCAGGTCGAACTTCTCGATCGGCTTACCCTTGAAGCGCCAGCGACCGGCCTCGTCCTCGTCGGTGGGGTCGAAGACGGCATCGGCGTTGTCCCAGACCTTCTGGTCCAGGCGCGGGGTCCAGAAGCACTGCGGCTCGGGGCGCACCACGGTGTAGCGGCCGTAGCGCTCCAGCTTCTTGCCATTGCCGCTGTCCAGCAGGGCGTAGTCCGCCCAGCCGGTGGTGCGCATGACGATGGGGGCGGGAGCGATCTTCGGTGCCATCGCCCGCCCATACCGCCTTAGGCCCCGGGGCGTCCAGAGCGCGGGGCGTGCCGCGTCTTGTCCCAGCGATAAGGGGCGGTGACGAACTGGTGCAGCGCCCTGGCCGCCGCGGCGCTCTGCAGCAGCCAATAGCCGACCATGCCGAACAGGTGCAGGAACCTGGGCTTGCCGCCGGCCCGCACTACCCCGCGCGCTCCGGCCAGGGCCGCCGAGCTCCAGCCCAGGGCGTATAGCACGAGGTCCCAGGGCGGGATGGCGAAGGCGGCGTCGGGCAGGTAGTCGAGCATCGCCGCGACGATCGCCACCAGCATGACCGGCCCGTGCAGGTGGGAGGAGGCGACCGACTGGGCCAGGGTTAGGACAAGGGCCAGGGCGGTGCGCGGCTGGCGCGGGACCGGGCCGCGCGCGTGCACCGCCAGGGTCTGCATGTGGCCCTTGATCCACCGCGCGCGCTGCGGGAACCACTGGCCGGTGGTGGTCGGAGCGGTCTCCCAGGTGGGGCGGCCGATCACGCCCAGTGAAAAGCCGGCGGCGGCGAGGCGGAAGCCGACATCGGCGTCCTCGGTGACGTTGTAGGGATCCCAGCCGCCGACCGCGCGCAGGGCCGAGGTCTTGAAGTGGTTGCTGGTGCCGCCCAGCGGGAAGGCCAGGCCCCAGCGCGCCAGGGCGGGCAGCAGCACTTCGAAATGGGCGGCGTACTCCAGCCGGAACTGCGAGGGCAGGAAGAGCGAGAACCCCGGATCCTCGATCCGCAGCGGGGCCTGCAGGCAGGCCACGCGCGGGTCGGCGGCCGCGAACCGCGCCGCCGCCTCGCGCAGTTGGCCAGGATCGGGCATGTCCTCGGCGTCGTAGATCACCACCAACTCGCCTCGCGCCCGATCCAGAGCGTGGTTGCAGGCGCGCGGCTTGGTCTTGGGCGTTCCGGGCGGGGCGACCAGCACCTGGACGAAGGCGGGCAGGGCGATGGCGCGCACCGCCGCCTTGGTGACCTCGTCGTCGGCCTCCAGCACGATCAGGGCCTGCAGCCGGTCGCGCGGATAGTCCAGGGCGGCCAGGTTCTCGACCAACTCGGCCACGACCTCGGCCTCGCGATAGAGCGGGGCGATGATGGTGTAGGTCGGCAGGTCATCTTCGGCCAGCGGCGGCGCCGAAACCGGGGGCAGGGGCGTGCAGGCCGCCGCCAGGCGCGTGAACCCGCCCAGCAGGAAGACGCCGAAGAACAGGTGGTGGATCGCCGTGAAGACGCCGCTCGGCCTCAACGCGACGCCGAGCGCGGCGAGCAGGCCGGTCAGGGCGACGAACGCCGCCTGGGGCGTCGACAGGGTCTGGTGGGCGCCATCGCGCCCGTTCGCCGTCCGCGTCTCCGGCTGTTCGATGGACGCAGGTCCGCCCATCGGCGTGGACACAAGGTCCAGCCGTCCTTCTTCGCGCGCCATGGAAGCCCCTGACCGCCAATCGCCCCAACGACGCGAATAACGTAACCACAACCAAAGGCTGTCAAATGGAAAAATGCGCGTTTTAAGATCGGCCCTCGCGCGCGCGAACCCATGCGGGCAGTGGATTCTCCTGTCACGCATGTTCTTGCGACGGCTGGGTGATTCCCGTTTAGTGTCCTTCGGGGGAAATGCAGGGGAAGCCAAGTCCGTGACGGTCGTTCTGAAGAAGCCTCACAAATCCGCGCGAAAGCCCAAGGGCGACGGGCACTTGCGTCGGGGCGAGATCCTGGCGGCGGCCGAGAGGATCTTCATCGCCGAGGGCTATTCGGGCGCGACGATCCGCAAGATCGCCGACGCCGTGGGCGTGTCGTCGACCGCGCTCTACATGCACTTCCGCGACAAGGACCAGATCCTGCTGGAGATCAGCAACGACGCCATCGAGCGTCTGCTGGAGCTCAACACCCAGATCGCCGCCCAGCCCATCGATCCCGTCGCGCGCGTGCGAGTGATGCTGGAGGCGTACATGCAGTTCGCCCTCGACAACCCCAACACCTACCAGCTGGTGTTCTGCAGCGCCGGCGACCATATCTCGGCCGACAAGACCGCCGACGTCCTGGCGCTGGGCGACCGCTGCTTCGAGAAGTTCAGCGAGCCGGTGCACCAGATCGCCGCCCAGGGCCGCCTGCGCTCGGGCTCGGCCAAGGAGGCGGCCGAGGTGCTGTGGAGCGGCTGCCATGGCCTGGTCTCGCTGCTGATCACCAAGCCCTCGCGCGGCTGGTCCGAGCCCGACCAACTGATGAAGGTCATGCTGGACGGCCTGCTGTACGGCCTGGTCACGGACTGATTTCATGAACGCCGCCAAGGCCTTGCGCGCCCTTCTGGCGGCGATGGCGCTCGCGCCGACCGTCGCTGTCGCCGGGCCCCGCGTGATGTCGCTGGACTCCTGCGCCGACCAGTACGTGCTGGCCCTGGCGCCGCGCGAGACGATCGTCGGCCTCTCGCACCGGGCCATCGCCCGCGACAGCTACATGCGTGACAAGGCCGCCGGCCTGCCGCTGCGCCGGGCGACGTTCGAGAGCCTGGTGGCGGCGCGGCCCGACGTCGTCGTGCGGCTGTGGGGCGGCGACGCGCGACTCTCCAAGGCGCTGGAGAAGAAGGCCGTCGCCACCGTGGCCCTCGACGACGCGGCCGACTTCGACGGGGTCCGCGCCAATGTCCGCAAGGTCGCCGCCGCCCTGGACCGTCGTCCTCAAGGCGAGGCGATCATCGCGCGCATGGACGCCCAACTGGTCCAGGCCGCCGGAGCCGGGAAGGACCGGCCGGCCCTCTATCTGACGCCCGGCGGCTACACGGCCGGTTCGGGGACCCTGATCGACGCCATGCTGAAGAGCGCGGGCTATGCGAACGCCAACACCGCGCCGTACTTCGCGCCGGTCTCGTTGGAGCGGATGGTCATGGCGCCGCCGGCGGCGGTGGTGCTGGGCCTGTTCGACACCGTCCGCGCCGGGGCGGATCGCTGGGGACCGGGTCGCCACGCGGCCCTGCGCAAGGCGGTTGAAACCCGCACCGTGGCCTCGCTGCCGGCTTCGGTGGTCGGCTGTCCGGGCTGGTTCGCCGCCGACGGGGCCGAGATGCTGGCCAAGGCCGCGCGATGAGCCTGCCGCGCCTCTGCCTGCTGATGCTGCTGGTCCTGGCCGGCGCGGCGATCCTGGCCGTGTCGCTGGGCGAGACGCCGCTCGCCTTGTCCCAGTACGTCCAGGCCCTGAGCAATCCTGCCTCGCCGCCGGGCGAGGTGCTGTGGACCATCCGCGCCCCGCGCGTCGCCGTCGCGGCCCTGGTCGGGGCGGCGCTGGGCCTGGCGGGCGCGACCATGCAAGGGCTGCTGCGCAACCCGCTGGCCGATCCCGGCGTGCTGGGCGTCTCGGCCGTCTCGGGCCTGGGCGCGGCCCTGGCCATCGCGGCGGGCCTGGCCGTGGCGCCGGGCGCGATCGAGCTGTCGGCCCTGGTCGGGGCCCTGGTCGCCGGGGCCATGGTCGTGGCCCTGGCCGCGCGGTTCCGCGAGCCCGAAGCGCTGATCCTGTTCGGCGTCGCCTTGTCGGCGTTCGGCGGGGCGCTGACGGCGCTGGTCTTCAATCTGTCGCCCTCGCCGGTGGCGACGGCCGAGATCCTGGCCTGGCTGATGGGTTCGGTCGAGAACCGCGACTGGACCGACGCGGCCCGCGCCCTGGTCCCGATGGCGATCGGCGCGGCCCTTTGCGCCCGGGCCGGGCAGGGGCTTCGCATGCTGACCCTGGGCGAGGAGGCCGCGCGAATGTCGGGTCTGCCGATGCCGCGCCTGCGGGTCTACGCCGTCGCCGGTTCGGCCCTGCTTACCGGGGCGGCCGTCGCGGCGGCGGGGGTGATCGGTTTCGTCGGCCTGGCCGCGCCGCACCTGGTGCGGGCCCTGGTCAAGGACGACCCCAAGCGGATCCTCTGGCCCTCTGCCCTGGCCGGGGCGCTGCTGCTGGTGCTGGCCGACCTGGCCGCCCGCCTGATCCCCACCGACCAGGAGCTGAAGCTGGGCGTGGTCACGGCCCTGTTCGGGGCGCCGGCCTTCGCCATCCTGGCCTGGCGGGCCTCGCGGAGCTGGCGGGCATGAGCGCCTGGACGCTGACCGACCTCTCCGCGCGCCGGGGCCGCAAGACTGTGCTGGAGGCCGCGTCCCTGGCCGTCGCCGCCGGCGAGGTGGTGGGCGTGGTCGGGCCCAACGGCGCGGGCAAGACCAGCCTGCTGCGCGCGGGCCTGGGCCTGCTGCCGCTGTCCGGCGGCGAGGCGAGGCTGTCGGGTCGCGCCCTGGCCGCGCTGAAGCCCGACGAACGCGCCAGGCTGGTCGGCTACCTGCCGCAGGACCGCCGCGTGGCCTGGAACCTGCCGGCGCGCATGGTCGCGGCCCTGGGCGCGGGCGATCTGCCCGACGCGGCGGCGGACGTCCTGGCGCTGCAGAGCCTGGCTCGCGTCGGCGCGGCGGACCTGGCCGATCGCGGCGTGCTGGACATGTCCGGTGGGGAGCGGGCCCGGGTGCTGCTGGCGCGGTTGTTGGCCACCCGCGCGCCGCTGCTGGTCGCCGACGAGCCGGTGGCGGGCCTGGATCCCGACGCCCAACTGCTGACGCTGGACCTGCTGCGCGCCGAGGCGAGCCGAGGAGCGGCCGTGGTGGTGACCCTGCACGACCTGGGTCTGGCGGCGCGATCGTGCGACCGCATCGTCGTGGTCGATCATGGTCGCATCGTCGCCGAGGGGGCGTCGCGCGAGGCCCTGTCGCGCTCGATCCTGAACCAGGTCTTCCGCCTGGATGGCGAGCTGATCGAGACCGAGGTGGGGCCGGTGCTGGCTGCTCGCAGGCCTTAAGGCTGGGCCGTCGCGGTGTCGGCCGAGGCCACGGACGGCGCATAGACATAGCCGCCGCGCTTGAGGTCCTGGGACAGGGTCAACGGAGTGACGCCGCCGGCCAGGCGGGCGCGATAGACCATGGTCGTCTCCAGGGTCCGCATTACGTAGTTGCGGGTCTCGGAGAACGGAATGCACTCGATGAAGTCGAGCGGGTCGGTGGCCGCGCCGCGCGGGTCGCCGCACAGGCCCGCCCACTGGGCGGGCCGGCCGGGACCGGCGTTGTAGGCCGCGGCGGCCATGATGTACGAGCCGCTGAAGCTGCGGACCATGTCGCCCAGATACACCGAGCCCAGGCGCATGTTGTACGGGGCGTCCGTCAGCCGGTCGACGCTGTGGTCTTCGCCCAGCTTGCGGGCGACCAGCGAGGCGGTGGCGGGCATCAGCTGCATCATGCCGCGCGCGCCGACGCCTGAACGGGCGGCCGGGTCGAAATTGCTCTCCTGGCGCGAGATCGAATAGACGAAGGCCGTCTCGGCCGCGCCGGGACCCGGCGTGAAGTGGTGGTCCAGCAGCGGATAGCCGCGTTCGGGCAGGGTCATGCCGCGCTGGGCGGCGGTGCGGACCGCGCGCATGGCCAGGTCCTGGTCGCCGTAGCTGCGCGCCAGGTCGACCAGCAGGGCCGACTCCTCGGCGTTGGGCAGGGTGTCGTCGATATAGAGCACCAGGCTGCGGAACAGGTCGCGTTGCCCGATGTCGGCCAGGATCCGCGCGGCGCGGACCTGCTCTCGGCCGTAGAAACGGGCGCGGTCGGCCTGGGTGATGATCGGGTCGCGATCCAGCCGCAGCTCCGTCAGCCCCGCCTTCTCGGCGGCCAGTTGGCCGTAGAAGGTGGTGATGTAGCGCGCGCCCTCGGCGTAGAAGGCCTGGGCGGCGATCAGGTCGCCCTGCGCCTGGGCGGCGCGACCCTGCCAGTAGAGGGCGCGGCCCTTGGTGATCGGCGAGGCGCCGACGGCGGCGATCTGAGCGAAGTGGGCGGCGGCCGCGTCGGGGTTCCGCAGGCGGGTCAGGGCGATCCAGCCAGCGTAGAACTCGCTTTCGGCGATGTCGGCCGGGGCCAGGGCCTGGACGTTGTCGGCGGCCGCGTAGGCGCCGGCGCTGTCGCCCGCCTTCAGGGCCGCGACGACCAACTGCTTGCGCTCCTTCCAGATGACGCTGGAGGCCTCTTCCGTCGGCGGGGCCGGGAAGTTGACGACCATCGGAAGGGCCAGGGTTTCCATGCCCTTGCGGCGCAGATAGGCGGCGCGCTCGAACACCACCCCGGGCGAGGCCTGCAGGTCGGGCGTCAGGCCGTTGTAGAGGTCGTTGGCGTTCGACGCGCCCTGACGATAGGCCATGCGTACGCGGGCGGCGGCCTGTCCCGTGTCGGACAGCAGGGCGACCATGTCGCGCGCGGCCGGGCCCTGCTGGCCGTACAGCAGGATGTCGGCGCGGCGGTTGTAGTCGTCGGGCGTCAGCATCGACCCGAAGCGGGCGATCATGGCCCGCTGGGCGTCGGCCTCGAACACCTTGTCGCGGAAGGTGCGGCGGATGAGGTTCGTGGCGTCCTGGTTCCGGCCCAGGGCCTGGTAGGCGCCGGCCATGGCCATGGCGCCGTCGGCCGTCGTCGGCTGGGCGCCGCCGAACCAGGCGATGACGCGGGCGGGGTCGAGGCCTGAGGTGGCGATGGCCTTCTCGGCGGCGCTGTCGCGGCGAGCGCCGCGCGGCCAGCCAGCCAGGTCGCGGCGAGCGGCGTCCAGCTCGAAGAAGCTCAGGGCCTCGGCGTTGCTGTCCACCAGGGCCCACTGGGCGATCTTGCGGGCGACCGGGTCCTGCAGGCTGTCCATGGCCATGCGCGCGCCCGAGACGTCGCCGCGCTTGGCGGCGGCCAAGGCGGTCTGCAGATTGCCCGCGTCGACATCCGACAGCGTGGCCGAGACGGCGGTCGGCGGCGTGCTGATCAGGCCGGGCTGCTGCGTCGCGTAGCCCGTCGTCTGGGCGTCCGCGGCCCCCACGACCAGGGCGACGATGCAAGCTCCCCCAAGCAGAATCCGACGCGCCACTGAAGCCAAGACACTCTCCTTAACCAAGCCTCGAAGAGCTTGTATCCGAATCTCGGACCACGCCCTATGCGACGATTCAGGCCCTAATAGGTTTAAGAGCGGTTGGCGGGGCTTGACCGCACCGGCTTCCCCCATCAAATCCGCACCTGTCCCACCAACCGCGTCGGCGCGCCGGTTGCGGAACGGCGGGGCAGCGACATATTGTCCGCCCCCATCATCCTGCCGCAACCGAAGCGGCGTCTCCTCACGGCAATTTGCAAGTCATGGTCCATTCTCCGTTCAAGGGCGTCATTCCGGCCCTCGTCACGCCGTTCCGGGACGGTGAGGTGGACGAAAAAGCGTTCGTGGCCCTGGTCGAGCGCCAGATCTCGGGCGGCGTCCATGGCCTGGTGCCGGTCGGCACGACCGGCGAGACCTCGACCCTGTCGCACGACGAGCACAAGCGCGTCGTCGAGCTGTGCGTGAAGACCGCCGCCGGCCGCGTGCCGGTGATCGCCGGCGCGGGCAGCAACTCGACCGACGAGGCCATCGAACTGGCCGCCCACGCCAAGACCGTCGGCGCCGACGCCGCCCTGGTGGTGACGCCGTACTACAACCGCCCCAGCCAGGAGGGCATGTACCAGCACTACAAGGCGATCAACGACGCGGTCGAGCTGCCGGTGTTCGTCTACAACGTGCCGGGCCGTTCGGGCGTCGACATCTCTAACGACACCCTGGCGCGCCTGTCCAAGCTGCCCAACATCATCGGCATCAAGGACGCCACCGGCGACCTGACCCGCATCAGCTTCCAGCGCCTGATGTGCGGCGAGGACTGGGTGCTGCTGTCGGGCGACGATCCGACGGCCCTGGGCTACATGGCCCACGGCGGCCACGGCGTGATCTCGGTCACCGCCAATGTCGCGCCGGACGCCACCGCCGCCTTCATGAACGCCTGCATGGCGGGTCAGTGGGAAACCGGCCTCTACTGGCAGGATCGCCTAGTGCGCCTGCACAAGGCCCTGTTCCTGGATTCCTCGCCGGCCCCGACCAAGTTCGCCCTGGCCCATCTGGGCCTGTGCTCGGAAGACGTCCGCCTGCCGATCACGCCTTGCGCCGAGGGCGTCCGTCCGACGATCCTGGAGGCCATGCGCGAGGCCGGTCTCGAATAATGACCAAGCCGATCGCGGAAAACCGGCGCGCCCGGTACGACTACTTCATCGAGGAGACCTTCGAGGCCGGCATCATGCTGACCGGCACCGAGGTGAAGTCGTTGCGCGTCGGCCGGGCCAACATCGCCGAATCCTACGCCTCGGTCGAAGGGCGCGAGATCAAGCTGATCAACGCCGACATCCCGCCCTACGGCCACGCCAACCGCTTCAACCACGAGCCGCGCCGGCACCGTAAGCTGCTGCTGCATCGCAAGCAGATCGACAAGCTGATCGGCGCGGTGCAGCGCGACGGCCGGACGATGATCCCGCTGAAGCTCTATTGGAACGAGAAGGGCCTGGCCAAGCTCGAGATCGGTCTCGCCAAGGGCAAGAAAAACCACGACAAGCGCGAGACCGAGGCCGCCCGCGACTGGCAGCGCGACAAGGCCCGCCTGATGAAGGGCGACCGGGGCGACTGAGGCGCTAGCCCAGGTCGAACAGCGGCAGGAAGCCGAGTATCAGGCCGAGCGCGAACCCGATGGCGCTGACGATGAGGTAGTTGCGAACGTCCGCCCGGACGTCCGTTTGCGTCTGCGCCATCTTCATCCGCGCCATGTGAGGCCCCGTGACCGCGCCTTCCTCGACGCCATGAAGTCGTCGCACGATCCGGCCGGAATAACGTTGTTCTGGCGCAATGTCAGGGCGCGGATGACTTTGGGCGGCGTTATCCATTCTCCAGCGCCAGCAGGGCGAAGGTGGCCAGCCAGTGCTCGCCCATATAGTCGCCCGAGACGTGCGGGATGGCCGCCGCCAGGTGGTTCAGGGCGGCGTTGATCGCGGGTTGCTTGGCCGGGTCGGCCTCGGACATCGCCGCCGCCAGGGTCCGCCAGCACCAGGCGCGCGACAGGTTGAGGCCGTCCAGATGCGCGATCTTGCCGTCGCTGCGGTCGCTGACCCTGGCCGGCGTGAACAGCGTCGCCGGCTGCTTGCGCGCCAGGTCGGGCAGGAAGCGCGGGAACCACAGCTCGAAGCTCGCGCGCGGCAGCAGGCGGCGCATGGCTTCGGCTTCGATCAGGGCGGGCGAAAGGAAGTCGTCGCCCGACGGTTCCCAGGCCGGACAGGCGGCGTCCTGGCCGTACCAGACCAGAGCGCGGTTCTGCAGCAGTTCGAAGAAGGCCTGGTCGTTGGTCATCTCGGCGTACTCGTAGGCCAGGACCAGGGCGAAGGCGGTGTTGAAATGCGTGCCCGCGCGAACCGGATAGTCGGCGATCGGCAGGAAGGCCTCGAAGCGCGCCTTGAACGCGGCGGCCAGGGGCGCGTGGGCGTGGGCCCAGGACCGCTCGTGACGCAGCAGTTCGGCCTGCAGCATCAGACTCCAGGCCCAGCCGTAGGGACGCTCGAAGCCCCGGCTCTCGGGACGGGCCAGATAGGCGACCTCGCCGGCGACCTTCTCCGGGGTGAACGCGTCGTCGAACAGGGCGATGATCTGGTCGGCCTCGGGCATCTCCGGGCGCAGGCGCAGCAGGGTGGCCAGCAACCAGTAGCCGTGGACGCACGAGTGCCAGTCGAGGCTGCCGAAGAAGATCGGGTGCAGGTCACGCGGCGAGCGGACGTCGTCCGGTCCCGCCATCACGTGATCCAGCTTGTTGGGATACTCGCGGGTCAGGTGGCCCAGGGCGATCTTGGCGAAGCGCGAGGCGGTGGAGCGGGCGAGGCTCATCGGAAGGCGAGGGCGTGCATCAGGACCACGTTGACGACCAGCATCAGGACCGCGGTCGGCGCCTGGGCGCGGATCACGGCGTAGCGGTCCTTCAACTGTAGGAGCGCGGCCGGCACAAGATTGAAATTGGCCGCCAGCGGCGTCAGCAGCGTGCCGCAGAAACCCGACAGCATGCCGATGGCGCAGACGACGGCCGGATCGCCGCCGAAGCGGCCGATCACCAGGGGCAGGGCGATGCCGCCGGTCATCACCGGAAAGGCCGCGAAGGCGTTGCCCATCATCACTGTGAAGACGGCCATGCCCAGGCAGTAGGCCGCGACGGCCGCGAAGCGGCTGTCAACGGGCGTCAGTTGCACGGCGATCTCGCCGATGGTCTTGCCCACGCCCGCGACGGCGAACACCGCCCCCAGGGCCGCCAGCATCTGCGGCAGCAGCGCCGCCCAGCCGACCAGGTCCATCAGGCGGCGGCCTTCCTGCAGCGGCGCGACGGCGGGTTGGCGGAACATGACCTTGGCCAGGACGGCCGCGACCAGGGCCGCGAAGGCCAGCGAGATCAGCGTCGCCTGCTTGGGATCGACGAGCGGCAGGCGCTTGAGCGTCAGCGAACCCGCGAGCACCAGCACGGGGATGACCAGGGCCGGGACGAACAGCCGGGCGCCATGGGTCGCCGCCAGGGTCTCGCGTTCCTCGGGCGATGTGGTCTTCGGCGCCCCGACGCCCAGCTGGCCGAAGCCGGCGATCAAGGCTAGCGCCAGGGCCAGGATCCCGTTGCCCAGGTCGCCCAGCCGGTCGCCGGCCAGGAAGCTGACCGCGAACAGGCCCCAGAAGGCGGCGTTGCCGAAGCGCTTCCTGTTCTCGCGGTCGGCGGCGCTGAGTCCGGCGAAGGCCCCGAAGGTGAGACCGGCCAGCAGGTAGACGAGCGGCAGGCCGATCATTCTGAGACCTCGGCCTTGGTAAGGCTGCGATCGAACAGCAGCAGCCGCGCGCCGTGGACCAGGAAGGCGCAGATCGCCGTCGGGATCGCCCACATGGAGAGATGCAGCGGCTCCACCGTGATGCCGCTCTGATCGAGAAAGCCGACGATCAGCAGGATCGAGCCGATGGCCAGGAAGATGTCCTCGCCGAAGAACAGGCCGACATTGTCGGTGGCCGCGCTCATGGCTCGCACCTTCTGGCGCGTGTCGTCGTCCAGCGGCTCGGCGGCGGCCTCGGCCATGGGGGCGATCAGGGGGCGGACGGTCTGGGCCTGGCCGGCGACCTGGGTCATGCCCAGGGCCGCCGAGACCTGGCGCAGCGCCAGATAGGCCAGCAGGATCCGCCCCGGCGTGGCCGCGCGCAGCCTCTGGATCGTCCTGCGCGCCTGTTCCCGCAGGCCCGCCCGCTCCAGCACGCCGATGGCCGGCAGGACCAGCCAGGCGACGCTGACATAGCGGTTGGTGTTGAAGGCCTTGCCGAAGGCGGCCAGAACTTCGACCGGCGATAGCCCGGCGGCCAGACCCGAGGTCAGGGCGGCGGCGATCACGACCAGCAGCGGATTGAAGCGCAGGGCGAAGCCCAGCACGATCACCAAGACGCCCAACAGGGTCAGCATCCGCCGCGACTCTCCCCTCAACTTCGAAGAGAGCGTCCGGCGCCGGGGCGAGGCTGGCAAGCGCGCAGGGCGCCTAATCGGGCCTCTTGACGGCTTTCCGCCCTGGCGCGACCCTCAAGGTAACAATGATAACCTATGGGAGGCTCACCATGGCCGATGGCGCTCTGCCGATTTCATCCCTGAAGGGCAAGGTCAGCGAAGCCGAATGGCAGGCGCGGGTCGATCTGGCCGCGCTCTATCGTCTCGTCGCCCTGCACGGCTGGGACGACATGATCTTCACGCACATCTCGGCTCGCATTCCGGGGCCCGAGCACCACTTCCTGATCAATCCGTACGGCATGTTCTTCGGCGAGATGACCGCTTCGTGCTTGGTCAAGGTCGATCTGGACGGCAACATCGTCGACAAGACGCCGTACTACATCAATCCGGCGGGCTTCACGATCCACTCGGCCATCCACGCCGCGCGCGAGGACGCCCACTACGTCATGCACCTGCATAGCGACCAGGGCACGGCGGTGTCGGCGCACAAGGAAGGCCTGCTGCCGCTGACGCAACATTCGCTGATCGTCTTGCCTCAGGTCGCCTATCACGATTATGAAGGGATTGCGCTCAACTTGGACGAGCGGGAGCGGCTGGTGGCCGACCTGGGCGACAAGAAGCTGATGATGCTGCGCAACCACGGCACCCTGTCCGTGGGCGCCTCGGCGGCGGAGTGCTGGTTGGGGATGTTCTTCCTGGAGCGGGCGTGCGCGCAGCAGGTGATGGCTCTGTCGATCGGACGCGACAACGTCCTGCTGGCGCCCGACGCGGCCCAGGAGGAGGTGCGCAAGCAGACCGGCATGGGCATGGGACTGATCGGCGGCCTGGCTTGGCCCGGCTGCCTGCGCAAGCTGGATCGCGAGCTGCCGGGCTACGCGGACTAGCCGGCGTTTCGAAGGTTTGGAGAGCCGTCGCGGTCCTGGCGACCGCGGCGGCTTTTTCGTGTCCGGCGACCGCCGTGCTGGCCGGGGCCTGGCCGCTCGAGCCGGGCCGGACCCAGCTGATCGCCAAGTACGAGCGCACGACCGCCGACCAGGGCTATGATCTCGACGCCGGGCTGGTCGACATCGATCCGCGTCGCGACGAGAGCCTGTCGGTCTTCGTCGAGCGCGGCCTGACCTCGCGCCTGACCCTGCAGGCCAAGGCCGGCGTCACGCGCGGCCACGATCGCTGGGTCCGCTATTCGGGGCGCGGACCTGTCGAAGCGGGCCTGCGGTGGGCGGTTCTGCGCGGCGAGCGCTCATCCCTTGCCGTCTATCTGGGCGCCGGCGAGGCGGGCGCGGGCCGCAACGCCGGGTACGCCGCGCCGGGCGAGGGCAGCCTGGACCTGGAGGCGCGGGTGCTTTTGGGCCGCTCGGCCGTCTGGAAGGGGCGCGAGGTCTATGCCGATCTGCAGGCCGCGCGACTGAAGCGCCAGGGCCTGGCGGACGAGACGCGAGTGGACGCGACCCTGGGCGTGAGGCCGGCGAAGACGTGGCTGGTTCTGGTCCAAACCTATACCGGACAAGCCGATCGCGGGCCGATCCGCTCGCGCTGGCTGAAGAGCGAAATCTCGGTCGTCCGATCGTTCGGCGACTGGAGCGTGCAGGGCGGCTGGCGCGATACGGTCTCGGGCCGTGAAACCGCTCGCGATCATGGCGTCGTGCTGGCTCTGTGGCGGCGACTATAGCTTGTTTCAGGTCTGCAATAGTCCGTCATCCGCGTGTCACTGGACGCCGCTTTAGGCTGCGGTGCATATCAGCCGCACTTATAGCTTCGCCGACTCTACTCGGCGCCGGAGCGTTTCGTTGATCCGTAGGCACTTCTTCCTCGTGGTGGCCCTGGTCGCCGTTGTCCTGATGCTGGTGGTGGGCGGCCTCAAATTGGCCTTCGCCAACAAGGACGCCAAGGGCGCGGGCGGCGGCGCGCGCGCGACCAACGTCTCGCAGCTGGTGGTGGGCGAGCGGCCGTTCACCGACCGCATCGAGGTGCTGGGCGCGGCCAAGGGTCGGCAGTCGGTGACGATCACCTCCAACACCCCGGAACTTATCACCGCGGTGCACTTCAGCGACGGTCAGGCGGTGTCGCGCGGCCAGGTGCTGGTCACCCTCAAGGCCGACCAGGAGGACGCCGGCGTCTCGGAGGCCAAGGCTCGCCTGGCCCAGGCCGAACGCGACTACAATCGCTGGAAGACCCTGGCCGACAAGGGCATCGCCCCGCGCGCCACGGCCGAGCAGTACCTGTCCGCCCTGGAGGTCGCCAAGGCCTCGGTGGGCACGGCTCAGGCTCAGAAGCTGGATCGCGTGCTGCGCGCTCCGTTCTCGGGCCGCGTCGGCATCTCGGATGTCGCGCCGGGCATGCTGATCGCCGCCGGCACGCCGATCGTCAGCCTGGACGACGCCTCGGTGATCCGCGTCGACTTCTCGGTGCCCGACCGGTACCTGTCGACCCTGCGCGTGGGCCTGCCGATCGCGGCGCGTCCCGACGCCCTGGCCGGCCAGACTTTCCAGGGCCACATCGCCCAGATCGACACCCGCATCGACCCGGCCACCCGCGCCATCAAGGCCCGCGCCGAGTTCCCGAACGCCGACGGCCGCCTGAAGCCGGGCATGCTGGTCAAGGTCGCCATCGACCAGGGCGTGCGCACCGCCGTCGCCGTTCCGGAGGCGGCCGTGCAGTTCGAGGGCAACCAGGCCTCGGTCTTCCGCATCGCCAAGGGGCCCAAGGGCATGGTCGCTCGCCGCACCGACGTCGACACCGGCATCACCGAAGCCGGCTTCGTCGAGATCCGCTCGGGCCTGACCAAGGGCGACAAGATCGTCGCCGACGGCCTGAACCGCATCCAGGACGGCGCGCCCGTCGGCGGCGGGAAGGGCGGCGGCCAAGGCGGCCCCGGCGGCAAGCAAGGCCAACAAGGCGGCGCTGACCGGAAGGCCGGCTGATGCTGTCCGACCTTTCCGTCCGTCGTCCCGTATTCGCCGCCGTCGCGGCGATCATCCTCTGCGTCATCGGCCTGGCGGCGTACAGCTCGCTGCCGATCCGCGAGCTGCCCAGCGTCGATCCGCCTGTGGTGTCGGTCTCGACCGCCTATCGCGGGGCCTCGGCCGAGGTCATCGAGGAGCGCATCACCCAGGTGATCGAGCGCCAGGTGGCCGGCATCCAGGGCATCGACCGCGTGAACAGCAGCAGCCGCGACGGCCGCTCGCAGATCACCATCACCTTCAACCTCGACCGCGACCTGGACGCGGCCGCCAACGATGTGCGCGACGCCGTCAGCCGGGTGACCAGCAACCTGCCGGACCAGGCCGACCCGCCGCAGATCGCCAAGGCCAACGCCGACGCCTCGCCGATCATCATCCTGAACCTGACCTCGACGACCCTGGATCCGCTGGCCCTGGCGGACTACGCCGACCGCTACCTGGTCGAGCGGATGTCGACGATCGACGGGGTGGCCCAGGCCAACCTGTTCGGGGCCAAGATCTACGCCATGCGGATCTGGCTGGACGCCAACGAGATGGCGGCCCGCAACGTCAGCGTCGACGACGTCGAAAACGCCCTCAACGCCCAGAACTTGGAACTGCCCGCCGGTTCGCTGGAAAGCGCCTCCAAGGACTTCACCATCCGCGTGGCCCGCGCCTACGCCAAGCCCGAGGAGTTCGCCCGCCTGCCGCTGCGCGCGGCCGACGCCAACGGCTTCGTGCTGCGCCTGGGCGACGTGGCCCGCATCGAGGAAGGCCCGGACGAGCGCCGGCGCATGTTCCGCGGCAACGGCATCGACCAGGTCGGCATCGGCCTGACCCGCCAGTCCCAGGCCAACGATGTCGCCATCTCCGAGGCCGTCCGCAAGGAAGTGGACGTCATCAACCAGAGCCTGCCGCCGGGCACCAAGTTGGTCGTGGCCGTGGACAACTCGGTGTTCACCGCCGAGGCCATCCACGAGGTTTGGATCACCATGGGCATGTCGATCGGCCTCGTCGTGCTGGTCAACCTGGTGTTCCTGGGCAGCTGGCGCTCGGCGCTGATCCCCTCGATCGTCGCGCCGATCTGCATCCTGTCGACCTTTATCATCCTGGCCCCGATGGGCTTCTCGCTGAACCTGCTGACCCTGCTGGCCCTGGTGCTGGCCGTCGGCCTGGTCGTCGACGACGCCATCGTGGTGGTCGAGAACATCCAGCGCCGCGTGGACGAGGGCGAACCGGCCCTGGTCGCCGCCGAGCGCGGCACCCGCCAGGTGTTCTTCGCCGTCGTCGCCACGACCATCGTGCTGATCTCGGTCTTCGCGCCGCTGATGTTCCTGCCCGGCTATATCGGTCGCCTGTTCGTCGAGCTGGCCGTGGCCATCGCGGCGGCGGTCGCCTTCTCGGCGCTGCTGGCGCTGAGCCTGTCGCCGATGATGGCCTCCAAGCTGCTGCGGCCCGCCCACGGCGAAGGCTGGCTGGCCCGCCGGGTCGACAAGGCCATGGACGCCCTGAAGAACTCCTACCGGGCTTCGCTGGAAGGCATTCTCGGGGGCTGGTCGGCCGCCATCGCCGGCGTGCTGGTGGTCGTGCTGGCGGGCTTCGCCTTCCTGCTGTTCAGCCACCTGCCCAAGGAGCTGGTGCCGCCGGAAGACCGGGGCCGGGTCGATGTCCAGATCAGCGCGCCGGAAGGCGCCGGCTACGACTACACCGCCTCGATCGGCTCGCGCATCGAGAAGATCATCTCCAAGTATCGCCAGGACGGCGAGGCCGAGCGCACCATCCTGACCATCCCGCGCTTCGGCCAGAACCAGTTCAACAGCGGCAACGCCGTCGTGGTCATGAAGCCCTGGGGCGAGCGCAAGAAGACCGCCGACGAGGTCGCCGCCGAACTGAACAAGGATCTCTCGAAGATCACCGGCGTGCGCGCCATCGCCAGCGTGCGCGGCCCGTTCCAGCGGGGTGGCGGCGGCGGCGGCGGCGGCGGCACCAACGTCGACCTGATCGCCGTCGGCAACGACTACGTCCAGCTGGCCAACTGGCTGAAGCCGATCCTGGCCGAGGCCCAGGACAATCCGGGCCTGTCGCGTCCGCGCCTCGACTACGAGCCGACCGCGCCGCGTCTGCTGGTGCAGATCGACCTGGACAAGGCCGCCACTCTCGGTGTCTCGGCCCAGTCGGTCGGCCGGGCGCTGGAGACCATGTTCGGCTCCCGTCAGGTCACGACCTACATCAAGAACGGCCAGGAATACGACGTCCTGCTGCAGACCAACCTCGACCAGCGCCGCAGCGTCGAGGACCTGAACCGGCTGAACGTCCGCACCAGCTCCGGCGCCCTGGTGCCGCTGTCGACCGTGGTGACCACGCAGCTGCGCGGCGACACCCCGGACCGTCCGCGCGTCGACCGCCTGCGCTCGGTGACCCTGACCACCCAGCTGAACCCCGGCTACACCGTCGGCGACGCCGTGACGTTCTTCCAGGACCAGGCCAACCAGCGCCAGGCGCCCGGCGTCAGCATCAAGTGGGGCGGCCAGGCCAAGGACTATCTGGAAGGCTCGGGCGGCATCGCCATCGCCTTCGGCCTGGCCCTGCTGCTGGTGTTCCTGGTGCTGGCGGCCCAGTTCGAGAGCTGGATCCACCCGGCCGTGATCATGCTGACGGTGCCCCTGGCGGCCCTGGGCGGCCTGTTCGGCCTGCTGATGACCGGTTCGACCATCAACACCTACAGCCAGATTGGCCTGATCATCCTGGTCGGCATCGCCACCAAGAACGGCATCCTGATCGTCGAGTTCGCCAACCAGCTGCGCGACGAGGGCCTGACGGTGCGCGAGGCGGTGATCGAGGCGGCGGCCCTGCGCCTGCGTCCGATCATCATGACCTCGATCGCCGCGGCCATGGGCGCCCTGCCGCTGATGTTGTGGGCAGGCGCCGGCGCGGGAAGTCGCAAGACGATCGGGGCGGTGATCTTCACCGGCGCGATCTTCGCGACCCTGCTGACGCTGTTCATCGTTCCGGTGTTCTATGACCTCCTAGCGCGCTTCACGAAGTCGCCGGAGTGGACGGCCCGGCAGATCGAAGAGTATGAAGCCCGCGAAAAGAGCGGCGAGGAGCAAACCTTGCCCGCGTAACGCAGGTGAGGAAGCATGGCTGATGGCTCTCTGACGGCCAAGCGGCAGGAAATAGCTCTGCTGCGCCGTCTCGAGGAACGGATTCTCTGGTTGGCGGCGTGGACTATCCACAACGCAAACCATGTCCGGCAAAGCCGCGACGGTCTGAAGGTCGGTGGTCACCAGGCGTCCAGCGCCTCGCTGACCACGATCATGACGGCGCTCTACATGAAGGCGTTGCGGCCGCAGGATCGGGTGGCCGTCAAGCCGCACGCCAGCCCCGTCTTCCACGCCATCCAGCACCTGTTCGGCCGCCAGAGCCTGGACAACCTCAAGCGCTTCCGGGCGCTGGGCGGGGCGCAGTCCTATCCCTCGCGCACCAAGGACGTGGACGACGTCGACTTCTCGACCGGCTCGGTGGGGCTGGGCGTGGCCATGACCGCCTTCGCTTCGCTGACCCAGGACTACCTGGCCGCGCGGGGGGCGGTGAAGCCGGAGAAGATGGGCCGGATGATTTCGCTGCTGGGCGACGCCGAGCTGGACGAGGGCAACATCTACGAGGCTCTGATCGAGGCCTGCAAGCACGACATCCGCAACACCTGGTGGATCGTCGACTACAACCGCCAAAGCCTGGACGCGACCACCCAGGACCGGATGTTCACCCGCTATGGCGAGATCTTCGAGGCCGCCGGCTGGACCGTCGAGACGCTGAAGTGGTCCAAGCGCCAGCGCGAGGCCTTCGCCAAGCCGGGCGGCGACAAGCTGCGCGAATGGATCGAGACCGCGCCGAACGACCTGTTCTCGGCCCTGACCTACCAGGGCGGGGCGGCCTGGCGCGAACGGCTGAACGCCGACCTGGCGGGCAGTCCCAGGACCCTGGCCCTGATCGCCGGCTACAAGGACCTCGACCTGGCCGAGCTGATGACCGAGCTGGGCGGCCACTGCCTGGAGACCCTGCTGGAGGCCTTCGAGAAGGCGGGGCAGGACGACCGGCCGCGCTTCTTCATCGCCTATACGGTCAAGGGGCTGCGCCTGCCGTTCCAGGGGCACAAGGACAACCACGCGGGCCTCATGACCCCGGCCCAGATCGCCGAGCTTCGGAGCCGTCTCGGTGTCGTCGAGGGCGAGGAGTGGGATCCGCTGTCGGGCCTGTCGGCGGCCGAGCGCACGGCCTTGAAGGGTTTGGTCGCCCGCGCCCCGTTCGCCGCCGAGGTCGAGCGAAACCATGTCGCGCCGACCGTTCCGACGCCGAGTGCGGACGAGCTTCTGACGGCCGTGGACGCCAAGGGGGCGGGGGGCGGCGAACAGTCGACCCAGGCCGCCTTCGGCAAGGTGATGTTCGAGATCGCCGCGCGGAAGGACGAGTTCGCCGGCCGCGTGGTCACCACCTCGCCGGACGTGACCGTGTCGACCAACCTGGGCGGCTTCGTGAACCGGCGGGGCGTCTTCCAGCGCCGGGCGCACGAGGACGTCTTCAAGCGCCGCCGCATCCCTTCGGCCCAGGTCTGGTCCAAGGCCGAGACCGGCCAGCACGTCGAGCTGGGCATCGCCGAGAACAACCTGTTCATCGCCCTGGCCGCCCTGGGCCTGACCGCGCCGCTGTTCGGCGAGCGCCTCTTCCCGGTCGGGACCCTGTACGACCCCTTCATCGCCCGGGGGCTCGATGCCCTGAATTACGCCTGCTACCAGGACGCCCGGTTCCTGCTGGTCGCCACGCCGTCCGGCCTGACCCTGGCCCCCGAGGGCGGCGCGCACCAGTCGATCAACGCGCCCGTCATCGGCATGGCCCAGCCGGGCCTGGACACCTACGAGCCGGCCTTCGCCGACGAGACGGCGGTGCTGATGGCCCGCGCCTTCGACCGTATCCAGGCCCCGGACGGCGCCTCGACCTATCTGCGGCTGTCGACGCGGGTGATCGACCAGCCCGAGCGGGCGGACGACGCCTGGCGCCAGGGCGTGGTCGACGGCGGCTATTGGCTGAAGGCCCCAGCGCCCGGCACGCGCCTCGCCATCGTCTACAGCGGAGCCCTGGCCCCCGAGGCCCTGGCCGCGTTTGAGGCGCTTTCCGAGGACATGCCCGAGGCGGGCCTCCTGGCCGTGACCTCGGCCGACGTGCTGCACCGGGACTGGACGGCCTCGGGCCGGGCGCGCTGGACCGGGGAGGGCGTGCGCGTCTCGACCATCGAGACCCTGCTGGCGCCGCTGGATCGCGACGCCGGCCTCGTCACCCTGACCGACGGCGCGCCGCTGGCCCTGTCGTGGCTGGGCTCGGTGCGGGGCCAGCGGGTGCGGGCCTTGGGGCTGGAGTCGTTCGGCCAGTCGGGCGACCTGCCGGACCTCTACGGCAAATACCGCCTGGACGCCGAAGCGGTGCTGGACGCCTGCGCGGACTTGCTCGCTTAGAGAAAGAGGGCCTAGAGCCCGCCGACGATCGTCAGGCCCGACAGCCGGCCGTCGCGGAAGTGATAGGTCAAGGTCGCGCGGGTGTCGGTCCAGACGTGGCCGTCGGGGCTCTCGACCGAGTACTGGGACTCGACCGTCAGGGCGTCGTCGCTTTCGGCCGTCACCCGGATCAGCGCGATGTTCGGCACAATGGTGGCGAAGATGCGGGCGAACTGGCCCATGACGGCCTCGAGGCCGACATACGGGGCGCCGCTGTCCAGAGTGTCGGGCCAGACCACGTTGGGGTGCATCAGCGACCGGATGGCCGCTAGGTCGCGGCGGTTGAAGGCGTCATAGGCCTCTTCCAGCACGGTCTGCAGGGTGCTCATGGCGCGTCCGGGTCCCGACCGCTGTCGTCGATGTCCTGTTCGACGATCAGCCCCCGCTCCAGACGATACCAGACAGTGATCGTGTCGTCCTGCCAGAGCCCGCCAGCGGGGCCGCGCGTCTCGACCTGGATCCGGGCGCGGACCCGGTCGTCGGGCTCCAGGGCGTGGTCCAGGACCACCAGCTTCAGCCGGACGGTGTCGAGCAAATGCTCGAAATGGGCGCGCACGCCGTCCAGGCCCAGGACCTCGCCGCTCTCGAAGGTGTCGGCGAAGCGGGCGGTCGGGGCGTAGCAGGCGACGATCGCGTCGAGGTCGCGGGCGTTGATGGCCCCGTGCAGGCGCGTCAGCAGGTCGGCGATGCCGGGGAAGGTCGTGGCCTGGACGTCCTGCTCGGCCTCCAGCCGCGCGATCTGTCCGTCCTTGAGCGTGAAACGATGCGCGACACGGGTGCTGGACCACAGCGAGCCGTCGACGGCGCTGGCGATGGCCTGGCGGCTCAGCACGCTAACGCGGCCTCGCGCGTCGGTGTGCAGGCTGATGAGGTCGTAGTGGGCCCTCAGCGGGGCGGTGACCTCGGTGAGGTAGGTCCGGACGGCCTCGCGGCCCTCGATCACGCCGCTCTCGACCTCGTTGGGCCATTCGACGTCGTCGGTCAGCATCGCCACGCAGCGATCGAAGGCGCGGCCGTTATAGGCGTCGTACAGCTGCGCGATCCGATCCTCGTCGGGCGTCATGGGCCTGGATCCGGGTCCCGGTTGGAAACCTTATCCATGCGCCAGAACAACCGGTCACGGAGCGTGTAACAATGCCGCACGCCCAGACCCGACACCGGCCGGCCAAGGCGTCTCCAGGCCATCAGCGCTTCGGTTTCGGGCGGGGGCGGGCGCATCGGTCAGGGGGCCGGCTTGTAGCCCGTCTCCACCTTCAGATAGGCGATCAGGTCGATGCGGTCCTTGGGGTCGTGCAGGCCCGCGAAGGTCATCTTGGTGCCGGGCATGAACTCGCGCGGATTGCTCAGCCACTTGTCCAGGTGCTCGGCGTCCCAGGCGAAGCCGGCGGCCTTCACGGCGTCGGAATAGGCGTAGCCGACCTTCGAGCCGGCCTGACGGCCGAACACGCCGTAGAGGTTGGGGCCGGTCAGGTCCGGGCCGCCCTCGGTGATGGTGTGGCACGAGCGGCAGAGGGCGAACTTGCTCTGGCCGTTCGACAGGTCGCCGGTGTTGTAGGGGGCGGGCAGGGCGGCCAGGGCCGCGGCCTTCTCGGCGTCGGTCGGCGCGGGCGCCGAGGCCGGAGGCTCGCCCGAGCTTCCGCCGTCCTTGGAGCAGGCCGTGGCGGTCAAGCAGAGGGCCGCGACGGCCGCCAGTTTCAACTTACGCATGCTGGTCCCCGACTGACGTTTCGCCGCACCGGCTGCGACGGCGCGACGCATTCCAAACCCTTATAAAATCAGGGTCCCCGGCCTGTCACGGAACAATGTTCCTTAAGGCGAGCTTGACCGGGCCCCTGCGACAATTGCCGGTATCTACGTGATTCTTCTCACGAAAAGTGGAATCGCAAAACGTGGGTCTGCACATAACTGTTTGACGGGCGTTAACCATAAATTCTACCCATTTTCTCACGGAGCGGGCTGGCTCCGACGGGCAGGGAAACAGGATCATGGACTGGAGCGAGGAACGCACCGCGACGCTCAAGAAGCTCTGGCTGGAAGGCCTGAGCGCGAGCCAGGTGGCCCGCCAGCTGGGCGGCGTCAGCCGCAGCGCGGTGATCGGCAAGGTGCACCGTCTGGGCATCACCGTCCGCGAGATCCCGACCCGCCAGCGCGCCACGACGGTCCGCGCGCCGTCACGGATCCAGGTTCGCCGCCCGACCCGTGAAACCACCGCCGCGCCCCACGTCGCTCCGCGCCTCGAGCGCACCGAGGAGGACTTGCTGCCGACCTCGAGCATCCTGGAGCTGGGCGCTCACTCGTGCCGCTGGCCGATCGGCAATCCCGAGGGCGACGACTTCGGCTTCTGCGGCCGCCCCAAGCTGACCGCGCGCGGGTCGTACTGCGAGCAGCACAGCGCCGGCGCCTTCCGCCGCCTGGGCTCCAGCCAAGCCGTCGAGACCTGGGCCCTGAAGGGCCTGAAGGAACGGGTCCAGCCGAGCCAGATCTGAAGCCGGCTCCAGACCTTCTCTCAAGCGACTTCCTCCTTTTCCTCGAGATCACCGAGTCAAAACCCATGAACATGGTCCTGATCGAGAACGCCGCCGGCAGCAGCCAAGTGATCACCATCATCGAGGAGTTCGCCGGCCACTCGGTGTCGCGCGACCTGAACCCCGGCGATCACGCCCGCATCCCGGTCACCCAGTTCAAGTCGATCACCGTGCGCGAGACCTATCCGGACAACTGGCTGACCCGCGGCCGCGACCGCAACCGCGCCGCCGCCGACGCCTGAGGGGCGAGGGGAGCGTGACAGCCGAAAGTGGCTGCCGGTTCGGCGCCGGTCACGCTCCGAAGAAAATGCGCGATCGACTGCTCGGCCGATCGTCGCGGGAAGACAAAATTCCCGCATAAATTGAATGAGATGACCCCGCGAAGCCTTTCGCGGGGTTTTTCGTTTCCGCAACGGACACCGCAGATTGCGTGACCGTTAACCTTATGAGACACAGAGCGCCGTTTTGTGGGGGCGGAAACGATTATGCGTAAGGGGGATGAGCGCGCCGACGTGGTCGAGGACCACGCGCTGCCGCTGCCGAGCTATCTGAGTTACTTGCTTTACCAGACCGAGCAGCATCGCCGCGCGGTCGCCGCGGACCTCCTGGCCCGGCACGGCCTGACCTTCGCCAAGTGGGTGGCGATGATCTCGCTGCGCCGGTTCGGGGACCTGTCCATGACCCGGCTGGCCAAGCTGGCGGCGACGGACCGCACGACGCTGACGCGCTCGATCGACAGCCTGATCGCCGACGGCCTGGTGGCGCGCGAGACCTCGCCCAGCGACCGCCGCATCGTCGTGGTGTGCCTGACCGACATCGGTCGCGATCTGCTGGAGAAGATCCGCGCCGAGATCCGGCCGCTGAACCGCGACATCTGCGCCAACTTGACCCCGGACGAGCAGGCGGCCATGACCTTGTATCTGCAGAAGATGCTGACCGGCCTGATCGTCGAGCCCGAGTGGAAGCAGGACGTGATCGGCTTCTCTACGCAGGCCCCGCCGGAGACGGCCTAGCAAAGGTCCGCCGCAGCGTCGCCCCTGCCCAGGCTCCGATCAGGCACCAGCAGAAGGTGGCGCTGAAGCCGACGATGGCCGGCGCGTTCATGACGTTGAAATTCCCGTCCATCGGCGCGCCCAGGACGTAGAGCAGCCCATACATCGCCGACGCCGCACGCAGCGTGAAGAAGGACAGCGCGATAAAGATGGTCGCGCCGGGACGCCACGCGGCCAGCAGGGCGCAGCCCAGTCCGGCTTCCACGAGCCAGAGGCCCAGGATTGCGGACTGTCCGCCGTCCTTGATCGTCTCGAACACGGGCGCCTCGGCGAAAAAGGTCACCCTGTCCCAGAGTAACCCGGTGGCCAGCACGGCGGCCCAGAAAAGCCCATCCACCCGCATGCGCCAGCCCAGGGCGCTGGCTAGCCCACCGAGCGCCCAGGACAGGCGGCCTTCGTCCAGCACGTCGAGTTCGGCCCGCATCGCCTGGCACATCGTCCGCCGGTTCGGCGGCGCGACCCAAGCGGCCAGGGTCAGGAAGGCGCGGGACAGCGAGACGATCGTCGGCATCAGACGGCTCCCTTGGGCGACAGCGCCAGGATGGTGGAGGTAGGGACGGGGTTCTCCCGCAGCACGGTCTTGCCGGCGGCGGTCAGGCGATAGGCGTGGCGCGGCGGGCGGCCGGCCCGCTCGGGCTCCAGCCACTGGCTTTCCAGCAGGCCGCGTTCGTCCAGCCGCGCCAGGATCGGATACAGGCTGCCGGACTTGAGGCCGGTGACGCCGGCGATCTCCAGCCCATACGACCAGTCGCCGCCGCTCAAGGCCTGGAGCACGGCGAGGGTCTGGGCGGAGGGGCGGCGCTGGCGCGAGGTCATGTGATAACTCTACATAGGTAGAGATTTTTCGCAAGGGCCGATCACGCTGAGGGAGACGGGGCAGGGGAGACGATCAGTCGTCGAACTTGACCCGGCCGCGCCCGGACTTGACGGTTCCGCGCTTGGTCTTCCCCTCCAGGCGCTTGAGCTTGCTGGAATAGGTGGGCTTGGTGGCCTTGCGGGGCTTGGGCTTCTCGGTCGCGCGGCGGATCAGCTCGACCAAGCGCTCGCGGGCGTCCTGGCGGTTCATCTCCTGCGAACGCGAGCCCTGCGCGAACAGGATCAGCACGCCGTCCTGGGTGAGACGGCTGCCGGCCAGGGTTTCCAGCCGCGCCTTGACGTCCTCGGGCAGGGACGGGGAGTTGCGCACGTCGAAGCGCAGTTCGAGGGCAGTCGAGGTCTTGTTGACGTGCTGACCGCCGGGGCCCGAGGCGCGCGTGGCCTTCCAGACCAGCTCGTCCTCGTCGATCCGCAGCCAGGAGGTGATCTCCAGCGTCATCGCGGAGACACGCGCTTGGCCTTGACCACCAGCTGGTCCAGCGCCTGCAGGAAGCGCGAGCGGTCGGCGTTGGCGAAGGCCGAGGGGCCCTTGGTGACCTCGCCCATCGAGCGCAGGTGCTCGCCGATCGACCGCGAGGCCAGGGCCGAGCCGATCATGTCGGGGCTGAACACCCGTCCGTTCGGCGCCACGGCCGCGCCGCCGGCCTTCAGCACGCGGTCGGCCAGCGGGATGTCGTTGGTCACCACCACGTCGCCCGGACCCACCCGCTCGGCGATCCAGTCGTCGGCGACGTCGGGACCGGCGTCGACCACGATCTGCTCGATCACCGGCGTCAGCGGTACGCGGATCCAGCTGTTGGAGACGACGAAGGTCTTGAAGCCGTGGCGGGCGGCGACCTTATAGGCTTCGTCCTTCACGGGGCAGGCGTCGGCGTCGATGAAGAGGATGGCGGTCATCGCGGCTGGTCGCCCGGAAGGGAGTGGTGCCGGCGGAGAGGATCGAACTCCCGACCTTCGGTTTACAAAACCGCTGCACTACCGCTGTGCTACGCCGGCATGGGCCCAATGACCCGAGGTCAGGGCTTATGCCGTCTGCCGGCGCGGACGGCAAGGGGTGCGAACACCCGCCGGTGGAGCGTGCCTTACAGGTCGAACCGCACCCCCTGGGCGAGTGGCAGGGCCCCCGAATAGTTCACCGTCGCGGTCTGGCGGCGCATGTACTGCTTCCAGCTGTCGGAGCCGCTCTCGCGCCCGCCGCCGGTCTCCTTCTCGCCGCCGAACGCACCGCCGATCTCGGCGCCAGAGGGGCCGATATTGACGTTGGCGATGCCGCAGTCGCTGCCGGCGGCCGACAGGAAGGCCTCGGCCTCGCGGACGTCGTTGGTCATGATGCAGGAGGACAGGCCTTGCGGGACATCGTTCTGGATCGCCAGCGCCCCGTCGAACGACGTGTACGGCACGACCTGCAGCAGCGGCGCGAAGGTCTCGCGCTGCATGCACGGCGCCGGGGCCGGCAGGCGGGCCAGGGCGGGGCGGACATAGTAGGCCTCCGGATGCTCGTCGATCAGCAGGCGCTCGCCGCCGCTGACGCTCCCGCCCTCGGCGCGGACCTGGTTCATGGCCTCGACGAAGGCGTCGTAGGCCGCCCTGTCGATCAGCGGCCCCAGCAGGGTCTTGGCCTCGCGCGGGTCCCCGATCGGCAGGCGCTGAAACGCCGTGTCGACTGCGTCGGCGACCTTGTCGACCAGGCTTTCGTGGACGATCAGCCGGCGCAGGGACGTGCAGCGCTGGCCCGCCGTGCCGGCCGCCGAGAAGACGATGGCGCGCAGGGCCAGGGAGAGGTCCGCCGAGGGCGTGACGATCATGGCGTTGTTGCCGCCCAGCTCCAGGATCGAGCGGCCGAAGCGCTCGGCGACCAGCGGGGCCACGGCCTTGCCCATGCGGGTCGAGCCGGTGGCGCTGACCAGCGGGATGCGCGGGTCGCGGGCCAGGCGTTCGCCGGCGTCGCGGCCGCCCTGGACGACGCTGGCCAGGCCGTCGGGGGTATCCCCGAAACGGTCCAGGGCCCTTTGTAGGATCGCCTGGGTGGCCAGGGCGGTCAGCGGCGTCTTCTCGGACGGCTTCCAGATCACCGGATCGCCGCAGACCAAGGCCAGGCACGCGTTCCAGGCCCAGACGGCGACCGGGAAGTTGAAGGCGCTGATCACCGCCACCGGCCCCAGCGGATGCCAGGTCTCGCGCATGGCGTGGCCGGGGCGTTCCGAGGCGATGGTCAGGCCGTGCAGCTGGCGCGACAGGCCGACGGCGAAGTCGCAGATGTCGATCATCTCCTGGACCTCGCCGGCCGCCTCGGAGGCGATCTTGCCGGCCTCCAGGGTGACGAGGGCCGCGAGGTCGGGCTTGGCCACCCGCAGTTCCTCGCCGAACAGCCGCACCAGCTCGCCCCGGCGCGGGGCGGGAACGATCCGCCAGGCCTCGAGGGCGCGGCATGCCGCCGAGACCTTGGCCCCGATCTCGCGGGCGTCGTCGAAGGCCACATGGGTCAAAACCTGACCGTCGATCGGGCCGCGAACCGGCTGTCCGGCGTCGGCGGGCAGGGCGGGGACGCCCAGCTTGGCCAGGAGTTCGCGGGCATGGGCGGCGGGGGACGGGAAGGGCTGGGTCATGGCGGGAGGACACGCCGGGGCCCGGAGGCGGTCAACCCCCTCTCGAGGCGGGCGACGTTGCGAGTCCCTTCGCGACCCGGTAGGGACGGGCCAAGCAGGAGAACCCCCATGACCCAGGCGACCATCATCGACGGCAAGGCCTTCGCGGCCGATCTGCGCGCCAAGGTCGCCGAGGAGGTCGCGGCGCTGAAGGCCGCGCATGGTGTCACGCCGGGCCTGGCCGTGGTGCTGGTCGGCGAGGATCCGGCCAGCCAGGTCTATGTCCGCAACAAGGGGCAGCAGACGGAAGAGGCGGGCATGTACTCCGAGACCCACCGCCTGCCGGCCGAGACCACCCAGGACGAACTGCTGGCCGTGGTCGCCAAGCTGAACGCCGATCCCAAGATCCATGGGGTTCTGGTCCAGTTCCCCGTACCGCCGCACATCAGCCAGATGGACGTCGTTGCCGCCCTCTCACCGGACAAGGACGTCGACGGCCTGACAGTGACCAACGCCGGCCGCCTGGCCAGCGGCCTGCCGGCCCTGACGCCCTGCACGCCGCTGGGCTGCATGATGCTGCTGAAGGACGTGGTCGGCGACCTTAAGGGCAAGAACGCCGTCGTCATCGGCCGCTCGAACCTGATGGGCAAGCCGATGGCCCAGATGCTGCTGGCCGCCGACTGCACCGTGACCATCGCCCACTCGCGCAGCCAGGACCTGCCCTCAATCGTGCGCCAGGCCGACATCGTCGTGGCCGCTGTCGGCCGGGCCGAGATGGTCAAGGCCGACTGGGTCAAGCCGGGCGCGGTGGTCATCGACGTCGGCATCACCCGCTATCCGGCCCGTGACCCGGCCGCCGCCGCTGCGGGCAAGACTCGGCTGGTCGGCGACGTCGCCTTCGACGAGGTCCGCGAGGTCGCCGGCGCGATCACCCCGGTGCCGGGCGGGGTGGGGCCGATGACCATCGCCTGCCTGCTGGCCAACACGCTGACGGCCGCCAAGCGCCTGTCGGGGATCGCCTGATGAGGGGGGCGTTCGTCGTTCTCGCGTCCGCCCTGATCCTCGCCGCCTGCGGGCCCAAGGCGCCGCCCCCGCCGACGCCGGAACAGGCCCTGGCCCTGCGTCCGGCCGACGCCCGCCTATCGGCGCTTTACGAGACCTCGTGCCATGCCTGCCACGCCGCGCCGGGCACGGGCGCGCCGCTGGTTCACGACCGCGCCGCCTGGGATGGTCGCTGGAAGCAGGGCGAGGCCGTGTTGCTGGACCACGCCATCCAGGGCTTCAACGCCATGCCAGCGACGGGGCAGTGCGCGACTTGCACACCGGACGATTTCAAGGCCCTCATACGCTTCATGGCGGGGCGCGAAGACTCCGCGAAATAGGCGAGGGGTAGGCGGCATGATCTCCAGGCGCGGAGCTCTGATCGCAGGCGGAGCGGGGGTCGTGGTCGTCGCCGGCGGCGGCGCGGCGGCCTACAAGGTCGCCACCGGAGACAAGCCCGAACCGCCGTCGCCCGCCTCGGTGGATCCCCAGGGCAAGCTGCTCTGGCGCAACTGGTCCGGCATTCAGCACGCCTATCCCGCCGCCCGCTTGGCGCCCAAGGACGAGGGCGAACTGGCCACGGCGCTCAAGGTCGCACAGGGACCCGTCCGGCCCGTGGGCGCGGGCCACTCGTTCACCGCCCTGGCGCCGACCGACGGGACCCTGATCTCGCTGGACGCCATGGCCGGGATCGTCGGCTGGGAGGGCGATGCGGCGATCGTCCGCACCGGCACGCGGCTGGGCGCCTTGGGACCGATGCTGGCGCAGAAGGGCCGGGCGCTGCCGAACCTGCCCGACATCAACAAGCAGTCGCTGGGCGGCGCGCTGGGCACGGCGACCCACGGCACCGGCCAAAAGATCGTGGCCCTCCACGGCGACGTCACCGGCCTGCGGCTGGTGACGCCCACGGGCCAGGTGATCGACGCCGACGCGGCGACCAACCCCGAGGTCTTCCAGGCCGCCCGCGTCTCGCTGGGCGCGCTGGGCGTGATCAGCCAGGTGCGGCTGCGGACCAGCGCAAACCGTCGTCTGCGCCGCCACGTCTGGCTGGAGCCGTTCGACGAGGCCCTGGCGAACGCCGAGGCGCGCTGGGCCCAGCATCGCAACTTTGAGTTCTTCGCCGTGCCGTTCACCGGCCTGGCGGCCAACATCAGCCACGACGAGACCGATGAGCCGGTCCAGGCGCGAGGACCTGATCAGGACACCGAGTTCCTGCAGGCCCTTCGGGGGCTGCGCAACCTGCTGGGCTTCGCCACGCCGCTGCGCAAGGCCGCCGCCAAGGCGCTGCTGTCGATCGCCAAGCCCGAGACGGCCGTCGACGAGGGCTGGAAGCTGCTGTCGACCGAGCGGCCGGTGCGCTTCAACGAGATGGAGTTCCACCTGCCGGCCGAGAACCAGCTGAAGGCGCTGGAGGAGGTCGTGGCGACCATCGAGAAGGAACGTCCCGACGTCTTCTTCCCGATCGAGGCGCGGCGGATCGCGTCGGACGACGCCTGGCTGTCGCCGTTCCAGGGCGGGGCGCGCGGCTCGGTGGCGGTGCACGCCTATTATCGCGACGACTTCAGCTTCCTCTACCAGCTGGTCGAGCCGATCTTCCGCCGCTACGACGGCCGGCCGCACTGGGGCAAGCTGCATACGCTGCGGGGACAGCAGCTGGAGGCGATCTACCCGCGCTGGAAGGATTTCCTGGCCGTGCGCCAGGAGCTGGATCCGGAAGGCCGGATGTTGAACCCGTATCTGAAAGGCCTGTTCGGCCTGACCTAAAGCCTCAGGCCGCGGCGTCGAGATATTCGGTGACGCGGGCCTCGAGCTCGGTGACCAGGGCCTTGCCCACCGGATGGGTGTCGACCTTGATGTCGTCGCGGACGCAGGCCTTGATCGCGTCGATGTGGGCGTCGACCAGGAACATCGGCGCCTGGAGACGGGTCTCCGGCTCGTCGATCAGCTTGCACAGCGAGGCGGCCAGGCGGGTGATCAGCGGGAACTCGTACGTGGCGCCCAGGCCCTTCAGGTCATGGGCCCGCAGATAGAGGGTCTCGACCGTCTGGGCGGTCATGCCCTCGACGCGGACCGCCTGCCGGGCGGCCTCCAGCTTGACGATCTCGTCATTCAGCCATTGGGCGAAGTTGCCGGACAGGCTCTTCAGAGCGGCCTCGGCCTTGGCGATCGCGGCCATGTCGATGCCCCCACGCCCGCCCACCTTGAGCTTGAGCATGTTGGGCACCTGGATCACTTCAGCGGTCTTATTCGTCACGGGCGCCTCCCCCAGCGGCGGATCGTTGGGTAACCGCTAACATAGCAGGCGTTAATATTGGATGAGACGCGACCCAACGTCTCATGCGCTCAGCGAGGTCTTCAGATCAGGCGGAGAACTGTTCCGCCAGAACTCTTTCCTCCAGGCTGCGCCCGGCGTCGAAGAGCATGGAAAGCGAGGTGCCGCGATCCTCGGAAATATGGACCTCCATGACGTCGCGAACCTCGAAATTGTCGGCCACGGCGCTGACGGGACGCTTGTCGGCTTCCAGGATCTCGAAGGTGACCCGCGCCGACTGCGGCAGAAGCGCCCCGCGCCAGCGGCGGGGACGGAAGGCCGAAATGGGCGTCAGGGCCAGCACCCGGCCGTCGATCGGGATGATCGGGCCGTGGGCCGAGAGATTGTAGGCGGTCGAGCCGGCGGGCGTGGCCAGCAGGGCGCCGTCGCAGACCAGCTCGCCCATCCGCACCTTGCCGTCGATCGAGATGCGCAGCTTGGCCGTCTGGCGGGTCTGGCGCAGCAGCGACACCTCGTTGATCGCCAGGGCGCGGTGCTGGGTGCGGCGGGAGTCGATGGCGACCATGGCCAGCGGATGGATGACGGCGCGCTCTGCGGCGTTGATCCGCTCCAGGAGGCCGTCTTCGCTGTACTCGTTCATCAGGAAGCCGACCGAGCCGCGGTTCATGCCGTAGATCGGCGTCTGGGTGGCGATAGCCTCGTGCAGGGTTTCCAGCATGAAGCCGTCGCCGCCGAGGGCGACGATGACCTGGGCGTTCTCGTCGCCGACGTCGCCATAGCGGGCGGTCAGCCGTTCCTTCGCCTCGATGGCCTCGGGCCGGTCGCTGGACTTGAAGGCCAGGCGAGTCACGAACGGTTGCGGCTGGTACATGGCGCCAAGAGGCTTGAAGCCCCCAGATTTGTCAAAGGGGCCTTGTCAAACCTGGCTTTGGAGTTGCCTGGTCAGACCTGTCCCACGGCCTGGCGGAAGGCCATGCCGGCGATGTCCGGCGTGAACGGCCCGAAGGCGCTGGCGGCGCGCCGCACGCCTTCCTCGCCGCCGCCGGGACGGCCGCCGTTCAGCTGACGGACGTGCTCCAGGATGGTCGGGAAGACGCTGCGGTCGATGCCAACGGCCGAGCAGGCCAGGGCCAGCAGTTCAGGGCGGCTGCTGTCGATGGCGCGGCGGACCTGGGCGGATTCGAACTTGCCCAGCCGCGCCAGGGCCATGACGAACAGCTGCAACCGGCTTTCGCGGAGCACCCGCAGCAGATAGCCCGGCCGAAGCTGTCCGGCGGAGTCGAGCTTCTCGATCAGCGAGCGCTCCATCTCCTCGCGGTCCTCGTCCTGCTCGACGGGGGCGATGTCATCTTCGCTGTCGCCGCGATGCGCCGCGCGGAGGGCGTCGTCGACCGCCGCCTGCATCTTGCCGGAGTCCAGGTTGAACCGGGACAGCAGCGTGTCGCGCAGGGCGCGGCCGACCAGCAGATAAAGCTGCTCGGCCAGATCGGTGGAGAGCTTGGGGTGGCGGGCGAGGGGCGAGCGCAGCGCGACGACGTCTCGTGAGCGGTCGACCAGCTGGCCCATCGCGGCCGGTGAGATCTCGGCGGTGTCGTTCGAGGCCAGGGCCGTGAGGACGGCGGGCTCGTCGCGGCTGATGATCGCCTCGACCACGGCGCCGGGCAGGCGCGGGCGGCGGGCGATCTCGATCTGGTGTTCCAGCGTCGCCTGGACCAGCAGGCGGATCAGGTCGTGATCCTGCAGCACCGGGCTGCGGGCGATGATCGGCCGGGCGATCTCGATCTCGTCCAGCGCCATGATGTTGATCAGGGCGGACGGCGCCCAGTCGGCGTCGGCCAGGCGTTCGGCCAGGCGATGGCGGATGTCGCGCTCGGCCTCAACCACCAGGGTCATGAAGATCGAGTTCAGTAGGGCCTGGATGTCGGGATGGGTCGGCTCGCCGCTGGCCTGGCCGGCCTCGCAGAGATCGATGATGCCGGTGAGCAGACGTTCACGGTCGCCGGGCTCGCGACTGCGAGCCAGCTTCATGAGCGCGGCGATCTCGACGGCTTGGATGGCCCGCCTCCTTCGAATCCCGAAGACCCGAGGAGGATGACCTTGCGGCCCCCAAATGAAAACATGCTTAAACAGATCAAGCACGCCGGCGCCGCCTATCGCGTCGAGATGCCGCAAGCACGAGTGGAGGACGCGTAGATGGCTCAAGACCTGATCCTGGCCCTGGACCAGGGCACGACCAGCACCCGGGCCATCCTGTTCGATCGCGCCGGCCAGGCCTTGGCCGAGGCTTCACGGCCCTTGCGCCAGAGCTATCCGCGCGACGGCTGGGTCGAGCACGACGCCGAGGAGATCTACGCCGCCTGCGTGGCGGTGCTGCGCGAGGCGACGGAAAAGTCCGGCCGCGCCGACGGCGTGGCGGCGATCGGCATCACCAACCAGCGCGAGACGGTGGTGATCTGGGATCGCAAGACCGGTCGCCCGATCCATCCGGCTGTCGTCTGGCAGGACCGCCGCACGGCGGAGGTCTGCGCACGGCTTAGGGAAGAGGGCCACGAACCGCGCGTCACCGAGGTCACCGGCCTGCTGCTGGACCCGTACTTCTCGGGCACCAAGATCGCCTGGATTCTCGACAGGGTTCCCGGCGCGCGGGCCCGGGCCGAGGCGGGCGAGCTGCTGGCCGGGACCATGGACTGCTGGGTGATCTGGCGACTGACCGGCGGCGCCGTCCACGCCACCGACGCCACCAACGCCTCGCGCACCCTGCTGTTCGACATCGCGGCGCAAGCCTGGTCGGCCGAGATGCTGGACCTGTTCAACGTGCCGGGCGCCCTGCTGCCCAAGGTGCTGGACTGCGTCGACGACTATGGCGCGGCCCAGGCCCAGGTGCTGGGTCGTGACGTCCCGATCCGGGGCGTGGCGGGCGACCAGCAGGCGGCGCTGATGGGGCAGGGGTGCGTGGCGCCCGGCCAGATGAAGGCCACCTACGGCACCGGTTGCTTCATGCTGATCAACACCGGCGAGGCGCGCCCGATCTCCCGTTCGCGCCTGCTGACCACGGTGGCGGCGCGGGTGAACGGCAAGACGACCTACGCCCTGGAAGGCTCAATCTTCGTGGCCGGGGCGGCGATTCAGTGGTTGGGCGAGGGGCTGGGGATCACCGGAGGTCCGCGCGCCGCCGAGGCGCTGGCGCGCGCCGCCAGGAGCGACCACGGCGTCGTCGTGGTGCCGGCCTTCACGGGCCTGGGCGCGCCCTGGTGGGACGCCAACGCCCGGGGCGGCATCTTCGGCCTGACCCGCGACGCCGGCCTGCCCGAGATCGCGGCGGCGACCTTCGACGCGTGCGCCCTGCAGAGCCGCGACCTGATCGAGGCCATGCGGGCCGACGCGGCCTCGGCGTTTGGCGAGGCGGCGCAGCTGCGCATCGACGGCGGCATGTCCAAGAGTGTCTGGTTCTCGCAGCGCCTGGCCGACCTGACGGGCATCCCGGTACGTCGCGCCAGCTACCAGGAGACCACGGCCCTGGGCGCGGCCCTGTTCGCCGGGGTGGGGGCGGGGCTCTACGCCTCGGTCGAGGAGGCCGCCGAGGCCAGCCCGGCGGCCGAGACCCTGACGCCGTCGATCAAGCCGCACGAGCGCGAGGCTGCCTACGCCCGCTGGCTCGACGCCGTGCCCAGGGTGCGACTTTAGTCGAACGTCGGTTGCCCTGACATCGCTGTCTCCGCATAAAGGTCTCGCTAGCCAAGAATTGGCCAATCAGAAGCGGAGACCCGCCATGACTACCCGCCGTGTCGCTCTGGGCGCCGTATTGGGCGCCGGAGCCGCCCTGATCGCCGGAGGACAATCGCTGACCGCGCGGGCCGCGCCGGCCTATCCGAGGATCGGCCGCATCCGCCGCCTGTCGTCCGAGCTGGACGCGATCATCGCGCCGGACGCGGCGATCGAGCAGCTGGCCGACGGGATCACCTGGGCCGAGGGGCCGGTCTGGGTCCGGCGGGGCGGGTATCTGCTGTTCTCGGACGTGCCGGGCAACGTCATGCACCGCTGGAGCGCCAAGGACGGCAAGACGGACTTCCTGAAGCCGTCGGGCTACGACGGCCCGCCGACCAAGATCTTCCGCGAGGCCGGCACGAACGGCGCGATCGTCAGCCTGGCCGGCGAACTGCTGGTCGCCGACTGCGGCAACCGCGGGCTGGCCAAGGTCAACCTGGCGACCAAGAAGAAGACGGTCCTGGCCAGCACCTACAACGGCAAGAAGTTCAACAGCCCCAACGACCTGGTCGAGGTTCGTGACGGACCGCTGAAGGGCGCGCTCTATTTCACCGATCCGCCCTATGGCTTGGAGGGGCTGGACGCCTCGCCGGCCAAGGAGCAGCCGTTCAACGGCGTCTATCTGCGACGGCCGAACGGCGAGGTAGCGGTGGTCGACGACACCCTGAGCTTCCCGAACGGCGTCGGCCTGTCGCCCGACGGCAAGCGGCTCTACGTGGCGATCTCGGACCCGAAGCGGCCGGTGATCATGGCTTACGAGCTGGGCGCGGACGGCCTGCCGACATCGTCCAGGGTGTTTTTCGATGCGACCGACCTGAAGGCGGCCGGCGGTCCCGGCTTGCCGGACGGCATGAAGGTCGACGCCCAGGGGCGCCTGTTCGCCAGCGGGCCGGGCGGAATTTTGATCCTGACGCCGGACGCCAAGCTGCTCGGTGTGATCGAAACCGGCGGCCCGATCGCCAACTGCGCGTTCGGCGAGGACGGCAAGACGCTGTTTCTGACTTCCAATCACGTCGTGGCGCGGGTCCGCACCAAGACGTCCGGCCTGGCCTGATAGAGGGCGCCATGGAACCGATGAGCAAAAGAACCTTCCTCGCGGCCGGTCTGGCGGCGGGAGTCGCGACGCTGCCGCGCGGCGTGCTGGCGGCCGAACCGGGCCGCAAGCTGGGCTATGCGGTCCTGGGGCTGGGCTACTACGCCACCCGGATCATCATGCCGCGCTTCGCCGAGTGCGAGCATTCCAAGCTGGTGGCCCTGGTCAGCGGTACGCCGGAGAAGCTGAAGACGTTCGGCGAGCAGTACGGCGTCCCGGAAAGCCACCGCTACAGCTACGAGACCTTCGACAAGATCGCCGACAATCCCGACGTCGACATCGTCTACATCATCACGCCCAACAGCCTGCACCGGACCTTCACCGAGCGAGCGGCCAAGGCCGGAAAGCACGTGATGTGCGAGAAGCCGATGGCGACCTCGGCCGCCGACTGTGAGGCGATGATCGCCGCCTGCAAGAAAGCGGGGCGCAAGCTGATGATCGGCTATCGCAGCCGCTTCCAGGCCCACAATATCGAGGCCATCAAGCTGATCCGTGACGGCGCGGTGGGTCCCGTGCGGCACATCTCGACCGACCACGGCTTCACCATCGGCGACCCGACCCAGTGGCGACTGAACAAAGCCCTGTCCGGCGGCGGCAGCCTGATGGACATTGGCATCTACAGCCTGAACGCCGCGCGCTATCTGACCGGCGAGGAGCCGGTGGCGGTCAACGCCATGGAGTCCACCGATCGTTCCAACCCGCGCTTCAAGACGGTCGAGGACATCATCAACTTCCAGCTCCTGTTCCCGTCGGGCGCGACGGCCCAGTGCGGCTCGGCCTACACCGCCAACTTCAACCGCTACCGGGTCACCGGGCCCAAGGGCTGGATCGAGATCGATCCGGCGACCAGCTACCAGGGCCAGGCGATGCGCACGGCCCTGGGCGGGCCGCCGACGCCGCGCGAGCCTGCTCCCCAGCCGACGAACCAGTTCTCGGCCCAACTGGATCATCTCTCCGAATGCATTCTCGCCAACCGCGAGCCGATCGTGTCGGGCGAGGAGGGGCTGAAGGACCTGCGGGTGATCGAGGCCATCTACCGCGCCGCCCGTGAAGGACGGACGGTGAAGCTGTGAGGACTCTGGTCCTGGCCGCGGCCCTGCTGGCGCCTGGACTGGCCCAGGCCCAGCAGCAAATCCCGCTGTGGCCCAACGGCGCGCCGGGCTTCGAGAGCCGCAAGGACATGCCCGAGGTCCCCGGCGACTACTGGCTCAGGAGCATCAACAATCCTTCGGTCACGGTCTATCTGCCGCCCAAGGAGATCGCCACCGGCGCGGCCCTGGTCGTGCTGCCGGGTGGTGGTCACAGGATCCTGGTGATCCGTTCCGAAGGGGCGGACGTCGCCAAGGTGATGAACCCCGCCGGCGTGGCGGTCTTCATCATCAAGTATCGGCTCTTTCGCGAGGAGGGTTCGCCCTACACGATCGAGCACGCCCGCCAGGACGCCGTGCGCGGCGTCCGGTGGGTTCGCACCCACGCCGCCGAATACGGAGTCGACCCCAAGCGGATCGGCCTGATGGGCTTCTCGGCCGGCGGCGAGACGGCGAACCTGGAGATCTATCAAGGCGCGGCGCCCGGCGACCCGAAGGTCGACGCCATCGACGAGGCGAGCGCGCGGCCCGACTTCCAGGTGCTGGTCTATCCCGGTCCGCTGGGCGTGCCCGACAAGGTGCCGGCCGATGCGCCGCCGGCCTTCATGGTCGCGGCCAACGACGACGAGTGCTGCTCGGCGCCGCTGGTCGACCTGCTGCCCAAGTTCCGCGCCGCCAAGGTGCCGGTCGAGCTGCATCTGTTCCAGGCCGGCGGCCACGCCTTCAACATGGGCCTGCGCAAGGAGCAGGCCTCGTTCAAGCATTGGCCGAACCTGCTGGTCGACTGGCTGAACGACAACGGCTGGATGAAGCCCCGCTAGGGTTAGGGGGCCTCGTCCAGGTAGGCCTTCACCCGCGCGAACAGGTCCTCGAACATCGGCGTCGTCAGCCGGCCGGTGTTCGTGTTGAGCCGCGAGCAGTGATAGCTGTTGAAGATCCGGTAGGGGCCGGCCTGGAATTCCGAGCCGTGGCCCGGGATGCCCGCCGAGGCCTTCAGGCCCAGGGCTTTCAGCATGTTGCGCCGCGAGACGTCGCCCAGGGTGACGATGGCCTTCAGGTTCGGGAACATCTCCAGTCGCGCCGTGAGGAACGGGCGGCAGGCGTTCTCTTCCGAGGTCTCGGGCTTGTTGCCGGGCGGGGCGCAGCGGACGGCGTTGGTCACGGCGCTGCCGACCAGCTTCAGGGAATCGTCGGGTCGCGCCTCGAACTTGCCGGTGGCGAAGCCGAACTTGATCAGGGTCTCGTAGAGCAGCGTCCCGGCATAGTCGCCGGTGAACGGCCGGCCGGTGCGGTTGGCGCCCTTGCGGCCGGGCGCCAGGCCCACGACCAGCAGCCGCGCGTCCTTGTCGCCGAACGAGGGGGCGGGGCCGTTGAACCAGTCCGGATAGAGCGTCTGGTTCTCGCGGCGATAAGCCACCAGGCGCGGGCACAGCGGGCAGTCGCGCGGTGGCTCGGCGGGATTGGGAACGACCTCGCCGGCGATGTTGGAAGGTTGCTGCATCTCAGTACTCGTCGTCGGCTTCGCGTTCGGCGGGGGTGCGATGGTCCGTCGGCTGCCTCGGCTGGATCCGCTGCGGGCGGCCGATGATGGTCCCGAGGTCGGCCAGATCGACGAAGTTGTCGGCCTGCCGGCGCAGGTCGTCGCTGGTCATCGGCGGCTGGCTCTTCATGGTCGAGACCACGGTGACGCGGCGGCCCTTGCGCTGGACGGCCTCGACCAGGGCGCGGAAGTCGCCGTCGCCCGAGAACAGCACCAAGTGGTCGGCCGTCTCGGCCATCTGCAGCATGTCGACGGCGATCTCGATGTCCATGTCGCCGCGCCAGCGCTTGCGGCCCTGGCTGTCGGTGAACTCGCGCGCCGGCTTCGTCACCAGGGTGAAGCCGTTGTAGTCCAGCCAGTCGACCAGCGGCCGGATCGGCGAATAATCGTCGTTCTCGGCGATGGCGGTGTAGTAATAGGCGCGGATCAGGACGCCGCGCTTTTTGAACTCGTCGAGCAGCTTGCGGTAGTCGATGTCGAAGCCAAGGGCCTTGGCGGCGGAGTAGAGATTGGCGCCGTCGATGAACAGCGCGAGCCGGTCGGTCGGATAGAAGGTCACGGTAATCCCTTGAAAAATCAGGTCGCTCGAAATGACTTGGACGAGGCCGTGATCGTGGCGCTCGGGTGCAATCTGGCCGGAGCCTATACGAGTCGCGAGGCGCTTTTGGAAGCGGCCCTGGCGGCCCTGCCGGACGAGGGGCTGGAGCTAGTCGCGCGCTCGACCTGGTGGGGCTCGGCGGCGTGGCCAGACCCCGAGGGGCCGGAATACCGCAACGGCGTGGCCATCGTCCGCACGGCGCTGTCGCCGGCCCAGACCCTCGCGGCCCTGCACCGCATCGAGGCGCGTTTTGGACGGGCGAGGGGAGAAGCCAACGCCCCGCGCACCCTGGACCTGGATCTCGTGGCCCATGGCCGGTCGGTTCTGGACGGCGACCTCATTGTGCCGCATCCAAGGGCTCACGAGCGCCTGTTCGTGATGGGGCCCCTGGCCGAGCTGGCCCCGGCCTGGATCCACCCGGTCAGCGGCGAGCCGGCCTTCCGGCTGGCGGCCAACGCCACGGTGGGGCGCGACGCGCGCTCCATTGCCAAAGTTTAATCCCCGATCGGCGCGAGCGGCGCCCATAGTCCGGCCAAATTTCCGCGCCAAGCGTCCGCCGGACGCTCACAGGACCATGCCGATGAACCTGACCCGCTCGCTGCTCGCCTGCGTCGCCGCTGGCGCGCTGCTGACCGCCGCTCCCGCCTTCGCCCAAGTTCAGAGCGGGGCGAAGAGCGGCGTCGACCTGACCGCGATCGACAAGTCGATCAAGCTGGGCGACGACTTCTGGACCTACGCCAACAACGAATGGATCAAGGCCCACCCGATCCCCGCCGATCGCGGCCGCTACGGCAAGACCGCCGTGATGGTGGAAGAGGCCAGCAAGCGCACGGTCGACCTGATCCAGGACGCCGCCAAGGGCGGAAGCGGCGACGGCAAGAAGGTCGGCGACTACTACGCCAGCTACATGGACGAGGCCGGCATCGAGGCCAAGGGCCTGACGCCGCTGAAGGCGAACCTCGCCCGCATCGCCGCCATCAAGGATAAGGCGCAGCTGGCCAGCGTGCTGGGCGGTAATATCCGCGCCGACGTCGACGCCCTGAACGCCACCGACTTCTACACCGACAACGTCCTGGGCCTGTGGGTCTCGCCGGCGTTCGACGACACCAGCAAGTACGCGCCGTTCCTGCTGCAGGGCGGTCTCGGCATGCCCGACCGCGAGTACTATCTCTCGGACAAGGCCTCGATGGTCGAGGCGCGAACCAAGTACGTCGCCCACGTCGAGAAGATCCTGACCCTGGGCGGCGTGGCCGACGCGGCCGCCAAGGCCAAGGCGATCATGGCGCTGGAAACCCAGTTGGCCCAGGCCTCGGGAAGCCGCGCCGACAGCGCCGACGTCCAGAAGGCGAACAACAGCTGGACGCCCGCCGACTTCGCCGCCAAGGCCCCTGGCTTGGACTGGAGCGCCTTCTTCACCGCCGCCAAGCTGTCTGGCCAGCCGCGTTTCATCGTCTGGCATCCGACCCTGGTTACGGGCCTGGGCAAGGCGGTCGCCGGCGTGTCGCTGGACACCTGGAAGGACTACCTGACCTTCCACCTGCTGGATCACTATTCCAACGTGCTGCCCAAGGCGTTCGTCGATGAGCGCTTCGCCTTCTACAACGCGTCGCTGCAGGGCGTGCCGGCCCTGTCGCCGCGCTGGAAGCGGGCGGTGAACTCGACCAACGCCGTGTTGGGCGAGGCGGTCGGCAAGCTCTATGCCGATAAGTATTTCTCGGCGGAGTCCAAGGCCGCGGTGACGGCCATGGTCGACAACATGAAGGTCGCTTTTGAGAAGCGCATCGACGGCTTGGACTGGATGGATCCGGCGACAAAGGCCGAGGCCCGCAAGAAGGTCGCGGTCCTGAAGGTTGGCGTCGGCTATCCCGACCAGTGGCGGGACTATTCGGGCTATTCGGTCGTGCGCGGCGACGCCCTGGGCAACGTCCAGCGCTCGGAGGCCTTCGACTACGCCACGGCCCTGGCCAAGCTGGGCAAGCCGGTCGATCGCGGCGAGTGGGTGATGACCCCGCAGACGGTCAACGCCGTGAACCTGCCGATGCTGAACGCCCTGAACTTCCCGGCCGCGATCCTGGCCCCGCCGAACTTCGACCTGGCCAACGACGCGGCCGCCAACTACGGCGCGACTGGGGCCACGATCGGCCACGAGATCAGCCACAGCTTCGACGACCAGGGCGCGCAGTTCGACAGCCAGGGCCGCCTTCGCAACTGGTGGACGCCGGCCGACCTGGCGCAGTTCCAGAAGGCCGGCGAGGCGCTGGCCGACCAGTTCGATGCGTACAAGCCGTTCCCCGACCTGGCCGTGAACGGCAAGCAGACGCTCAGCGAGAACATCGCCGACGTCGCCGGCCTGGGCGCGGCGCTGGACGCCTACCACGCCTCCCTTGGCGGCAAGCCCGCGCCGGTGATCGACGGTTTGACCGGCGACCAGCGCTTCTTCCTGGCCTATGCGCAGAGCTGGCTGGGCTATTCGCGCCCGGCGACCCTGCGTCAGCAGTTGATCACCGACGGCCATGCCCCGGACCAGTACCGCGCCTTCACGGTCCGGAACCTGGACGACTGGTACGCTGCTTTCGACGTGAAGCCGGGCGACAGCATGTACCTTCCGCCGGAGAAGCGGGTGAAGGTGTGGTAACCTCCCAGGCCTAGACATTGACTCGCGAAGCGGGCATAAGCGCCCGCTCGCGAAAGCAGGAAGATCGTGCGCGGCGTTGCGTGTCGCCGCACGGAAGCCTATTTTGCGATTGCTAATTCGCAGCCCGAGGAACTCATGGCCCGCGTCACCGTCGAAGATTGCGTTGAGAAGGTTCCGAACCGCTTCTCGCTGGTTCTGCTGTCGGCGCACCGCGCGCGCGGCATTTCGGCGGGCGCGGCCCTGATGGTCGACCGCGACAACGACAAGAACCCGGTCGTCGCTCTGCGCGAGATCGCCGACGACGTGATCGACCACGAGGCCCTGAAGGAACACCTCATCAGCACGCTGCAACGCGTCGATGAGCACACCGAGGCCGAGGAAGAGGCCGAGACCCTGGCCCTGCTGGCCGATCCCAGCCACATGCAGATGAGCGAACTGGAACTGGTCCGCGCTCTGCAGAGCGACCGCGATGGCGGCCAGGAGGAGCGGTACTGAGCCCCGAAGGCGCAGACCCTCTGACCCTCGAAGCGGCCACGCCGACCGCTCCGTCTGAACGCGCGCCCGACGCCCCGTCCAAGGAAGGGGAGCCGGGCGCGTCTTCGTCTGTGGCTCCGGCCGCCGCCGCGCCTAAGCCGCGGCCCAAGTTTCTTCGCCAATACGAACTGATCGAGCGGGTCCACGCCTACGACCCGACGGCCGACGAGGCGCTGCTGAACCGCGCCTATGTCTACGCCATGCGCATGCATGGCTCGCAGACCCGGGCTAGCGGCGACCCCTACTACGCCCACCCGATCGAGGTGGCGGGCATCCTCACCGAGTACCGGCTGGACACCGCGACCATCGTCACGGCCCTTCTGCACGACGTGATCGAGGACACCCCGGTCACCAAGGAAGAGATCGCCAAGCTGTTCGGCGACGAGATCGCCGAGCTGGTCGAGGGCGTCACCAAGCTGTCGAAGCTGGAACTGCAGGCCGAGCACACCCGCCAGGCCGAGAACCTGCGCAAGTTCATTCTGGCCATCTCCAAGGACGTCCGCGTCCTGCTGGTCAAGCTAGCCGACCGTCTGCACAACATGCGGACGCTGCATTACATCAAGAACCAGGCCAAGCGCGAACGGATCGCTCGCGAGACGCGCGACATCTACGCGCCGCTGGCCCGCAACATCGGCTGTCATCGCATCTGTGTGGAGCTGGAGGAGCTCAGCTTCCAGCATACCAATCCGGTCGCCCGCGACGCCATCATCCGGCGCCTTGACGCGTTGCGCGAGGAGCAGGGCGGGGCGGTGGCCCTGGTCAGCCAGGAAATCTCGGCGCGCCTGGAATCGTCCAACCTGCCGGCCCGCGTGTTCGGCCGCGAGAAGTCGCCCTATTCGATCTGGCGCAAGCTGCAGCGGAAATCGATCGGCTTCTCGCAGATGTCGGACATCTACGCGTTCCGCGTGATCGTCGACAGCGAAGAGGACTGCTACCGCGCCCTGGGCGTCGTGCACCGAGCCTGGTCCAGCGTCCCCGACCGCTTCAAGGACTACATCTCGACGCCGAAGCGGAACAACTACCGCTCGCTGCACACCACGGTCGTGGGGCCGCGCGGCATGCGCATCGAGATGCAGATCCGCACCGAGGCCATGGACCGCGTCAACGAAGAGGGCGTCGCCGCCCACTTCCGCTACAAGGACGCCTCATACGGCCTCGACCTGGAAGGCATGGAAGCCGCCGGCGGTCGTGATCCGCTGGCCAACCTGCGCCAGCTGGTCCAGGTTCTGGAGCATGGCGGCGACAGCGAAGAACTGGTCGAGCACGCCAAGCTCGAGATGTTCCTCGACCAGGTGTTCGTCTTCACGCCCAAGGGCAAGCTGGTCAGCCTGCCGCGCGGGGCGATGCCGCTGGACTTCGCTTACGCCGTCCACACCGACGTGGGCGACACTTGCATCGGCGTGAAGATCAACGGCGAGCTGAAGCCGCTGCGCACGCCGCTGGTCAATGGCGACGTGGTCGAGGTGGTGCGCGGCTCCAAACCCGTGGTGCCGCCGGACTGGCGCTCGCTGACGGTGACGGGCCGGGCGCGTTCCGCCATCCGCCGGCACATCCGCCAGACCGAGAAGGAAGAGTTCCTGCGCCTGGGCAAGGCTTCGCTGGAACAGGTCTTCGAACGCGCCGGCAAGCGGCTGAAGGACGTGTCGCTGCGGCCGATCCTGGAACGCTTCGCCCTGGAGACCGAGGAGACGCTGTTCGACGCCGTGGGCCGAGGTCGCGTATCGCCCAGCCAGGTGCTGGAGACGGCCTATCCGGGCATGAAGGACGCCGACCGCGAGGCCGCGACGGCGCGGCGCAAGATCGAGGGCGGCCAAGACGCCGCGCAGCTCTATGTGCGCGGCGGCGGCCTGACCCCGGGCGTCTCGCTGCACTTCGCCCATTGCTGCAGCCCGGTGCCGGGCGACCGCATCGTCGGCATCCTGCGCGAGGACGGGGAGGGGCTGGACGTCCACACGATCGACTGCCCGCGCCTGGCCGAGTTCGAGGACCGCGAGGAGCTGTGGCGGGACCTGAACTGGACGCCCGAGGCTGAGCGCTCGACCATCTCCCTGACCCGCCTGCACGCCACGATCCAGAACGCCCCGGGCGTGCTGGGCCAGGTCTGCACGATCATCGGCGAGGCCGGCGGCAACATCGTCAACCTGCGCATGCACCATCGGCAGAGCGATTTCTTCGACACCGATATCGATGTCGAGGTGCGAGACGCCAAGCACCTGACCAACATCTCGGCCGCCCTGCGGGCCTGCCCGTCGGTCGAGACCGTGGATCGGACGCGCGGCTAGTCCTTCGGCTGAGCAGTTGCTGAATTCCCGCTAGAGATGCATCGTTCTCGCCGACGAAAGTCGGGAGGGATGATGGTTAGCGTGCGGGTGCATTTCGTTACCAACCGGAACCTGGAGACCAGCGGGGGCGGTCGCAACTTCGGCCCGCACTTCAATCCCGATGGCGTGGCGGCCCTGCGATTCGGCTATGTCGACTTCGCCGAGGCCGAGACCACGTTCAAGCCCGCCAATGTCCACGTCTATCCGGAAGGGCGGCTCGACCCGGATTCCCAGGTCGATCCGGACATCACCAAGACCGGCGGCGGCAAGTTTCTGGAAGCGCTCCACGCGATGATGAGCGGCGAGGCCCAGAAGGACGCGCTAGTCTTCATCCACGGCTTCAATGTCGGCTTCGGCGAAGCGATCGAGGCCGGCGCCAAGCTGGCCCGGGAGATCCGCGTCGACGCAGTCGCGGGCGCGTCGGGCGAGATGTTGAACATCGTGGTGTTCAGCTGGCCGTCGGAAGGCCAGAAGGTGCCGTACATGTCCTACTACAGCGACCGGGAGGACGCGCGGGCGTCGGGGCCGGCCCTGGCCCGCGCGTTCCTGAAGCTGACCGAGTTCCTGCACCAGCTCGACCGCGAGCGATACTGTCTGCGCTCCGTCCACCTGATGGCTCACAGCATGGGCGCCTACGTTCTGCGCCAGGGCTTGCAGGCCTTGATCGCCAAGCAGCCCGACTCCCTGGTGCGGGTGTTCGACCAGATCCTGCTGGCGTCGCCCGACGAGGACGACGACACGTTCGAGCACGACACCAAGCTCAAGCTCCTGCCCCGTCTGGCCAAGCGGGTGACGGTCTATTTCAATCCCAAGGACAGGGCGCTCTGGATTTCGGACAAGACCAAGACCAACCCCGATCGGTTGGGCGCGGACGGCGCGCGACTGGTGGACCTGCTGCCCAAGAAGGTCGTCATGGTCGACTGCCGCCGGGTAGCCGGCGTGGCCGATCCCAAGGTCGAGCACAGCTACTACGTCAGGAGCCCGGCGATGAGCGCGGACATCGCCAGGACGCTGGCCGGCCTCGATACCGACGAGATCGGCAATCGCGAATACGTGCCAGAACGGCGGGTCTGGCGGATCCAGCGGGAACTGGCTTAGGGCGTCGCGCTCAGGGCGTCGACCGCGTCCCGCGTCGCCGCCGTCAGGGGCGAGGGCAGGGCGTCCAGCGGGAACCAGCCCCAGTCGTGCATGGCGTGGGCTTCCTGGATCGCCGGCTCGCCGGTGAAGCCCTCGACGCGGTAGGTGATCGCCACCCAGTGATAGTCCGGCGCGACCATGTCGGTGACCGCCAGGACGCGGCCGGCGGTGATCCGGATGCCGAGTTCCTCCTCGATCTCGCGTTCGGCGCAGGTCTTGGCGGCCTCGCCCCAATCGAGCTTGCCGCCGGGCACGCCCCAGTGGTCGGCCTCGGGATTCTTGACGCGCTTGACCAGCAGCAGGCGGCCCTGGGCGTCGAGGACGGCCGCGCCGCAGCCGATGCGGGGACGTTGGAGTTCTTCGGTCATGCGCCGCGTAGAGCCTGAAACGTCGCCGCGAGGCAAGCCGGCGTTTGAAGACTCAGCCTCCAGCTTCTATATCCGTCGCTCATGACCAACGACGACGTCCTCGATGAATTCCGCGCCGCCGGCGCTCTCCGTGAAGGCCACTTCGTGCTGTCCTCCGGCCTGCACAGCCCGGTCTTTCTGCAGAAGAACCTGGTGTTCATGCGCCCCGAGCGCTGCGAGCGCCTGTGCAAGGCCCTGGCCCAGAAGATCATCGCCACCGTCGGCCAGGTCGACGTCGCCGTCTCGCCGGCCGTCGGCGGCATCATCCCCGGCTACGAGACCGCCCGTCACCTGAACGTGCCGTCGATCTATGTCGAGCGCGAGGGCGGCGGCTTCAAGTTCCGTCGCGGCTTCCACCTCGAGCCCGGCCAGAAGGTCGTGATGGTCGAGGACATCGTCACCACGGGCCTGTCGTCGCGCGAGTGCATCCAGGCGATCAAGGACGCCGGCGGCGACGTCGTGGCGGCCGCCTGCATCGTCGACCGCTCGGGCGGCAAGGCCGATGTCGGCGTGCCGCTGATCGCCCTGGCCAGCCTGGAAGTGCCGGCCTATCCCGCCGACGCCCTGCCGCCGGAACTGGCGGCCATTCCGATCGAAGATCCCGGCAGTCGCCGGCTGAAGGGCTGAACCATGCTGCGTCTGGGCGTCAACATCGACCACGTGGCGACGATCCGGAACGCGCGCGGTTCCTCCTACCCCGAGCCGGTCCGGGCCGCCGAGCTGGCCCTGGCCGCCGGGGCCGACGGCATCACCGCCCACCTGCGCGAGGATCGCCGGCACATCAGCGACGCCGACATCGCCGTCCTGACCGACCTCTGCCATAAGCGCGGCAAGCCGCTGAACTTCGAGATGGCCGTGACCGACGAGATGGTCGGCATCGCGATCGGCGCGCGCCCGCACGCCGCCTGCCTGGTTCCCGAGCGCCGCGAGGAGGTCACCACCGAGGGCGGCCTGGACGTGGTCAAGGGGCTGAACCGGATCACCGACGCCACGGCCCGGCTGCGCACCGTCGGCGCCCGGGTCTCGCTGTTCATCGAGCCTGATCCCGCCCAGATCCGCGCCTCGGCCGCCGCCGGCGCCCAGGTGATCGAGCTGCACACCGGCGCCTATTGCGACGCTGCCCGCGAGGGCCATGCCGAGCGGGCCGAGGCGATCCTGGAGCGCCTGAAGGCCGGCGCGGCCCTGGCCGTCGAGCTGGGTCTGGAAGTCCACGCCGGCCACGGCATCGACTACGCTACGGTCAAGCCGATCGCCGCCATCCCGCAGATCGCCGAGCTGAACATCGGCCACTTCCTGATCGGCGAGGCGATCTTCGTCGGCCTGCCGCAGGCCATCCAGCGGATGCGGGCCCTGATGGACGCGGCCAGGCTGGAGATCGCGGCGTGATCATCGGGATCGGCTCGGACCTGTGCGACATCCGCCGGATCGAGAAATCCCTCGAACGCTTCGGCGACCGCTTCACCAACAAGGTCTTCACCGAGATCGAGCGTCGGCGGTCCGAACGCAAACCCGACCGCGCCTCCAGCTACGCCAAGCGCTTCGCCGCCAAGGAAGCCTGTTCCAAGGCGTTGGGCACGGGCTTGAAGCGCGGCGTGCACTTGGCCGGCATGGGCGTCGTCAACCTGCCCTCGGGCAAGCCGACCATGGCCCTGACCGGCGGCGCCCTGGAGCGCCTGAAGGACATGACCCCGCCCGGCATGGAGGCGGTGATCCACCTGTCGCTGACCGACGACCACCCGTACGCGCAGGCCTTCGTGATCATCGAGGCTTTACCGGCGGGCCAGCTGGTCCAACCTTCGCCGTAAAGCCGGTCTAACGCGCCACACTTGCTCCTGTAGCCAAGCCCGTCTAGCAAAGCCGAACCGGTTCGCCGGATATCCATTCTCGAAGAGCCCAGCGCCCGCATGAACGACGCCGCCGACGACATCACGCCGCCCGAAGAGAAGGGCGCCGTCGCCGAGTTGATCGAGATCATCAAGACCGTCGCCTACGCCCTGGGTATCGCCCTGGTGCTGCGCGTCCTGCTGTTCCAGCCCTTCACGATCCCGTCGGCCTCGATGGAGCCGAACCTCTACCAGGGCGACTACATCATCGTGTCGAAGTTCAGCTATGGCTGGAGCAAGCACTCGATCCCGTTCAGCCCACCGATCATCAAGGGGCGGATCCTGGGCCATGAGCCTCGTCGCGGCGACATCATCGTCTTCAAGCTGCCGCGCGACAATCGCACCGACTACATCAAGCGCCTGATCGGCCTGCCGGGCGACAAGGTTCAGGTTCGCGGCGGTCAGGTCTACATCAACGGCAAGGCCTTGCCGCGTAAGGAGCAGGCCCCGGCCCTGGTCGACACCGGCTACGGCTTCACCCAGCAGGTCCAGCGCTTCCAGGAAACCAATCCGGAAGGCCGCCAATACGACACCCAGGACTTCGGTCCGGACAGCCGGGGCGACAACACGGGCGTCTATACCGTGCCCGCCGGCTGCTACTTCTTCATGGGCGACAATCGCGACAACTCGGCCGACAGCCGCTTCGACCCGGGCGTCTCGCCGTTCAAGGAGAGCGCCTGCAAGTGGGACTACGAGCTGGACCAGTACATTGGCGACGAGGTCGGGGTCGGCTTCGTTCCGGCCGAGAACCTGGTCGGCCGCGCCCAGATCATCCTGCTGTCGTGGAGCGCCGAGGCCAGCCTGTTCAAGCCGTGGACGTGGTTCCTGAACGCGCGTCCCAGCCGCTTCTTCCACGTGCTGAAGTGATCTCGCGTCATGGATAGACGGGTCGCCGCCGTCGGCGACCTGGAGCGCCGGATCGGCCATCGGTTCAACGACCGCGAACTGCTCGAACGCGCCCTGACGCACGCCAGCGTTGGGGATGGCGCCAAGAAGGTCCGCGACAACGAGGTGCTGGAGTTCATCGGCGACCGCGTCCTGGGCCTGTTGGCCGCCGAGGCCCTGGCCCAGCGGTTTCCCAAGGCCAAGGAAGGCGAGCTGGCGCCGCGCCTGAACGCCCTGGTCAGCCGCGAGACCTGCGCTCGTGTCGCCAAGGCGGCCGAGCTGGGTCCGGCCCTGCGCCTGTCGGCCTCGTCCAGCAAGATCGGCGGCCGCGAGACGGAATCCATCCTGGCCGGCGCCACCGAGGCCCTGATGGCCGCCCTCTACCAGGACGGCGGCCTGGACGCCGCTCGCCGCGTCTTCCTGACCCTGTGGACCGACGAGTTCGACCGGGCGGGGGAGGGGCGGCCGCGCGATCCCAAGACCGCGCTGCAGGAGTGGGCGCAAGGCAAGGGCCGGCCGCTGCCGACCTACCGCGTCCTCGACCGCACGGGCCCCGACCACGCGCCAGTGTTCACCGTCGAGGTCACCGTCGTCGGCGTCGATCCGTCCATCGCCAAGGGCAAGTCCCGGCAGGAGGCCGAAAAGGCCGCCGCCAAGACGCTGCTGGAGCGCGAAGGGGCGGAGTAGGGCTCCGCCCCCGCCTGGCCCGACTAGAAGGTCCGGGTCAGGTTCAGACCGTATTGCCGTGGCGGCCCGGCATAGCGCAGGCCCGAATTGATCGCCGCGATGTAGGTCTGGTCGGTCAGGTTGGTGGCGTAGGCCGCCAGCTTCCAGTCGCCCTTCGCCCAGGTGACCAGCGCGTTGACGATGTCGCGTGATTTCAGCTGGTCGCCCAGCGCTTCGTTGTTGAAGATGGTCGTATAGGCCGGACCGATGTGGGCGTAGTCGAGTCGGGGCGTTAGGGTGGCGCCGCCGCCCAGGACGAAGGTGTACTGCGCGCCGGCGTGGAAGGTGAAGGTCGGCGCATAGGCCTGACGGTTGCCGCTCAGATTGACGCAGTTGGCGCTGGCGGGGCCGCTCGCCGGATCGCAGGTCCCCGTCCGGCCCACGCGCGGGTCGGCGCCGTAGAAGTCGCCCAACGACGAGTGCGAAACCGAGACCGCCACGTCGAAGGCCGCCGGGCCCAGCAGCGCCTGGGCCGAGCCCTCCAGGCCGTAGAGCTTGGTGTCGCCCCGGACGTTCTGGATCCGGTTGATCTGCGGGTACTGGGGGTCGCCGATGTTGACCTGGAAGCTCTTGTAGACGTTGTAGTAGACGCCCAGCTGGGTGCGCAGGCGGCCGCCCGCCAGGGTCGACTTCCATCCCGCCTCATAGTCGGTCAGGTTCTCGGGGGCGAACGCCTTGGCCGGTTGATAGAGGTTGGGTCCGTTGAGGCCGCCCATCTTGTGACCCGTGGCCACGAAGCCGTAGACGAAGTTGCTGTCGTCCAGCTTCCAGTTCAGCGTGACCTTGCCCGTCACCTTGTTGTCCTCGACCTTGGCGTTCTGCAGCAGCACGACGCCGAACTGCGGGTAGGTCGTGTAGACGTCGTCGTTGGTCGAGACCGAATGGGCGTAGCGCGCCCCGACCTGCAGCTGCAGGCGATCGCTGATGTCATAGCTGACCTGGCCGAACGCCGCCGTCGTCTCCTTGGGCGTCTTGCCCCACAGGTAGATGTCCAGGACGTTCTCGGGAAAACCGATCCGGTAGGCGCCGGTGGGATAGGTCGCGGCGGGGAATTCCACCTCGTCGTTCTGATAGTAGACACCCAGGAGCCAGTTCAGGCGCTGGTCGCCGCGCGAGAGCAGGTTGAACTCCTGCGACCAGACCTCTTCCTTGACCGTGTCATAGAAGGTGTTGTTGAGCGCGCTCGTGCCGTCGAGATCGGTCGAGAACTTGGCCGTGCCGTTCTGGTAGCCGGTGACCGACCGCAGGACGACGCCGTTGTCGAACGTGTAGCTGACGTTCAGCGATGAGCGCACGAAGGTGTCGTGCGCCGAGTTGGGCCCGTTGCTGGTGATCTTGAACGGATCGTTCTTGGACAGGGCCGGGTCGGCCGGATAGCCGCCCAGATCGATGTCGTTGTAGTCGGCCTTCAGCGTCACCTTCAGCGCCTGGCTGGGCGTCCAAAGCAGGCCCAGGCGGACGCTGTTGCTGTCGACATCGCCGGGATGGCCCTTGTAGGGGCCGGTGATGTCCCAGAAGCTGTCGCGGGTCTCGTGGTTGAAGGCCACCCGCGCGGCGAGCGTATCGCTGATCGGCAGGTTGACCGCGCCCTGGGCCTTGAAGTCCTTGTAGTTGCCGACCTGGCCCTGGACGTAGCCGTTCACGCCCCGGAAGTTGGGATCCTGCGAGCGGATGAACACGGCTCCGCCCGTGGCGTTGGCGCCGGCGAAGGTCCCTTGCGGGCCACGCAGCACCTCCAGGCTGGCGAGGTCGTAATAGGGCTCGGTCTGGAAGTATCCCGGGAAGGCGGCCACGCCGTCGCGATAGGTGATGACGCCCACGCCGACGGCGGTCGTGGCTTCGGATTTGCCGATGCCACGCACGTTGAAGAAGTTGCCCTGGCCGAAGTTCTGCACCGTCACCGACGGCGCGGCGAACTGCAGTTGATCGAGGGACGAAACGGCCTTGTTGTTCAGGTCGTCGGCGCTCAGGACCGTGGCCGCGACGGCCGTGGTCTGCAGGTTGGTCGTCCGTCGCTCGGCGGTGACCACCACCTCGCCCAGGACGGCGGGTTCATCGGCCCGCTTGGACGCCGTCTCCGACTTCGAAGTCGCGGCCTCCTGGCCATGCGCCATGCCCGCCCACAGCAACATCGCGGCGGACGCCGACAACCAGAGCTCTCGTCTCATGGTCATTCCCCTCTTGGATGCTTCCTCCGGCGCTCTGACGGCACCCACGACGCGACCGTCCCACTAAACGGAACGGGCGTCAATATTCACGCTCGCGAGAGTGAATGTATGGCGTTCGCGTTTTCGGGGCGCAGGCCCGACGGATCCGGATATCCGCCACCGTCGTGCGCCGGCCCTCGCTACCGCCGAACCCCTATCGGTGCTACACGCACCCCCAATGACTGACACCACTCCCAAGACTCGCGCCGGTTTCGCGGCGATCATCGGCGCGCCCAACGCCGGCAAGTCCACCCTGGTCAACCGCATGGTCGGGGCCAAGGTCTCGATCGTGACCCAGAAGGTCCAGACCACTCGGTTCCCCGTGCGCGGGGTCGCGATCGAGGGCGATACGCAGATCGTTCTCGTCGACACCCCCGGGATCTTCAGCCCGCGCCGTCGCCTGGACCGCGCCATGGTCCGCTCGGCCTGGGCCGGCTCGGAAGAGGCCGAGGCCACGGTCCATCTGGTCGACGTCCAGGCCGAACTGGCCAGCCGCGCCGACAAGGCCACCCCGGGTGAATACCGCTCGGCCCAGGACGTCCAGACCATCATCGAGGGCCTGAAGGCCGCCAATCGCAAGGTCATTCTGGCGCTGAACAAGATCGACGGGATCAAGCGCGACACCCTGCTGGCCGTGGCCAAGGACTTCTTCGACACCGGCGTCTACACCGACGTCTTCATGATCAGCGCCTCGACCGGCGCGGGCGTCGAGGACCTGACCGCCAAACTCGTTTCGATGATGCCGGAAGGCCCCTGGCTCTATCCGGAAGACCAGACCGCCGACCTGCCGGCCCGCCTGCTGGCCGCCGAGATCACCCGCGAGAAGGTCTATCTGCGCGTCCACGAGGAACTGCCCTACGCGGCCACGGTCGAGACGACCGCCTTCGAGGAGCGCAAGGACGGCAGCGTCCGCATCGAGCAGACCATCCTGGTCGAGCGCGAGGGCCAGCGGGTCATCGTGATCGGTAAGGGGGGCCAGACCTTGAAGTGGATCGGCCAGGCCTCGCGCGAGGAACTGTGCGAGATCCTCGACCGCAAGGTTCATTTGTTCCTTCACGTGAAGGTCAAGGAGAACTGGGCCGAGGAACGCGGCCTGTTCAGCGACATCGGCCTGGATTTCGATGTTTGACGCCCAGATAGGCAATGAGGGGGCGGCCGCGGCCGTCGACCTGAACGCCTATTTCGAGCGGATCGGGTACGACGGCCCATGCGAGCCCACGATGGCGACCCTGTGCGCCATCACCCGCCTGCACCCGGACGCTATCCCGTTCGAGAACCTCGACGTCCTGCTGGGACGCGGAATCAGCCTCGCGCCGGCCGATGTCGCCGCCAAGCTGATCACCGCCGGACGAGGCGGATACTGCTACGAACAGAACGGTCTCCTGAAGCGCTCGCTGGAAGGCGTCGGCTTCCAGGTTCAGGGCCTGATCGCCCGGGTGCAATGGATGCAGCCGAAAGGTGCGCCGCCGCGCCCGCGTTCGCACATGGTGCTGGGCGTGACGCTGGAGGGGGAGACCTGGCTGGTCGACGCCGGCTTCGGCGGCTGCGTGCTGACCGCGCCTCTGCGGCTCTTCTCCGATGCAGTACAGGAGACGCCGCACGGCCGGTTCCGCATCGTCGACGTTCAGACCGGCGGTGTCGTCGAGCGCCAGGTTCAAGCCGACCTCTCGGGCCATTGGTCGCCGCTGTACCAGGTCGCACAGGGCGCCTGGACCGACATCGACTACGAGCAAGTCAACTACTTCACCTATACGCACCCCAGCTCGCACTTCACCTGGAGCATGACCGTCGGACGCACCACGGCGACGGCCCGCTATGCCCTGAAGAACAACCGCTTCACCCAGCGCGACGTCACCGGCGCCCTGGTCGAGCAACGCGACCTCACTGTCGAAGAGCTGGAAGCGACCCTGCGCGACGTGATCGGCCTGCCGGTCGGGGCCGGTTGGCGGCCGGTGCTGGAGAAGGTCGTGGCGTGGGGGACCGCCGTCTAGATGGAGTGGGAGGACGAAGCCTACGTCCTCTCGGCCCGCTCGCATGGCGAGACGGGGGCCATCGTCGAGCTTCTCACCCAGGATCGCGGCAAGTTCGCCGCCCACGTGGCCGGCGCGGCTTCGCGGCGGGTGAAGCCTTTCCTGCAGCCGGGCGCGCGGGTCATCGCGCGCTATCGCGCCCGGGTCTCGGACCAGCTGGGTTCGGCCACCCTGGAGCCGATGGGCGAGGGGCCTTCGTCCCTGTTCGACGATCGCCTTGCGTTGGCCGGTCTATCGGCGGCCGCTTCGGTCGCGGCGTCCGCCCTGCCGGAGCGCGAGGCCCATCCGGGCGCCTTCCACGCGCTGGAGGCCCTGATCCGCGTGTTGGAGATCCCCGAGATCTGGCCGGCGGTCTATGTCCGCTATGAGGCGGGGCTGCTGCAGGAGCTGGGCTTCGGCTTGGATCTCTCCAAGTGCGCCGCCACCGGGAGCTTCGACGACCTCGTCTATGTCAGCCCGCGCACCGGTCGCGCCGTCAGCCGCCAGGCCGGCCGGCCCTATCACGACAAGCTGCTGCCGCTGCCGCCGTTCATGCTGTCCTCGCAGGGCGGCCTGAGCGAAGGCGACGTAAAGGCCGGCCTCGACATCACCGGCCATTTCCTCGAGCAGTTCGTATTCGGCCCGCTGAACCGTCCGCTGCCGCCGGCGCGGGTCTGGCTGCTGGATCGCCTCAGCGAAGCCGGCAGGCTTTAAGAACCGTCACATACGGGCGCTATCGGCGGAACTTCAGTTCCGGAGTCCCGCCATGTCCGTCCTCGACCGCTACGCCCTCAGCCGTCGTCGCCTGCTGACCGCTTTCGGCGCCTCGGCCGTCACGGCGCTGTCGATCCCGCTGGAGAGTCGGGCCGCCCTGGCCCAGGCGGTGTTCAAGACCTATCCGTTCCAGCTGGGCGTGGCCTCGGGGGATCCGTCGCCGGACGGCTTCGTGATCTGGACCCGCCTGGCGCCCGAACCGTTCGAGATCGGCTACGGCATGCCGATGGCCCCGGTCGCGGTCGATTGGGAAGTCGGCGACAGTCCGAATTTCAAGACCATCGTCGCCAAGGGGACGGCGATCGCGCCGCCAGAGTTGGGCCACGCGGTCCACGTTGAGGTCGGCGGGCTGCAGCCGGGGCGCGACTACTGGTACCGCTTCACCGCCGGCCGCGACCGCAGCGTGGCGGGCCGAGCCCGCACCACGCCGGCCCTGGGGGCGGCGCTGGACCGCGTCCGCTTCGCCGTCGCCGGCTGCCAGAACTACGAGACCGGCTACTACACGGCCTATCGCCGTTTGGCGGAGGATAACCCCGACTTCGTCTTCTGCTACGGCGATTACATCTACGAGGGCCGCGGCAGCCGGATCACGCCCAACGGCGGGCGACCGATCGAGAACATCCGCCAGCACTTCGGCGACGAGATCTACGCCCTGGACGACTACCGCCGTCGCTACGCCCAGTACAAGCTGGACGCCGACCTGCAGGCCGCCCACGCCGCCGCGCCGTGGTTCACGGTCTGGGACGACCATGAGACCGACAACAACTGGGTCGGCGACCTCGACCAGGACGGCACGGACCCCAAGCTGTTCAACCTGCGTCGCCAGGCGGCCGTCCAGGCCTATTACGAGAACATGCCGCTGCGGGCTTCCAGCTTCCCGGTCGGCACGTCCTTGCAGATCTACCGCCGCGCCGCCTACGGCCAGCTGCTGAACCTCAATCTGCTGGACACCCGCCAGTTCCGCACCGACCAGCCTTGCAACGACAAGCAATCTTGGTGTGACGCCGTTACCGCGCCCAAGGCCGAGGTCATCGGGGCGATGCAAGAGAAGTGGCTGATGGGCGGTCTGACCAGCTCGAAGGCGACCTGGAATATCCTGGCCCAGCAGGTGATGATGATGGACCTGGACCGCGATCCGGGGCCTGGCGTCGAGGTTAGTTCGGACTCCTGGGCCGGCTACCGCATCCCGCGCGGACGGCTGCTCTCCAAGATCCGCGACGCCAAGGTCGGCAATGTCGTGGTCCTGACCGGCGACGAGCACCAGAACTTCGCCGGCGACCTCTTTGTCGACGGGGCCAGGCACGAGGGCGCGCCGATCGCCTCGGAGTTCGTGATCACCTCGATCAGCTCGGGCGGGGACGGAAACGACCAGCGCGACGACTTCGCCAAGATCCAGGCGGCCAACCCGATCCTGAAGTTCAACAACAACCAGCGCGGCTACGCGATCTGCGACGTGACGCCCAAGGCCTTCGTCACCGAGTTCAAGGTGCTGGACGCGGTCACCCGCAAGGATGGAAAGCTGTCGACGCGGGCGAAATGGGCGCTGGAGGCCGGAAAACCGGGGATCTTTGGGGCCTGAGCGGTCGAATCGTCGAGGGGATTTCTGCTAGGGTCGTTACCCGGAGTAACGAATCCCCTCGATGAACAAACCTGTCCTTCCTCCTGGCGGCCCCGGCGACGGCGACCGCATCCTCGACGAGCCCCTGACCGAGGCCCTCTCGCGGCGCTATCTGGCCTATGCGCTCTCGACGATCGGCTCGCGGGCGCTGCCCGACGTGCGCGATGGCCTGAAGCCCGTGCACCGTCGCGTGCTGTACGCGATGAGCAACATGCGCCTGAACCCCGAGTCCGCCGCGCGCAAGTGCGCCAAGGTGGTCGGCGAGGTCATGGGTAATTTCCACCCGCACGGCGACCAGTCGATCTACGACGCCCTGGTGCGCCTGGCGCAGGAGTTCTCGCAGCGCATCCCGCTGGTCGAGGGGCAAGGCAACTTCGGCAATATCGACGGCGATAGCGCCGCGGCCATGCGCTACACCGAGTGCAAGATGACGGAAGCGGCGACGCTTCTGCTGGACGGCATCGACGAGGACGCGGTCGACTTCCGGCCCACCTATGACGGTCAGGATGAGGAGCCGGTGGTTCTGCCGTCGGGGTTCCCGAACCTGCTGGCCAACGGCTCGTCCGGCATCGCCGTCGGCATGGCCACCTCGATCCCGCCGCATAACGCCGCCGAGCTGATCGACGCCTGCCACCTGCTGCTGGCCAATCCCGACGCCACGACCGAGGACCTGCTGGAAAAGGTCCCGGGGCCAGACTTCCCGACCGGCGGCGTGATCGTCGAATCCCGCGCGTCCTTGCTCGAGACCTACGAGACCGGTCGCGGCGGCGTGCGCATCCGCGCCAAATGGGAGAAGGAAGACACCGGTCGCGGCACCTACCAGATCGTCGTCACCGAGATTCCGTACCAGGTGAAGAAGTCGGACCTGGTCGAGCAACTGGCCGACCTGATCGACAGCAAGAAGGCCGCCCTGCTGGGCGACGTCCGCGACGAGAGCGCCGAGGACATCCGCCTGGTGCTCGAGCCGAAGTCCAAGAACGTCGAGCCTGAAGTGCTGATGGAGAGCCTGTTCAAGCTCTCGGCGCTGGAGAGCCGCTTCCCGGTCAATATCAACGTGCTGGACGCGCGCGGTACGCCCGGCGTGATGGGCATCAAGCAGGCCTTGATGGCCTTCCTGGCCCACCGCCGCGAGGTGCTGACCCGCCGGGCCCGCCACCGCCTGGCCAAGATCGAAGCCCGTCTGCACATCCTGGACGGTCTGCTGATCGCCTATCTGAACCTCGACGAGGTCATTCGGATCGTCCGCTACGAGGACAAGCCGAAAGAGAAGCTGATCGAGGCCTTCAAGCTCTCGGAGATCCAGGCCGACGCCATCCTCAACACCCGTCTGCGCCAGCTGGCCAAGCTGGAGGAGATGGAGATCCGCCGCGAGCACGCCGAACTGGTGGAGGAGCGCGACGGGATCCTGGCCATGCTGGCTAGCGACGAGAAGCAGTGGAAGCTGGTGGGCGTGGGCCTGAGCCAGGTCCGCGAGGCCCTGCTGAAGATCAAGCACCCGCTGGACAAGGGCGGCCGTCCGACCGGGGTGACCGGTCGCTCGATCTTCGCCGACGCTCCGGTCGTCGACGCCGACGCCGCCATCGAGGCGATGATCGTCCGCGAGCCGATCACGATCATCCTGTCGGAACGCGGCTGGATCCGCGCCGCAAAGGGCAAGATCGACGATCCGTCCGAGCTGAAGTTCAAGGAAGGCGACAAGCTGGGCTTCCTGGTCCCGGCCGAGACCACCGACAAGCTGCTGATTTTCTCCAGCGACGGCCGTTTCTTCACCCTGGGCTGCGACAAGCTTCCCAGCGCGCGGGGTCATGGCGAGCCGGTGCGGATGATGATCGAGCTGGACGACAAGGTGAAGATCGTCGACGTCTTCCCGTTCAAGGCCGGCCGCAAGCGCATTCTGGCCTCGAAGTTGGGTTATGGCTTCCTGATGCCCGAGGAAGAAGCCCTGGCCAACCGCAAGGCCGGCAAGCAGGTCCTGACCGTCGACGCCGCCGGCGCGGCCTTCTGCATGGAGGCCGTGGGCGACCAACTGGCCGTCATCGGCGACAACGGCAAGATCCTGATCTTCCCGCTGGAGGAACTGCCGGAAATGCCGCGCGGCAAGGGCGTCAAGCTGCAGTCCTACCGCGAGGGGGGCTTGCGCGACGGCCTGTCGTTCAACGCCGAGACCGGCGCCTATTGGATCGACACCGCCGGCCGCCGCCGCGACTGGGCGGAGTGGAAGGAATGGGTCGGCCGCCGGGCGGGCGCGGGCAAACTGGCGCCGCGGGGCTTCGCCACCAACAAGCGGTTCAAGCCGAAATGAAGCTGGCCAAATGAGCGTTAGGAGGTTGCGTCGCCGCGCGCTGAGCGTTCTCGCCAGTGTCTTCGGCTGCGCGGCCATCGTCGCGACCCCGGCTCTGGCCTTGCCCAAGGGCAAGCCGGAGGACCTGGGTTTCAGCGCCGAGCGCCTGAGGCGCCTGGATGAGCACATGCAGGCGATGGTGACCAATGGCCAGGTCGCCGGCGGCGTGACCCTGCTGGCCCGTCATGGCCGCGTGGTCCACGCCATGGCGTTCGGTCGCCGCGCCCTGGGCGGCGAGCCGATGCCATTCGACGCCATCTTCCGGATCCGCTCGGAGACCAAGCCGGTCACGGGCGTGGCGATGATGATCCTTTACGAGCAGGGCCTGTGGGATCTGGACGATCCAGTCAGCAAGTACGTGCCCGAGTTCGCCAACCTGCGCATCGCCACCGGCGTCGACGCGGCCGGCCAGCCGATCCTGGCCCCGGTCACGCGCCCGCCGACGATGCGCGAGCTGATGACCCACACGGCCGGCTTCGCCTATGGCTTGGCCGATGATCCCAACAGCCCGGCCGACCAGGCCTACTATCGCGCGGGCGTGCTTCAGTCGGCTTCGCTGACCGATCTGGTCCAGAAGGTCTCGGGCCTGCCGATGTTCTCCGAGCCCGGCCAGCTGTGGCGCTACAGCGTGGCGGCCGACATCCAGGGCTACATCGTCGAGAAGCTGTCGGGCGAAAGCCTACCGGTGTTCATGGAAGAGCACATCTTCGCGCCGCTGGGCATGAAGGACACCGCCTTCTTCGTTCCCGAGCAGAAGCAGCATCGCCTGGCGGCGCTGTACGATGGCGATCCCGCGACCGGCCAACTGGTCCCGGCCGTGGAGGGCGCCTGGCGCGACGTCAGCAAGCCGCCGGCCGCGCCGCTGGGGGGAGGAGGGTTGGTCTCGACCGCGGGCGACTTCGCCCGCTTCGCCCAGATGATCTTGAACAAGGGCGAACTGGGCGGTGTGCGAATCCTGAGGCCCGAGTCCGTGGCCCTGATGACTCAGAACCACCTGCCGCCGGGGTTCGTGGTGACGACTAACGGCACGACGGGGGTCCTGAAGCCGGGCCCCAAGCCATTCCCGTTCGCCGCCGGCATGGGCTATGGTCTCGACTTGGCCGTGGCGGTGGATCCGGCCGCCTCGGGCGCGCCGGTCGGCCCCGGCACGGTCAGCTGGGGCGGAAGCGCCGGCACCTGGTTCTGGATCGACCCGGTCAACGACCTGTTCTTCGTCGGCATGATCCAGCGCTTGGGCGGCGTCGGTCCGGGCCTGGACGCCCAGTCGCGGGCGCTGGTCTACCAAGCCATCGAGCGCCCGCCGCTTGTGGTTCCGCCTCCGGGACAACCGCCGACCAAGGTGGCGGCGACCACCAAGGCGACGACGGCGCGTTAAGTTCGGTTGAGCTGAATTCGAAACTCGCTATCTTGGGTTGCGAATTCGGGGGGCTTTCATGCGGCTTTGCGTCTTTCTGAGCGTGGCGTTCATCGCCGGCGCCATCGCGGGGCCCGCGATCTGCGGGGCGCCCGAAGGGGAGAACCTGCTGGCCCCGCTGCCGCAGGGCTTCAAGGTCGCCGCGAGCAATCGCCAGCCCCGCATGCTGTTCGTCGAGTACGTGCCTGTCGGCGAGACGGTGCAGGATTGGTCGAGGATGGTCACGCACCAGATCCTGTTCGGTGTTCACAAGGCCGATCCGGACAGTCTGCCCAGGAACATGGCCGCCGGTTGGGTCGCGAGTTGCCCCGGCGGCGGCGCTCAGAAGGTCCATGCGGGTGTCGAGCGAGGCTATGCGGTCTCGATCTGGATGTTCCTTTGCCCGCTCAATCCGGCGACCCAACGGCCCGAGAACGCGTGGATGAAGGTAATCAGCGGCGACGATAGCCTCTATGCCGTGCAATACGCTCATCGCAGCGAGGCTACGCCGGCGATCGTGCCGCCGACCATGGCGTACCTTCAGCGCATCGCCCTCTGCGATACGCGCAAGGTCGAAGCCAAGTGCCCGGACATGGGCGACGGCTCCGCCCGCAAGCCTTAGGCGCAAAGAAAACTCCCCCCGCCGAGGCGAGGGGAGTTCCGTCACGGTCCTGGAAGGGCTGAAGTTCTAGGCCGCGAAGACGATGTCGACGGCTTCGTTGGACTTGCCGACGGTCAGGCCGGTGACGCCGGCCAGCTTGATCAGGCCATCGCCCGCATCGAGCCCGGCCACGCCGTTGTTGTGGAAGATGTAGGTGTCGCTCCCCCATTCGAAGACGGTGTTGCTGTTGGCGGCCGTCAGGCCGGCATAGGCGGTCAGGGCTTCGTCAAAGGTGGCGGTGGTGATGAAGTAGAGCGACTTCTTCTCCCCTGGGCCGGCCTGGCCGGGGAAGCCGAGCAGGTCGAAGCCCTTCTGGAAGTCCTCGATCACGGCGATGTCGGTTACCTTGCCATTGGCCAGGTGGAGCGAAGCGAACGAACCGATGTCGATGTTGTCATAGCCGGCCCCGGTGATGACGCGCCCGTCCAGCTTCTCAAGGAAGATGGAGTCGTTGCCCGCTCCCGTGTCGATCAAGCCTCGCATTGTTCCATTGTCGACGAAGACCACATCATTGCCGCCGGCGGTGCGGATGTGCTTGCCCGCGTCCAGGCCGCCAGGACCGTCGGTGATGATCGGCTTGATCACGTCGTTGCCGTCGCTGGCCAGGACGTGGGTATTGTGGTCGGGCTCCTGGTTGAAGGCGTCGACGTTCCAGTCGTGGGCGAAGCTGGCCTTCTCGCCGGGCAGTCCCGGATCCGACGGCCCGCCGATCGCATTGTCGCCGCCCTTGCCGTAGGCCGAGAAGAAGACGTTCAGGGCCAGGGCCTTGCCGTCCAGGCCGATGTCGGCGAGGTAGGCCTTCATGGCCTCGACATAGGGACCCTTGTCGGCCTTGACCGCCTCGGCCATCAGCCAACCGACCATGGCCGCGCGCGTGCCCAGGCCATTGCCGCCATCGCCACCCAACTCGGCGAAGTATTCGCCGCGCGTATAGGTCCCGCCGCGACCGTTGGGGATCTCGTCGCTGAGGATCGAGATGATGTCCTCGATCGGTTTCTCGACTCCCAATAGCTTCAGATACGCCTTCTGGAAGGTGGCGTAGGCGGTGCCGTTCTCGCCGTATTCCTGGATGAAGTTGACCTTGGCCTCACCGTATTTCACCAGGTTGACGGCGAAGTTGATGAAACGGTTCTCGAGGCTGAACTTGGCGTAGTACTCGCTGTTCAGATTGTTCGGGTTGCCGCCGTCTTTCGAGACCAGGTAGTCGATGCCGCCCGTGCCCAGGGTCACGTCGCCCAGGAAGCCGTAGGAGAGCACCGCCACCTCGGTGGTCGCCCTAGCGCTGTCATGGATCCAGCTGACGGCGCTGGCATATGTCCAGATGTCGCCCGTCTGCTGGCCGCCGCGCGAGATGTCGATGCCCTGCGCCATCAGCGTCAGCTGGGTCCAGGCGTTGGCGGGCAGGTCCGAGTTGGCCGGCAGGCGGTGAACGTTACGGTAGATCGTGACCAGATTGTCGATGGTGGCCATGTGGGCCGTCCCCTATGTATTTCGTAATCCCTCGTGCAGTAAAAAATATACATGAACGACGTTCGATCAACCCCGCTTTGAATGAAAAAACCTTAACGTGAGCGGTCGGTGTTGGGCATCCGCGCCGGTCGCTGAAAAAGCGGGTTTCATCGCGCAAGGACGCCCTTTAAGGTCGCCTCAAACATCTGTTCGGGAGGTGGGGCTTGGCGTTTCGCAATTTGATCGCGGCGGTGTTGGCCGCGACCGTGCTCGGCGGCGGGTCTTCCGCCGTCCTGGCCGCTACGCCCGCCATTGTCGCCGCGGCGCCCGAGAGCGCGGGCTTCTCGGCCGAGGGGCTGAAGAAGCTGGACACCCATATGCAGGGCCTGGTCGACACCGGCCACCTGCCGGGCGTCATCACCATGCTGGTCCGCCACGGCAAGATCGTGAACTTCGAGGTTCACGGCAAGAAGGGCTTCGATGGCCCGCCGATGACCAAGGACACCGTCTTCCGCATTTACTCGCAGACCAAGCCGGTCACCGGCGTGGCGATGATGATCCTCTTCGAGGAGGGCAAGTGGAAGCTGGACGACCCGGTCAGCAAGTACGTGCCGGAGTTCGCGTCCCTCCGGGTCTTCAAGGGCGTCAATCCCGACGGCTCGTTCGACACCGTCCCCGCCGACCGCCCGCCGACCATGCGTGAGCTGATGAGCCACTCGGGCGGCTTCGCCTATGGCCTGGTCCCCGACAACCCGATCGACAAGGCCTATGTCGACACCGGCGTGCTGGGGGCGAAGTCGCGCCAGGAGTTCGTCCAGAAGGTCGCCGCCCTGCCGCTGGTCGCCCAGCCGGGAACGCGCTGGAAGTACAGCGTCTCGGTCGACATCCAGGGGCTGATCATCGAGAAGCTGACCGGCATGTCGCTGGGCGACTTCATGCGGCAGCGGATCTTCGCGCCGCTGAAGATGGTCGACACCGGCTTCTGGCTGCCGACCGCCAAGACCGATCGCCTGGCTTCGCTGTACGTTTGGGACGGCAAGGCCGGCAAGCTGGCGCCGGCCGACGGCTTCATGGTGCTGGACATCAGCAAGCCGCCGGTCGTGGCCTCGGGCGGCGGCGGCCTGGTCTCGACCAGCGCCGACTACGCCCGCTTCGCCCAGATGCTGCTGAACGGCGGTGAGCTGGAGGGCAAGCGCATCCTGAAGCCCGAGACGGTCGCCCTGATGCGGACCAACGCGCTGAGCGACGCGATCATGAATTCCGACGAGCCGCCCTTCAACACGGCCAAGGGGCGGGGCTTCGGCCTCGACTTCGCGGTGGTGCTGGACAGCGCCAAGGCCGGGCCGCAAGGCGAGGGGACCTACAGCTGGGGCGGCGCGGCCGGCACCTGGTTCTGGATCGATCCCAAGAACGACCTCTTCTTCCTGGGCATGATCCACATCCTGAACAAGGGCGGCGATCCGGCCATCAAGGACATCGACGATGACTCGGCCAAGCTGGTCTACGAGGCCCTGGTCGATCCCAAGAAGTAGCGCTCCCCGAAGCGCCGAGAAGAACAAGAGGGAGAAACGCGATGAAGGCCGCCGTCTATTACGAGACCGGGGCGCCGGACGTCTTTCGCTATGAGGACGTTCCCGATCCCGTCTGCCATCCGCAAGGCGTGGTCATCCGCGTCGAGGCGGTCAGCATCGAGGGTGGCGACACCCTCAATCGCGGCGGCGGCCAGATGGCGGGCAGCCCGCACATCGTCGGCTACCAGGCCGCTGGCGAGATCGTCGAGGTCGGGGCCGAGGTCTCGCATCTGAAGGTCGGACAGAAGGTCGTCACCGTGAACGCCTTCGGCTCGCACGCGGAACTGCGCGCGGTTCCGGCCCGCAACGCCTGGCCGATCCCGGACGGCTTCGACATTCGCAAGGCCTCCGCCATCCCGGTGCCGTTCGGCACGGCTCACGAGTGCCTGTTCGGCGCGGGGCGGCTGAAGGCCGGCGAGACGGTGCTGGTCCAGGCCGGGGCGGGGGCGGTCGGCATCGCCGCCATCCAGCTGGCCAAGAAGGCGGGGGCGACGGTCCTGGCCTCGGCCTCCAGCGATGAGCGGCTGGAGCGCCTGAAGGTGTTCGGCCTGGACCACGGGATCAATTACGGCCGCGACGACCTTGTCGAACAGGTCATGAAGCTGACCGGCGGCAAGGGTGTCGACCTGGTCGTCGATCCGGTCGGCGGAGCGACCCTGCAGGCGAGCCTCGGCGCGCTGGGCTATCGCGGCCGCATCTCGCTGGTCGGCAATGCCGGGCGCGAGCCGATGAAGGTCGACGTCTCCTCGCTGATGGGCGGCAACCGCTCGCTGACCGGTGTCTTCCTGGGCGCGGAGATCATGACCGATCGGGTCCACGACATGATCCAGGACCTGATCGACCAAGCCGCGCGCGGCGAGCTGGAGGTCGTCATCGACAAGACCTTCCCGCTCTCCGAGGCCGCCGCCGCCCATGCCTATATCGAGAGCCGCCAGGCCGTCGGCCGGGTGCTGTTGATCCCCGAAGGGGCAGGGGGATGAGCCAGAACCGCGTTCTGGCGCACACCGGCGCCAAGTATCCGATCATCCAGGCTCCGATGGGCTGGATCGCCCGTTATCCGCTGGCCAGCGCCGTATCGCGGGCCGGTGGCCTGGGGATCATCGAGACCTCGTCCGGCGAGACCGAGACCTGCAAGGCCGAGATCACCAGGATGGCGGTCAGCGGCCTGCCGTTCGGGGTGAACCTGCCGATCCTGTTCCTGCGCGACGACGCCATGCTGCGCTTCGTCTGCGAGAGTGGGGTCAGGTTCGTGACGACCTCGGCCGGCAGCCCGGCCAAGTTCGTCGGGCCGCTGAAGGACGCCGGGATCGTCGTCTACCACGCCGTGCCGACCGTCGATGCGGCTATGAAGTGCGTCGAGGCGGGCGTCGATGGTCTGGTGGTCGAGGGCGCGGAAGGTGGCGGCTTCAAGAACCCCGAGGAAGTCTCGACCCTGGTCCTGCTGCAGGCGATCCGCGCGCGCACGGACGTGCCGATGATCGCCGCCGGCGGCATCTGTGACGGGCGAGGCATGGCCGCGGCGTTCGCGCTGGGCGCCGAGGCGGTGCAGATGGGCACGCGCTTCGTCAGCTCTGCCGAGAGCCCGGTGCACGCCAACTACAAGGCCGCGATCACGGGCGCCAAGGAGACCGGCACCTGGGTGCTGAACAAGAAGGCCAGCCCCTGCATCCGCGCCATCAAGTCCGAGCTGACCAAGGAGATCCACGACGCCGGCGTCATGCCGCCCGACGTGCTGCGAAACATCCTGGACGTCTATTTCGGCGGCGACATGGAGGCCGCGCCCGCGCTGGCCGGCCAGACCGTCGGCCTGATCGACGAGGTGAAGAGCGCCCAGCAGATCATCGACGAGACCGTCGCCCAGTTCCACGACATCACCGGGCGTCTCGGCGCCCTGGCCGCCGCGCGCGGCTTCTAGGAGTTACCCCTATGCAGAACCTGTTCTCGCTCGAAGGCCGCGTGGCCCTGGTGACCGGCGGCTCGCGCGGCATCGGCGCGATGATCGTCAAGGGCTTCCTGACCTATGGCGCCAAGCGCGTCTACATCACCGCCCGCAAGGCCGCCGCCTGCGACGCGGCCGCCGAGGAGCTCAGCCAGTACGGCGAGTGCGTCTCGCTGCCAGGCGACATCTCGACGATGGAAGGCATCCAGGGCCTGGCCGACCGCATCAAGGCGCGCGAGGACAAGCTGGACATCCTGGTCAACAACGCCGGCGCCGCCTGGGGCGCGGCCTTCGACGAGTTCCCGGAAGCCGGCTGGGACAAGACCGTCGACCTCAACATGAAGACGCCGTTCTTCCTGACCCAGGCCCTGATCGGCCAGCTGCGCGCCGCCGCCCAGGACCGGGTGGCCAAGGTCATCAACATCGCCTCGATCGACGGCCAGTCGGTGACCAAGGACGAGACCTATCCCTACGGCGCGTCCAAGGCCGGCCTGCTGCACATGACCAAGCGCATGGCCCTGCGCCTGGCGGCCGACAACATCGCCGTCAGCTGCATCGCGCCCGGCGCCTTCGCCTCGGACATGAACAAGGTCGCCCGCGACCACGCCGACGCTGTTTCCAAGGCCATTCCGGCCGGCCGGATCGGCACGGAAGAGGACATGGCCGGCGCGGCCATCTACCTGGCCTCGCGGGCGGGGGACTATGTGATGGGCGGCGCGGTGACCGTCGACGGCGGCGTCAGCTTCGCGCGGTAAGGGCGGAGGCGGAGGGACGGGGCGCTAGCCCAGTTCCTCGATCTCCGCCGGCTCGGCGTCGCTGAGCGGCAGGTCGCAAGGGTCCTTGGCGCCGCCGCGCATGCTGGGCGGCCGGGCGCCGCGTTCGCGGGCCGACATCAGCGACCAGCCGCCGGGCTTGAGAATTTCCAGCGGGGAGAAGCGCGCCTTGTAGGCCATCTTCTCGCTGCCCGGGACCCAGTAGCCCAGATAGACGTAGGGCAGGCCGCCCTGCTGAGCCTGGACGATGTGGTCCAGGATGATGAACGAGCCCAGGCTGCGCTTGATCAGATCCGGATCGTAGAAGCTGTAAACGAGCGACAGGCCGTCGGCGAGGACGTCGACCAGCACGCAGGCGATCAGGTCGCCCGGACCGCGGTCCTGCGACTTGCGGCGGTATTCGATCAGGTGGGTGCGGACCGCGGTGTCCTCGACCATGGCCACGTAGTCGGGCCAGGTCATCTCGGCCATGCCGCCGTCGGCGTGGCGGGCCAGGAGGTAGCGGCGCAGCAGTTCGAACTGCTCCAGCGTCGCCTCGGCCTCGACCAGGTGGCGTTCGAGATCGTCGTTGCGGTTCAGGATCTTCCGCTCCGAGCGCGACAACACGTACTCGGCAGCCGGCGCGCGGGCCGACTGGCAGGCGCGACAGGTCTCGCAGGCGGGGCGGTAGGCGATGTTCTGCGAGCGACGGAAGCCGACCTGGGTCAGGCTGTCATTGACCGTCGGGCCGTCGGACAGCGGCAGGTGGGCGAACACCTTCCGTTCCTCGCGGCCGGGCAGGTACGGACAAGGCGTGGGCGCCGTCAGAAAGAACCGAAGCTGCCGCGTCGGAAAATGCTGCGTCACTGTAGCCCTAACCCCTCTCGTCTATCGACCAGCCCTGAATGGGATTAGGGGGCATAGCGTCCGGTTGCGCAAGCTTCACGGCGCGTCATCGACGCATCGCGCGGCGAAGGGTCACAGGGCGCCTGCTACAGGTTGTCGGGCAGGACGGGTTTTTCGCGCAGCAGGATAATCGAGATCCGGCGGTTGCCCGCCAGAGTGGGATCGTCGGCGTACAGCGGTTCCGAATTGGCCTTGCCCGAGACCTGATAGATGCGGTCGTCGTCGACGCCCGCGCCGCGCAGGACCTGGCGAGAGGCGTCGGCGCGGGAGGCCGACAGGGCCCAGTCGCCATCCTGCTTCTTGCCGTAGGCGTTGGCGCTGGTGTGGCCCGAGATGGTCACACGGTTGGGCAGCTGATTGATCACCTTGGCGACGGCGCGCAGCAGGATGCGGGCGCGGTCGTTCGGCTCGCGCGAGTTTTCCTTGAACATCGAGCGGCCTTCCTGGTCGACCAGCTGGATGCGCAGGCCTTCCGGGGTCTGGTCGATCATGATCTGCTTCGACAGCTCCGCCAGTTCCGGCATGTCCTGCAGCGACTGGCGCAGGGACTGGGCCGCCGAGGCGAAGGCGTCCTGTTCCTTCTTGGCCAGGGCGTCGCGCAGGGCCTGTTCGCTGGCCGAGTCGAGATTGGCGGGCGTGGTGCTGCTCTGGCCGTCCTTGTCGACGTGATCCGGAGCCTCGGGGGCCAACTGCTGGATCACCGACATCTTGCCGTCGGCCTTGGCGCCGTCGTCGCCCAGCGAGGTGCCGCCAAGGATGCCGCCGGAACCGCTGGTGGTCGACGAGATCGAGGCGGGCGCGAAGTAGTCGGCGATGCCTTGCTTCTGTTCGGGGCTGGTCGTGTTCAGCAGCCACATCAACAGGAAGAAGGCCATCATGGCCGTCACGAAGTCGGCATAGGCGACCTTCCACGCGCCACCGTGGTGACCGTGCCCGCCGCCTTTCTTCACCTTCTTGATGATGATCGGCTGTTCGCTGTTGACCGCCATCGCGCTTAAGCCTGCTTAACCTTGAACCGGCAACCTGCCCAAAGGTCGTTAAGATGGGGTTGCCGCACGGCGTGCCGGACGCGTAATCCCTCCTTCTCTTGCAAGGAGTCTGCGCATGAAGACGGCGTTTATCGGCCTGGGCGTGATGGGCTTTCCGATGGCGGGCCACCTGAAGGCCGCCGGCCATGAGGTCGCCGTCTACAACCGCAGCCCCGAAAAGGCGCGCCGCTGGGCCGAGAAGCACGGCGGGCAGGCCTTCGAGACCATCGCCGAGGCGGTGAACGGGGCCGAGGTCGTGCTGCTGTGCGTGGGCAATGACGACGACGTCCGCGACGTGGTGGCGCAGGCCCTGCCGGCCCTGGCCGAGGGCGCGGTGATCGTCGACCACACCACCACCTCCGCCACCGTGGCCCGCGAGATGTCGGCGTTGCTGGACAAGAGCGGCCGAGCCTTCGTCGACGCGCCGGTCTCGGGCGGCCAGGCCGGCGCCGAGAACGGCCAGCTGACCATCATGGCCGGCGGCGACCAGACGGCGTACGAGCGCGTGCTGCCGGTGATCGAGGTCTACGCCAAGGCCGTGCGCCGCATGGGCGAAGTGGGTGCGGGCCAGCTGACCAAGATGTGCAACCAGATCGCCATCGCCGGCGTCGTCCAGGGCGTGGCCGAAGCGCTGCACTTCGCCAAGCGCGCCGGCCTGCCGACCGACGACGTGCTGGCCGCCATCTCCAAGGGATCGGCCCAGTCGTGGCAGATGGAGAACCGCTGGCCGACCATGGCGCGCGGCGAGTTCGACTTCGGCTTCGCGGTCGCCTGGATGCGCAAGGACCTGGGCATCGCCCTGGAAGAGGCGACCCGCAATGGCGCCAAGCTGGAAAGCACGGCCCTGATCGACAAGTTCTACGCCGAGGTCCAGGCCATGGGCGGCAACCGCTGGGACACGTCCAGCCTGGTGGCGCGGCTGGAGAAGTAAGGTTCAGCCCAGCAGCAGGTGGTCCAGGTCGTCAGCGTTCCAAGCCTCGTCCCTTGGGGCGACGAGGATCTGGGTCTGGCGTTCGAAACTCCGCAGCATCTCGACGGTCTGGGTCAGATCCGGGGCGTCGAGGCTTTCGCTGACCACGATCGCGGCGACCGTCAGGCCGTGCGCCCGCAGCACCTCCAGCGCGGTCAGCAGGTGGCTGGCCGTGCCTAGATAGCTGCCGGCGACCAGCAGGACCGGCAGGTTCAGCGCGGTCATCAGGTCCAGATTGGTGGCGTCGTCGGTCATCGGCGACATGACGCCGCCGGCGCCTTCGATCAGCGCGAGGTCGACGTCGCGATGGTTCAGCCAGGTCCGGCAGCTGGCGATGAGGTCCGTCATGGCCAGGGTTTCGCCCTCCAGCCGGGCGGCCAAGTTGGGAGCCAGTGGCGCGCGATAGTGTCTTGGCGAGATCTCGGCCCAGGCGTCCGGTCGGCCCATCGCGGCGGCCAGACGGGCGGGGTCGCTGTTCTCCGGCGCGTCGGGATCAAGGCCGCTGACCACCGGCTTGAAAGCGTCGACGCTGAGGCCCCGCGCGCGGGCGGCGCGCAGCAGGGCGCAGGCGATGTGGGTCTTGCCAAGATCGGTGCCGGTCCCGGCGACGAAGAACGCTCTCATGTGGCGTTCCTTAGCGCCGCGATGTCGTCGGCCAGACGGATGACATCGCCGTCGGCATGGAGGGCGTTGAAGGCCACGCGTAGGCGGGCCGTGCCCTCAGGCACCGTCGGCGGCCGGATGGCCACGACCAGGAAGCCCTGGTCCTCCAGCGCGGCCGAGGCGGCGAGGGCGGCGTCGGCGCTGCCCATGATCACCGGCACGATCGGGCTCTCGGCGTCCGGCAGGCCCAGCCGGCGGGTGAAGAGGCGCGCCTTGGCCAGCGGCTGCTCTGTGAAGGCAGGGTCAGCCTCTATGACGTCCAGCGACGCTAGGGCGGCGGCCGCCGAGGCGGGCGGCAGGCCGGTGGCGTAGACTAGGGTGCGGGCGCGGGTCTTCAGGAGGTCGATCACCGCCTGGGAGCCGCACAGATAGCCGCCATACGAGCCCAGGGCCTTGGACAGTGTGCCCATTTGCAGCGGGATCTTCGCATTCGGGAACAGGGCGCTGGAGCCACGCCCCTGGGCCAGGACGCCGACTCCGTGGGCGTCGTCGCTGAGCAGCCAGGCGTCGTGGCGGTAGCAGAGGTCCGACAGCAGGTCCAGCGGGGCGATGTCGCCGTCCATCGAGAAGACGCCGTCGGTGGCGACCAGGGCGTGCCGAACGCTGGGCCGCTCAGCCTCCAGTAGGCGGGCCAGGTCGGCGGCGTCGTTGTGCGCGAAGCGGATGATCCTGGCTCCCGAGAGCTGGGCGCCGGCCCAGATGCAGGCATGGGCCAGGGCGTCGACGAAGATCGCGTCGCCGGGCCCGACCAGGGTGGGAATGACGCCGGTATTGGCGAGATATCCCGAACCGAACACGCAGGCGGCTTCGGTCCCCTTCAGTCGGGCCAGGCGCTTTTCCAGGTCGGACAGCAGCGGATGGTCGCCGGTGACGAGGCGCGAGGCCGCGGCGCCCGCGCCGTAGTTCAGCGCCGCCTCGGCCGCCGCCGCGCGGACGGCGGGATGGTGCGACAGGCCCAGATAGTCGTTGCACGAGAACGAGATCAGCCGCTTGCCGTCGCGCTCGACCACGGCGCCGTCGTGGCGGCGGGTCGGCTTGAGGCGGCGGCGCAGGCTCTTGGCGTCCAGGGCCGCCAGCTTCTCGCCGGCGAAGGCGTCCAGGCTGTGCATGTCGTTTCCCGTTTGCCGTGGCTGGTGCGCGGGAATAGGCAAGGCGCCCCGAGTCCGCAAACGGAAAGCGCCGTCATGTCCGATCCCGCCTGGCTGACCCAAGGCGCGCCGCACGTCTGGCGGCCCTACTGCCAGATGAAGACCGCGCGCCCGCCGCTGCCGGTGGTCGCGACGAAAGGTTCGCGGCTGGTGCTGGCGGACGGTCGCGAACTGGTCGACGGCCTGGCCTCGTGGTGGACGGCCTGCCACGGCTACAACCACCCCCACATCGCCGCCGCGCTGCGCGAGCAGATCGACCGCATGCCGCACGTGATGTTCGGCGGCCTGGCGCATGAGCCGGCCTACCGGTTGGCCGAGCGGCTGGCGAAGCTGCTGCCCGGCCAACTGGACCACGTGTTCTTCGCCGAGAGCGGCTCGGTCTCGGTCGAGATCGCCATGAAGATGGCGCTGCAGTTCCAGATCAATCAGGGTGTGCGTGGGCGGACCAAGTTCCTGGCCTTCCGGGGCGGCTATCACGGCGACACCCTGGCGACGATGACGGTCTGCGACCCGGAGGAGGGCATGCACAGTCTGTTCGCCGGCGTCATGCCTGACCAGGTGATCGCTGATCTGCCGCGCAACGCCGAGAGCGAGGCGGCGCTGGACGCGTTGCTGGCCGCGCGGGGGCATGAGATCGCGGCGATCCTGGTCGAGCCGCTGGTCCAGGGCGCGGGGGGCATGCTGCTGCATCCACCGGAAGTGCTGCGCACCTTGCGCCGCCTGGCCGACAAGCACGGCGTGCTGCTGATCTTCGACGAGATCTTCACGGGCTTCGGTCGCACCGGGACCCTGTTCGCCATGCAGGCGGCGGGGGTCGAGCCTGACATCGTCACCCTGTCCAAGGCGCTGACCGGCGGAACCCTGCCGCTGTCGGCGGCCGTGGCCTCGCGCAAGGTGTTCGAGGCTTTCTGGTCCGACGACGCCGGCGCGGCCCTGATGCACGGCCCGACCTACATGGCCAATCCGCTGGCCTGCGCGGCGGCCAACGCCTCGCTGGACCTGTTCGAGGATGGGACCTGGGCGACCAACGTGGCGCAGGTCTCGGCGGCGCTGGCCGAGGGGCTGGAGCCGTGCCGGGCGGGCAGGGGCGTCGTCGACGTGCGGACCCTGGGCGCGATCGGCGTCGTCGAGTTCGACACGCCGGTGGCGGTCGGTGATCTCTGCGCCCGGTTCGCGGATCTGGGAGCCTGGATCCGGCCGATGGGCAAGCTGGTCTATCTGACCCCGGCCTTCACGACGCCGGACGCTGATCTCGACCTGCTGACATCCGCCGTCCGCAGGGTGGTCGGCGCCGCCTGAACCTTCATTGACCTGACGGGCCGGGTCTGGTCCAAGCCCGTGCATGTCCGCCAAGTCCTCCCCGCTGACCGGTCTGGAATACCTCGCCATCCTGGCGATCATCCTGACCTGGGGGATCAACAACGCCGCCGCCAAGGTGGCGACGGCCTATCTGCCGCCGATGCTGATGGGCGGGCTGCGGTTCCTGGCGGCGCTGGTCTTCCTGTTCCCGTTCATCAAGCCGCCGTTTCCCGAGCCCAGAAAGCTGCTGGTCATCGTGCTGCTGACCGGGCCGATCCATTTCGGGATCATCTACCTGGCCTTCAGCATGGCCGACGCCCTGAGCCCGCTGGTGGTGGCCAGCCAGCTATGGATCCCGTTCACGGCGATCTTCGCCTGGCGAATGCTGGGCGAGACCATGCGCCCGCCGGCGGTGGCGGGCTTGGTGGTCGCTTTCCTCGGCGTGGCCTGGATGAGCCTCGATCCCCACGCGGCCGGCGATCTGCCGGCGATCCTGCTGGTGGTGCTGGCGGGGGCCTGCTGGGCCGTGGCCACGGTGCTGGTGCGCAAGACGCCTGGGATCAAGCCGCTGAAGATGCAGGGCATGACGGCCCTGGTCGCGACGCCGGTGTTGCTACTGATGTCGCTGGCCTTCGAGAAGGATCTCGGGGCCAAGGTCGCGGCCGCGCCGCCGATCGCCTGGGCCGCGGTTCTGTTCGCCGGGGTAGTTTCGACGATCGGGGCCAGCGCGCTGCTGTTCTGGCTGGTCCAGCGCCGTGAGCCGGGCCGCGTGACGCCATACTTCCTGCTGACGCCGCTGGTGTCCTGCACGATCGGGGTGATGTTCCTGGGCGACACCCTGTCGACCCAGCTGCTGATCGGTGGCGGCGCCACCATGGCCGGTGTGGCTCTGGTGGCGCTGACCGAGAAGCGCGGCAAGGCCACGGACGCCTTGGCGGAGACGGCCTAGCCCTTGACCGCCGGGCACTGCGTCGCGGGCTGGCGCCGCAACAGCGCCGGCGTGGCCGCGATCTCGCTCTGGCCTTCGTCGCCGGTATAGACGCCGGTAAGCAGCTTCCCGCTCACGCCGATCGCCTCTCCGGCGCGGGGGCGGATCAGGAACAGGCCGTCCAGATCCCGCAGGTCATCGACGCTGATGAAGCCGGCGCCGACCGTGGCGTAGCCACTCACTTTCGCGCCCGCGCCCTTGAGGACCCAGCCGGGGGGGGGGGCGACAGACGGAGACTATGTCCGCGCCGGTCAGCCGGAGTTCGAAGGACTGCAGGTTTTGGTCGCCGTCGGCCGGCTTCCAGGCCAGCGAGACCAGTTCCGTCGAGGGCGGGGGGACAGACGCCGGCGGCTTCTCGCTCGGCTTGGCGTCCTTGGGCGTCTTGGCCTCGTTGCAGGCGGCCGTTGCGGCCAGGACAAGGACAATGAGCGACAGGCGCCAGGTACGCATGGGATTTCCCGCCACGACGATGAATCGTGGCGGGACCCTAGGGCTCTACTTGAACACACCGCAAGCGGCGCGCGCCCCGGCGCCGCCGATCGGCTGGCTCTTGTGGTCGTCAGGGCTGGCGTGGACGACGATCGAGCTGCCGTCGGCGTCCAGCAGGGGCGGACGGCCGCCGGCGCCCTTCAGCGACACCAGGGGCGAATAGGCCTCGGCCGTGGCCGAGCCGTCGGCGCCGGCGAAGACGTTCGGCAGGTCGCCGCTGTCGTTGGCGTCCGGGTTCAGGAGACCGTGGATCGTGGTGGCGGCGGTGTGGACGTGGGCGCCGGCAGACTTGAAGTCAGGCGCGCCGCAGTCGCCCTTTTCGTGGAAGTGGACGGCATGCCAGCCGGGCGTCAGGCCCTTCAGTTCCAGCTTCAGCAGAACGCCATGCGGGGCCTCGGTCAGCGTCACGACGCCGGCGTCCTTGCCGTCGCCGGTCTTGACCACGGCCGTCGCGGTGGTCTGGGCCCAAGCGGCGCTGGTGGCGATGGGCGAGGCGGCGATCAGGGCCGCGAGGGCGACACCGGTGGCGGCGGGAAGGCGGATCATGCGTTTTTCCTTCGGATTCAAGCGAACAGCGGGGATGAAGCGGCCGGAAAGGTGGCGCCTTCCACATCCCAATGCTAACAGTTTCAGACTGTTCCGTGTCCGATTCTGACGGCGAAAAATCCCCTTGAGCGACGAACACACCACGATCCCCGCTGACGGTCCGCGCGGGGATGTCGCCCCGATCAATATCGAGGACGAGCTCCGCCGCTCCTATCTCGACTACGCCATGAGCGTGATCGTCAGCCGCGCCCTGCCGGACGCGCGCGACGGCCTGAAACCCGTGCACCGTCGGGTCCTGTTCTCGATGCACGAGCAGGGGCAGACGCCCGAGCGTCCCTATGTGAAGTCGGCCCGCGTGGTCGGTGACGTGATGGGTAAGTATCACCCGCACGGCGACGCCTCGATCTACTTCACCCTGGTCCGCATGACCCAGTCGTTCTCGATGGGCCTGGTGCTGATCGACGGCCAGGGCAACTTCGGCTCGGTCGACGGCGATATGCCCGCGGCCATGCGCTACACGGAATGCCGCATGGCCCCGCCGGCCATGTCGCTGCTGGCCGACCTGGACAAGGACACGGTCGACTTCGCCGACAACTACGACGGCAAGGAGCAGGAACCGACCGTCCTGCCGTCGCGGATCCCCAACCTGCTGGTCAACGGCGCGGGCGGCATCGCCGTCGGCATGGCGACCAACATCCCGCCGCACAATCTGGGCGAGATCATCGACGCCTGCCTGCTGCTGATCGACGAGCCGAACGTCACCACCGACCAACTGCTGGATCTGGTTCCCGGTCCCGACTTCCCCACTGGCGGCGAGATCATCGGCCGCGCGGGTCCGCGTCAGGCGCTGCTGACCGGCCGTGGCTCGGTCGTCATGCGCGGCGTGGCCAGCGTGGAAGAGCTGCGCGCCGGCCGCGAGGCCATCATCGTCACCGAGATCCCGTATCAGGTGAACAAGGCCAACCTGGTCGAGCACATCGCCGAGCTGGTGCGCGAGAAGCGGCTCGAAGGCGTCGCCGATATCCGCGACGAGTCGAACCGCGACGGCATGCGCATCGTCATCGAGCTGAAGCGCGACGCCTCAGGCGAGGTGATCCTGAACCAGCTGTATCGCTTCACGGCGCTGCAGAGCTCGTTCGGCGTCAACATGCTGGCCCTGAACCGCGGCCGCCCCGAGCAGATGGGCCTGCACCAGCTGCTGCAGCTGTTCGTCGAGTTCCGCGAGGAAGTCGTCGTCCGCCGGACCAAGTTCGAGCTGGGCAAGGCCCGCGATCGCGGGCACGTGCTGGTCGGTCTGACCATCGCCGTCGCCAATATCGACGAGTTCATCCACATCATCCGCTCGTCCAAGGACCCGACCGAGGCCCGCGAGCGCCTGGTGGCCAAGTCCTGGCCGGCCGGTGACATGCTGCCGCTGGTCGAGCTGATCGCCGACCCGCGCACCATCCAGGAAGACGGCGGCCTGATCCGCCTGACCGACGAGCAGGCCCGGGCCATCCTGGCCCTGACCCTGTCGCGCCTGACGGGCCTGGGCCGTGACGAGATCGGCAACGAAGCCGCCGCCCTGGCCGACGCCATCCGCGGCTACCTGGAACTGCTGTCCGACCGCGCCAACATCATGGCCGTGGTCCGCGAGGAGCTGGTCGAGGTCCGCGAGAAGTTCGCCATCCCGCGTCGCAGCCAGATGGTCGACGGCGACGCCGACGTCGAAGACGAGGACCTGATCGTCCGCGAGGACATGGTGATCACCGTCACCATGGGCGGCTACGTCAAGCGCACCCCGCTGGCCAACTACCGCACCCAGCATCGGGGCGGGAAGGGCAAGTCGGGCATGGCGACCAAGACCGAGGACGCGGTCACCCGCGTGTTCTCGGCCTCGACCCACGCCCCGCTGCTGTTCTTCACCTCGGGCGGCAAGGTCTACAAGATGAAGGTGTGGCGCCTGCCGCAGGGCGTCGCCAATTCGCGCGGCAAGGCGTTCGTCAACCTGCTGCCGATCGAGCCGGGCGAGACCATCACCTCGATCCTGGCCCTGCCGGAGGACGAGGCGACCTGGGGCGGCCTGGACGTGATGTTCGCAACCCGTTCGGGCAGCGTGCGCCGCAACAAGCTCAGCGACTTCGTGGACGTCCGCCGCAACGGCAAGATCGCCATGAAGCTGGACGAAGGTGACGGCATCGTCGGCGTGTCGGTCTGCAACGCGGACCAGGACGTGCTGCTGACCACCGCCGCCGGCCGCTGCATCCGCTTCTCCGTCGACGAGGTGCGCGTGTTCGCGAGCCGCGATTCGACCGGCGTGCGGGGCGTGAAGCTGGCGGGCGAGGACACCGTCATCTCGATGGCCGTGCTGCGCAGCGTCGACGCCACCCCGGCCGAACGCGCCGCCTACCTCAAGCACCAGCGCGCCATGCTGCGCGCCGCCGGCGAGGAGGGCGATGATACGCCCGCCGCCGTGGAAGAAGGCGAAGAGGACGGCGACGAAACCACCCTGACGCCGGAACGCATCGCCGAGCTGGGCGCGGCCGAGGAAATCCTGCTGACCGTGTCGTCGGAAGGCTTCGGCAAGCGCACCAGCGCCTACGATTTCCGTCGCACCGGCCGTGGCGGTCAGGGCCTGGCCGCGCAGGATTTGAGCAAGCGCGGCGGTCGTCTGGTGGGCTCGTTCCCGATCGAGGAAAGCGACCAGATTCTGCTGGTTACGGACCAGGGGCAACTCATCCGGGTGCCGGTCTCGCAAATTCGTGTTGCAGCGCGGAATACTCAAGGCGTAACCATCTTCCGCACCGCGCAGGACGAACACGTCGTCAGCGTCGAGCGCCTCGCCGATTCCGGCGGAGACGATAACCAGGGCGAGGACAGCGGGGCGGAAGAGACCCCGTAACCCCTCGAACCCTTAGAGCAGGGGGTTGCATGCGGGTCGGGCTTTATCCGGGGACCTTTGATCCAGTCACCAACGGTCACCTCGACATCATCGGGCGGGCCGTCAAGCTGGTCGACAAGCTGGTGATCGGCGTGGCGGTGAACATCGGCAAGGGGCCGCTGTTCTCGCTGGAGGAGCGGGTCGATATCCTGGAGCGCGAGACGGCGCACCTGACCAAGATCGCCGAGATCGAGGTCAGGCCGTTCGAAAGCCTCCTGATGCACTTCGCCCGGGACGTGAACGCCCAGATGATCGTGCGCGGCCTGAGGGCCGTGGCCGACTTCGAGTACGAGTTCCAGATGACGGCGATGAACCAGCAGCTGGATCGCGAGATCGAAACCGTCTTCCTGATGGCCGACCCGCGCCACCAGGCGATCGCCTCGCGCCTGGTCAAGGAGATCGCCGCCCTGGGCGGGGACATCTCCAAGTTCGTGCCGGTCGGCGTGGCCGAGCAGCTGCTGGCCAAGGTCCGGAAGACGTAGCGCGCCGCGAGAGGGCTCATCCCCGTCTCGTCCCGAACATCCGCAGTCGCCCATCACCGACCTAGAACCCGCTACGAGCGGAGTCGACGTGAGGGAGCATCGCGCCTTCGCGTGAGCAATGTCGGGCCAGGCGTCCGTTTCGCGCGGGCCAAGGCGATCCAGCTTTCTTGGACGGCGCTTCAGTCTTCAGCGCCGCAACACCGCGAAGCGCCGCCGTTATGCAGAGAGATAATCCTGCTAAAGGTCTCGGCTAACTCCCGATGACACCGGTGGCAAAAGACTCGCCTCCGGCTGTTTAGAGCCAGTCCCTGGAAGGCTGGCGAACGTCATTAGGAGGAACGGGGATGATCACGTCACCATCGCGCCGTCGCGCGCTCAAAGTTCATGTTTCGGCGGGGGCGTTGCTCGCCGCTCTGGCCGTTTCGGGGACCGTCCGCGCGCAGGAGGCCGCCACCGCGTCGGCGGGCGAGCCGGACACCGCCGTCGAGCAGGTCGTCGTTGTCGGCTTCCGCTCCAGCCTGGCCAAGGCGCTGAACGTCAAGCGCAACGAAGCCGCCGCCGTCGACATGATCCTGGCCGAGGACATCGGCAAGTTTCCCGACCTGAACCTGTCGGAATCCCTGCAGCGGATTCCCGGCGTGTCTATCGCGCGCGATGGCGGCGAGGGGCGTCAGATCTCCGTGCGGGGCCTTGGTCCGCAGTTCACCCGCGTGCGCATCAACGGCATGGAGGCCCTGACCACCGCCGGCGGCGCCGACAGCTCGGGCGGCACCAATCGCGGGCGCAGCTTCGACTTCAACATCTTCGCCTCGGACCTGTTTAGCGCCATCACGGTGCGCAAGACCGCCTCGGCCGATGTCGAGGAGGGTTCGCTGGGCGCGACCGTCGACCTGCGCACGGCCCGGCCCTTCGACTTCAAGGGCTTCAAGATGAGCGGCTCGGCCCAGGGCAGCTACAACGACCTGGCCAAGACCACGAACCCGCGCGCGGCGTTCATGATCTCCAACACCTGGAAGGACGACACCTTCGGGGCGCTGTTCTCGTTCGCCTACGCCAAGCGCAATATCGTCGAGGAAGGCAACAGCACCGTGCGTTGGGCCAAGGGCGGCTTCGGCGCGGCGACCACCAGCGACGCCTCGCTGGCCGACATCAACGCGGCCTATCACCCGCGTATCCCGCGCTACGACTACTATCAAAGCAAGAGCGAACGCTTCGGGGCGACCCTGGCGCTGCAATGGCGTCCGTCCGACGACACCCTGGTCTCGTTCGACAGCCTGTACGCCGACCTGCGCTCGACGCGCGAGGAGCAGTACATCGAGGCCATTTCGTTCAGCTCCAGCGGAACCTCCGGCATCGGCGGCACGACCGTCACCTCGGCCAGCATCAACAATGGCGTTCTGACCAAGGGAACGTTCGACGGCGTCGACCTGCGCGTCGAGGATCGCTTCGACAAGCTGCGCACCAAGTTCACCCAGAACTCGCTGACCGCCGAGCATCGGTTCAGCGACAGCTTCAAGGTCGACGCCCTGGTCGGTCACTCGGTCTCCGACCACAAGAACCCGATCCAGACGACGCTGACCTTCGACCAGAACAACGTCAACGGCTACAGCTACGACTACACCGACAAGACCAACCCCACCTTCAACTGGGGCACGGCCGACCTGACCAGCGCCTCGGCCTGGACCCTGTCGCAGATCCGCCTGCGTCCCCAGACCGCCCGCAACACCTACGACACCGCCCAGGTCAACGCCCACTACACGCTCAATTCGGTGTTCAAGCTGGATGGCGGACTGGACTTCAAGAAGTACGAATTCGTCACCACCGAGCTGCGCCGCTCGGTCGGCACCACCACCAACCAGGAGACCGTGATCCCCGCCGGCGTCGCGGCGATCAGTCTGGCCGACTACAGCAGTCTGGTGACGATCGGCGGCGTGACCTTCCTGGCGCCGGATCTGAGCAAGGCCTCCAGCCTGCTCAGCCTCTATAGCCAGACCGCCTACAACGGCGCCTTCGCCCTGGGGGACGAGCCGGCGCTGGGCAACAATCGCGGCGTCCGGGAAAAGGACAGCGGCGGCTACGTCCAGGCCAGTTTCGAGACCAGCCTGGCAAACATGCCGTTCCGCGGCAATTTCGGCGTCCGTTACGTCAAGACCGAGCAGAGCTCGAACGGCTACACCTATGTCAGCGGCTCGCCGGTCGCCCTGTCGACGTCGCGCAGCTATGACGACACCCTGCCATCGATGAACCTGGTGCTGGAGCCGACCGACAACTTCCTGGTCCGTTTTGGCGCGGCCAAGGTGATGTCGCGGCCCGACCTGGGCAATCTGACGCCGGGCGCCACGGTCAGCGTCTCGGGCGCCAACCGCACGGTCTCGGTGGGCAACCCCAACCTCGATCCGTTCCGGGCCAACGCCTATGACCTGTCGCTGGAATGGTACTTCCAGCCTGGTTCGCTGCTGGGCGTGGCGGTGTTCCGCAAGGATGTCGGCAGCTTCGTCCAGACCGTCAGCGAAAGCCGAACCTTCACGGGCAACAGCTACGGCCTGCCCGACAGCGTCGCCACCGCCGCCTGCGGTACGACCACCAGCTGCAGCGCCTCGTCGCTGTGGACGTTCAGCCGCCCGGTCAACACCAAGGGCGGGGCCCTGACCGGGGTAGAGGTCAACTACCAGCAGGCCTTCAAGTTCCTGCCCGGCCTGCTGGCCAATACCGGCGTGCTGCTGAACTACACCTACGTGAAATCGGAAATGGACTATGTGAACAGCGCCGGCGCGGTGGTGGCCACGGCCGACCTAACCGGCCTGTCGCGCAACGCCTACAACGCCACGGTCTATTACGAGGACGCCAAGTGGAGCGCGCGGGCCTCGATTGCCTATCGCGACCGCTACCTGACCAAGGTCCCGGGCGCCGAGACCGCCTCGGGCACCGCCTATGACGGCACCAACTCGACCTTCAACGTCGACGCGTCGCTGCAATACACGGTCAACGACAACCTCAAGCTCACGCTGGAGGGCGTGAACCTCACTGACGAATACCAGTATCAATTCAACGGTGCGGAAGACATGACCACGACCTACCACCACACCGGTCGGGAGATCCTGGTCGGCGTCCGTTACACCTTCTAGCGAGCGGTATGTCGAGGCTGGAGGCGACCCGTCATGGCGTCGTCTCCAGCCATGCCGACGCCGAATGGTCGGCGTGGGGCCATCGGGCGGGCGAAGGCCATCGCGGCCGACCGCCCCGATCCGGTCGAAATCCTGCGCTTCAACAGCCGCCGCACTTGTCGGGGAGGCCGTGTCGTTCTACGCCGGCCGCGACCTATTCTGTTCGGGGTACTCAATGAAGCTCGCCATGACCGCCGCCGCGCTGGCGCTCGCCGCCACCACGGCCTCGGCCCAGACCGTCGCTCCAGCTGGCGCGGACTGGCGCGCGCCCGACCCCAACAACGTCATCGTCGTCGAGACCAATAAGGGCCGGATCATCGCCGAGCTCTATCCGCAGGTCGCGCCGAACCATGTCGAGCGCGTGCGCGGGCTGGTGAAGAGCGGCTTCTACGACGGCCTGACCTTCTTCCGGGTGATCAGCGACTTCATGGCCCAGACGGGCGACCCGCAGAACACCGGCATCGGAGGCTCGGACCAGCCGAACCTGACCGCCGAGTTCTCCTTCCGCCGCGGCGCCGATACGCCGGTGGCCCAGAGCTATAAGGTCGGCAGCAACGAGCAGGGCTGGGTCGCGGCGCTGCCGGTGACCAGTCAGAACTCGGCCCTGGCGGTGATGACCGCCGACCGCAAGGTCGCGACCTGGGGCAACTTCTGTCCGGGCGTGCTGGGCATGGCTCGCGCCGGCGATCCCGACAGCGCCAACAGCCAGTTCTTCTTCATGCGCCAGGCCAACGCCTCGCTGGACAAGACCTACACGGCCTTCGGTCGCGTCCTTCAGGGTGTCGATGTTGTCCGCAACATCAAGACCGGCGAGCCGGTGCCGGATCCGCAGGACAAGATGATCAGCGTCAAGCTGCTGGCCGATCTGCCGGCGGACAAGCGTCCGACCATCCAGGTGATGAACACCGGTTCGGCCACCTTCAAGGCGCTGGTCGCCAAGCGCCAGGGCGAACTGGGCGGCAGCTTCACCAACTGTGACGTGGACGTGCCGGTTCAGGTGAAGTGACATGACGTCCTCGCGCGCGCTCCTGGCCGGGCTCTGCCTGGCGGCGATTTCGGCTCCAGCCATCGCGGCGGCTCCAGCCATCGCGGCGGCTCCGGCCAAGCCGACGGAAGCGGACTGGCGGACGCCCGCGCCCGAGACGGTGATGGTGATCGACACCAACAAGGGACGGGTGCTGGTCGAGCTGGTTCCGGAAGTCGCGCCGAGCCACGTCGCCCGCTTGCAGGACCTGACCCGGGCCGGCGTCTATGACGGCCGCACCTTCTTCCGGGTCATTGACAGGTTCATGGCCCAGACCGGCGATCCGACCAATACGGGCGAGGGCGGGTCCGATCTGCCCAATCTCAAGGCCGAGTTCACGTTCCGCCGCACGGCGGAGACGGGCTTCGTGGCGATGGCCGCGCCGGCCGGTCTCGAGGTCGGCTACGTCAAGTCGCTGCCAGTCGTCAGTCAGGCCTGGAGCTGGAGCGACATGACCAGCGACAAGAAGGTCGCCGCCTGGGGGACCTATTGCCCCGGCGTGGTCGGCATGGCCCGCGACGAGGACAACAACTCGGCCAACAGCCAGTTCTTCCTGATGCGCCAGCCCTATCCGTCGCTGGACAAGCGCTACACGGCCTTTGGTCGCGTGATCAGCGGCCTGGACGCCGTCCGCGCCATCAAGACTGGCGAGCCCGTGTCCGCGCCGCAGGACCTGATGACCAAGGTCCGCCTGCTGAGCGACATCCCCGAGAACGAGCGCCCCAAGGTGCGCGTGATCGACCCGAAGAGCGCCTGGTTCGCGGCCGAAACCAAGCGTCTGCGGGCGCTGAAGGGCGCGGATTTCTCGGTCTGCGACATCGATCCGCCGATCGAGGTTCGCTGATCAATTCCCGATTTCGGGCCGGACTTGGTTCACAGGACCGCGTGAACCGCGCTAGAAGCGCGTCACAACTCCTCGCCATCCAAGGGAAGACCATGTCGGCCGACCTCGAAAACACCCTGATCCTGACCCTCGAGACCGGCCCGGTCACGATCAAGCTGCGTCCCGATCTGGCGCCCGGCCACGTGGCCCGCATCAAGGAACTGGTGCGCGAGGGCTTCTATGACGGCGTCGTCTTCCACCGCGTGATCCCGGGCTTCATGGCCCAGGGCGGCGACCCGTCGGGCACTGGCCGCGGCGGTTCGGACAAGCCGGACCTGAAGGCCGAGTTCAACGACGAACCGCACGTGCGCGGCGTGGTCTCGATGGCCCGCACCCCGAATCCGGACTCGGCCAACAGCCAGTTCTTCATCGTGTTCGACGACGCCACCTTCCTGGACAAGCAGTACACGGTGTGGGGCCAGGTGACCGAAGGCATGGAAAACGTCGACGCGCTGCCCAAGGGCGAGCCGCCGCGCGAACCGGGCAAGATCGTCAGCGCCAAGATCGCCGCCGACGCCTGAGTCTTCGCGGCAAGCGATATCTGGAGACGGCCCCGGACCTGTTCCGGGGCCGTTTCTATTTGGGTGATCGGCGCAGGCTCACGACGACGGGACGATGGTCCGAGCCGATGGCGGGGCCCCGCTCGACGCTGATCGCGCGCCATCCGTCGCCCGTATAGACGTGGTCGATGGGCAGGAAGGGCGAGGGGGCGGCGGCGACCCGCGAGAACTGGCCCGACGGCCAGGAGGGCAGAGCGCGTGTCCAGCGCCGCATGCCAAGCGCCTTATCCTGACGTTTCAGGGTGAATGACCAGGGCGTCGAATTGAAATCGCCGGTGAGAATGAGGCCGCGGCGATCAAGCTTGGCCACCGAGGCGACCAGGTCTCGTGATTGCGCCTGCTGCGCCGGCTGGGACGGGCCATACAAAATGCACGCCCGCCACGGTGAAGTCGCCCGCCGGATCCTCGATCTTGACCCAGGCCGATGGCGCGCCCCTGACGAGACGCCCGCTGGCGAGAATCTTCCTGCGTGAGAAGATCCAAGGTTCGCAGCTACGACCCTTTGGACAGGAGGCGAAAGGATAGGCGGCTTTCAGGCCCTTCACCATGGCCCAGGATGTTCCGCCGGCCTCCTCGAGCACTACGATGTCGGCGTTTTGGGCCAGAAGCCACGAGAGGCTCTTCTCGGGTGAGCGGTTCTCGTGCCAGGCGTTGAACTGGATGACCTTCAGGTCTCCGGGCGCGGCCGCCTCACGTTTGAAGCGCCAGGCGGCCGACACCTCGGGCGCCATCAGCAAACCGCACGCGCCGATAGCGATGACGCCGAGACCGACCATCACCCACCGCTCTGCCTGTCGCGCAAAGAGGCCGCCAAAGAGAACCGCGCCGACTCCCATGGCCAGCCAGAGCGGGGTCGCATGGGTTACGGCGTCCAACCGGTCGCTGAACAGGCCGCCGAGGCCCGCCACCGATAGGCTGGCGCCGACTAATCCCAGCATCAGGGCGGTGCCGCGGACAAGCAGGCTGAGCAAATCGACGATCAGGCGCATGCGCCGCCCTTAGCATGCCGAGGCGAAGATTTGCGCGCCCCAGTTTGACCTCTCCCAGGTCAAGCACGTCCGGAGGGCGAAAACCGCCTGTCTCTTGACCTTCGCGGCCCATCGTGCGCTTGAAGCCCGCCCATGCGCCTTTCCGACTTCGATTTCGACCTGCCCGAGGACCGTATAGCCCTGCGCCCGGCCGAGCCGCGCGACGCGGCGCGTCTGCTGGTGGTCCGTCCGGGCGAGGACCTCGCCGACCATGTGGTTCGCGAGTTGCCCGACTTCCTGCGTCCCGGCGACGCGCTGGTCTTCAACGACACCCGCGTGATCCCCGCGCGCCTTTCGGGGCTGCGAGAGGGGCGCACCACGGGCGGCGCGGACGGCACGCCCGTGGCCGTCGAGGCGACCCTGCACCGTCGCGTCTCGCCCAGCCACTGGAGCGCCTTCATGCGGCCGGGCAAGCGGCTGAAGGTCGGCGACCGCGTGGCGTTCGGCGCTCGTGAGGACCGCGCCTGCGAAGGCGAGCGCCTGGACGCCACCGTCGCCGAGAAGCACGAGGGCGGCGAGGTCGTTCTGGCGTTCGATCTGTCCGGTCCCGACCTCGATATCGGCGTCGCCCGTCATGGCGACATGCCGTTGCCGCCCTACATCGCCGCCAAGCGGGGCGAGGACGAACGCGACCGCGCCGACTACCAGACCGTCTATGCTCGCGAGGACGGCTCGGTGGCCGCTCCGACCGCCGGTCTGCACTTCACGCCCGATCTGCTTGAAAGGCTGAAGGAAAGGGGCGTCTCTCTGCACTTCGTGACCTTGCACGTGGGCGCGGGCACCTTCCTGCCGGTCAAGACCGACGAGGTCTCCGAGCACAGGATGCACGCCGAGTTCGGGGAAGTGACGAAGGATGTCGCCGACGCCCTCAACGCCGTCCGCGCCGCCGGCGGCCGCATCGTCTGTGTCGGCACCACGTCCCTGCGCCTGCTGGAGAGCGCCACGGGCGAGGACGGCGTGGTGAAGCCGTTCGCCGACGAGACCGCCATCTTCATCACGCCCGGCTACCGCTTCCGCGCCGCCGACGTCCTGATGACCAACTTCCACCTGCCCAAGTCGACCCTGTTCATGCTGGTCAGCGCCTTCGCTGGCCAGGCGACCATGCGCACGGCCTATGAGCACGCCATTGCGACGGGCTATCGCTTCTATTCCTACGGCGACGGCAGTCTGCTGTTCAAAGACGAGATCCGCTGATGGCCGCGTTCCCCTTCGAGATCAAAGCCACGGAAGGCAAGGCGCGCACGGGCGTCCTGAAGACTCCGCGCGGCGACATCCGCACGCCGGCCTTCATGCCTGTCGGCACGGCCGCGACCGTCAAGGCCATGACCGTCGACCAGGTCAAGGACACCGGCGCGGACATCATCCTGGGCAATACCTACCACCTGATGCTGCGGCCCTCGGCCGAGCGGGTGGCGCGCCTGGGCGGCCTGCACAAGTTCATGCGCTGGGACAAGCCGATCCTGACTGACAGCGGCGGCTTCCAGGTCATGTCGCTGTCGGGCATCAGCAAGCTGACCGAGGAGGCCGTGACCTTCTCCAGCCATGTCGACGGCTCCAAGCACGTACTGACTCCCGAGCGCTCGATCGAGATCCAGGCTGATCTCCTGGGCAGCGACATCGTCATGCAACTGGACGAGTGCGTCGCCTGGCCGGCCGAGGAGGCGAGGGCGCGCAAGGGCATGGAATTGTCGGCCCGCTGGGCCAGGCGTTCCAAGGACGCCTTCGGAGCCCGTGACACCCAGGCCCTGTTCGGCATCCAGCAGGGTTCGACTTTCGAGGCCCTGCGCCGCGAGTCTTCCGACCGCCTGCGCGAGATCGGTTTCGACGGCTATGCCATCGGCGGCCTGGCGGTCGGCGAGGGGCACGAGGCGATGTGCGAGGTGCTGGACTACGCGCCCGGCCTGCTACCGGAGGATCGTCCGCGCTACCTGATGGGCGTCGGCAAGCCGATCGACCTGGTGGAAGCCGTCGCGCGCGGCGTCGACATGTTCGACTGCGTGCTGCCCACCCGCTCGGGACGCCACGGCCAGGCCTGGACCTGGGACGGCCCGATCAACCTGAAGAACGCCAAATACGCCGAGGACGAGTCGCCGCTGGATCCGGACAGCGACTGCCCGGCCAGCCGCGACTATTCCAAGGCCTATCTGCGCCATCTGTTCAAGGCCGAGGAGATTCTGGGCCAGGTGCTGCTGTCCTGGCACAACATCGCCTTCTTCCAGGCGTTGACCGCCGCCATGCGCGCCGCGATCGCCGAGGGACGTTTCGAGCAGTTCCGGCGCGATTTCCGCGCCCGGCACCTCGGCTCGGGCCAGTAGCGCCGTCGCCTAGTAGCGAGGCCCTTGGGGCACGGGCGTGACCTCTTCCTTGTTGATCGGGAAGCGGGGCTTTCGCGGACCATAGGGATCACGCGGCGGCGGCATGCCCGGATCGACCACCGGCGGCGCGACTGGCGGCTTGTGCTGGGGCGTCGCCGGCGGATTGCAGCCTCGCGCTTCACCCAGGCCCTTCAGATAGGCCCGTCGCACCGCGCCCGAGGCGACGGCGCTCTGCACCAGGCGATCGTGGCGCTCGGCCCCGGTCAGCTTGCGGACCCAGCCGCGCATCGGAATCATGTCCTGCGCCGCGCTGGCCACCGCGCCCAGCGCGGCGCCGCCTGCGGCCTTGCGCCCACGGTCCATCAGATCCTCGTTCTCGGCCGGGGGCTTGCGATCGATGTCCTCGCCCAGGGCGACGTCCAGCGGCTGGACCAGGGCGATCAGGCTCTTGCAGTCCGCCTTGTCCGGTCGCTTGTAGGGATCGTCCATCGCCTCCAGCAGCACGCGCGGGATCTTGGTGCGGACGATGTTCACGTCGCGCAGCGGCGCCTGCATGGCCCCGGTGATTCCGTCCCGATTGGCTTCCGAGGTCGATTTGATGCGCCCCTCATCGTCCGGCTGGGCCGGCGAATCCTGAGCTGAATTCGAGGCCGGGGAGGGGGGCGCGGCAAGCGGGGGCGGCGGCTCCTGCTGACGCGCGAAGGCCGTTCCGGCCAGGGTCGCGCCGCAGACGACCGTCAAAAGCAAGGTTCCACGCATGACTCACCCTAACCCGCTCACAGCTTTACCGTCATCCGTCGGAAAAACGGCGAAACCATGCTTGCGACGCACGAGCCCCCCGACTATGGTCCGCGCCGCTTCCACCGGCCCCCGCCGGATCGTTAGCGGGCCGGTAGCTCAGTGGTAGAGCATTCGACTTTTAATCGAATGGTCGTGGGTTCGAACCCCACCCGGCCTACCAAACCAAGCCTCTGATCTGTCAGAGGTTCCACGGCGCGAGACGCGCCGAACTTCCAAAAATCCTACCGGCTTGTCCGGCGCGCCGAGCGCTTGCCCGCGCAGCGCGCCACGCGAACCCCTCGCCAGTTTTTCTGTGGCGCCGACCTGACTTTTCTCATTTGCCCGATAGGCCTTGTAGGGATTTAAGCGGCGCAGTTTCCTCGACGCAGTCGGGACCCGGATGCGGTCTCACGCGTTCAACCTTTGCCTTGAGCTATGTGGCGAGCCCGGACCCTGGACGACGATCAGACGATGACCGCCGACACCGCCGCGCGCCGGTCGTCCGCCCCGAGGCCCCAGGGATCGGGCAAGCGGCCCCTTTTCCGTCGGCGTTCGGCGATTCCGGGTTTCGGCCTGACCATGGGCGTGACGCTGACCGTGCTGTCGCTGATCGTCCTGATTCCCCTGAGCGCCGTGGTCCTGAAGGCGGCCCACCAGTCGCCCGCCGAGTTCTGGGCCGTGGCGACCTCGCAGCGATCGATGGCCGCCTATCGGCTGAGCTTCGGCGCGGCGTTCGTGGCGGCGGTGATCAATGGCGTGTTCGGCGTGCTGACCGCGTGGGCGCTGGTCCGCTATGACTTTCCAGGCAAGACCATCGTCAACGCCCTGGTCGACCTGCCGTTCGCCCTGCCGACCGCGGTGGCCGGCATCGCCCTGGCGACGCTCTACTCCCCCAACGGCTGGGTGGGGCAGTTCCTGACGCCGCTGGGCATCAAGGCCGCCTACAACCCCATCGGCGTGACCATCGCCCTGATCTTCATCGGCCTGCCGTTCGTGGTCCGCACCATCGAACCCGTGCTGCGCGACGCCGCCGAGGATGTCGAGGAGGCCGCCGCCAGTCTGGGCGCGAACCGGATCGACACCATCCTGCGCATCGTCCTCCCGGCCCTGGCGCCGGCCTGGCTGACCGGTTTCGCCATGGCTTTCGCGCGTGGGGTCGGCGAGTACGGCTCGGTAATCTTCATCGCCGGCAACATGCCCTACAAGTCCGAGATCGCGCCGCTGCTGATCATCATCCAGCTGGAGCAGTTCGAGTACGCCCGCGCCGCCACGATCGCCGTCGTGATGCTGACGGTCTCGTTCACGATGCTGTTCGTAATCAACGCCATCCAGGCCTGGGCGCGGAGGTTCGACTGATGGCTACCGTTTCGCGCCGCCGCGCCACCGACGATCCAGCCTGGGCCAAGGCCCTCGTCATCGGCGTGGTCATGGCCTTCCTGGCCCTCGTCCTGATCCTGCCGTTGGCCGCCGTGTTCGCCGAGGCCCTGCGCAAGGGCCTTGGCGCGGCGCTGGAGGCGATCAACAACACCGACGCCCTGGCGGCGGTGAAGCTGACCCTGATCACCGCGGCGATCTCGGTGCCGTTCAACGCCGCCTTCGGCCTGTGCGCCGCCTGGGCCATCGCCAAGCACGAGTTCCCCGGCAAGCCGCTGCTGATTACGCTGATCGACCTGCCGTTCTCGGTGTCGCCCGTGGTGGCTGGTCTGATCTACGTGCTGATCTTCGGTCTGCAGGGGTGGTTCGGCGAATACCTGGTCGACAACGACATCAAGATCATCTTCGCCGTGCCCGGTATCGTGCTGGCGACCGTGTTCGTGACCTTCCCGTTCGTGGCCCGCGAGCTGATCCCGCTGATGCAGGAGCAGGGAACCAGCGAGGAGGAGGCGGCCGTGTCGATGGGCGCGAGCGGGCTCTACACCTTCTGGCGGGTGACCGCCCCCAATGTGCGCTGGGGCCTGATGTACGGCGTCCTGCTGTGCAACGCCCGCGCCATGGGCGAGTTCGGCGCGGTGTCGGTGGTCAGCGGCCATATCCGTGGCCTGACCAACACCATGCCGCTGCACGTAGAGATCCTCTACAACGAGTACGACTTCGTCGGCGCCTTCGCCGTCGCGGCCCTGCTGTGCCTGCTAGCCGTGGTGACCCTGGTGCTGAAGACGGCGCTGGAAGTCGCTCAGCCCGGCATGCGCGGGCGCGGCGGACACTGAATGGACTTCACGAGCCTATGACCATCTCCATCCGTTCCGTCGAAAAGAAGTTCGGCCGCTATCCGGCGCTGAACAAGGTCGACCTCGAGATCGCCGACGGCGAACTGCTGGCCCTGCTGGGGCCGTCGGGTTCGGGCAAGACGACGCTGCTGCGCACGATCGCCGGTCTGGAATTCCCCGACGTCGGCCAGGTGCTGTTCGGCGACGAGGATGTGACCTTCGCCTCGGCCGCTGATCGCCGCGTGGGCTTCGTGTTCCAGCAGTACGCGCTGTTCAAGCACATGACCGTGGCCAAGAACATCGCGTTCGGCCTGGACGTGCGGAAGGGCAAGGACAAGCCATCCAAGGCCGAGATCGCCAAGCGGGTCGAGGATCTGCTGAAGCTGGTCGAGCTGGATGGTCTGGGCAAGCGCTATCCCTCGCAGCTGTCGGGCGGCCAGCGCCAGCGCGTGGCCCTGTCGCGCGCCCTGGCGGTGCAACCCAGCGTGCTGCTGCTGGACGAGCCCTTCGGCGCCCTGGACGCCACGGTCCGCAAGTCGCTGCGCAAGGAGCTGCGCCGCGTCCACGACGCCACGGGCGTCACCACCATCTTCGTGACCCACGACCAGGAAGAGGCCCTGGAGCTGGCCGACCGCGTGGCGATCCTGAACAAGGGCCAGATCGAGCAGATCGGCACCCCGGATCAAGTCCACGATCAGCCCGAGACGGCCTTCGTCTGCGGCTTCGTCGGCGAGGCCAACTGCTTCGAGGGCCAGGTCGGCGGCGGCCAGTTCAACGCCGGCGTGCTGCGCCTGCCGGCCGGCGGCGTTCGTGAAGGCTCGGCCACGGCCTATGTCCGACCGCACGACTTCGTGCTGGACGACGGCGGTTTCGAGGTCCGCGTCGACCGCGCGCATGTCCAGGGGGCCTTGACCACCGTCAACGCCACGGCCGCCGACGGTCGCCACATCGAGATCAGCGCTTCGCGCGCCGAGGCCGCTCGTTTCCAAGGAACGGTGAAGATCGCCGCTCGTAAGGCTCACGTTTACGCCGCCTAAGGAACTTTACCGCTTAAGCTGGCTTTGGACGGACACGGTTCAACGTGGGCGCGCATCGCGTCGACTTGCGCTAAAATCGTCATCGTCCATACGGCGGGAGTTCTAGGATTCGCATGCTCATGGTCGAGGCCTCAGGCGCGGAACGTCGCTCGCATCCCCGGATGCCGGCGGCGCGCAAGATCTACATCGTGGACGATCCGCGCTCGTGGAAATGTTCGCTGCTGGACGTCGCCGAGAAGGGCGCGCGCCTGTCGACGGCGGGCATCGCCGCGCCGCCGGACAAGTTCATCTTCGTCGACGCGGGCGGACGCCGGGTGCATGTCGCCCATGTCGTCTGGCGCTCGGATACCGAGGCGGGCGTCCAGTTCCTGGAAAGCCAGCGCATCGGCCCGCGCGCCGGTGGCGCGGCCGGAGCGCTGGACATCGCCCGTCGCTTCGCCGCCACCTTGAAGCCGGAAATCCTGCAGTAGTCTCCTACTGCTGCTGCTGCTGCTGCTGCTGCTGCTGGTGCAGTTCCTGTTTCAGGGCCGCGTCAGGACGGCGGCGGCCGCCAGCGAAGCTGGGACGCGCCATGCGCAGGAATTCGGGTTCGGCGACCGCCGCCCGGGCGCGACGGACGGTGACGCCCACCGCCAGTTGGCTTTCCGCGTCGCCCTTGTAGACCCCGCGTGAGGGCGTGACGTCGGCATAGTCCCGGCCCACGGCGACGGCCACGTGTCGTTCGCCGGCCATCATGTTGTTGGTGGGGTCCAGGCCCACCCAGCGCAGGCTGGGCAGGAACACCTCGACCCAGGCGTGGGTGGCGTCGGGATCCGAGCGATCGCCGGCCTCGCGGTCGGTGAACAGGTAACCCGAGACATAGCGCGCCGGGATGCCCCACTCGCGGCAGATGGCCAGCATGATGTGGGCGAAGTCCTGACAGACCCCGCGCCCGACGCCCAGCGCCAGGTCGATCGGGCTATCGGCGTCGGTGACGCCGGGCTGGTACTCGAAAGCGCGATAGATGGTCTCGGACAGCGTACGCACCGCCGTCAGCGGGTCCCGGCGCTTCAAGGCGTCCAGGTCGTGCTCGTCGATGAAGGTGCGCAGCGCCTCGGTCGGCTGGACGAAGCCGTGCGGGCGCAGGAAGTCGAAGCACTCGCCGCGCACGAACTCGCTGCGCAGCCGGTCCCATTCGCCCATGTCCAGGTGATCTGGCCGCTCGCCTGGGGGCTCGGTCTCGACGGCCGAGCGGGCGATGATGGTCAGCTTGTCGTGTGGCTGGGGCACGTCGAAGTGGTAGACCGCGTTGCCGAAGCTGTCGGCGTACGAGAACACCTGGGCGGCCGGCTCCAGATCCAGCTCGAAGCTGACCAGGCGCTGGCGGGCGGTCTTCTGGGGCTGCATCCACAGCTCCATCAGGCTTTCCCGGACGGGGCGCTCGTAGTGGTACTGGGTGACGTGGCGGATTTCGAGCAACACGATCTTGAATCCTAGGCGGGCAGGCGCGTTTCGAGCGGGTAGGCCACGAAGGTCTCGTAGATCGCTTCGTGGATGCGGGCGCACTCGTTGACGACGGTGGTCAGCAGCGGTCCGGCGCCGACGGCTTCCAGCTCGTCGACGTCGGCGAACTGCAGGCGAGCCTTCAGGCGACCGGCCAGGCGCTCGGGACCGGCCCGCTCGCTGAAGACGCCGCCGCGGGCCATGGCCGACAGGTGCTGTTCGATCTGGGCTGTGGTGAAGCGGATCGAGCGCGGGAAGTCCTCGTCGAAGACCAGGAACTCCAGGATGTGCCGGGGTTCGATCTCGGCGGTGTAGACCCGCAGATAGGGCTCCAGGGCGCAGGCCATGCGCAGCACGCTGACCAGGGCCACATGGTCGTCGATCCGGCCGTGCGTCGGCGATTCCGCGAAGCAGACCTCCAGCAGGCGCGAGACCAGCTGGGCGCGCTCCATGTAGATGCCCAGCATCATGAACCGCCAGCTCTCGCCGTGGCTCATGGTGGTGTCGGCCGCGCCCTTGAACAGGTGCAGGTCGGCGATGACGTCGTGCAGGAAATTGGCCGAGCCGTCCGAGAACTCTTTGCCAGCCCTGGCGTCGGTGACCTTGAGGTACAGCAGGTTCAGCCGCTCCCAGGTCTCGGTGGTGATCTGGTCGCGCACCTGGCGGGCGTTTTCGCGGGCCCGGGCCAGGGAGGAGACGACCGAGTTGGGATCGCCCCGATCCAGCACCAGCGCCTCGGCGGCCTCGAACGAGCCGACGCCGGCCCCGTCGCCCGGCTCGCCCACGGCGGCCATGGCGATCCACACCGCCTGGGTCCCGGAATCCGTCTGGTCCAGGGTGGCGTTCAGCATCACGGATGACAGGCGCGAGAGGTGCTCGGCCCGTTCGATGTATCGGCCCAGCCAGTAGAGGCTGTCGGCGACCCGAGCGAGCATCATGCGAGCGACCCCTTCGCCTTGAAGAGCACGAGCCTCATGGACGGACGCTCCCGTTGCCGTTGGCGTGCCCATTGGCGTGGCCGTTCTCCTCGGCCAGCACCCAGGTGTCCTTGGAGCCGCCGCCCTGGCTGGAATTGACCACCAGCGAGCCGCGCTTCAGCGCCACGCGGGTCAGGGCTCCGGGCGTCACGATCGTCTTCTCGCCCGACAGGATGAAGGGGCGCAGGTCGACGTGGCGCGGTTCGATGCGGCCGTCGACCAGGCATGGCGCCGTCGACAGCTGGATGGTCGGCTGGGCGATATAGTTGTCGGGGTCGGCCTGGATGGCCTCGCCGAACGCATCGCGTTCCTTCTGGCTGGCGTGCGGACCCACCAGCATGCCGTAGCCGCCCGAGGCTCCGACCGCCTTGACCACGTACTTGTCTAGATTGCCCAGCACGTGCTGCAGCTGCCGGGGCTCGCGGCACAAGAAGGTCTCGATGTTGGGCAGGATGGCGTCCTCGCCCAGGTAGTAGCGGATGATGTCGGGAACATAGGCGTAGACCGCCTTGTCGTCGGCGACGCCGGTGCCGGGGGCGTTGCAGATCACCACGTTGCCGGCGCGATAGGCGTTGAACAGCCCCGCCGCGCCCAGCGAGCTGTCGCGCCGGAAGGTGAGGGGATCGATGAAGTCGTCGTCGACCCGCCGGTAGATCACGTCGATGCGCCGAATGCCGGTGGTGGTGCGCATGTAGACCATGTTCTCGTGCACCACGAGGTCTCGGCCCTCGACCAGCGGCACGCCCATCAGGCGGGCCAAGTAGGCGTGCTCGTAGTAGGCGCTGTTGTAGACCCCGGGGGTCAGCACCACGACCTGGGGGTCATTGCGCCAGTCCGCGGCCATGCTCTTCAGCGTCGACAGCAGAAGGTCGGGATAGCGCTCGACCGGGCGCACGCCGGCGGCGCGATAGGTGCCCGGGAAGGTGCGCTTGGCCGCGTCGCGGTTGGCCAGCATGTATGAGACGCCGGACGGGACGCGCAGATTGTCCTCCAGCACCGCGAACTCGCCGTTCTGCTGGCGTATCAGGTCGCTGCCGCAGACATTGGCGTAGGCCTTGTGGGGCACATAGAGATGCTGCATCTCGCGGCGGTACGAAGGCGCGCCCAGCACCAGCTCGCGTGGCACCACGCCGTCCATCAGGATCTGCTGGTCGCCGTAGATGTCGGCCAGGAACAGGTTCAGCGCCTGCAGCCGCTGGGTCAGGCCCGCCTCGATCTTCGACCATTCGGCGGCCGGGATGATGCGCGGGAAGAGGTCGGTCGGGATGATCCGCTCGGTGGTGTTCTCGGCGCCGTAGACGGTGAAGGTGATGCCCTGCAGCAGGAACGAGCGTTCCAGCGTGCGCTGGCGGCCGGCCAGTTCCTCGGCCCCCAAGGTCGACATGCGCCCGTGCAGCGGATCGTAGTGCGGCCGGACTTCGCCCTCGGGCGTGAACATCTCGTCGTAGGCGATGCCCGGCAGGTACGCCGCCTCCGTCATCGGCAGGGTCGGTGCGTCCTCGAGGGTCTGGGTCTTCGCCGCCACGCTTTTGTCCACGTTTCTCTTCGCTTTGGGCGCGTCGCCGAAGGCGCCACACCGTCCCGACTCTAGAACGTCGCGCCTGTCTCGCGCGGCGAATTCGACGTTCGCCGCGTGGATGCGCACGGCTGCTTATCATTTGGGCGCCTTTCGCCTGCTTTGAGAAGCGCCGCTCGTCGTCCGTCGTGTGCATTTCGGGTCGTGACAGCGACGAAACCCCAGACTACAGCAGGGACGGGGGCGCTTCGCGCGGGGAACGTGATTTGGTGCTTGGGCGGACTTCCCTGGCCTTGACGGCGGCGACATGGCTGACGGCCTCCGTCGCGTGGGCCGACGAGCCGATGGCCCAGATCCAAGGCGTTGAAGACAAGGGTCTGCGCGAGGCCATTCAACGCGCCTTGACCGAATCCAAGCATCCCGCCCAGAGCCGCGCCGAAGCCCGTCGACGCGCCCGCCAGGCCGGCGAGGACGCCATCGCCGTGCTGCGCGCCGAGGGCTATTACGCCTACACCGTCGAGCCGGACGTGCTGGATGGCGAGCCGCCGCGCGCGGTGGTCAAGATCACGCCTGGCCCGGTCTTCGTCCTGGCCGATCCCCGCATCGACTGGTCCGGAAGCCCGCCCGACGAAGGCACGCGCCAGCGCGCGGCCGCCGCCATGCGCCTGACCGCCGGCGAGCCGGGGCGCTCCGCCGATGTTGTCGGGGCCGAGGGGCGGGTCGTCGCCCAGGTCGCCAAGCTGGGCTACGCCGATGCGGCCGCCGAGCCGCGCGAGGTGATTGTCGATCACGCCGACCACACCGTTCGACCTGCCTTCAAGATCGCCTCTGGCGAGCTGGTCCATCTGGACGGCGTCGAGGTCGTCACCAAGGGGCGGACCAATCCGGCCTGGGTCTCGCACCTGGCGCCCTGGATCACGGGCGACGTCTACGACCCCGAGGACGTCGCCGAACTGGAGCGTCGCCTGCGCGACACCAGCGTCTATGACTCGATCTCGGTGTCGCTAGCCGGGCCGGACAAGGCCACGCCCGAGGGCCTGCGACCGGTCGTCGTCACCCTGGCCGACCGCCGCGCGCGCACCATCGAGACCAGCGCCGGCTACTCCACGAGCGAAGGCGCGGGCGTCGACGTGCGCTGGAGCCGCTACAACCGGCTGAAGCGCGCCGACACCACGACCTATTCGCTGCGTTTCGCGAAGCTGGAGCAGAGCCTGGGCGCCGAGCTCTCACTGCCCCATTGGCGGCGGCCGCAGCAGACCCTGAAGCTGTCCAGCTCGATCTTCCGTGAGGACACCGACGCCTATAACGAAACCGGCGCCTCGATCGGGGTCGACCTGACCAAGCGGCGGCAGACCACGGCCTATCGCACCTTCGGCGTGTCGCTTGACCTGTCCCAGACCAAGGAGCAGGTCAGCAGCAACGGTGCGGTCGCCGGCCGCAAGCTGAACCTGGCCACCGTCGCGGGCCTGGCCGCCTACGCCTGGGACTTCTCCGACAACATCCTGGACCCCAAGCGCGGCTGGCGCCTGGAGGCGCGGGGCGAACCGACCTACGTCGTCGGCGACACGACCCTGCCTTACCTGAAGCTGACGACCCAGGGCTCGGTCTATCTGCCCGTCGGCAAGGGGGCGAGCACGGTGCTGGCCACGCGCGTGAAGCTGGGCGCGATGCTCGGCGGCAGCATTCCTGACGTCCCGGCGTCGCGGCGCTTCTACGCCGGCGGCGGCGGCTCGGTGCGCGGCTACGCCTACCAGGCCATCGGCCCGCGTCTCTCCGACAACACGCCCCAGGGCGGCGTCTCGCTAGTCGAGACCTCGTTCGAGTTGCGCCAGAAGATCACCCAGCGCTGGAGCGGCGTGGCCTTTATCGACGCCGGGGCCATCGGCACCGACAAGACCCCGCGTCGCGAGGACTTCCGGGCGGGCGCGGGCTTCGGCATCCGCTACGACCTGGGCTTTGGGCCCATCCGCGCCGACATCGCCGCCCCGCTGGGCCGCCGCAAGGGCGACCCCGCGTTCCAGATCTATCTCAGCATCGGGCAAAGCTTTTGAGCGGGGAGCAGGACAAGCCTGACCTGACCGAGACGGTCGTCCACGCCGCCGAAGCGGCGGGCGAGACCGCCGTGAAGGCCGCCAAGAAGATCGGTTGGGGCGGAGCCCTGCTGATCGCCTCGGCGATCCTGGCGGCCATCCTGATCGTCATGGCCGGCGGCCTGCGTTTCGCCCCCATCACGCCGCAGGGCCGCATGTTCCTGGAGGCCCGCGCCTCGGGCCTGAAGCTGGGCCGGATCGGCAAGCTGCACATCGAGGGCCTGTCGGGCGATATCTGGAAGGACTTCGGCGTCCGCCGCCTGACCATCACCGACGAGAAGGGCGTCTGGCTGGAGGCGCACGACATCCGCGTCGCCTGGCGGGCCACCGAGCTGTTCGGCCGCCGCTTCCACGCCGAGCGGATCGACGCCCGCGACGTGATCGTGCTGCGCCGTCCGACCATGGCGCCCAAGGGGCCCAAGTCCAGCGCCGCGCCGGTGTCGGTTGACCTGGACGCCTTCAGGTTCCGCCTGATCACCCGGGCGGCGTTCAGCGGCCGCGACGGTGATTTCGACGTCGGCGGCGACTACGAGATGGCGCGTCTGGGCGGGCAGAAGGGCAAGCTGGTCGTCGCCTCGCGCCAGCACGCCGGCGACCACCTCAACCTCGACTTCGACCTGGGCCGCTCCAAGACCCTGCGCTTGAACGCCGACGCCACCGAGGCCAATGGCGGCGCGATCGCCGGCGCGCTGGGCCTACCCGCCGACCGGTCGTTCGACCTGAAAGCCAAGGCCGACGGCACGATCAGCCGCGCGGCCTTCAACGTGCTGGCGCGTTCGGGCGACACCACGCCGCTGCAGGCCGACGGGGCCTGGAACGAGCAGGGCGGCTCGGCGCGCGGCCGGCTGGACCTGGGCGCCTCGCGCTGGACCCAGCGCCTGAAGCGGATGTTCGGACCCGAGGCGAACTTCACGATCGACGGCAAGAAGGCCACTAAGGACGGCCTCTCGGCCCTGAACCTCGAGATCCGGGCCGAGAACCTGACGCTGCAAGGCCACGGTCTCGCCGACCTGGCCAAGCGCCGCACCGGTCCAGACGGGATCGCCTTCACGGCCCGCATCGGTGCGTTGAAGCGGATCGTCACCATCCCGCAGATGGGCCTGGGCCTTGCCGATGGCGTCTTCCGCCTGGAGGACGGCGGGTTCTCGGTCGAGGGGAGCGCGGATGTCGCCGACCTGGAGCTGCTGGGTTACCGCCTCAAGCGCGCCAAGGGGCCGGCGCTGGTCCGCTGGGCCAAGGGCGAACTGGAGATCAAGGCCCAGGCGACCACCTCGGGCGGCGGCGGCACGGGTCTTCTGGCCGTGCTGGGCGCCAGCCCCAAGGCGAGCTTTGAAGGCGCGCGCGTCAAGGGCGGTCGTTTCCTGATCAAGGCCGCCCGCATCGACGCGCCCAACCTGATCGTCACCGGCAAGGGCGAGCGTGGCGTGCTGGGCGGCCTGTCGTTCGACGGCGAGATGAAGGTCGCCAGCCTGGGTCCGGTGCGTCCGGGCGCCAAGGGCTCGCTCACGGCCAAGTGGACGGCCTCCAGCTTCGCCAATCGTCCGTGGGGTTTCACGGTCGACAGCCGCGCCGCCAACTTCGCCACCGGCTATGCCGAGATCGACCGCCTGCTGGGCGCGACCCCGCGCCTGAACGGCAAGGCCAGCTGGAACGACGGAGTTCTGTCGGTCGCCGACGCCAAGCTGGATGGGACGAACGCCAGTCTGCGCACTTCGGGCAGGATGATCGCCCAAGGCCTGGGCCTGGACTTCAAACTGGACTGGACCGCCTCGGGCCCATTCAGCGCCGGGCCCGTCGAGGTCGCGGGCAAGGCGGCTGGCGACGGCCACGTCGGCGGGACGCTGTCGGCCCCGAAAGCCGAACTGAACGCCGACTTCGACAGCATCGATCTGCCCAGGTTGCCGCTGACCAAGGCGCATCTGACCTTGACCTTCGCGCGCGGGCCCAACGCCACCGACGGCGTCGCGGCGCTGCAGGCCGACAGCGCCTACGGTCCGGCGCGGGGCCGCACGGCCTTCCGCTTCTCGCCAGGCGGCGTCGAGCTCAGCGAACTGGACGTCGACGCCGGCGGGGCCAAGGCCAAGGGGGCGATGTCCCTGCGCGACGGCCTGCCGGCCACGGCGGACCTGGCTGTCGCCATCGGTCCCGGCGCGTTCCTGCCGCAAGGCCAGGTAAAGGGCTCGGCCAAGCTGGTCGACGCGCCTGGCGGCGGTTCGGCGGCGGCGACCCTGGACCTGACGGCCGAGGAGGTGGCGTTCGGGGCCTGGAAGGTGCGCTCGGCCCGGATCAAGGCCGACGGTCCCCTGGCGCGCCTGCCATTGTCGATCGACGCGCGGGGCGATGCGCCTGGAGGGCGTTGGCGGTTCGGCGGAACGGGCCAACTGGCCCAGACCGGCAAGCTCTATGACCTTTCCCTGGACGCCGCCGGCCGCCTGGGCCGAACCGAGATCAAGACCCGCGAGACGGCCAAGGTCCGCTTTGGCGACGGCCCGACTCAGGCCCGCCTCCGCCTGGCGATCGACAAGGGCCGCGCCGATGTCGACGCCGATCTGGGCGGGGCGACGGCGATGCTCAAGGCGGAGCTGACGGACGTAGCCATTACCGCTTTCAACCCCGATCTGGACGGCGATATCGACGGGTCGTTCAATTTGCGCGGCGAGGGGCAGACCCTGACCGGCGACTTCGACATGCGCCTGGCCAACGCCCGCGAGCGCGGCGCCAGGATCGACCAGTCCCTGAACGCCAAGATCCATGGCGACTTGACCGACAGCCGTCTGACCATCGTCGCCGACGGCGACAACAGCCAGGGCCTGAAGGCCGAGGCCAACCTCGTCCTGCCGGTCGAGGCCTCCGCCCGGCCGCTGCGCTTGATGGTCGACAAGAAGCGCGGCGTGCAAGGGCGGTTCTCGGCCCAGGGTGAGATCAAGCCGCTGTGGAACCTGCTGATGGGGGCCGACCGCTCGCTGTCGGGGCGCATCAACCTGCAGGCCAGCCTGGGCGGCACCCTGGCCGATCCACGCCTGATCGGCTCGGCGACGCTGGACGACGGCGGCTTCGAGGACGGCCAGACGGGGCTGCGTCTGAAAAATGTCACCCTGCGCTCGGCCATGGCCGACAACGCCATCGACGTCAGCCAGGCCATCGGCGAGGACGGGCAGGGCGGTTCGATCTCGGGCGCGGGGCGGATCAGCCTGGCCCGCGACGGCGTCGGCAGCTTCAAGCTGGACCTGAAGGGCTTCCGCCTGATCGATAACGACCTGGCCTCGGCCGTGGCCACGGGTTCGGCGACCGTCAACCGCTCCGCCGATGGCAAGATCAAGCTGGCCGGGGCGGTGACCATCGACCGCGCCGATGTCTCGGCCCAGAGCAAGACGCCCGCCGGCGTCGTGGCGATGGACGTGATCGAGCGCAACCGCCCGCAGGATCTGGACCAGGGCCTTCAGCGCCGCGCGACCACCGGCGGCATGATCCTGGACCTGGACCTGAAGGCTCCGCGCCGGGTGTTCGTGCGCGGTCGCGGACTGGACGTCGAGCTGTCGCTCAACGCCCATGTCGGCGGCACCTCGCTGGCGCCGGCCCTGAGCGGCGTGGCCCGCGTGGTGCGCGGCGAGTATGACTTCGCCGGCAAGCGGTTCGAGTTCGACGACGACGGCACGGTCTATCTGTCCAGTCAGCTGGACCGCATCCGCCTGGACCTGTCGGCCACTCGCGAGGACTCCTCGCTGACGGCGGTGGTCAAGATCCAAGGCACGGCGGCCAAGCCCGAGATCACCCTGACCTCCAAGCCCGAACTGCCCAGCGACGAAGTGCTGAGCCAGGTGCTCTTCGGCTCGTCGGCGGCGCAGCTATCGCCGATCGAGGCCGCCCAGCTGGCTTCCGCGCTGGCGTCCCTGGCCGGCGGCGGCGGCTTCGACGTGATCGGCAACCTGCGGAGCTTCGCGCGCCTGGATCGCCTAGCCTTCGCCGAGAGCGCCACGGGCATGACGGTGTCGGGCGGCAAGTACGTGACCGACGACGTCTATCTGGAGATCATCGGCGGCGGCCGTGAGGGACCCGCCGCCCAGGTCGAGTGGCGGATTCGCCGGACTCTGTCGCTGGTCTCCCGGATCGGCGGCCAGAACGACGCCAAGCTTTCCGTCCGCTGGAGAAAAGACTACTAAGACAGCAAGGCTGTTGCGCGGGACATCGGTTACCTCGGTCGAGGTGAGCACGAATTGCCCGCGGCCCTTGGTTATTGTGACTGAGGGAGGACCGGCTTGTCATGCGTCTCAATTCAGAAGATCGCGCGGTTCTGGATCACATCGCGCGCGACGGCGGCCAGATCGTCGACCGCGCCGTGGACTGGTGCGCGATAAACTCCGGCAGCCGCCATTTGGCGGGCCTGGAGCGCCAGAGGCAAATCCTGCTCGACGCAGCCGCGCGTCTGCCGGCCGCGCCGATCGACGTGCCGCTGTCGCCCTCGCGGGAGGTCGCCGCCGACGGCCGTGAGACCGAATTCCAGCATCCGCCGTCCCTGGCCGTGGTCGTGCGGCCCGAGGCCCCGGTCCAGGTCGTGCTGACCGGTCACTACGACACGGTCTATCCCGAGACGAGCCCGTTCAAGATCGTCCGCACCCGTCCCGACGGCGCGTTGCATGGTCCGGGCATCGCCGACATGAAAGGCGGCATCTCGGTCATGCTGGCGGCGCTGGAGGCGTTCGAGCGCTGCCCCGAAGCCGCCAATGTCGGCTACCGCGTCCTGCTGTCGCCCGACGAAGAGATCGGCTCGATCGCCTCCGGTCCGGTTCTTTCCGACTTCGCGCGGCGGGGACATGTGGGCCTGACCTACGAGCCGGCCCTGGCCGACGGGGCCCTGGCCTCGGCGCGCAAAGGCTCCGGCAATTTCCACATCGTCATCCACGGCCGCGCGGCCCACGCCGGTCGCGACTTCGCCGCTGGCCGCAACGCGGTGATCGGCGCGGCGCGGGTGGCCGAAAAGCTGCATGGGCTGAACGGCCGGCGCGACGGCGTCACCATCAATGTCGCCCGGATCGATGGCGGCGCGCCTCTGAACATGGTGCCGGACGTTGCTGTGGTCCGTTTCAACGTCCGCTTCCCCGAAGCCGAGGCCGCCGCCTGGTTCGAGGGCGAGGTCGCCCGGATCGTCGGCGAGATCGGTGACGACCTTCACGCCCACCTGCACGGCCTGATCACCCGAGGAGCCAAGCCCTTCAACGCCGCCCAGCAGCGGTTGTTCGGCGCGGTGAAGGATGTTGGGGCGTTGCTGGGCCAGGACATCGCCTGGAAGCCGTCCGGCGGGGTCTGCGAGGGCAACAACCTGTTCGCCTCGGGCCTGCCCAATGTCGATACCCTGGGCGTGCGCGGCGGTGACATCCACAGCGAGGCCGAGCACGCCTTTCCCGAAAGTTTCGTCGAGCGCGCCCAGCTCTCGGCCCTGATCCTGATGAAACTGGCCAGCGGCGAGATCGACGCCAGAGCGATCCGCGCGGCTATGGAGACCCACTGAATGCTCGTCGTCCGTCCCGCCGGTTCCGCTGACTTCGACGCCTTGATGGAGCTTGCCATGTTGTCCGGGCGCGGCTTTACCAGCCTGCCCGAGGACGAGCCCACTCTGCGGGCGCGCTTGGCCCTGTCGGAAGCCAGCTTCCAGGCCGGCGTCGCGCCACCCGAGGCTTGGTACACCCTGATGTTGGAGGACCTGGAGACCAGCGACGTGATCGGCGTCGCCGGGGTCAAGGCCGGCGTGGGTCTCAAACGACCGCACTTCTCGTTTCGGGTGGTCACCCTGGCCCAATCGTCGCCGACCCTGGAAAAGCGCTTCGACCACCGAGCCCTGGTGCTGGTCAACGAGTGCGCAGGGTGGTCGGAGGTCGGTTCGCTGTTCCTGCGGCCGGAGCGGCGCAAGGGCGGGGCGGGGCGTCTGCTGGCCCAGTCGCGCTACATGCTGATCGGCCTGGAGCCCCAGCGTTTCGCCGAGATGGTGCTGGCCGAGCTGCGGGGCTGGTTCGACGAGGACGGCGGCTGTCCGTTCTGGGACCATGTGGCCAGCAAGTTCTTCCGCCTGGAGTTCGACGAGGCCGACATGATGAGCGCCTCGACCGACGGCCAGTTCATCCTGGACCTGGCGCCACGCCACCCGATCTATGCCGAGCTGTTGCCCCAGGAGGCCAGCCAGGTGCTGGGTCGCGTCCATCGCGAAGGCGAGGCGGCGCGGGCCATGCTGGAGGCCGAGGGCTTCCGGTACGAGGGCCTGATCGACATCTTCGACGCGGGACCCACCGTCGCGGCGCGTCGCGACGACATCAAGACCGTGCGCGATGCGCGAAGCCTGCGGGTGAGGATCGGCGAGGACGCTTTTGGCGAGGAGGCCCTGGTCTCCACGGGCGCCGTCGCCCGTTTCCGGGCCGTGCGGGCGCCGGTGCTGATCGATGGCGAGACCGCGATCCTGGCGCGAGAGGCGGCGCAGGCCCTGGGCGTGGGCGAAGGCGAGATGGTGCGGGTGAAGGCATGAGCGGGCTCTATATCGACGGCAAGTGGCGTTCGGGGCAGGGCCCGGAACTGGTCTCGACTGATCCCGCGACAGGCCAGGTCGTCTGGCGTGAGGCGACGGCTGGCGAGGCCGACGTCGCCGAAGCCGTGGCCGCGGGCCACCGGGCCTTTCCCGATTGGGCCGACCGGCCGCGCGAGGCGCGGATCGCGGTCCTGCGCCGCTACAAGGAGATCCTGGTCGAACGCACCGCCGCCTTCGCTGAAGCCTTGAGCCGCGAGACCGGCAAGGCGCTGTGGGAGACCAAGGCTGAGCTCGCCTCGATGGCGGGCAAGGTCGATCTGTCGATCAAGGCCTACGACGAGCGGACCGGCGTCACCGAGACCGCCATGCCGTTCGGCCGCGCCGTGCTGCGCCACCGCGCCCATGGCGTCATGGCGGTGCTCGGGCCGTTCAACTTCCCCGGCCACCTGCCCAATGGCCACATCGTGCCGGCGCTGCTGGCGGGCGACACGGTCGTTTTCAAGCCCTCGGAAGAGACGCCCCTGGCCGGTCAGCTGATGGTCGAGGCCCTGGAAGCGGCCGGCGTTCCCGCGGGCGTCGCCAATCTGGTCCAGGGCGGTCGCGAGACCGGCCAGGCCCTGATCAACCAGCAGATCGACGGCCTGCTGTTCACCGGCTCGGCCGCGGCGGGAACCTTCTTCCGCCGGCACTTCGCCGACCGGCCCGACGTGATCCTGGCCCTGGAGCTGGGCGGCAACAACCCGCTGGTGGTCTGGGACGCCGACGACGCGGAGGCCGTCGCGGCGCTGGTCGTGCAGTCAGCCTTCATCACCACCGGCCAGCGCTGCTCGTGCGCGCGGCGGCTGATCGTGCCGGACGACGCCTTCGGCAAGGCGGTGATCGCGGCGACGGCGGGCCTCGCCGAACGCTTGTCGATCGGCGCCTGGAACGGCGAGGGCGAGGCCTTCATGGGCCCGCTGATCTCGGCCCGCGCCGCCAGGGCCGCTCGCGCGACGGCCGACACCATGGGCGGCGATCGGATCCGGTCGCTGGGTTCGATCGAGGGATTGAGCGAGGCGTTCGTGACCCCCGGGCTCGTGGACGTCACTGGCGTCGATACGCCCGACGAGGAACTGTTCGCCCCGTGGCTGCAGGTACGCCGCGTGGCGAACTTCGACGACGCCCTGAAGGCCGCCAACGCCACGCGCTATGGCCTTTCTGCGGGCCTTATTTCCAATGAATCACAGCGTTGGGAGCAGTTTCTGAATCGCATCCGCGCGGGCGTCGTCAACTGGAACCGACCCACCACGGGCGCCGCCGGCTCGATGCCGTTCGGCGGTCTGGGGGCCTCGGGCAATCATCGGCCCAGCGCCTACTACGCCGCCGACTACTGCGCCTATCCGGTGGCCAGCTTCGAGGCCGAGGCGGTGCTGGATACGTCCAAGGACATCAAGGGGCTGCGGGCATGAGCTCGGCCTATGAAGCCAATTGCGACGGCCTGGTCGGGCCAACCCACAGCTATGTCGGCCTCTCGCCCGGCAACCTGGCCAGCACCAGGAACGCCGGCGAGGTCTCCAACCCGCGCGGCGCGGCGCTGGAAGGGCTGTCCAAGATGCGCCGGTTGTCGGACCTGGGCCTGCCGCAATTCGTGCTGCCGCCGCATGAGCGTCCGGATGTAAATCTCTTGAAGTCTCTGGGCTTTTCGGGTCCGGACGAGGCGGTGATCGCGGCGGCCTGGAAGGATGCGCCGGCCCTGGCCGCCGCCGCTTGCTCGGCTTCGCCCATGTGGGCCGCCAACGCCGCCACGGTGACGCCCAGCGCAGACACGGCCGATGGCCGCGTCCACTTCACGCCGGCCAACCTGCTGACCAACCTGCATCGCAGCCTGGAAGGACCGCAGACCACCCGTTCGCTGCGCCGCCTGTTTCCGGACGAGCGCCGCTTCGCCGTCCATGATCCACTGCCGGCCCAGCCACACTTCGCCGACGAGGGCGCGGCCAACCACGTCCGTCTCTGCGCCGAACACGGCGCGCCGGGCGTCAACCTGTTCGTCTGGGGGCGTGAGGCCTGGGAGCGCTGGGACGGCAAGTTTCCGGCCCGCCAGACCCGCGAGGCCTTCGAGGCGATACAGCGCCGCCACGGCGTGGCGCGCGCGGTCTTTCCGCAACAGGGCAAGGCGGCGATCGAGGGCGGGGCCTTCCACAACGACGTCGTCTGTGTCGGCACGCGCGAGTGCCTGTTCTTCCACGAGCGCGCTTTCGAGGATCGCGCCGGCATGGAGCGCCAGGTGCGCGCCGCGGCTGGGGATCTGTTCGAGCCGGCCTTTGTCGAGGTCTCCGAAGCCGACCTGCCGATGGCCGATCTGGTGGCCAGCTACCTGTTCAATTCGCAGCTGCTGGTCGCGCCCGGCGAGGATCGCCTGGTGCTGCTGGCTCCGGCCGAGACGCGGGACAATCCGCGCGCCTTCGCCGTGGCCGAGAGCCTGGCCTCGTCCAATGGCCCGATCGGCCGGGTGGAGTATGTCGACGTCCGCCAGAGCATGAGAAACGGCGGCGGGCCGGCCTGTCTGCGCCTGCGGGTGGTGCTGACCGAGGCCGAACTGGACGCGGCCAATCCGGCCCAGCGCTTCACGCCGGGCCTGCACACGACGCTGGCCGACTGGGTCACGCGCCGCTATCGCGACAGTCTGGCGCCGGCGGACCTCGCCGACCCGCTGCTGCTGACCGAAAGCCGCGAGGCGCTGGACGAACTGAGCCAGATCCTGGACCTGGGCGGCGATTTCTATCCGTTCCAGAGGGACGCGTGAGCTACACGGTCCGACCCGCCACGCCGGCCGACCGCAGTGGCATCGTCGCCTTGCACAAGGCCGCCGCCGTCACGCCCGGCGCCCTGGCCCGCACGCCGGAAGAGGTGACGCCCGACTATGGCGACTATGCCTTGGCCTGCGACATCTGCCTGGTCGCGGTCGAAGCCGACGCGACCGTCGTCGGCGAGATCCACGCCAAGCGCGAGACCGTGGCGCTGTTCGCCCACGTGCTGGGTGGGTTGACCGTGGCGGTGCATCCCGACCGACAAGGGCAGGGGATCGGCTCCAAGCTGTTCGAGGCCCTGATCGGCTGGGCGCGAGCCCAGGAGCCGGCGATCCTGCGCATTGAGCTGGCGGCCGGGGCGGGCAATCCCGGCGCCGTGCGGCTCTATGAGCGGCTCGGTTTCCAGCACGAAGGCCGGCAGGTCGCGCGGGGGCGGCTGCCCGACGGCCGGTTCGAGGACGACATCCTGATGGGGATGCTGCTCTAGCCGCGCAGGGTGGCGAGGGCCTGCGGAAAACGCCGCGACAGCGGGACCTCGACTTCGCCAAGCTCGATGGCGTAGTCGCCCGAGCCTTCGGGCTTCAGACCCGTGACGCGGTTCCGGTTGACCAGCCAGGACTTGTGGGTGCGTACGAAGCCGTGAATGGCCAAACAGTCCTTCACAGCGCTCAGCGACGAGCGCATCAGCGGCCGCCGCGCGTCCGACAGCACGAACTCGACATAGTTGCCGGCCGAGCGCACGGCCAGGATCTCGCCGATGGGAACCCGGATGAGCCGCGCGCCGTCCTGGATGTCGAAGGTGGCGGGTGGGGCCGGTGTCTCGGCCGGCTTCTGGGCGCTGCGGCGCAGGGCCAACCAGTAGATGATCGTGGCCAGGCCGTACGACATCATGTCCTTGCGGAACTCGTACGGGAACTCGGTCGACAGCGGCCCGAAATCGTAGCCCTCGTGCAGGAGGGCGGCGTGGCCGAACTTGCGCAGGGCTACGAAGCCCGAGACGTGCAGCACCGAATAGACGAAAACCGCGACCAGGTGCGCCGGAACAGCGACCCACCAACGTGGCCGGTTCCGGGCCATCCAGAACGCCATGGCGGCGGGAATGGCGAAGATGAACAGGGTGATCAGCGCGCTGCTGCTCTCCCAGATCGCCGGGCGGATCACGCCCAGCCGGGGCGCGTCGTGCTGGATGGTCAGCACATTGACCACCGAGATCGCGGCGATAAGGCAGGCGCCGAGAATCCAGGCGCGACCGAGCCATAGGCGCTCTTCGCCGGTCATCCCGAAAAGAGCGCCGCTGGTCCCTGATGCTTTTCCGGTCGTCCCGGCCAGCGACCGCTGATCCCCGGCCGCTTGGCCGCCGGCGGCGTCGCGGGGCACGTCCTTGGCATCGCCTTTCAAGCCGGACGCCCCTTCATGACCACGACCGCCTTACCCCTCGACCGGCGCTACGACCTCGACTGGATTCGGATCGGCGCGTTCTTCCTGCTGATCCTCTACCATACGGGCATGTTCTACGTGCCGTGGGAATTCCACGTGAAGACGCCGCACGTCGTCGAGGGGCTGATGCCCTTCATGCTGATGACCAATCCCTGGCGGCTCACCTTGCTCTTCCTGGTCTCGGGCGCGGCGACGCGGTTCATGGCCGACAAGACCACGGTCGGAAAGCTGACGGGCGCGCGTGTCGCCCGGCTGCTGCCGCCGCTGCTGTTCGCGATGGTCGTGATCGTGCCGCCCCAGTCCTACTACCAGGTGGTCGAATACATCACCGCGCATCCAAGCAGCGGCCTGTCGGTCGACAACTTCTGGGTTCGCTACGTCACGGCCTCGGGCCACTGGTGCGGGATGGACGGCGAGTGCCTGGTCACCCCGACCTGGAACCACATGTGGTTCGTGGCCTACCTGCTGTTCTACACCCTGGTCCTGGCGCTGATGCTGCTGGTCTGGAAGAAGGCCGGCCAGCACATCCAGGCCGCCGCCGAACGGCTGCTGAGCGGCGTCGGCCTGCTGGCCTGGCCGGTCCTGTTCCTGGGCATGCTGCGCGCCACCCTCTACGCCAAGTATGGCGAGACCCACGCCCTGGTCGGCGACCATTATGTCCACGCCGTGTCGTTCAGCGCCTTCCTGCTGGGCTTCGGCCTGGCCAAGTCCGAGGTCCTGCGTGACCGCCTGATCGCGGCGCGCTGGCCGGCCTTGGCCCTGGCCGTCGCCGCCTGGGCGGCATGGAGCGTCTATGTCTGGACCTATCGCCACGACGCGCCGATCCCGACGCCGCAGCTGAAGCTCGTCATGCGCTTCGTCTTCGCGACAGACACCTGGTGCGCCATCGTCGCCATCCTGGGCTTTGGCGCCAAGCACCTGACCAAGGGCGGTCCGGTCCTGCGCTACCTGACCCTGGGCGTCTTTCCGTTCTACCTGGTCCACCAGACCCTGATCGTGGTCATGGCCCATCACTTGGCCAAGCTGGGCCTGCCGCAGGGCCTGGAGGGCGCGATCCTGGTCGCGGCGACCTTCGCCGGCTGTTTCGCCACCTACGAGATCGTGCGGCGCATTCCCGGCGTGAGGATCCTGTTCGGCCTGAAGGGTCAGCCCGCTGAGGCCGCGGCCAAGCGCCCGCCGGCCTTCGCATAGGCCTGGGTGCCGCGGCTGATGACGGCGTCGCCGGGAAGGATCTCGGCGACGCCGATGTCGCTGGCGCCGGCCAGGCGCTCATAGAGGGCGGCGAAGTCGCGCAGCGTCACCTCCTGCAGGGTCTGGATCGAGTCGATCACGAAATAGACCTGCTGGAAGTCGTCGATCCGATAGAGGGTGCGCATCACGCGCTCCAGATCGAAGCCGATGCGGTTTGGCGAGGGATCGTCCAAAGCGAAGATCGATTCCGTGCGCGACGAGACGATGCCGGCTCCGTAGATGCGCAAGCCCGCCGGCGTGTTCATCAGGCCGAACTCCACCGTGTACCAGTAGAGCCGCGCCAGGTTGGCCAGCCGTCCCAAGCCAAGCGCCCGCTGGCCGCCCTGGCCATAGGCTTGCATGTAGTTGGCGAAGGTGGGGTCGGTCAGCATGGGCACGTGGCCGAAGACATCGTGGAAGATGTCCGGTTCCTGCAGGTAGTCCAACTCGTGCGGCTTGCGGATGAACTGGCCAGCCGGGAAGCGGCGATTGGCCAGGTGGTCGAAGAAGACGTCGTCCGGCACCAAGCCCGGCACAGCCACCACGGTCCAGCCGGTCAGGCGCTGGAGCTCCTCGTTGATGCGGGCGAAATCGGGGATGCCGGTGCGGTGCAGGTCCAGCGCGTCCAGACCGCGCAGAAACGCGTCGCAGGCGCGGCCGTGCAGCATGTCGGTCTGGCGCTCGTACAGGGTGATCCAGACGTCATGCTCGGCCTGGGAATAGGTCTCCCAGCCCTGATCGATCGTCCAGTCGGGGCGGGCGCCTGGGGGCGGCCCGTTGCTAAAGCCATCTCCGCTCATGCGATGACGCTACGCCCCGATTTTCGCAAAAGCTGTTCGCAGTTTGCGCAAAAAGGGCGGGTCGGCGGATGGACTTTGCGAGTTAGTGCGAGATCCGGGGGCGAAGCTTGTACTGGCCGTGGTCGAACGACTCGAAGATCACCGAGGTCTGCGGGTGGCCGACGGGCTCACCGCTGTCGTCGGGCAGCAGGTTCTGCTCGGACACGTAGGCGACGTAGCTGTTGTCGTCGTTCTCGGCCAGCAGGTGGTAGAACGGCTGATCCTTGGTCGGCCGGATGTCCTCGGGGATGGACTGCCACCACTCCTCGGTATTGGCGAACACCGGGTCGACGTCGAACACCACGCCCCGGAAGGGGAAGATGCGGTGCCGGACGACCTGGCCGATCGCGAATTTGGCGAGTCTCGAGTTCATGGCGTTAAGGATATCAGTCGCACCTGACTGAAACCTGAACGTAGTCCTCAGAACGCGGAAGACAAGGCAGCGCTTCCGGGGGCGAGCTTCCCTCCGATACGCGCAGGCTCTATGGTCGACTCGAAGTGGGACGTCGCGCGTTCGCGGCGTCTGCGAGACAGGTAGAGACCATGTCGGAGGCGCCGCGCGCGCCCGGCGCCCCGCAAGGGCGGCGCCGGCGGTCTCAGGACGAGTCCGCCGCGTGCTACGCGGCCCTCGACCTGGGGACCAACAATTGCCGCCTGTTGGTGGCCACGCCCACGCCGCGCGGATTCCGCGTCGTCGAGGCCTATTCCCGCATCGTGCGCCTGGGCGAGGGGCTGTCGCAGAGCGGCCAGCTGTCCGAGGAGGCCATGGCCCGCTCGCTGGCGGCGCTGAAGGTCTGCGCCGAGAAGATCCGTCGCCGCAAGGCCATCAGGGTCAAGGCCGTCGCGACCCAGGCTTGCCGGGGCGCGACGAACGGTCCCGACTTCGTGCGCCGGGTGCACGAGGAGACGGGGCTCAAGCTGCAGATCATCAGCCCGCGCGAGGAGGCTCAGTTGTCGGTCGCCGGCTGCATGAGCCTGTTCGATCGCCAGCAGGACGCGGCCCTGGTGGTCGATGTCGGCGGCGGCTCGACCGAACTGTCGTGGGTTGACCTGAAGGGCGGCGGCCTCGACGCCAAGCCGCGCCAGTTCGCCGCCTGGAAGCTGCCGATCAAGGCCTGGCTGTCGATCCCCGTGGGCGTGGTCACCCTGGCCGAGCGCTTTCCCGAGGGCGAGCGCGCCGCCGAGGGCTGGTTCCGGGCCATGGTCGACGACGTCAAGGCGCGGATCGAGGCCTTCCCCCACGCCGAACCGATGCGGGAGATCTTCGCCCAGGGCAGGGCGCATCTGGTCGGCACTTCGGGCGCCATCACCAGCCTGGCGGGCCTGCACCTGGGCCTGCCGCGCTACGACCGCAACGTCGTCGACGGCCTCTGGATGAACCGGACCGACTGCGACGCGGCGGCCGAACGCCTTCAGCGCCTGACCGCCGCCGAGCGCGCCCAAGAGCCCTGCATCGGCGCGGATCGGGCCGACCTGGTGCTGGCGGGCGCGGCGATTCTCCAGGCCGTTCAGGAGCTCTGGCCGTGTTCGCGCGTGCGTGTCGCCGACCGAGGGCTTAGAGAAGGCCTCCTGATGTCCCTGATGTCCGATCAGCAGCGACGCCCGCGCCGGCGTCGTCGCGGCGGCGCCCCGAAGAAGTCTGAAGCCGCATGAGCGACGAACAACCTCCCCGCAAGCGCATGGTCAAGCCGCCGGCCGGGGGCAACGAGGGCGGTCGCGGCAAGCCCGCGCGCCTGAAGACCGCCTATGGCCGCACGCCCAGCCAGCAGGCCTGGCTGGAGCGGCAGATCAACGACCCGTTCTCGGCCAAGGCCCGCGCCCTGGGCTATCGCAGCCGCGCGGCCTTCAAGATCAGCGAGATCGACGACAAGTTCCGGTTCTTCAAGAAGGGCGCGAAGGTCATCGACCTGGGCTGCGCGCCGGGCGGCTGGCTGCAGATCGCCGTGGAGCGTGGCGTGACCGACCTCGTGGGCATCGACCTCCTGCCGGTCGATCCCGTGGCGCCGGCGCACCTGCTGGAGATGGACTTCACCGCCGACGACGCGCCGGAGAAGCTGCTGGAGCTTCTGGGCGGGAAGCCGGACCTGGTCATGTCGGACATGGCTCCCAACACCGTCGGTCACCGCGAGACCGACCACCTGCGCATCGTCGGCCTGATCGAGATCGCGGCCGAGTTCGCCATCGACGTCCTGAAGCCCGGCGGGGCTTTCGTCGCCAAGGCCTTCCAGGGCGGCGAGACTGCCGAGATCATCGGTCGGCTGAAGCGCCACTTCGAACGGGTCCAGCACTTCAAGCCCAAGGCCAGCCGCCAGGACAGCTCCGAGGTGTTCCTGGTCGCGACGGGGTTCAAGGGGCAGTGAGCGGCCAAAGCGGCGTGATCGAGAAGCTGATCGCGCGGCCCTTCCGCAACCTGGGCCTGGCGGTGACCTTCGTCCTGGTCGTCGCCGCGTGCGCGATCCTGGCCTACATGCATGCGGGCTGGTCGTTCGACGACGCCCTCTACATGGTGACCCTGACCATCTTCACGGTGGGTTACGGCGAGGTCAGGCCGATCGACACCGACTACTTGCACGGCGTCACCATGGCCACGATGGTGTTCGGGTGCACCGGAGTCATCATCGTCACCGGCGCCCTGGTTCAGGCCCTGACCCAATCCCAACTCGAACATTTCTTTGGAAAGCGCGTGGAACGCGACATCGACAAGCTGGACGGCCACATCGTCATCTGCGGCTTCGGTCGCATCGGGCTGATGCTGGCCAGCGAACTGAGCGCCGCCGGCGAGACCTTCGTGGTCGTCGAGCGTGACGAGGAGCGCTGTCAGGAGGCGAGGTCGCTCGGCTTCCTCTGCCGTCACGCCGACGCCACCGACGAGGACGTGCTGCGGGCCATGCATGTGGAGCGGGCCAAGGTCGTGGCGACCGTGCTGCCCGACGACGCGGCCAACGTCTACATCACCCTGTCCGCCCGCAGCCTGAACCCCAAGCTGGAGATCATCGCGCGGGGCGAGCGGCCCAGCACCGAGCGCAAGCTGATCCAGGCGGGTGCGGACAAGGTCGTCATGCCGGCCCACATCGGGGCCGAGCGGATCGCCGAGATCATTCTCTACCCCAAGCTGGCCAGCTACCTGCGGGAGGGCCAGCCCGACGCCGCCGCGCGCGAGGAGGATCTGGCGGCCCTGGGCCTGGATCTCAGCGTGGTGACGGCCCCGGCGTCCTTCGCGGCGCGACGCGTGACGGTCGGCGAGTTCGAGCGCCGAGGCGGCGGCCTGCTGGTCGTTCGTCTCGACCGAGGCGATGGCCGGGTCATCGACGGGCCCAAGCCGGACGAGGTGATCCACGCCGGCGACGGCGTGGCTGTCGTCTCGAAGCTGGGGCGATTGGGACTGCCGACGATCGAAACCTGACTCCAGGCGACCTGTCGCCGGCGATCGAAGGGTCCCGAGGGGCTCGTCCGGCGCGAGGTTTTGCTTGGCGGCGGAAAATTGATCCCCATTTCGCCTTCGCGGCGGGTCGACAACCGGCGGCCTCGCGGCTATATCCGCGCCGCAAAATGGAGACTCCGATGGAGATTCGCGAAGGGCTCACCTTCGACGACGTTTTGCTCGAACCCGGCCCGTCCGACGTCATGCCCACTCAGGTGACGACCGAGACCCGGTTCACGCGTGAAATCAGTCTGAACATACCACTCGTGTCCGCCGCCATGGACACGGTGACCGAAAGCCGGCTCGCCATCGCCATGGCGCAGGCTGGCGGCCTGGGCATCCTGCACCGCAACCTCACCAACGAGGAGCAGGCCGACCAGGTCCGCGAGGTCAAGCGTTACGAAAGCGGCATGGTCATCAATCCGCTGACCATCCACCCCGACACCACGCTGGCCGAGATCCGCGAGATCAAAGCCCGCCGCAAGATTTCGGGCTTCCCGGTGGTCGAGCGCGGCTCGGGCAAGCTGGTCGGCATCCTGACAAACCGCGACATGCGCTTTGAGGGCGACGACAAGGTTCCAGCCTCGGCGCTGATGACCCGTGACAACCTCATCACCGTCTCGGAGGGCATCGACCACCGCGAGGCGCGTGAGCTGCTGCGCAAGCACAAGATCGAACGCCTGATTGTCGTCGACGAGGCCTATCGCGCCGTCGGCCTGATCACGGTGAAGGACATCGAGAAGGCCCAGGCCCACCCGCTGGCCGCCAAGGACGACAAGGGTCGTCTGCTGGTCGGCGCGGCCTCGACCGTCGGCGACGCCGGTTTCGAGCGCTCGATGGGCCTGGTGGACGCCGGCGTCGACGTCGTCGTCATCGACACCGCTCACGGCCACTCCAGCCAGGTCGCCCAGGCCGTCAGCCGTCTGAAGCGCGAAGCCAACCGCGTCCAGATCGTGGCCGGCAACATCGCCACCTACGACGCCGCCCGCGCCCTGATCGACGCCGGCGCCGACGCGGTGAAGGTGGGCATCGGTCCCGGCTCGATCTGCACCACCCGCATCGTCGCGGGCGTGGGCGTGCCGCAGTTGACCGCGATCATGGAAGCCGTGCGCGCCGGTCGCGAGAGTGGCACCCCGATCATCGCCGACGGCGGCATCAAGTACTCGGGCGACCTGGCCAAGGCCATCGCGGCCGGGGCCTCGACCGCCATGATGGGTTCGATGTTCGCCGGCACCGAGGAGGCGCCGGGCGAGGTGTTCCTGTACCAGGGCCGTTCGTACAAGAGCTATCGCGGCATGGGCTCGGTGGGCGCCATGGCCCGCGGCTCGGCCGACCGCTACTTCCAGAAGGAAGTCACGGACAGCTTCAAGCTGGTGCCGGAAGGCATCGAGGGCCAGACCCCGTTCAAGGGACCGATCTCGCCGGTGCTGCACCAGTTGGTCGGCGGCCTGCGCGCGGCGATGGGCTATGTCGGCGCGCCGACCATCCCGGAGCTGCAGAAGCGCGCCAAGTTCGTGCGCATCACGGGCGCGGGCCTGCGGGAGAGCCACGTCCACGACGTGATGATCACGCGCGAAGCCCCCAACTATCCGAGCGCGGTCTAGCCGATGCGGATGGCCTTCGAGCTGCAGATGGTGGCGGTGGCGGTGATCATCGGGATCGTCCACCTGCTATGGGCGGCCGCGGCCGCCCAGCCTCAGCGCGGCTTGAAGTGGAATGCGGGCCCCCGCGACGAGCCGGTCGCGCTGACCGGCGTCGCGGGGCGGCTCGAGCGCGCCTTCGCCAACTTCCGCGAGACGTTTCCGTTCTTCGTGGCCCTGGTGGCGGTCGACTACCTCGGCGGCCGCCTCGGCGCGCTGACCGCCTACGGCGCGGCGCTCTATGTCGTGGCCCGCGCCGTCTACGTCCCCCTCTATGCGCTCGGCGTGCCCTACGCGCGCAGCCTGGTCTGGCTGGCGTCGATGGTCGGGATCCTGATGCTGCTCCTGGCCCTGGTGGTCTGATGCGCGACGGAGGACGGGTTTCAGCGGCGATCGAGGTTCTGACCGAGATCGAGACGCGGCATTTTCCGGTCAAGATGGCGCTGAAGCGCTGGGGCGACGCCGCGCGCTACGCTGGTTCGAAGGACCGCGCCTTCGTCTCGGGCCTGGTGCTGGATGCTCTGCGTCGCAAGCGCTCGCTGGGCTGGATGATGGGCGACGCTAGTCCGCGCGGCGTCACGCTGGGCGTGCTGGGCTTCGTCTGGGCCTGGACGCCCGATCGCATCGGCGAAGCCGCCGCCGAGGAGCACGGCTTCGGCGCCCTGACCGACGCCGAGCGCGAACGTCTCTCCAATCCCGTCTCGCTGGACGGCGCCCCGGCGCCGGTGGCGGGCGACTATCCCGATTGGCTGGAGGCGCGTCTGGCCCGCGCTTTCGGCGCCGACCAGGCCGTCGAGATGCGGGCGCTGTCCGAACGCGCGCCGGTCGACCTGCGGGTCAACACCCTGAAGACCGACGCCGAGCGCGCCGCCAAGGCCCTGGCGCCGATCCACGCCGCGCCGGCCGGGATCCTGCCCAACGCCTTCCGCATCCCGGCCCCGGCCGCCGCCGAGCGCACGCCGTCCGTCGAGGCCGTGCCGGCCTTCTCCAAGGGCTGGTTCGAGGTCCAGGACCTGGGCTCACAGATCGCCGCCGCCGTGGCGGGTGACGTGAAGGGCAAGCAGGTGCTGGACTTCTGCGCCGGCGGGGGCGGCAAGACGTTGGCCCTGGCCGCCGCCATGGGCAACACCGGCCAGATCTTCGCCCACGACAGCGACGCCCGCCGCCTGGCCGACACCATCCGGCGCAGCCAGAGGGCAGGGGTCCGCAACCTGCAGATCCGCTCACCGATCGAGGCCACGCCCCTGAAGGGCCTGGAAGGCAAGATCGACGTCGTCTTCGTGGACGCCCCCTGCACGGGCGCGGGCACCTGGCGCCGCCACCCGGACGCCAAGTGGCGCCTGTCGCCCGACCAGTTGGCCAAGCGGCAGATCGAGCAGGACTCGGTCCTGGAGGACGCCTCGACCTTCGTGAAGGCCGGCGGCCGCATGGTCTATGTCACCTGCTCGCTCTTGACCGACGAGAACGAGGACCGCGTGGCCGGCTTCCTCGAACGTCACCCCGAATTCACCGTGAAGCCGATCGCCCTGCCGGGCGTCACGCACGTCACGCCCGAAGGCTATCTGCGCCTGACCCCTTACCGCGCCGGGACCGACGGCTTCTTCGCCGCCGTGCTCGAGCGATCCTCGTACACGCCCTGACCTTGAACGCCTGACCGCTGGAGATTTGCCGATGACCACCGAACCCCACCACCAGCGCGTCCTGATCGTCGATTTCGGCAGCCAAGTGACCCAGCTGATCGCGCGACGGGTGCGCGAGGCCGGCGTCTATTGCGAGATCCATCCGTTCGACAAGGCCGAGGATCTGGTCGACGCGTACAAGCCGACCGCCATCATCCTGTCGGGCGGTCCGGCCAGCGTGCTGGAGGACGACAGCCCCCGTATCGGGCGCAAGCTGTTCGACCTGGGTCTGCCCCTGCTGGCCATCTGCTACGGCCAGCAGCTGCTGTGCGACGTGCTGGGCGGCAAGGTCGAGGGCGGCCACGCCGGCGAGTTCGGCCGCGCCGAGCTGACGATCGGCAAGCAGAGCCCGCTGTTCCAGGGCTTGGCCGGCGTCGGCGAGCTGGAAACCGTCTGGATGAGCCACGGCGACCGCGTCACCGCCATCCCCGAAGGTTTCGAGGTCATCGCCACCTCGACCGGCGCGCCGTTCGCCGCCATCGCCAACGACGAGAAGAAAATCTACGCCGTCCAGTTCCACCCCGAGGTGGTCCACACCGTCAACGGCAGCAAGATCTACAAGAACTTCCTGAAGCTGGCCGGTCTCAAGGGCGACTGGACCATGGCGGCCTTCCGCCAGGAGATGGTCCAGAAGATCCGCGACCAGGTCGGGACCGGCAAGGTGATCTGCGGTCTGTCGGGCGGCGTCGACAGCTCGGTGGCCGCCGTCCTGATCCACGAGGCGATCGGCGACCAACTGACCTGCGTGTTCGTCGACACCGGCCTGCTGCGCAAGAACGAGGCCGACCAGGTCGTCACCCTGTTCCGTGACCACTACAACATCCCGCTGGTCCACGTGGACGCCGGCGACCTGTTCCTGGGCGAGCTGGCCGGCGTCAGCGACCCGGAGACCAAGCGCAAGACCATTGGCCGCCTGTTCATCGACGTCTTCGACAAGGAAGCCGCCAAGATCGACGGGGCCGAGTTCCTGGCCCAAGGCACGCTCTATCCGGACGTGGTCGAGAGCGTCTCGGCCCGCGGCGGCCCCTCGGCAGTGATCAAGAGCCACCACAATGTCGGCGGCCTGCCGGACTACATGAAGCTGAAGCTGGTCGAACCGCTGCGCGAACTCTTCAAGGACGAGGTCCGCGCCCTGGGCGTCGAGCTGGGCCTGGCGCCGGCCTTCGTCGGCCGCCACCCGTTCCCCGGCCCGGGCCTGGCCATCCGCATCCCCGGTGAGATCACGCCCGAGAAGGTCAAGGTCCTGCAGGACGCCGACGCCATCTATCTGGAAGAGATCCGCAATGCCGGCCTCTACGACCAGATCTGGCAGGCCTTCGCCGTGCTGCTGCCGGTCAAGACCGTCGGCGTCATGGGCGACGCCCGCACCTACGAGAACGTCCTGGCCCTGCGCGCGGTCACCTCGACCGATGGCATGACCGCAGACTTCTTCGAATTCCCCTGGCCGATCCTGGGCAAGACGGCCACCCGGATCATCAACGAGGTCCGCGGCGTCAACCGCGTCGTCTACGACGTGACCAGCAAGCCGCCTGGCACGATCGAGTGGGAGTGATCAAAGGGGGCGCTTTCAGCGCCTTCTTTTTTGCTTCCGTCATCCTTGCGCGAAGTGATGGGGAAGAGAGGCGTCTTGGATGCAGCGAAGGTCTGTCCGCTTCTGACTGACGCTACCGCCACGCGGCCCCTGTTTCCAAGGAACGGCGCCTACCCGCCTTCGGCGTTGAAGCGCCGAAGGCGGGGTGGCCGACACCCCGGAGGCCGGGGATGAGCCGAAAGTGGAGCCACACCGAGTGGTGGGCTTCATTGAGGCTGGCGGCGCCCGTTCGTCTCAGGCCACGCCAGCCGCTTTCAGGAGGTCCTTCAGGCTTTCGACCGCCACGCCCGCCGGCCGCAAAGCGTCAGCCGGCCGCCATGCGGGGTTCCGGCTCCAGAAGCTGTCTGGATCGTTGATCACCAGGCCGGCGAGCGTCTCGGCGACGATGCGCGAGCCCAACGGACCCAGGCGTTGGCCGCCATGCACCACCTCGGCCTCCTTCAGAACGTAGAACCATAGCGGCGTCGCGGCGTCGAAGCCGCCGGCGATCAGGGCTTCCGCGGTGGCGCCCGAGAGCAGTTCCGCTTGCGTGAGGACCCGGCCGACCGGCAGGCCCATAGCCGCCAGCGCGGCGATCAGGGACTGGGCGCTGGGCAGGTTCAGCAGCCATCCGCGACGCAGGTTGCGGCGCGCCAGGTGCTTCATCAGGTCCTCCGGTTCTCCCGTCTCGTTGGGCAGCCGCAGCAAGGTTGGCGACAGGCGCGTGTCGATAGGCCGGGCCTCGTGTCGCTCATCGGCGGGCGAGACGAAACGCGACCACTCGACGATCCAGTTGTTGGGCAATGTCGGATCGCCGAAGAACGGGTCAGGCGACTTACCGGTGAACTGGAACAGCAGGGCCAGGCTGGCGTCGGGCGCGATCTTGGCCTCCTGCCCGAAGTTGCGGTTGTAGTCGTAGCCTTCGCGGATCATCGAGTGCCCGAACCGGAAGGCGGCCACCGAGAACTCCAGCGGCAAAGGCATCGAGTCGGGCGGAACCTGGCCGGCCCGCGCCTGGCGGAACTGGGTGTAGAGCGGCGCGCCCGCGTCCAGGACGGCCTGGAGAACCTGCTGGTCGCAGATCGTGGGCAGATAGTCGTTCAACACCAGCCATTGATGGACATGCCGCACGAACTGGCGCGCGGCGAGGAACCGCTCGCGGTCGGGACCGGCGGGCAGTACGTCGACGACCGCGTTGTGGAACCGCAGCATCGCCGTGTGCAGCTGGGCGACGACCAGATTTTCGTCGTTGCGGCCGTCGCCGATGAAGGCCTTGCGGCTGTCGATCGGCTCGAGGCCGGGCGTCCGCAGTTCGGCCGGCACCGCCGATGGGTCCAGCAGCCCCGCCGCCACCAGCGGTCCCACCCGCGGCAGGTCCGACGCCTTGTCGGCGGGAAGGGGCGGGCGTTCCATCTGTGGGAACTTGGCGGTCACGTCGGTTTCCTGGCCGACACGCATCCTGGGGCCGTCCCGGAACACCGCTTCCAGCGGATGATCCAGCGGCCCGTCGCCATAGACGCTGTCCAGGTCGAGGGCGCCGCTGCGCAGGTTGGTGATCCCGGAGACCACCAGGTCGCGGGGGAGGGGCGCGATGGAGTCGCCCACGATGGTGAAGGTCTTGCCGTTGTCGCGATCGGTGTTGGCCGTGATGTCGTGGTCGATGAACTGGCCGTAGTAGGTCATCAGCGGCGGAATGCCCGACCGCGTGACGTCGCCGGCCGCCTCGGCCATGGCTTCGGCCAGGGCGTCGAGCCGGGCGGCCTCGATGACCGGCAGGGGCTCCGCGTCGGGAAAGAGATAGCCGAACCGGTCGCCTTCGCCGGTGGCGCTGGCTCCGCGCCGGGCGCGCGGCGCCTCGGTCGCGTCGGCTCCAGTGACGGCCTTGCGGTCGGACTCCGCCTGGGCGGCGATCCGCAGTTGGGTGTCGGCCGGCGTGGCGGCGTCGACCAGCACGACGCGCTCGCCGTGCCCGAGGGACAAGAGCATGGGACTTCTCCTGGATATGAGAGAAAGGGAAAGGGGGCGTCAGTCCGGCGACGGCAGGCCCAGGGCCCGGTCGACCAGCGAGAGCAGCGACGAGACGAACACCGCCGCGAAGGCGATCAGCGCGTCCCAAGCCTTCGTCTGATCCGCGGTGATGAAATTCGTGACCGAGAACGCCCACACCAGGAAGGCGATGAAAGCGGCGGTCGGCGGCCAGGGATGGGGACGGAAGGGCTGCGGCGTCGTCCCGGCTTGCCGTTCGGCCTCGCGCTGTTTGGCCAGGGCGGTAAGGAGGTAGATCACCGGGGTCAGCGCCGCGCAAACCCAATAGGCCGCCCAGGGCAGAACCTCCCGCAGGTGCTGCGCCGCCGGGCTTGTCGAAAGGGGGATGGCCACGATGGCCGCGATGGCGGCGGGGAACACGGCCATGGTCTCGGCCGGCAGATAGCGCCCGAGGGTCTCGAAGGCTTTCTCGCGTTTCGCGGCGGGCGTCGATCCGGCAAGCGGCGGCGACGCGGCGGCGAGCATCCGGCCGGCTTTCGTGCCGGCCGCGTGCCGGCGGGCGAGGCTGTTGAGGCTCATGGCTGGCCGCTCCCCGTCTTAGCGCCCGTTTGAGCGACCAGGGTCGTCTGGCCGCAGCCCGCGACGCCGACCTTGCCCTCCTGCACCTTGCCCAGTCGCGTGCGGGCGGTGCGGCAGACCAGCAGGTCCGACTTCAAGACCTTGCCCGTGCGGGGATCGGTCAGCCGGTAGCTGACAACCAGCCCGCTGGTCAGGGCGATGGCGGGATAGCCGAAGGCGGTCAGAACGGTGGTGCGTTTGATCAGGCTGCCGCCGGCGTGCTCGACGCGGACGCGCAGCACCTTGACGTTCGACGGGATCGCCTCCGCCAGACGGGCGCGGGCGAGCAGGCTGGGGGCGTCGGTGCTGGAGGCGGTCACATCGCTGGCGAAGGTGTCGATCCGCATCAGCTGGCGGTCGATCTCGGCGATCTGCGCCGTCAGCGGATCGGACTCCGGCTTGCCCGCGAGACGGGTGCGGCAGTCTGAGAGCGCCCGCTGGCTGGCGGCCAACCTGTTCCAGCCGCCCATCAGCGCCTCCGGCGAAGGCGGCGCCTTTCCTGTCGACGGCAGGGCGGCGATCTCGGACGGGACGATAACGGTATCGGTCTTGAGTTTCGTGGCGACGGCGTTGACGAAGGCCGCGTCCTCGGCGGCGACGGCGACGCCCTGGATCTCGGTGTCGACCTTGAAGGCGCCCAGGACGGCGCCGATCGCGGCCGGCGCGGCGCCTAGGCCCATGGCCTTCTCGCCGGCTTCGAGCCCGAACGTGTGGAGGTCGGCCGGGCCGCCGGTCTTGTCGCAGTAGGCCTTCCAGGTCGAGATCGCCGCGGTCGACAAGGTGTCGATGTGGTCCTTGAGGGAATCAGCCAGGGCGAGGTTCACGACCTGGTCCTTGGCGAGCAGCAGGAACGGCCCGTCGCCCCTGACGGCCTGAGCGATCGCGCCCGCCGCCTCGTTGAGCGCCGAAGACGACAGCATCCAGGCCTCGGTCGCGCCGGCCTTGTCGCCGGTGAGCGTGGTCTGGCCCGTGACGGCGGGCAGGCCGAGAGCGGCGGCCTGAGCCTTCACCTTTTCGGTCTGGGCGGTGATGTAGGCCGTTTGGGCGGTCAGCCTGGCCGTCGCCGCGACCGTCGCCGCATTGGGATCAGGCGTCGTGGTGTCTTCCGCTCGGACCGGCGTCGCGCCGGCCAGGACGGTCATGATCGCCAGGCGGCTGGCGAAGCTGATGAATTTCATGGCTTTTCTCCCGACCACCTTTCCGTGGCCCGCCATGAGATTGATCCCGTGTCGTATCGACGCCGCGTGATGGCCGTCACGCCTTCCGAGAAAGTTTCGCGGCTAACCGATAAAGTTGTGCCGGCCCGGCGCCTCTGACATTCTCGTCCTGGGCGGGGCGGCGAGATGATGGACGGGGATCAGGCCGGCGTTGCGCGCTATCGCGCGTTCATCAGCTACAATCATCGGGACGCCGCCTTCGGGCGGCGCCTGCACGCGCGTTTGGAGCGCTATGTCCTGCCCCGACGACTGGTCGGCCGCGAGACGCCGCGCGGCAAGGTTCCGCGCCGACTGACGCCGATCTTCCGCGACCGCGAGGAGCTGCCGGCCGCCCACGACCTGACGGTCGAGGTTCGCGCCGCCCTGGCGGCTTCCAACGCCCTGATCGTGGTCTGCACGCCCAACGCGGCGGCTTCGCCCTGGGTGGCGCGCGAGATCGAGCTGTTTCGCGCTTTGCATCCCGACCGGCCGATCCTGGCGGCCCTGGCCAAAGGCGAGCCTGCCGAGGCCTTTCCCGCGCCGCTGTGCGAGGGACATGAACCCCTGGCCGCCGACTTCCGACCGACCGGCGACGGATCGCGGCTGGCTCTGCTGAAGCTGGTGGCCGGCGTGGCCGGCGTAGGGCTGGACGAGCTGGTCCAGCGCGACGCGCAACGTCGACTGCGCAGCGTGATGGCCGTCACGGGTCTGTCTCTGGCGACTGCGCTAGGCATGGGGCTGCTCACGGCCTTCGCCTTGAACGCTCGTGACGAAGCCGAACGCCAACGGGGCGAATCCGAGTCGCTGGTGGAATTCATGATGACCGACCTGCGGGCGAAATTGACGCCGAACCAGCGACTGGCCGTGCAGAGCGCGGTCACCCAGCGCGCGCTCGACTACTACGCCGGGCAGGATCCGGCTCGCTTGGCGCCGACCTCGCAGGAACGCTTCGCGCGCGTATTGAGCGCTTGGGGCGAGGACAACGAAGAGGGCGGCCACCTGGCGACGGCGAGCGCGCGTTACCGCCAAGCCTACGCGATCACTGGCCGTCTCCTGGCGGTCGAGCCAGACAATCCCCAGCGCCTGTTCGACCATGCTCAGAACGAATACGGACTGGCCACGGTGGCCTATCGCAAGGGGCGCCTGGCCGAGGCCAAGGCCGGCTATGGGCGCTATCGGGATTTAGCCGGTCGTCTGACCAGACTCCGGCCCGACAGCATCGAGTACCGCCGGGAGCTGGGCTACGCAGAAGGCAATCTTTGCACCGTGGCGGTGGATGCCGGCGACCAGGCGGAGAGCGCGAGGCATTGCGCCGAGTCGCTTAGGGTGATGCGGGACGTGGATGCTCGCATCGCCGAGGACCGACACGTCCAGGCGGCGGACCTGATCAACCGCCACGCCTGGATGTCCGAGGCCTACAAGGTGAGCGGCGACATGGAGCGCGCGGTCACCGAGCGCGCGATGGAAGAGAAGAAGCTCGACATCGAGATGGCCCGCTACCCTGACGATCGGGATCTGCAGGCCGACTGGGTGGCGCTGAAGCAGGCCCAGGGCGGCCTCGCCTACGTCTCCGGCGACGCCAGAGGGGCGCTTTCCTACCTGGCCGCCGGCCGCGTGCGCGCGGTCGAGTTGATGGCCTTCGATCCTGACAAGGCTCGGGCGCGGCGTCTGCTGGCCCGGATCGACAACAGTATCGCGTACGTCAAGCAAAACCCCGCACCCAGGAGGCGCAAGTGAGCGAACGCATCCCCACGACAAGGCCGGCGGACTTCCTGCCGGAGAAGATCGTCCACGTAGTTCTGACAGTCGACAGAGGCAAGCTTCCTAAAAAGGAGGAAGATCCTTGGACGCTCGACTTCACAATCAAGGAGCCCTCCGAGCAATTGCCGACCATCCCACCGGGAGACGAAAAGAAGGTGATGGAATACGCAGTGCAACGAGCGAACCCGGGGTTCAGAGACATCAATCTGGTGCCGGTGCCGTCACCCTTCGACATCAAGGTTGATAGGCCGTGCTGGGTCGTGGTCGAACTCGATGCGAAGATCGCAAACTGGCAATTCGCCAAGGGGGAGCGCGGCGCGACCACCAAGGCCGAGTCCGACCGAAATTGCTATCTGCGACATGTCTACGACGACGGCGCCCAACCGGCCGGTGAGCGCGCGCCCCGCGACAGATGTCGGGTGCTGTATTTCGGCGTCGTGGCGCGGGACGCCGGTGGCACGTCGCTAGCCGGCGATCTCTTCAACTTCCACACCGAGTTCCGCATGGAGGAGAACGGCGTCGAAAAGCGCCTGAACGTGATCTTCGACCCGGACGTCAAGAACGAAGGCACCAAGTTCCCGCCGTAGGGCCGGGCTGCTTCGCCGTCGCAATCTTCTCCCGCCTCAGTCCGAGCCGCGCTTGTCCCAGTCGCCTTTCCTTCTCGATCTCGCCGCCCTGGTCCGCGCCGGCGCGGTCGACCACGCCTGGACCCTGTTCGTCGGGGCGGGGCTGGCGGCGTCGGATGATCCGGCCGTCCTGACGCTGAAGGGGCGGATCCTCAAGGCGCGGGCGCGGGCGGCGGAGGGCGAGGAGCGCGCCGAGCTCTACGGCCAGGCCGCCGCCGCCTATCTGGCCGCGGCGCCGGGTGGGGGCGGAGCCTACGCCCTGATCAACGCCGCCACCTTGTCGCTTTTGGCGGGCGACGAGGCCGCGGCGCGGGTCCATGCCCTGGCGGTGCTGGAGGCCAACGACGACGACGCGCCCTACTATCAGGCCGCCACGCGCGCCGAGGCCCTGCTGGTGCTGCGCCGGTTCGACGAGGCCTGGGCGGCGCTGGACGCGGCGGTGGCGGCGGCTCCCAAGGCCTGGGAAGACCATGCCGTCACCCTGCGCCAGTTCCGCCTGCTGCTGGAGGCCTTGGGCGAGGACGACGCCGGATTGGCGAGGCTGGCGCCGCCCCGGTCGCTCCATTTCACCGGACACATGGCCGTGTCGTCCGACGACGCGGGCCTGGCCGCCGAGGTCGCCCGCATCGTCGCCGAGGAGCGCGTGGCGTTCGGCTATGGCGCCCTGGCCGCAGGGGCGGACATCGTGGTCGCCGAGGCGCTTGCGGACGCGGGCGTCGAGCTGCACGTGCTTCTGCCCGTCGATACCGCCGCGTTCCGGGTGCTGTCGGTGACGCCTTGGGGGGAGGCCTGGGGCGCGCGCTTCGACCGGCTGATGGCTCAGGCCGAGAGCGTCCGGGTGGTCACGCCTGGCGCAGCGACGATCGATGCGCCGACGATCGATCTCGCCGCCGAGACCGCCATGGGCCTGGCGGTGCTGAAGGCGGCGACCGTGGCGGGCGAGGCCGTGCAGTTGGCGGTGCTGGACGGCGAGAAGGGGGCCAGCGCGCGCGCCGCGGTCCGATGGGCCGGCGGCGGTCGCCGGCAGCGGCTCCTGACGGCGCCCCGGCCGACGGCGCGTGCGGTCTCGCCGATCGATCCGGCCGCACGCCTCGCGGCCTTCCTGGGCTGCGCCGTGGATCTGCCGTCCAGCGTCGATCGGGACCGGATTCTGCAAACCCTCGCGCTAGCGGTCCAGGACGGCCCCCCGCCAATCACCGCGCCCAGCTGGTCCGGCCGCACCCTGCTGCTCGTTCACGAGACGCCGGAGAATGCGGCGCTGGCGGCGCGGGCGATCCTGGCGGCGCTGGGCGAGAGCGTCCGCCTGTCCGCGAGCTATGGACTGACCACGATGGCGCCCGATCCCTTCGGCGGGGGACTGCTGGCCACCGGCGCGGAAGCCGAGGCCGTCTCCCGCCTGCTGGTGACCACGCCGCCCGGAGCGATCCATCTAGGTCTGGCCTGCGCCGCGGCCCTCAGCTTGGCCATGCCTCCCAGCCAACCTTCACCCGTCACGGACCTGACCGGGGACGAGCTGGGCCCCTACGCGCTGCGGACCTGATCAGCCTCAGTCGATCAGGCCTTCCAGCCGCCGCGGCGCCACCACGATCAGCGCCTCGGGCGTGCGGCGTACGATGCCGCGCCGCTCGAGGGCGTTCACCGTGCGCGACACGGTCTCGCGGGTCGTCTGGAGGTCCATCGCCAAGGCGGCCAGCACCGGCGGGGGACTGATCGTCCAGCCGGTGCGCTCGGCCCGCCGCCAGAGCTCGGCGTGGATGCGGCCGACGGCGCTGAGGGTGTTGCGGTCGATCATCCGCTCGGCGGCCTCGCGGAGCTGTCGGAGCAGCATGCGCGACAGCGTCAGGCCCACGCAGCTGTGCCGCTCCATCATCCGAAGGAAATCCAGCGCCGCGAACACGGCCGCGTGGGCCGCCTCCAGCGCCACGATCTCGGCCTCGCTCTTCGTCCCCGGCTGGACCGTCGCGCCAAAGAGGTCGCCGGGCGCGAGGTCCCGCAGCAGGACTGGCTCTCCGCCCCGACCGACCGCGGCGGCGCGGACCCGACCCAAGGTCAGCAGATAGGTCTCGGCGCAGGGATCGTCCTGACGGAGAATGACCGCGCCCGTCCGATAGGCGCGCTCGATCGCGACCCCGGCGATACTGCGGGCCACATCCTCCTGGCACTGGAAGGCTTCGCGCACGAAAACCGCCAGGCCCGCTTCCGTCCTCGCGTGCAATCGCGGCTCCCCCGGCGCGTCAGGCGCGTCACGATGGCACAGCTTGCCGGAGCGCAGTAGCCCTTAGGCGCCTCCGCCCTGGACGCACATCCGGTCCTGGAGATGACGGGCCCAATCATCGCGCGCGGAATTGGCGTGGCTCCAAGGCTGGCGTTCTGCGTCCGCTCGCGTTAGCAGACCGCCCATGATCCGCCTCGACAACATCTCCAAGCAAAACGGCCACCAGATCCTGTTCATCGAAGCCTCGATGGGCATCCAGAAGGGCGAAAAAGTCGGGCTGGTCGGCCCGAACGGCGCCGGCAAGACGACGCTGTTCCGCATGATCACCGGCCAGGAGCAGCCTGACGACGGACTGGTCACGATCGATCCGGGCATGAGGATCGGCTATTTCAGCCAGGACGTCGGCGAGATGTCGGGCCAGAGCGCGGTCGCCGCGGTGATGGACGGCGTCGGTCCCGTCAGCGCGCTGGCCGCCGAGATGGCCACGCTGGAGGCGGCCATGGTCGATCCCGATCAGGCTGACCAGCTGGACGCCGTCATGGAGCGCTATGGCGAGGTGCTGGAGCGCTTCCAGGAGCTGGACGGCTATGCGCTGGAAGCGCGGGCGCGCGAGGTGCTGGCTGGCCTGAGCTTCAGCCAGGAACGCATGGACGGCGATGTCGGCATGCTGTCCGGCGGCTGGAAGATGCGCGTGGCGCTGGCCCGCATCCTCTTGATGCGGCCCGACGGCATGCTGCTGGACGAACCCTCCAACCACCTGGACCTGGAAAGCCTGATCTGGCTGGAGGCCTTCCTCAAGAACTACGACGGCGCGCTGCTGATGACGTCACACGACCGCGCCTTCATGAACCGCATCATCGGTAAGGTGGTGGAGATCGACGGCGGCTCTCTCATTACCTATTCCGGCGATCTCGATTTCTACGAACAGCAGCGCGCGCTGGGCGAAGCGCAGCGGCAGGCGCAGTACGAGCGCCAGCAGGCCATGCTGGCGAAGGAAATCAAGTTCATCGAGAAGTTCAAGGCGCGCGCCTCGCACGCCGCCCAGGTCCAGAGCCGGGTCAAGAAGCTCGACAAGATCGAGCGCGTCGAGGCGCCGCGCCGTCGCCAGGCGGTGCAGTTCGAGTTCCAGAGCCCGCCGCGCTCGGGCGAGGATGTGATCAGCCTGCGCAACGTCCACAAGGGCTATGGCGACAAGCCGATCTATGAGGCCCTCGACTTCCTGGTGCGCCGCAAGGAACGCTGGTGCGTCCTCGGCGCCAACGGGGCCGGCAAGTCGACGCTGCTGAAGCTAGTGGCCGGCGACACCAAGCCCGACCAGGGCGCGGTCCACATCGGCGCCAGCGTCAAGATGGGCTATTTCGCCCAGCACTCCATGGACCTGCTGGACGGCGAGGAGACGATCTTCGAGTCCCTGGAGCGCTCGTTCCCGCAGGCGGGCCAGGGCGCTCTGCGCACCCTGGCGGGGTGCTTCGGCTTCTCCGGCGACGATGTCGAAAAGCCCTGCCGCGTCCTGTCCGGCGGCGAGAAGGCGCGCCTGGTCATGGCCAAGATGCTGTTCGATCCGCCGAACCTGCTGGTGCTGGACGAGCCGACCAACCACCTCGATATGGCGACCAAGGAGATGTTGGTCGCGGCCCTGGCGGATTTCGAGGGCACCATGCTCTTCGTTTCGCACGACCGCCACTTCCTGGGAGCCCTGTCGAACCGTGTGCTGGAGCTGACGCCCGAGGGCGTCCATCAGTACGGCGGCGGCTATACGGAATATGTCGCTCGCACGGGCCAGGAAGCGCCGGGGCTGCACCCGGGCGGGTAGCGGCATTGGCGCCAAGCCGCCTAAACCCGGTCCATGGGGTTGATCGACATCAAGGCGGCGGCCTGGGGGCGGCGCGAGGCTGTCCGCGTGATCGCCCGTCCGACTTTCCGGCCGATGCCGGATCGCAGCGTTGGCGACGCGAGACCGTGATGCTTCGAGCGCAGGCTGGGAGCGCGGAACCGAACAGCCGATCCGATCGGCTCGAGCAGATGGATTTCACCGATGGGCCTGAACGATATCCTGCTCAACATCGACACCTATCCGGACGCGACGCCGCCCGAGGCGATCGAGGACGCGGTCCGCTTCGTGAAGCTTGTCGGCGGCCGGGTTTCGGCCCTGGCGGTGGGCGTGAGGTTTCCCGTCCAGAGCAACCGGATCGCCGACTACCTCATCGGTCTCGGCAGCATGGCGGCCGAGGAGCAGGCCAAGAGCCTGGCCAACGGGCAGGCCAGTCTTGAGGCCTTCGCCAAACACGCGCGGGCCGCCGGCGTCTTCGGGCAAGCCCTCAGCGAGACCGTCGAATATTACGCCGTGGCCGACCACGTGGCCAAATGCGCGCGCACGCGGGACCTTTGCTTGACGCCCCTGGGCAAGCCGATGGACGGCCAGGCCGAGGTGGTGACGAGCGCCGTCTTCGACTCCGGGCGGCCGGTTCTCGCCTATCGCGCGGGCGGGCTGTCGGGCGCCAAGCTCGGAACGGTCGTCATCGCGTGGGACGGCAGCCGGGGCGCGGCCCGCGCCTTGGCCGAGGCCCTGCCCATTCTGGCCCATGCAGAAAGGGTGCGCGTGCTCACGGTCGTCAACGAAAAGCCCGCCGCCGTCGCGGGGCTCGCCGCCGAGGCCGTCCGCCATCTGCGCGCCCATGGGATCGAAGCCGTGATCGACGAGGTCGATGGCATCGGCGTGTCGATCGGCGACAGCTTCGACGCCTATCTGGCCCGAACGCCCTGCGATCTCTTCGTGATGGGCGCCTATGGCCGATCGCGGGCGCGCGAGTTCATCCTGGGCGGCGCCACCGAACACATGTTGCACGATCCCCAGGTCCCGCTTCTTCTGGCGCACTGAGCCTCTTCCTCCGTCCATTTGGATTGTCGCGCCATGACCGTCGAACTTGTGCGCGGCCTGGAGGAAGGGGAGGCGGCGGCGCGCCTGGCCGCCGTCGGCCCGAACGAACTGCCAAGAGCGCCCGGGCGAGGCCTGGCCCGCATCGTCGGCGAGACCCTGCGCGAGCCGATGTTCTTGCTGCTGGTCGGGGCGGCGGTCCTGTACCTCGTCCTCGGCGACCTGGGCGAGGGCCTGTTCCTGACCGCCGGAGCGCTGGCCTCGGTCGGGCTGGTCGTCATGCAGGAGGCCAGAAGCGAGCGCGCGCTGAGCGCTCTGCGCGACCTGGCTCAGCCCTTGGCCCGCGTGATCCGAGGGGGCGTCGAGCGGCAGGCGCCGGCGCGCGAGCTGGTGCCCGGCGACCTGCTCCTGATCGGCGAGGGCGAACGCTTGCCGGCCGACGCCCGCCTGATCGGCGGCGAGATCCTGGCCGTCGACGAATCCGCCCTGACCGGCGAGTCAGCGCCGGTCACCAAGCCGCCGGCGGATGACGCCGGCGCCACCGGACCTGATCCATCCCCAGGACAGGAGGGGACGCCCGACCTGTTCGCCGGCACGCTCGTCGTCCGGGGGCAGGGCGTCGCGCGGGTCGTCCGAACGGGTCCGCGCTCGGCGCTCGGCCAGATCGGCGCATCCTTGGCGGAGATCCAGCACGAGCCGACGCCGCTGCAAAAGACCGCCGGGCGCCTCGTCGCGCTACTCGGCGCCATGGCCCTCGGGTTCTGCGCCCTCGTCGCCGTCGCCTATGGCTGGCTGCGGGATGACTGGGTGGGCGGCGTGCTGGCCGGGGTGACCGTGGCGATCTCGCTCATTCCCGAAGAGTTTCCGATGGTTCTCGCCGTGTTTCTGGCGCTCGGGGCCTGGCGACTGGCGACCCACCAGGTGCTGACGCGGCGAAGCGCCGTGATCGAGACGCTAGGCGGCGCCACCGTGCTTTGCGTCGACAAGACGGGCACCTTGACCGAGAACCAGATGCGGGTCGCCCGCCTGTGGACCCAAGCCGGCGATCTGCCGCTCGAGGCGGAGCATCGCGTCGACGGCGCGGCGGCGGCGCTTCTGGAACGAGCCGCCCTGGCCTCGGCCGTGCGGCCGATCGACCCGATGGACAAGGCCGTACGCCGGCTCTCGACCGGTGTCGTGATCGATACGGAAGTGACGGACGCCGAACCCGAGCGCGCTTGGCCGCTGCGGCCCGAGCTGCTGGCGGTCGTCCAGGTATGGCGTGGCGCCGGCGAGCGGCGGATCGCGGCGGCCAAGGGCGCGCCCGAGGCGATCTTCAAGCTGTGCCGGCTGCCGGCGGCCGAGATCGCCAGGCTGCAGGGCGTGATCGAGGATTTCGCGCGGCAAGGGCTGCGCGTCCTGGGCGTCGCCTCGGCGCGGGTCGAGGGCGATTTCGCCGAGGATCCGAGTGCCGTCGCCTTCGGGTTCGACGGGCTGATCGGCTTCATCGACCCTCTGCGCCGCGATGCGCCCCAGGCCTTGGCCGAGGCGCGCGCGGCGGGCGTGGCCGTCGTCATGATCACCGGAGACCATCCGGCCACGGCCCTGGCCATCGCCCGGGCGGCGGGGCTGGACGCTTCGGCTGGCGTTCTGCTCGGGTCCGAGATCGAGTCTCTGCCGTTCGAGGCGCTTCGCGAACGCGTGCGCGCTGTACGCGTGTTCGCGCGCGTCGCCCCCGCCCAGAAGTTGCGCCTCGTCGAAGCCCTCAAGGCCGACGGCGAGGTCGTCGCCATGACGGGCGACGGCGTGAATGACGCGCCCGCGCTTGAGGCGGCGCATATCGGCATCGCCATGGGCAAGAAAGGAACCGATGTCGCGCGCGAGGCGGCCGATCTGGTTCTGCTGGACGACAGCTTCGCCTCCATCGTCGGCGGCGTACGCCTGGGACGGCGGATCTTCACCAACCTGCGCCGCGCCCTGACCTACATCACCGCCATCCACGTGCCGATCGCCGGCCTGGCGCTCGCGCCCATCTTGCTGGGCCTGCCGCCATTGCTGTTTCCGATGCACGTCGTGCTGATGGAGCTGGCCATCGATCCGATCTGCGCCCTGGTCTTCGAGGCTGAGCCCAGCGAAGCGCGGGCGATGCGGCGGCCACCTCGTCGTCGTGACGAGCCTCTGTTCGGCTGGCCCCAGGTCGGCCTGGCCCTGGTTCAGGGGCTCGTGGTTCTGGCCGGGGTGTTGGGTGTCTACACTTGGTCGCGCGGCGGGTATCCGGAAGCCCAGGCGCGGGGCGCGGCCTTCGCTGCCCTCGTCCTGGCCAATCTGGTGCTGGCCCTCGCCGACGCGGCGGCTTCCGGCAAACTCCTGGCGCCGCATCGGCGAGCCTACTGGATCATAACCGCGGCGATCGTCGCCCTGCTGGCGGCGATCATGAGCGTTCCGTCGGTGGCGGCGATCTTCAAGATCGCCGCGCCGGATCCGATCCTGATGATCGTTGTCCTGCTCACGGCGCTGCTCTGCGGCGGCTGGTCGGCGGCCCGGCCGCGCCTGCGATCGTTCGTCCGGGGTGGAAGGACCCGAACGATCTCGTAGTCCACGACGCCGACAGTATGGGGCGTGGTCTCCTCTGGGGCAGTCGTCGGTCGCCGAAAAGAATGGCGGGCGACACGAGGTCGCCCGCCAGGCGCGAGGTAGGATCAGAAGGCTTTCTTGAAGCCGATCTCGAAGGTCCGGCCCAGCGGGTTCCCGGTCCACGGATCGTAGCCGAACTCCTCCTGGGCCGGCGGTGGGTCGCGGTCGAAGATGTTCGCCACGGTCGCCGTCAGGGCCATGTCGCCGTCGAGCTGCAGGCGATAGGTGAAGTCGGTGGTGATCCAGTTCTCGCCGTCCTCGCCGTACTGGACGCCGGCCCGCTCGTCCTTCACGGCCGAGACGAAGTTGACGCCCAGGCGGAAGTTCTGGCGACCCAGGCCGTAGTTGACGCCGAGGTTGGCGCGCCACTTCGGCGCGGCCTGGGCGAAGGTGGCGAAGTTCAGCGTGCCCAGGCGGTCGTCGCCCGTGGAGATCGTCACGCCGTCCAGGGTGGTCGGGCCGGTCTTCAGCTCGGTCACGCGCGTGGCGGTGACGTTGATGTCGAGGTCGCCCGGGCCCAACGGCAGGCCGTAGCTGCCCTGGAAGTCGAAGCCCTTGGTCGTCTGGCCGGGGCCGTTGCCGTAGCGTGTGGAGACCGCAGAGAAGCTGCCGACGCCGCTCATGCCCACCGCGCAACCGCTGTTGAAGGTGATGCGGGCCAGTAGGGGCTGCTTGGTCACGTCGCAGGTGGTGATCGTGCCGCCGGCTCCGTTGAAGACCAGGCTGGCGATCTGGTTGGGATCGGCGACCTGACCGATCTGGTCCTTGGTCTTGATGTCGAAATAGTCGACGATCAGGCGCAGCCTGTGGTCGTCGGCGAAGCCGCGGCTCTGCCAGATGGCCCCGATGTTCGAGGTCTTGGCGGTCTCGGGCTTAAGATTGGCGTCGGTGATGAACTGGGCCGCCAGCCAGTTGCTGGCCGCGACGGTGTAGGTGCGGGCGGCGACCGTGATGGCCCCCGGCGTAACGCCCAGCGGCGGCGTCTGGTAGTTGGTGCCGTACGAGGCGCGCAGGGTCAGCGGGCCCCAGACGTTCCACTTGCCCGACGCCTTGTAGACCGTTGCGCCCAGGTCGTTGGAAAACTTCTCGCGGCGCGCCGCCAGCTGGATGTCGACGGTCGAGAACAGCGGGATCTGCAGCTCACCGAACAGCGAGTACTGGCTCTGCTCGGCCTGGCTCGGCAGGGTCGGGGCGAACAGCACGAACGGGCCGGGCGCGTCGGGCGTGCAGCCCCGGAAGTTGGGGCTGGTCGTCGAGGTCGGCGTGGGGCTCAGATTGCCTGAGCCCGCGCCGTTGGCGCTGGTGGTGTTGCTGGGCCACTCGCACTGGATCGAGCCGTTGTTGAACGCGCTGGGCACGTTCACGCGGTTGGCCAGTGAGCGGTACTGAGCGCCGAGCGCCCAGCCGATCTCGCCGCCGGGCAGGTTGACGCCGGAGCGGCCGTTGAACACCAGGTCGGCCGTGAAGTTGTGGCTTAGCGTCTCGACCGCGCGCGGATCGAACATCCACAGGGCCAGGTCCTCGGGGTTCTCCTTGCCGGCGACGTAGCTGGGATTGGAGAGGCCCAGCATCGGCTGGCCCTTGAACGAGGTCGAGAAGGGATTCCAGTACTGGCAGCCGTTCTTGCCGGCGGCGGCCGCGTTCTGGGTGCCGAAACGGCTGGGATCCAGGTCCACGGCCTTGCAGTTCGAACCGCCGAAGCCGTTCAGGGCCTCCTGCAGGCGGTAGCCGATCGTGTCGGCGTGGGTGTTGTAGTTATAGGCGTCGTTATAGGTCAGGGCGAAGTCGTATCCGACGGCCTTGGCGAACGGCGCCAGGTCTCCCAGGTCGCCAGTCAGTCCGGCCGACACGCGCCAGACCTTGTTGTCGATCTTGTCGGCCACGCCGAAGCCGTCGCCGCCCGAATAGTACGGATTGCCGCCATGGCCGAACAGCCGGTAGGTGATCGGCGTGAATCCCTGGGCCCCGACAATGCCGTGGGCGGCGGCGAAATCGGCCGCGAACGGGTTGGTGATCGGCACGTAGAACTGGTTGACGGCCCCGGTGGCCAGAGCGGGGCCGCGCGACACGGGTTGGGCGGGCGAGCCCATCACTTGCGGCAAGTTCACGCGCCCGTACGACGCGTCCATGTGGAATTTCATGCTGTCGGTGATCTGCGCCTTCAATTGGGCGTAGAGCCGATAGGTGTCCTGCTTTTCCACCAGCCGATAGTACGAGATGTAGTTGTAGGCGCAGGTGAAGGCGTTGTCGTAGCGGCCGCCGACCGCGGCGCAGCTGGCGGGGGTGAAGTCGGAGACGATGCCGCCCACCGCCGGGCCCCATTCGCCGACGTCGGTGGCGCTGGGCGTGGCGGGCAGGGGGCCGCGCGCCTGCCAGCCGGTCAGGTTGGTCAGGGTGGACCAGGGGGCGGGGTTGTAGCCCGTGGTCGGGTTCAGCGAGGCCTTGCTGAAGTCGCGCTCCAGGGTGCCCAGGCGCGAACGGTGTTCGTACTCGGCCGAGACCAGCAGGTTGACGCGGTCCTCGCCGATGCCGCCCATCACGCCGACCGAATAGTCGCCCTTCGAGCCCTTGATGTGTTTGTACTGGGCCTGGGCCTCCATCCCGACGAACTTGTCGCGGGTGATGAAGTTGACGACCCCGCCGGTGGCGTCGGCGCCGTAGATCACCGCCGCGCCGTCCTTGAGGATTTCGGTGCGGGCCAGGGCCATCGAGGGGACGTTGGCGGTGTTCTGGTTCATCCGCCGGCCGTTCAGCAGCACCAGTGTCTTGTCGGCCCCCAGGCCGCGCAGGTTGTAGTTCACCGAGCCGACCAGGGTCGGGCCGCCGAAATAGTAGGACTCGCCTGTCGTCGGGCCCGAGATCGTCAGGCTCTTGGCGAACTCCAGCGCCGTCGGCGCGCCCTGCTTTTCCAGATCCGCTTGCGAATAGACCTCGACGGGGAGGGCGGCGTCGAGCGCCGAGCCCCGGATGTTCGAGCCCGTGACGACGATTTCCTCGACCTGGGTGGACTGGTCCGAAGACGCTTTTTCCTGACCCCAGGCCGGCAGCCCGGCGCCGGCGATTGCGATCACCAGCGCGACGCCCGAGGCGCTGTTTAGCCCGACTTTCATATGGCGAACCCTCCCGTTGAATGAGTCTCTTAACGCTCATTCTCACAAGAGTGAGTGTTTGCTGTAACGTCGTGCAATGTCAATCGATCATCGTTCGGCCAATTCGGATTGGGCGAAACGGCGGGGTTCCATCACGGGAATGATTGACAGCGGCGCGCCGCGCCGCGACTACGCGAGGGGTCGAAAGCATCAGGAGGATGGCTTGGCGGGAGCGACGGCGGGGGAGACCAAGGCGCGGCGGACCAAGGCCGAGCAGCGCGCTCAGAGCCTGGAGCAGATCCTGGACGCGGCCGAGTACCTGTTCTCGCAGAACGGCCTCTATGGCGTGACGCTGCGGGACGTGGCCGTGCGCGTGGGCATCCACACCACGCTGCTGAACTACTATTTCAAGGACAAGACCAACCTGTTCGAGGCTGTGTTCGCCCGCCGGGCGGGCGTGACGTCCGGCCGCCGGATGGTGGCGTTGGAGCAGTACGAGCAGGCCGCCGGCGACAACCCGACCGTCGAGGGCGCGCTGCACGCCTTCCTCGATACCGACCTCGACCTCTACTACGAGGGCGGCGAGCACTGGATGAACTACGCCGCCTTCTGCGCCCGGGTCAGCAACACGCCCGAGGGCGCGGCGCTGATGGACGAGCACTTCGATCCCGTCGTGCTGAAACTGGTCGGCATCCTCAAGCGCGCCCTGCCGGACTATGCCGACGAGGAGGTCTTCTGGGGCTACCACTTCGTCAGCGGCGCGCTGATGAACACCTTGGCCCGGACCGGCCGGATCGACCGGCTGTCCAGCGGGATCTGCCACTCCGACGACTTCCCGGCGATCAAGAAGCGGATCGCCAGGTTCATGGCCGCCGGCTTCATCGCCCTGAAGAGCTGAGTCTCACGCCTTCTCGCGGGCGAAGATCCGGGCCAGCCACAGGAACAGGGCGATCGCCAGGACGTAGAACGGCACGAGCGTGTAGAGCGCCATCTGCAGCGAGTTCCCCGGATGGCTGGCCCGGAAGAAGTCGCTGGCCGCGCCGACATAGGTAGGGCCGAGGCCCAGGCCGATGAAATTCATCACCAGCAGCAGCAGGGCGCCGGACATCACCCGTTCCTCCGGCCGGACCTCCTCCTGGACCAGCGCCACCGACGACGACAGGTAGAAGTAGTTCAGGAAGGTCGGGCCGATCAGGAAGGCCAGGGCCAGCGGCCAGGTCGGGGCCCAGACGAAGCCCAGATAGAACGGGATCGCCAGCGTCAGCGAGATCACCGGCGCCACGGCGTAGACAACCTTGGAACGCCGGCGATAGCGGTCGATCACCCGGCCCGAGACGAAGATGCCGGCGCTCATGCCGATCCCGACGACCAGGGCGTACCAGACGGCGACCTCGCCGAGCGCCATGCCCTTCTCGCGCATCAGGAACAGGGTGGTGAAGTTGCCCAGGCCGTAGGTCACGAACTGGGTCGCGCCGCTGCCCAGCGCGGCCAGCATCAGGGTCGGACGGGTGAAGAACATCCGCAGCGTCGCCCAGAACGGGGCCTTGCGGGCCGGGGCGCCCTCGGCGAGCCCGTCCAGGGCGCCGCGACGCGGTTCGCGCACGATCAGCGGCAGGACGACGGCGGTCGCGACGCCTATGACGCCCAGCACCACGAAGGCGTGACGCCAGTCGAAGGCGGCCGCGATGGCCGCGCCGAAGGCGATGCCCAGCGCCGCGCCCACCGGCGGGCCCAGGTTATAGAGGCTGAGCGCCGTGCCCCGGCGCTCGGGCGGGAAGTAGTCGGAAATGATCGCGTAGGAGGGCGGTACGCCGCCGGCCTCGCCGAAGCCGACCGTCATCCGCGAGACGGCGAACTGGCCGTAGTTGCGCGACAGGCCACAGGCGATGGTCGCGGCGCTCCAGATCCCGCAGGCCAGGCTCAGGACGGCCACGCGGTTGGTCCGGTCGGCCAGCCAGCCGACGGGGATGGCGATGAAGCAGTAGAACATCGCGAAATAGAGGCCGCCGATCAGGCCGAGCTGGCTGTCGGTGACATGCAAGCTGTCCTGGATCGGCTTGGCCAGGATCGACATCAGCTGTCGGTCCAGGAAGTTCAGGACATAGACGAACCAGAGCATCGCCAGCACGACCCAGGCGCGGTTCGCGGTCGGCGCCGGGCGTGTCTCGTCCGGCGCGCGGGCGAGGGCGGGGGGCGGCGCGCTCGGCGGCCGCGTGGTGACGCGTGGGGTGTCCAAGGCTTCCTCCCGACCGCCCATTCGTGGGCTTGGCTTGTCGCGAGCATGCGCCCATCCAGAAGCTTGCGTCAACATTCACGCGCGTGAGAGTGAATGTTGACACGGGGGCTGATCGTCGGCACGGTTGGGCTCAACGCCGACGGGGAAAGATCGGCGGGTTGGAGGTGGGAACTGCCATGAAGACTGGTCTATTCGCGAACGCGGCCCTCGCCGTCATCCTGGCGGGTCTGGTCGCGGCGCCGGCCGGCGCGCTGGCGCAACAGCCCATCGTCCGCGCCCCGGCCGGCGCGGTCCAAGGGCGGGTCCAGGACGGCCTCGAGATCTTCAAGGGGATTCCGTACGCCGCCCCGCCGGTGGGCGAGGGACGCTGGAAACCGCCCGCTCCAGCGCCCGCCTGGTCGGGCGTGCGCGACGCCGCGGCCTTCGGTCCGGGCTGTTTCCAGCCGCCGCCCAGGCCCGGCAACATCTATGCCGACCCGCTCGAGGCGATGAGCGAGGATTGCCTGTCGCTGAACATCTGGACTCCGGTCGAGACCCGGAAGGCGCCGGTGCTGGTCTGGATCCATGGCGGCTCCTTGATCTCCGGCGCCAGCAGCGAAAGCATGTACGACGGGGCGGCCATGGCGCGGCGGGGCGGTATCGTCGTCGTCTCGATCAACTACCGCCTGGGCGTGTTCGGCTATCTGGCCCATCCCGAGCTCAGCGCGGAATCGGCCGACCATGTCTCGGGCAACTATGGGCTGCTCGACCAGATCGCGGCCTTGAAATGGGTCCAGAAGAACATCGCCGCCTTTGGGGGCGATCCGGCCAATGTCACGGTGGCCGGGGAGTCGGCCGGGGCGCTCAGCGTCATGTACCTGATGGCCTCGCCCCAGGCGCGCGGACTGTTCAACAAGGCGATCGCTCAGAGCGCCTACATGATCTCGACGCCGGAGCTGCGCGAGGCGCGGTTCGGCCATGTCCCGGCCGAGACGGCGGGCGCGGCCTTGGCGACCAAGCTGGGCGCCAAGGACCTGGCCGCCTTGCGGGCCATGGACGCCAAGACCCTGACCAGCGCGGCCCTGATGGCCGGTTTCCAGACCTTCGGCGCGGTCGACGGCAAGGTGCTGCCGCGTCAGCTGGTCGAGACCTTCGATCGCGGCGAGCAGGCCAAGGTTCCGATCCTGGCCGGCTTCAACAGCGGCGAGATCCGCTCGCTGCGCATCCTGGCCCCGCCGCCGCCCGCCGACGCGGCGACCTATGAGGCCGAGATCCACAAGCGCTATGGCGACCTTGCCGAGGACTTCCTGAAGCTCTATCCGTCCACGGATATTGCCGAGAGCGTGCTGCTGACGACGCGTGACGCCCTCTACGGCTGGACCGCCGAGCGGCTGGTCGCCACGCAGACCGCTGCCGGCGCGCCTAGCTATTTCTACCTCTTCGACCATGGCTATCCGGCGGCCGAGGCGGCGGGACTGCACGGCTTCCACGCCAGCGAGATCCCCTACGTCTTCGGCACGACCGACAAGACGCCGCCCGCCTGGCCCAAGATCCCCGACACGCCGGTCGAGGCCGGGCTGTCGATCGCGATGATCGACTACTGGACCGCCTTCGCCCGTTCGGGCGCGCCCAAGGCGGCCGGCCGGCCGGACTGGAAGCCCTACGGCGCCGCGCGCGCCTACATGGCCTTCACCGAGGCGCCGTCTCCGGGCGTCCGCCTGCGGCCCGGCATGTACGAGCTGAACGAGGCGGTGGTCTGCCGCCGCCGCGCCCAAGGCGACCTTTCCTGGAACTGGAATGTGGGCGTCGTCTCGCCGCCGCTGCCGGCTCCCGTCTCCCAATGCCGATGAGTTGCGTGCCGATGATCGACGGTGAAATGCAGGCGTTCCCGCTGACGCTGGACAAGTTTCTGGAGCACGCCGCCAAGTGGCGGTCGGACAGGGAGGTGGCGACCGCGCGCGGCGACGGACGGATCGACCGGATCGGCTACGCGGCGCTGATGGAGCGCGCCCGGCGCGTCTCGGCCGTGCTGGCGGGCCTGGGCGTCAGGGCCGGCGATCGGGTCGCGACCCTGGCCTGGAACAGCCAGGATCACGTCGAGGTCTGGTACGCGATCATGGGCATGGGCGCGGTGTGCCACACGCTGAATCCGCGCCTGACCGCCGAGCAACTGGCCGACATGGTCGTCCAGTCGGAAGCCCGCGTGTTGATCGCCTCGGCCGACCTCGCACCGCTGGCCGCCAAGGTCCAGGCGATCGCGCCAGGCGTCGGGCGGCTGCTGGTCATCGACGGCGAGGCCGTCGAGGGCGAGCCGCTGGCGCCCCTGGTCGAGACAGCCGACGGGACGGGGGTCGTCTGGGGCGACTTCGCCGAGACCGCGCCGTGCGGCCTGTGCTTCACGTCCGGCACCACGGGCGCGCCCAAGGGGGTGACCTATACGCACCGCTCCAGCTACCTGCACGCGCTGCGGATTCTGCAGGTCGACGGGCTGGCGATCTCGGGCGCGGACGCCGTGCTGGCGGTGGTGCCGATGTTCCACGCCAACGCATGGGGGCTGCCGTTCGCCGCCACGGCCGTGGGGGCCAAGCTGGTCCTGCCCGGGCGTCACACCGACGGCGCCAGCCTGGCGCGCCTGATCGCCGCCGAGGAGGTGACCGTCGCCGTGGGCGTGCCGACCGTCTGGCTGGGCCTGGTCGAGCATCTGGAGGCGAACGGCGGCGAGCTGCCGTCGCTGAAGCGCATCGTCGTCGGCGGCGCCCCGACCGCGCCGGCCCTGATGGAGCGGATCGAGCGCCGCCTGGGCGTCACCGTCCAGACCACCTGGGGCATGACCGAGCTGTCGCCCGTCGGCACCGTCGCGCCGCTCAGCGCGCCGCGCGAGGCGGCCGTGTCGGGCCGTCCGGCCGTGGGCGTGGACTTCCTGTTGACCGACGCTGACGGCGTGGCCCTGCCGGAGCAGCGCGACGTCGAGGGCCATTTGCGGGTGCGCGGCGCGGCGGTGATCGAGCGCTATTTCGGCTTCGACACGCCGGCGACCGACACGGGCGGCTGGTTCGCGACCGGCGACCTGGCGCGCATCGACCGCGAAGGCAATCTGATGATCACCGGTCGGGCCAAGGACTTGATCAAGTCCGGCGGCGAGTGGATCAACCCCGCCGAGATCGAGGCGGTGGTCGGGGCGCTGCCCGAGGTGTCGCTGGCCGCCGTGATCGGCCGGGCCCACGACAAGTGGGGCGAGCGGCCGATCCTGCTGGTCGAGACGCAAGGCGAGGTCAGCGACGAGGCGCTGCTGGCCTGCCTGCGCGGCCGCGTGGCCTCGTGGTGGATCCCGGATGCGGTCTTCCGCCTGCAACGCATGCCCCTGGCGGCGACCGGCAAGATCGACAAGATGCGGCTGAGGTCGGAGTACGGCGGGAGCTGATGCTTCATTCGTCCACGCCTCCCGCGCCGGCAGGAAAGGGAATCCATCCCGTGTCCGAAACCCCGCGTCGACGCACCACCAAGGCCGACCAGCGCGCCGAGATGATGGAGCAGATCCTCGACGCGGCCGAGGAGCTATTCTCGCGGCACGGCCTGCATGGCGTCACCTTGAAGGACGTCGCCAAGCGGGTGGGCGTCCACCACACGCTGATGAACTACTACTTCGCGGACAAGAAGACCCTGTTCGACGCGGTCTTCGCCCGCCGGGCGGTGGTCACCAGCGAGCGGCGGATGCAGGCGCTGGACGACTACGAGGCGGCCTGCGCCGGCGCGCCGACCGTGGAGGGCGCGCTGCGCGCCTTTCTCGACACCGATCTCGACCTCTACATCCAGGGCGGGGAGGGATGGAAAAACTACGCCGCCCTCGGCGCCCAGGTGGCCAACACGCCCGAATGGGGCGCGGCCCTGATGGACCAGCATTTCGATCCGGTGGTGCTGCGGCTGATCGATCTCTTGAAGCGGGCGCTGCCGCAGTGTTCGGAGGCCGACATCTTCTGGGGCTACCACTTCGTCACCGGCGCGCTGATGCTGACCCTGGCCCGCACGGGGCGCATCGACAAGCTGTCGCGCGGCGCCTGCCAGTCCGACGACTTCGCCGCCGTGAAGGCGCGGATGGCCGCCTTCATGGCCGCCGGCTTCCTGTCCGTCTGCGGGCGCGAGGAGCCGGAGAAGACCTAGAAGTGGGCGCCGCTCACGGGCCGGCGGTCTATTTAAGATGCTCACTGTCGAGTTAGTGAAAAAGTATGCGAACGTCGGTTCGCGAGTTTGAAGGGGATTTTCGATGTTGCTGGACGGACGTGTCGCGATCGTCACTGGAGCGGGCGGAGGGCTGGGCCGCGCCCACGCGCTGTATCTTGCCAGCCAGGGCGCCAAGGTGGTCGTCAATGACCTGACCCAAGAGGCGGCCGACCGCGTCGCCGCCGAGATCGCGGCCGCCGGCGGTGCGGCGATCGGCGTGGCGGCCTCGGTCACCGACGAGACGGCGGTGGGGGCGATGGTCGAACAGGTCGTGGCCCGCTGGGGCCGGATCGACATCCTGATCAGCAACGCCGGCATCCTGCGCGACAAGAGCTTCGCCAAGATGACGCTCGACGACTTCCGCCTGGTGGTCGACGTCCACCTGATGGGCGCGGCGGTCTGCGCCAAGGCCGTCTGGGGGATCATGCGCGAGCAGGGCTATGGCCGCATCGTCATGACGACCTCGTCCTCGGGCCTCTACGGCAATTTCGGCCAGGCCAACTACGGCGCGGCCAAGATGGCGCTGGTCGGGCTTATGCAGACCCTGGCCATCGAGGGCGAAAAGTACAATGTGCGGGTCAACTGCCTGGCCCCGACGGCGGCGACGGGCATGACCGAGGGCGTGCTGTCGGAGGACAGCCTGCAACGCCTCGACCCGGCCCTGGTCAGCCCGGGCCTGCTGGCTCTGGTGCATGACGACGCCCCGACCCGCGCCATCCTGTGCGCCGGCGCTGGCCATTTCGCGACCGCCAACGTGACCCTGACCGAGGGCCGCTACATCGGCGGCGGCGCGGACGCGGGCGAGGTGCTGATCCGCCAGTGGGACGAGGTCACCGATCGCGCTGGCGAGACCGTGCCGGCCTACGGCTTCGCCCAGGCCGAGCGCGAGGTGGCCAGCGCCGGTCTGGTCGCCAAGGTCGCGGGAGGGCGCGCGTGATGCGTCAGGCCGTCATCGTCTCCACGGCGCGCACGCCGATCGGCCGCGCCTATCGCGGAGCCTTCAACGACACCCCGTCGCCGACCCTGGCCGCCCACGCCCTGTCCGCCGCCGTCGAGCGCGCGGGCGTGGCGCCGGACGAGGTCCAGGACTGCATCCTCGGCTGTTCGCTGCCGCAAGGCTATCAGCACACCATCGGCCGCATGGCGGCGCTGCGGGCGGGCCTGCCCGTCACCGTCCCCGGCATGACCATGGACCGTCAGTGCTCGTCGGGCCTGATGACCATCGCCACGGCGGCCAAGCAGATCATCGTCGACCGCATGGACGTGATCGTCGCCGGCGGCGTGGAGTCGATCTCGCTGGTCCAGACGCCCGAGCTGCGGGTCGACCAGGATCCAGGTCTCGTGGCTCTGCATGCCGACGCCTACATGCCGATGCTGGACACCGCCGAGACCGTCGCCGCGCGCTACGGGATCACCCGTGAGGCCTGCGACCTTTACAGCCTGGCTTCGCAGTACCGCGCCGCCGCCGCCCAGCAGACCGGCCGGCTCGACGCCGAGATCGCGCCGATGACCGCCACGATGAAGGTCGTCGACAAGGCCACCCAGGCGATCTCGCATCGTGAGGTGACCCTGGAGCGCGACGAGGGCGTGCGACCCGAGACGACGCTGGAAGGTCTGGCCGCCCTCAAGGCCGTGCGGCCGGGCGGCGTGGTCACCGCCGGCAACGCCAGCCAGCTGTCGGACGGCGCCTCGGCCTGCGTGGTCATGGAGGCGGGCTTGGCCGAGAAGCGCGGCCTGGAACCGCTGGGGCGCTATGTCGGCATGGCGGTCGCTGGGACCAAGCCCGACGAGATGGGCATCGGCCCGGTCTTCGCGATCCCACGGCTGCTGGAGCGCTTCGCGCTGTCGATGGACGATATCGGCCTCTGGGAGCTGAACGAGGCCTTCGCCTGCCAGGTCGTCTATTGCCGCGACCACCTGGGCATTCCGGACGAGATCCTGAACGTCAACGGCGGCGCGATCGCGATGGGTCATCCCTACGGCATGTCGGGTTCGCGTCTGGTCGGTCATGCGCTGCTGGAGGGCAAGCGCCGGGGCGCCAAGCACGTCGTCGTCACCATGTGCGTCGGCGGCGGCATGGGTGCGGCGGGTCTTTTCGAGGTCCTGTGATGCGGTGGCTGCTCGGGCTGGCGGCGCTGATGGCCGCGCACGGCGCCGCCCTGGCCCGGGCGCCCGATCCCACGGTCGCGCACGCCGACTACGCCGACACGGCGCTGTGGCTGTGCCGGCCAGACCTGAAGGACAACCGCTGCAAGGTCGACCTGACTGCCACCATCGTCGCGCCCAGCGGCAAGCTGACGGTCGAACGCCATGTTCCGGCCAAGGCGCCGAAGGTCGATTGCTTCTTCGTCTATCCGACCGTGTCGAACGATCCGGGCTGGATCTCGGACTTCTCGCCGAACGCCGACGAGTGGGACGACATCAAGCTGCAATTCGCCCGTTTCGGCTCGGTGTGTCGTCAGTTCGCGCCGCTGTATCGCCAGGGCACGCTGCGCCGCCTGCGCGTGGCCAGCGGCGGACCCGCGCCCGAGGGCGATCCGCCGCCGCCCGGCGTCGGAGCCTATGCCGACGTCCTCGACGCCTGGGCCTGGTACCTCGCCCATGAGAACAAGGGGCGGGGCGTCGTCCTGATCGGTCACAGCCAGGGGACGGTCATGTTGACCCGCCTACTGGCCGAGGAGATCGAGGGCAAGCCGGTTCACAAGCAGCTGGTCTCCGCCCTGCTGATGGGCGGCCTGGTCGCCGTGCCGCCGGACAAGGACGTCGGCGGCTCCTTCAAGTCGACGCCGCTCTGCCATGACGCCGGCCAGATCGGCTGCGTGATCACCTATGTCACCTTCCGCGATCGCCTGCCGCCGCCGGAGACCGCGCGTTTTGGCCGGGCTCGGGACGGTCTGCGCGCGGCCTGTGTCAATCCGGCGAACTTGGCGGGCGGGCCTGGACAGCCGGAGTCGTACTTCCTGACCAGGGGCTTCCTGAACGGCTCGGGCGGCGATCGTCCGACGGACTGGGTGCGGCCCATGCGGCCGATCGGCACGCCGTTCGTGAAGACGCCGGGCCTGGTGACGACCCAGTGTGTCCGCCGGGGCGACTTCGACTACCTGGCCCTGCACGTGAACGCCGATCCCGCCGATCCGCGCACCGACGAACTGGGCGGCGAGATCGTCCGCAAGGCGGGGCCGGACCTGGCGTGGGGCCTGCACCTGATCGATGTCGACCATTCGATCGGCGCCTTGATCCGCATCGTCGGCCAGCAGGCCGAGACCTACGAGCGCCGCCGGAACTGATCCGGCCGCCCATCACGCAACGACGCGCCGACAGAGCGCGGGGAGGACATCATGGCCCGACAGAGGGCGCCTACGGGCTCATCGATCATCAAGATCGCCGTGACGGCCTCGGCCGGGGCGGCGATCGAGTGGTACGACTTCTTCATCTACGGCACCGCCGCGGCGCTGGTGTTCCCCAAGCTGTTCTTCCCCGCCGATCTGCCGCCGTTCGTGGCCCAGATCGCGGCTTTCAGCACCTTCGCGGTGGGGTTCGTCGCCCGGCCGATCGGCGGACTGCTGTTCGGCCATTTCGGCGACCTGTTCGGCCGCAAGCGAGCTCTGGCTGTCGCGTTGCTGATCATGGGTGTGGCCACGGCTCTGGTCGGCGTGCTGCCGACCTATGCCCGCGTCGGAGCGTTGGCCCCGCTGCTGCTGGTCGCCTTGCGCTTTGTCCAGGGCCTGGCCGTGGGCGGGCAGTGGGGCGGGGCGGCGCTGCTGGCCATCGAAAGCGCGCCGCCGGGGAAGCAGGGCTTCTACGGCAGCTTCGTGCAGATCGGCGTGCCGCTGGGCGTGGTCCTGGCCAATGTCGTCTTCCTGCTGGCGGGCGTGCTGCTGCCGGCCGACCATTTCCTCGATTGGGGTTGGCGGGTTCCGTTCCTGTTGAGCCTGGCCCTGGTGCTGATCGGTCTCTACGTCCAGTTCGTGTTGGAGGAGCCCGAGGCGTTCGAAGCCGCCAAGGCCGAGGCGGCGGATCATCCCAGGGCGCCGCCGCTGGTGCGGATCCTGAAGGAGCACACCGCCGACGTCCTGCTGGCCGGCGGGGCGTTCGTGGCCAACAACACCTGTTTCTACGTCGCCATCACCTATGCGGTGGCCTATGGCGCGACCACCGTCGGCATCCCCAAGGAGACCATGCTGTCGGCGGTGATGATCGGCAGCGTGGTGATGGTCCCCGTGCTGGTCGCGTGCGGCGCGGCCTCGGACCGGTTCGGGCGGCGCGGCATCTTCATGGCGGGCGCAGTGCTGTGCGGCCTGTGGGCCTTCGCCATGTTCCCGTTGATCGACACCGGCTCGCCCGTGGCCATCACCACGGCGATCGGCGTCGCCCTGGTGCTGATCAGCCTGATGTACGGTCCGCAGGCGGCGCTGTTCGCCGAGCTGTTCCCGGTGGAGGTCCGTTATTCCGGGGCCTCGCTGGGCTATCAGATCGGCTCGGTGTTCGGCGGCGGCTTCGCGCCGATCATCGCCACGGCGCTGTTCGAGCGCTTCAAGTCCAGCGGCTCGATCGCGGTCTACCTGTTCGCCATGTGCATGGTGTCGCTGATCAGCACGATCGCGCTGGCGCGGCGGGCCAAGAAGACCTGAAGGGGAGCGGCGGCGGCCCGAGCCGCCGCCGCTAGCCCAGGGCCTTGGACAGGCGCAACCACAGCTGCTGGTCGAAGTCCTTGTCCAGCGCCGCCTGGCCCGTGCGCACGACGATCAGCTTGCGGCTTGGGACGACATACAGGCGACGGTCCATGGCGCCGAGCGCGGCGACCAGGTCGGCCGGGGCGGCGGGGATCAGCTGGCCCGGCGTGCGGACGCCGCCCGCGCGGACCGTCTCGGCGCCGCCGTTCAGCCACCACAGCCGCCCGTAGGCCGAGTTGGTCGCCGAGCGGGCGAAGAGGGTCGAGAGAGACGCCTGCGACACGACCTGGCGGCCGTCGCGGGCCTTGCCGCCATCCAGCACCAGTTGGCCGAACGTGGCGATGTCACGCGGCGTGGTGACCAGGCCGGTGGCGTTGCCCGGGACAACGAGCGCGGCGGGGCGCTGGCGCCAGGCGGTGTTCGTCATGCCCGTCGGCTTGGTCAGCCAGTCGTGGGTAATGGTCTCCAGCGGGGTCTTGGCGACCGCCGCCAGCACGCGCTTGGTCACGGCGTAGGCGGGGGTGTTGTAGAAGAACTGCGTTCCCGCCGGGGCGACATAACCAAACGCTTCGTTCAGGCCCGAGGACATGGTCAGCAGGTGGATCACGCGGATCGCCTGTTCCTGCTCCGGCGAGGCCTTGGACCAGCCCGCGCCGATGTAGTCGGCGACCGGCCTCTCGACGTCCAGCAGGCCCTTGTCGATCGCGATCGCCGCCAGCACGGCCACGAAGCTCTTCTGCTGCGAGGCGACGTCCTCCAGCAGCGCGCCGTCCGGGGCGGGGCCGTAGGTGAAGGCCAGGCGGAAGTCGGCGGCGTCGGCCGGCAGGGGCCAGTTGCGTTCGGCCAGGATCTGCCGGTCCTGGACGATCAGGAAGCCTGTCGTCCTCTGGCCCTGGACATAGTCCAACACGGGTTGGAGATCCGGCGGCGTCGCGGCGGCCAGGGCCGGGGTGGCCGCCAGGGCGCCCGCGCCGGCGAGGCAGCGGCGGCGTGAGATCGCGAAGGTCATGTCGGTTGTCCCGCTTCTGTGGGTTACGCGGAGGCCTTTCGAGCGCGCGCGGGCCGGGTGTCCTCGGTCGGCATCAGGCCGTAGCCGCGCGAGATCATCAGGCGCATGGCCTCGTTCTGCATGTGGTAGAGGATGTTGCGCGCGCCTTCCGAAGCCATGGCTCCGTCGCGCTTGGCCAGGCCGGCGCGCACGACGCGCCAGTGATTGAACGGCGCGCCATCGGTGCTTTCGGCCAGGCTGACATAGGAATAGTGCCAGCGGGTCTTGCGCCGGATGGACTCGATCATCTTCTGGGCGTCCTGGCTTGAGACGCCGGCCAGGCGGCTGAAGATGTCCTCGCTCTGGTGGATCAGGTCCTCGGCCGAGGCGCCGGTCTCCGACGCCGTGATCAGCTTGTCGACCAGGTCCAGCGTCTCGCCCATGTGCTTGGGCGTGGCGCGGATGCAGGCGAAGCGGGCGGCGCAGCCGTAGAGGGCGGCGCGCACCTCGTAGAGGTCGAACACCTCCTGCACCGAGGTCGCCGCGACATAGGCGCCGCGGTTCTCCTCGATCACCACCAGGCCGTCGTCGGCCAGGGTGCGCAGCGCCTTGCGGGCGATGGTGCGCCCGACGCCGAACTCGTTGCAGATCCGCGCCTCGCGCAGCCATTCGCCCGGCGAGAGCAGGCCGTCCTGGATTTGGCGGCGGAGCGAGTCCGCGAGCGTCGGGGCGGTGGGGGAGCGCGCGAGCGGCTCGGGCATGGCGCAGGAAACCCTTGGGTCTTGTGGCTGAGGATCGCTTGTCGGCGACGTGACCATCTTGGCGGCGAAATCCGGTTCGCGAAAGCGGATAGTGATCATATTGCCGTTCAATGGAATAAGAATATTCCAATAATTCATTTAAGATTGTTGTACAATTTCGTTGACACTACCGGACGTCGCGTGTGTCCTCTCGTCAAAAGGCGCACCAAAGAAAGCGTCGAAAGGGAGGGTTTCGTGCGATACCTGTTCATGTCCGCCGGCGGTCGCGCTGGCGGTGTCCGCGCCGGCGATGGCCCAGACGAAGGCTCCGTCCAACGAGATTCCGGCGATCGAGGAGATCGTCGTCACCGCGCAGCGGAAAGAGGAAAGCCTCAAGGACGTGGCGGCGACGATCTCGGCCGTCACCGCCGACCAGCTGAACGCCATGGGTCCCGTCAACGGCACTGGCGACCTGCTGCGCACCATGCTTGGCGTGCGCTTCAACGACCTGCAATCCAACAATCTGAGCGAAATCTCGATCCGGGGTTCGGGCACCCAGCGCGCGACCGGCGCGGACTCGGGCGTGGGCCTGTTCGTCAACGGCGCCTATGTGGGCTCTAGCACCCTGGGCGGCGGCAACTTCCGTCACATGGACTTCTTCGACCTGGAGCGGGTCGAGGTGCTGGAGGGCCCGCAGGGCGCGCTCTACGGCCGCAACTCCGAGTACGGGATCGTCAACATCGTTTCGGCCAAGCCGAAGTTCAATGATTCCGGCTATGTCAGCGCCAACTACACCGAGCAGCTGCAGCAGACCAAGGTCTCGGCCGTGGTCAACCAGCAGCTGACCGACGAGGTCGCCACGCGGATCGGCTTCCAGTCGATCGGCCAGGGCAAGGGCCGGTCTACAACCCCAACAGCGGCAAGTACTACGACCACACCGACGGCTGGATCGCCCGGGGCCAGGTGCGCTACCGCAAGGGGCCGCTGGATCTCGACGTTCTGGTCGACGGCCAGGACCTGAACCTGCCGAGCTTCCTGAACAGCTATGTCGTGAAGCCGGGCCTTGTCGCCGCGCTGCCCCTGGGGTTCACCCAGGACAGGTACGTCGTGCCGCACGACGGCAAGGACGGTGTCCACCAGCAGGCGCAACGCGCCATGATCCTGGCCGACTATGACCTGGGCTGGGGCAAGCTGACCTCGACCACCATGGCCTCGCACTGGATCTCGCGCCAGAACTACGCGGCGGCCGTCGACCTCGCGACCGAGGCCGCGCTGCAGAAGCAGGGCCAGCTGGGTCTCTATCCGTTCGGCCAGAGCACGACCGTGGCCAAGGACCGCACCTTCTACCAGGACTTCCACCTGGCCGGTCAGGCCATGGACGGCGACCTCGACTGGCTGGGCGGCGTCGGCTACCTGCTGCAGCACGACCTGAACGGCACGGATCTTTCGACCTCGCCGTGCACCTTCCGACTCGGCGCGGGCATCTGCGCCGGCACGCCGACCGCGCCGCTGTGCTACCTGCCGCTGCCGACCTCGACGGCCTGTCCGGCGACGTTCCCGGCGGTGTTCGGCACCTCGTCGCGCGCGCCGCTGCGCAACCAGTCCAACTCGGTCTACGGCCTGATGCGCTATCGGACCGGCCCCTTCACCCTGGCGGGCGAGCTGCGCTATTCGCGCGACAAGAAGAAGGCCAGCCAGCGGACGGTCAATCTCTATACCGACACCCTGTCGGTGGCGCCGGCGTCCTATGTCTTCAAGTCCGATCGCCTGAACTATACCCTGACCGCCAGCTACAAGTTCGACGGGCCGATCCCCGCGCTGGTCTACGCCAAGACAGGCACCGGCTATCGCGCCGGCGGCGTCAACGCCCGGACGTCCTCGCCGTTCGCGCCGAACCCGTTCCGCCCGACCTACGACAACGAGGACACCACCAGCTACGAGGTGGGCTTCAAGGGCAATCCGACGCGGAACATCTATGTGCGGCTGGCCGCCTACCGGTCGACGACCGAGGACGCCATCACCGTCATCACCGACGGCTGCACCGTGGTGAACGCCTGCCAGCAGGGCGGCACGAACTTCAACATCAACGGCGGTAGTGTCCACGCGCGGGGCGTCTCGGCCGCCATCGATGGTCGTTTCCAGGTCGGCGGCGGTCTCCTGACGGTGGCCGTCAACGGCGCGCGGCAGCGGGCGCGTTACGTCTCGACGCCGGCCAACTATTCGGGCCTGCCGCTGATCGGCTCGTCGGTGGCGCAGATCCCTAAATGGACCTCGTCGGCCACGATCGACTACCGCCATCGCCTGACCGAGGCCGTGTCCGCCTTCGGCAACATCTCCTACCAGGGCCAGACCGGCGGCGTGCAGGATACGGTGACGGCGGCCACGCCGGCGATCTATCTGAACGATATCGATATGGTCGGCCTGCGGGCGGGCGTCGACATCAAGCAGGTGCAGGTGGCGGTGTTCGTGCAGAACCTGACGGACAAGTCGATCGCGCTCCTGCAGTTCCAGACCGCCGGCCAGCCGCTGGCCAACCGCTACAGCGCGCCGCGCACGGTTGGGGCGAACATCGTCTATCGTTGGTAAGCGTAGGTTCCTGGGAGAAGCCGGTATGAGCGCGTCGCGTCGAGATCTTCTTCTGGGGGGGGGCGTGCTCGCGGCGGGCGCGGCGACCGCGGCGCGGGCGGCTCCGGCCGTCGCGCCGCCCGACGCGGCCTGGCTGCAGGCCGTGCTGGAGCGCTTCGCCGGCTTCGGGATCAAGGCCTCGGGCGGGTCGGGCGACACCGCCAGCGGGGCGTGGCTGGAGGGCGACCTGACGGCCCTGGGCTATCGCTGCGAGCGCCAGACGTTCGAGGTCCCTTATGCCGAGGTCCGCAAGGCGACCGTGGCGGCGGGCGACCGCGTGGCGACGGTGTTCCCGCAAGCGATCGTCAAGACCACGGGCGTGGAGGGCCTGACCCTGCCGCTCAAGCCGGCGAACGCCGGCGGGAGCCTGGACGGGGCCATCGCCCTGGTCGTGCTACCGTTCAGCCGCTGGGTCAGCATGGCCCAGCCTCCCGTGGATTTGGCCTTGAAGGACGTTTTCGATCGCGGCGCGGCGGCGGCCGTGGTCGTCACCACCGGTCCGACGGGCGAGGCGATCGGCCTCAATGTCAGCGCGACCAAGCCCGGCTTCCAGAAGCCCGTCGTCATCCTGGCCCCCAAGGACGCCGAGCCGTTCGTGGCCGCCGCCAAGGCCGGCGCGACGGTGACCCTGACGGTCGATGCGGAGGTCGGCCGCCGGCCGACCTTCAACCTGATCGGGCGGCTGGATCGCGGCGCCGCCAAGACGCTGATCGTCACGACGCCGCGCTCGGGCTGGTTCGGCTGCGCGGCCGAGCGCGGGGCGGGGGTGGCCGTGTGGCTTTCGCTGGCCCACGCGCTGGCGGCGGCCAAGCCCGGCGTGAACCTGGAGTTCGTCGCCACCAGCGGGCACGAGTACATCTATCTCGGCGGCGAGCAGTACCTGGAGCACCACGCGCCCAAGCCCGCCGACACCCGCCTTTGGGTCCATATCGGCGCCAGCGCGGCGGCGCGGGACTGGCACGAGCTGGCCACTCTGCGCCCTCTGCCCAGCGCCGACTCCCAGCGGGTGCTGACCGCCACGCCCGACCTGCTGGACCGCACGCGAGCCGCGTTCAAGGGCCTGAACGGGTTGGAGGCCGTCTACGAGGCCAACAAGGCCAATGCTGGCGGCGAGCTGGTGAACGTGATCGAGGCGGGTTACGGCTCGGCGATCGGCCTCTACGGCGGGCACCGCTTCTTCCACACCGCGGGCGATGACATGCGTTGCGTGTCGGGCGAGCTGGTGGCGCCGGTGGCCAAGGCGTTCCGGGCGGCGATCGACGCGGCGCTGAAAGCCTAGTCCGGCTTCTGCGCCGCCTTCGCCGCGAGGAAGGCGGGACGGGCGGCCAGACGCTCCCAGTAGGCGGAGATTTCCGGGCTGAACTTGTGGTCCAACCCCAGGTCCCGCGCGAGCAGGAGGGCGTAGCCGACGCAGATGTCGGCCATGGTGAAGCGTCCGGCGCACAGCCACTCGCGGTCAGCCAGGGCGCGGGTCAGGTGACGCAGGCGCGACAGGAACCACTGGGCGTAGTCGTCGGCCGCCTGCTTCAGCCGGCGCCCCTCGGGCTCCAGCTTCGTGTAGCGCAGGACGATCGTCTGCGGGAACGTCAGGGTCGCCTCGCTGCGGTGCAGCCAGTCCAGCCACAGCCCGTAGTCCGGCTCGTCGACGTCGACGGCCAGCGGCGTCGGCCCATAGCGCGTGGCCAGGTACTGCGGGATCGCGGCGGACTCGGTCATCCGCACGTCGCCGTCGACCATCAGCGGGATCGTGCCCAGCGGGTTCTCCCGCAGATAGTCGGGCTGGAGGATGCGGGGCGGGAAGGGCAGGAGGTGGAGGCGATGGGGCAATCCCATCTCCTCCAGGGCCCACAGCGCGCGGAACGACCGGGCGTCGTGGCAGTGATAGAGCTCAATCATTCCCGGCCGTCTCCCGCCTGGCTGGCGCGAACTTCGGCGTCGCGCTTGGTCGTCACTGTAGAGCCAGGGTGATCAGACGGCACGGTGGCCGCTGCGTCAAACAGATTGTCCAACAATCCTGTTTCGATAGGTCGACAAACGTCTTGCCTCTCGATCGCCGTACGCCCTAGGGTCGGAGGAAGGGTGGCCGGCCGCGCTAGGGGCTTCGACACATCCACGGAGGGAACGATGCAGGTCAGATCACCCGAGAAGCACGGCTTCGACGCGGCGCGGCTCAACACTATCGACGCCTTCCTGAAGGAACGCTACCTCGACACGGGCGCGCTGCCCCACGCCCAGTTGCTGATCAGCCGCCATGGCGAGATCGTCCATTTCAGCAGCCAGGGCGCGGCGCGCGACGGATCCGCCAAGCCGATCGACGAGGGCTCGATCTTCCGCATCGCCAGCATGACCAAGCCGGTCACCTCGGTCGGCTTCATGATGCTGGTCGAGCAGGGCAAGGTCGCCGTCGACACGCCCGTCGCCCAGGTCCTGCCCGAGTTCAAGGGGATCGGCGTCCATGCCGGCGGCGGCGGGGACGCGCCGTTCATGACCAGGCCGACGTCCGAGCCGATGCGCATGCTGGACCTGCTGCGCCACACCTCGGGTCTGACCTACGGCTTCCAGAACCGCACCAATGTCGACGCCGCCTATCGCAAGGGCAAGATCGAGGAGTGGCACGACAATCTCGACCTGGACGGCTTCGTCGGCGAACTGGGCAAGCTGCCGCTGGAGTTCTCGCCGGGTGAGGCGTGGAACTGCTCGGTGTCGACCGACGTGCTGGGCGCGGTGATCCAGCGGGTGTCGGGCATGCCGCTGGACCGCTATTTCGCCGAGAAGATCTTCGCGCCGCTGAAGATGCATGACACGGGCTTCGTCGTGCCGGCCGACAAGGTCGATCGCCTGACCGACTGCCGGGTGTGGACGGGGCCGCGCAAGCCGCTGGGCATGCTGGACCGCGCCGAGGAGAGTACGTGGCTGCGCCAGCCCAAGCTGTTGTCGGGCGGCGGCGGCCTGGTGTCGACCGCGCTGGACTATCACCGCTTCTGCCAGATGTGCGCCAATGGCGGCGAACTGGACGGCGTGCGCTTGCTGGGTCGCAAGACGCTGGAGCTGATGACCCTGAACCACCTGCCAGGCAAGGGCGACCTGTCCAGCCTGTCGCGGTCGCTGTTCAGCGAGACCCAGAACGGCGGGACCGGCTTCGGCCTGGGCTTCGCGGTGACCCAGGATCCCGCCCGGGCGATGATCCCCGGCTCGGTGGGCGAGTACTATTGGGGCGGAATGTTCTCGACCTCGTTCTTCATCGACCCGGTCGAGAAGCTGCACGTCGTGTTCATGACCCAGATGAGCCCTTCGTGGACCTATCCGATCCGCCGCGAGCTGAAGACCCTGATCTATTCGGCGCTGACCTGAGCTAAGCGCTGGGCGACAAGATGCCGGCCAGGGCCGGCGCCAGCGCCGACACCAGGCCCGAGGCGGTGGGGTGCTCTTCGCGCAGCTTGGCGCGCTGGAACAGCATCAGCTTGCGCCGGATGGTAGGCGCGGTCAGCGGGATCAGGCGGATCTTGTCGGTCTCGTAGCCGCGCGCGTAGAGGCGGGGAATGACGCCCAGCGCCATGCCAGCCCCGACCAGCCCGAACAGCGAGCCGACCTGGTCGACCCGAAAGCGCTGCGACGGCGAGAGATTGTTCTGGCGCATGGCCGCCGAGCTGAGCTCGCCGATGCTGCCGCCGGTGAAATGGACGATCTCGTCGTCCTCGAGCGCGCTCCACGGCAGTTCGGCGCGCGAGGCCAGGCGATGGCCGACGGGGGCGGCCAGCATCATCTCGTCCTCGGTGATCAGGCTGGCCTCGACGTCGTCCTCGACGCGGCCCAGCACGCCGACGACGATGTCCAGCCGTCCCGACCGCAGGTCGGCCATCAGGCTGTCGTTCTTGCCGTCGCACAGGTGGAAGCAGACGTCGGGTCGCGCCTGCCCCAGGCGCGCGATCGCCTCGGCCGCGGCGGGCACCACCGAGGGGATGACGCCGACCCGCACCACCGACTTGCCGCGCGTGGCCGCGTCGCTCATGTCGACGAAGGCGTTCTCGGCCGTGGTCAGCAGGCGGCGGGCGTGCGGCAGGAAGGCCGCGCCGGCCTCGGTCAGGGCGACGTGGTGGGTGCTGCGATCGAACAGGCGCAGGCCCATATGCTCCTCGATCTGCCGGATCGCCGCGCTGAGCGCCGGCTGCGACACGGTCATCCGTTCGGCGGCGCGGCTGAAATTGGCCGACTCCGCCAGGGCCGTGAAGAACCTCAGCTGGCGGAGCGAAATGGCCTGGGTGCGGGCGGTCGGTCGGGGAAGGGCGGCGGTCGAAAAGGTTTGCACGGCAAGGTTCCAGAAGGCCTGGATCGCGCCCGTGAAACGGCTATAAGCGCGATCTATAGCGAGATAATTACAAAGAATTTCCCTTTCTAATGGGGCTCGCTAGCGTGCCTTCATCGCGCTTCCACCCAGCAGTATAAATAGAAGGCAGGGAAGGTCGAAGTTACGCACAAAGAAGTGCGAATTTTGATCATCTCTACTTATTGGGGTGAACAACGATAAAGAGAAAAGGCCGGGAGGGCTGTCGGCGAGGCGCGCCAACAACCAAGGGGGTTCTTCGATGTCGTCCGTAGTTGGTCTCGCGCCTGATCCTGTTCTCGTCCGCCATCGCACCAAGGCGTCGTGGCTGGGCATCGCTTCCACCGCCGTCCTGGCGGCCCTGGCCTGCGGCGGCGTCGCCAGCGCCCAGGACGCCTCGGGGGACCAGGTCGAGGCGATCGTCGTCACCGGTTCGCGCATCAAGAGCCCCGACGCCACCAGCGTCAGCCCGGTCAGCACGGTCGGGGACAAGGAAATCTCCCGTCGCGGCGTCGTGCGGGTCGAGGACCTGATCAACACCCTGCCACAGGCCTTCGCCGACCAGGGCAGCGGCAACCGCGGCGGCACCGTCGGCGCCAGCGGCACGGCGACCATCAACCTGCGCAACCTGGGCAACCAGCGAACCCTGGTCCTGATCGACGGCCGTCGCCTGATGCAGGGCGACCCGGCCCGCTCGGCGGCCCAGGCGGCCGACATCAACAACATCCCGGCGGCCCTGATCCAGCGCATCGACGTGGTCACGGGCGGCGCCTCGGCCGTCTATGGCTCGGACGCCCTGGCCGGCGTCGTCAACTTCATGCTCAAGCGCGACTTCGAGGGCGTGCAGCTGGACGTGCAGGGCGGCCTCTACATGCACGAGAACCGCAACAGCATCGCCTCGGTGGCGAAGGCGGCGGGCCAGGCCCCGGCGGTCGGTCGCGGCCTGGACGGCGGCCAGCAGAGCTATTCGATCACCGCCGGCAAGAACTTCGGAGACGGTCGCGGCAATGTTACCGGCTTCTTCAGCTACAAGAAGATCGACGGCGTCGGCACCAAGGACCGCGACTTCTCGACCTGCAACCTGTCGGCCACGGCCACCGGCTATGCGTGCTCGCTGTCCAGCGCCACCTATCCTGTGCAGTTCCAGTTGACCAACCCGACCACGGGCGCGACCCGGGGGAGCTACGCCCTGGAAGGCAATACGCTGCGCACCTATCGCAGCACGGACGGCTTCAACAACGGCAACACCTACGACCTGCAGTCGCCCGACAAGCGCTACAACGCCGACCTCTTCGGCCGCTACCGGATCTCGGACAAGGTCGAGGCCTATGGCGAGCTGATGTACATGCACGACGAGGCCGACATCAAATTGTCGCCGACCGCCGTGTTCACGGTCTCCGAGAAGATCAACTGCAACAACCCGCTGATGTCGGCGCAGGAGAAGAACCTGATCTGTACGTCGGTCGGCCTGACCGACGCGCAGAGCGCCAATGTCATCGTCTCGCAACGCAACGCCCTGGGCGGTTCGCGCCATGACTATAGCGACCACACCTCGTATCGCGGCGTGGCCGGACTGCGCGGGGACCTGACCTCGCACTGGCGCTACGACGTCTACGCCCAGTACGGCCGCACCGATTACAGCTCGCGTCTGACCGGCGATTACTCGCTGGCCAAGTTCGCCAAGGCCCTGCGCGCGGTGACCGACAGCAGCGGCAAGATCGTCTGCGAGTCGGTCGTCAACGGGACCGACCCGTCGTGCGTGCCGATCAACCTGTTCCAGGCCGACGGCATCACCTCGGCGGCGCTGAACTACGTGCAGAACGTCGTCTACCGGAAGGGCTATACCGAGGAGAGCATCCTTAGCGGCGCCCTGACCGGCGACCTGGGCCTGACCAGCCCGCTGGCCTCGTATCCGATCGGCGTGGCCATCGGCGCGGAGTACCGCAAGGAAAAGATCAGCTTCCAGCCTGACAGCTACTACAGCAGCCGCGACGTGGCGGGGAATTCGGGCGGCGAATTCCCGATCGCCGGCTCGTTCGACGTCAAGGAAGTCTACGGCGAGATCCGGGTCCCCCTGGTCGAGAACAAGCCGCTATTCAAGAGCCTGTCGGCCGAGGGCGGCTTCCGCTACTCCGACTACAGCACCGCTGGCGACACCTGGGCCTACAAGGGCGGCGGCGAATGGACGCCGATCAGCGACATCCGCCTGCGCGCCAGCTACCAGCGCGCGGTGCGCGCCCCCAACCTCGTCGAGCTGTTCGGTCCCCAGCGGGTCGTGACCGCCGCGATCAGCGACCCCTGCGAAGGGACGACGCCGAAGGCGACCGCCGCCCAGTGCGCGCTGTCGGGTGTGACGGCCACCCAGTACGGCTCGATCGCCCCGGCGGCCGGCCAGCAGTCCGGCGCCATGGTCGGCGGCAACCCGAACCTGGATCCCGAGACCTCGAACACCAAGTCGTTCGGCGTCCAGTTCACGCCGCGCTTCGTGCAAGGCCTCAGCATCTCGATCGACTACTTTGACATCGACGTGAAGAAGCTGATCACCACCGTGCCGGCCAGCATCGAGCTGAACCAGTGCCTCAACGCCGGCATCGCCTGCGACCTGATCAAGCGCAACGCGGCCACCGGCTCACTGGTGACCAGCGGTTACGTGATCACCACCAGCGTCAACGCCGGCTACCTGAAGACCAAGGGCCTGGATGTCGCGGTCAGCTATTCGCACGGCCTGCCGGACCTGTTCGGCAAGGACATGGGCCGCGTCGGCCTGAACTTCGCGGGCACCAAGACCGACAAGTACGAGGTCCAGATCCTGCCGGGCCTGGCCCCGTACAGCTGCGACGGCCATTTCGGCGTCACCTGCGGCCAGCCGATCCCCGAATGGCGTCACCGTCTGGTCGCCGACTGGACCTCGCGCGGCGGCGTCAACCTGTCGGCCACTTGGCGCTACATCGGCGGCACGAAGAACGACAAGTCCAGCAGCTCGATCTATCTGACCGGGACCTATCAGCCCTACGACCTGAAGATGCCCAGCGTCAGCTATGTCGACTTCGCGGCTTCGGCGAACGTCACCGAGAAGGTCACCCTGCGCGTCGGCGTCAACAACGCCCTCGACAAGGATCCGCCGCTGACCGCCAGCACGGGCGGCCAGACGTCGAACGGCGCCTTCTTCGCGGGGATGTACGACTCGCTGGGTCGCTACATGTTCGTCGGCGCCACCGCGCGCTTCTGATCGACCCGTTTCTGATCCAGACGAGGGAGGGGCGTATTTCCTCCCGCGTCCAGGCCAAGGACCCTCTCATGCTGCCTAGCCGCTTCACCCCTTGTTTGCGTCCAGCAGCCCTTGGCCTGGCGGCGCTGCTCGCGAGCCTGTCGCTCGCGGGCGGCGCTTCCGCCCAAACCTCTTCTCAGGCCGCTTCGCCCCTTCCCAAGGACAAGGTCGCGATCTTCTTCGACAACGATTTCCTCGGCCCCGGCCAGAGCAACATCCAGTCGCTGATCCCGCTGCTGCGCGACGAGCGGGTCAAGCTCTTGGGGATCGGCGTCGTCACCGGCGACGCCTGGCTGAAGGAAGAGGCCGCCCACGCCCTGCGCTTCCTTGAGATCGCCAAGCATCCCGAGGCGCCGGTGCACCTGGGCGCGCAGATGCCGCTGATCCGCACCCAGGCCGAGATGGCCAACTGGGAGGCGCGCTATGGCAAGGTGCCGTTCAAGGGCGCCTGGAGCACGCCGCGTCCCGGCCGCACCTATCACCCGCAGGACCCCGACCTGATCCCGCCGATGCCGGAGGGCGAGCCGAAGATCAAGGCGTCCGACGAGGACGCCGTCCACGCCCTGATCCGCAACGTCCGCGCCCATCCCGGCGAAGTGACGATCGTCAGCGCCGGACCCCTGACCAACATCGCCCTGGCCCTGCGTATCGCACCCGACATTGCGGCCCTGGCCAAGGAGATCGTCATCGAGCCGGGCAAGCTGGACACCGCCGTGGCGCGGGTGACCGGCAACACCGACTACGCCACCGACTTCAACTTCATCTTCGACCCCGAGGCGGCCCACATCGTGCTGACCGCGCCGTGGAGGAAGATCACCGTGATGGGCAACGTCACCGCCGCCGCCAAGGCGACGCAAGAGGTGGTCGACCGCATTGGCGCGGCCGGGACGCCGGTGGCCACCTACGTCAAGACCTACGCCCGCATCGGCCAGCCGCTGTGGGACGAGATCACCGTGGCCGTGGCCATCGACCGCTCGCTGGTCACCGAGGAACTGGTGGCGCGCATGGATGTCGACACCTTCGCCGGGCCGTCGTACGGCCAGCCCGTCGTCTGGAAGACCGACATGGCCCCCAACGCCGGCGAACGTGAAGTCCACATCGTACGAGCGATCGACGTGCCGCGCTTCGTCGAGACCTTCGTCGCGCAGGCCTCCAAATGAGCCGCGTCCACGCCTTTCTCGACCGTCGCTTCGCCCTGAGCGCGCGCGAGACCACAGCTGGGCGCGAAATGATGGCGGGCCTGACCAGCTTCCTGGCGGCCGCCTATCTGATCGTGGTCATCCCGTCGCTGCTGTCGACCGGCGGCATGGACCGGGGGGCGGCGACCACGGCCGCGATCCTGGTCATGGCCCTGGGCAGCATCGCCATGGGCATCTACGCCAACCTGCCGTTCATCGTCGGGCCCGGCATCGGCGGCTCGGTGATCCTGGGCGTGACCCTGGCGCACAACGAGCATGTGCCGTTCGCCACCGGCCTGGCCATCGCCATGACCTCTGGCCTGCTGTTCATGGTCCTGACCCTGACCGGCGCGCGCGAGCTGGTCGTCAAGATGATCCCGCCGCAGATCAAGCTGGGCCTGGGCGCCTCGATCGGCCTGTTCATCGCCATGCTGGGCTGCCGCGACGCCGGCATGGTGGCGGTCAACGTCAAGACCATGGCCCTGAAGCTGGGCGACTTCTCCCAGCCCGGACCCGTGGTGGCCCTGATCGGCCTGGCCGTCGCCCTGGCCTTGCAGGCGCGCAGGATCCCCGGCGCGGTGCTGGCTGGCATCGCCGCCGCCGCCATCGCGGGCGTTCCGCTGGGCCTGACCAAGTTCCCGGCCAGCGCTGTGTCGCTGCCGCACGGCCTGACGCCGGTGGCCCTGCAGGTCGATTTCGCGGGCGCGTTCAGCCTGGCGGCGCTGCCCTATGTCTTCGCTTTCTTCGCCGGCGAGTTCTTCTCGACCCTGGGCACCACCCTGGCCATCGGGGCCAAGGCGGGCCTGACGGACGCCGAGGGCAACCTGCCGGGCATCGAGCGGCCGTTCCTGGTCGACTCCTTCGCCGCCGCCTTGGGGCCGTTGATCGGCATCCCGGCCGGCACCGCCCTGGTCGAGTCCGCCGCCGGGGTCGAGGCGGGGGGACGCACCGGCCTGACGCCGGTCACCGCCGCGGTGCTGTTCCTGGGCGCGCTGTGCCTGCTGCCGCTGGCCATGGCCATTCCGAAACAGGCCACGGCGCCGGCGCTGATCCTGATCGGCGTCTCGATGCTGGGCACCATCCGCCACCTGCGCAGCGAGGCCGTGACCGATCTCTTCCCGGCCATCGCCATGGTGCTGCTGACCCTGATTTCCAACAGCTTTGGCACCGGCATCGCCGGCGGCCTGCTGGTCCATGTCATCGTCCAGGTGCTGGCCGGCAAGGCGCGCGAGATCCCGGTCGGGCTGTTCATCCTCGCCGTTCCGCTCGGCTACTACTTCTACACGGCCGCCACCCACTGATGACCGACATCGCCAAATCCATCGGAGCCGTCCCTGCGACCACGCTGGGACGCCAGACGACCGACGCCCAGCGCGCCGTGTTCCGCGCGATCCCCAAGGTCGAGCTGCACTGCCACCTGCTGGGCTCGGTGCGGCGCGAGACCTTCACCGAGATGGTGTGGCGGCGGGGCGCGCCGATCACCGAGGCCGAGATCGCCGCCTTCTACGAGCGTGGCTCCAAGCCGATCGGCGTGCTGCGCGTGCTGCGGGCGCTGGAGCGGTATCTGCTGCTCGAGGCCGACGACTTCCGCCGGATCGCCTACGAGTACTTGCAGGACGCGGCGGGCGAGGGCGTGCGTCACGCCGAGTTCTTCTGGAACCCGACCGCCACCGTCCGTGACACGGGCCTAGCCTATCGCGAGGCGCAGGCGGGCATCCTGGCCGGTATCCGCGCGGCGCGAGCCGATTTCGGCGTCAGTGGCCTCCTGATCCCCAGCATCGACCGCGAGGCCGAGGCTTCCAGCGCGCTGGAGATGGTCGAGCTGATGCTGGAGTGCCGCGATCCGGCCGTGCCGGGGATTGGCATCGACTATCGCGAGAACGACCGCCCGCCCGAGCTCTTCCACGAGGCCTACGCCCTGGCGCGCCGCAACGGCCTGAAGGCCACCGCCCACGCCGGCGAGTTCGGAATGCCGTGGACCAATGTCCAGACCGCCGTCGACCTCTTGAAGGTCGACCGTGTCGATCACGGCTACACCATCGTCGACAATCCGGACCTGGCCCGGCGCTACGCCGAGCGGGGGCTGTTGTTCACGATCGTGCCGACCAATTCGTACTACCTGCGCACGCTGGAGCCCGAGCGGTGGGCCGTCGATCACCCGATCCGCGCGATGTCGCGCCTGGGCCTGAAGCTGCACCCCAACACCGACGACCCGACCCTGCACAATGTCACGCCGGGCGGCGCGTGGGAGCTGATGCACAGCCACCTGGGCTACGACATGGCTGATCTGCGCCAGATGATGCTGAATGGCGTCGACGGCGCCTGGGCCGACGACGACCAGAAGGCCAAGTGGCGCGCGCGCTGGCCCGACGAGTTCGACGCCCTGGTCGCCACGACGACCTGGCCCGCGCCGGCGGTGTTTCCCGGGTGAGCGCGCCTGGCCTGACGGCGGCGATCATCCGCCAGAGCCGCGCGGCGGCGGCCGACATCCCGGCCGAGACCCTGGAGATGGCCGGGCTGTGCGTGCTGGATTGGTTCGGCCTGGCGATCGGCGGGGCCGACGAGCCGGCGACGCGGCTGACGCGCACGGTGGCGATAGCCGAGGGTGCGGCGCCTGTCGCCTCGGTCGTGGGGGCGGGCAGGGCCTTCAGCGCCCGTCAGGCGGCCCTGGTCAACGGCGTGGCCGGGCATGCGCTGGACTATGACGACGTCAACCTGGCGATGCACGTCCATCCGACGGCGGTGATCCTGCCCGGCCTGCTGGCCCTGGCCGAGGCCGAGCGCCTGTCGGGGCGCGCGGTCATCGAGGCCTTCGTCGTGGGCTATGAAGCCGCCGGCATGATCGGGACCATGATCAGCGCTAGCCATTACGCCCGAGGCTTCCACGCCACCGGCACGATCGGCGCGTTCGGCGCGGCGGCGGCTTGCGCCCATCTGCTGGGCCTGGACGAGGAAGCGACCGCGCGCGCCTACGGCCTGGCCGGATCGCAGGCCGCGGGGTTGAAGGCTCAGTTCGGCACCATGACCAAGCCGCTGCACGCTGGCCGCGCGGCGGAGGCGGGCGTGATGGCGGCGCTGTGGGCGCGGGCGGGCCTGAGCGCTCGGCCCGACATCCTGGAGCATCCGCGTGGTTTCGCGGCCACCCAGAGCGACGGCCTGCGGCCAGAGGGACTGCGCTGGGACGGCTACGCCCTGGACAAGAACCTCTTCAAGCACCACGCGGCCTGCTTCGGCACGCACGGGACATTGGAGGCAGTCGGCGCCCTGCGCCGCCAGGGTCTAACCCCAGAGGCCGTCCGTACGATCCGCCTGAAGGTCGACGCCGGGGCCGACGCCATGTGCAACATCGCCGAACCCCGGTCGGGCCTGGAGGCGAAGTTCAGCCTGCGCTTCAACGCCGCCCTGGCGCTACACGGCGTCGACAGCTCCGATATCGCCGCCTACGACGACGCGGTCGTGCTGCAGCCCGAGCTGGAAGCCATCCGGGCGATCACCACCGTCGAGCTGGCGCCGCCCGGCTGGCCCGAGGACGTCACCGAGGTCAGGGTCGAGACTGTCGACGGCCGCCTGCTGGTCGCAAGCCACGATGTCTCGGAGCCCGCCGGCGATCTGACGGTCCTGACGGAGACGCTGCGGACCAAGTTTCTGAATCTGGTCGAGCCGAGGCTGGGCGCGGCGCGCGCGAGCGCCCTGATGTCCGAAATCGCGCGGTTAGGCGAGCTGGACGACCTGGGCGCGCTGATGGCCCGGACGCGCTGACGCCGATCAGCTCCGCCGGCGGTAGCGGGCCAGGTCGATCCCATGACGCTCGACCTTGTCGTAGAAGGTCTTGCGCGGAATGCGCAGGATCTCCAGCGCCGTGCGGACGTCGCCGCCGCAGGCGGCCAACGCCTCCTCGATGACATGGGCTTCGTAGGTCGCCACCCGTTCCGGCAGGGGCGGCGGCTCGCCCGCGTTAGCGACAGCCTGGTCGGCCAGGCCCAGGGCGACGCGCTGAGCGTAGTGGCCCAGCTCGCGGACATTGCCGGGCCAGTCGTGATTGTGCAGCCGCCAGCGCACCTGGTCGTCGACCACGGGCGGCGGACCGTCCAGCCGCTCGCAGGCGCGCGCCAGGAAATGGGCGAACAGCAGCGGCACGTCCTCGCGGCGCTCGCGCAGCGGCGGGATGCGGATGCGCACCACGTCCAGGCGGTGGAACAGGTCCTCGCGGAAGGTCCCGGCCGCCACGGCGTCGGAGAGGTCGCCCTTGGCCGCCGCGACGACGCGCAGGTCCAGGGTCTGGGCGCGGTTGGCGCCCAGGGGCGTGACCTCGCGCTCTTCCAGCACCCGCAGGAACTTGCCTTGCGCCTCGGGCGCCAAGGTCTCGATCTCGTCGAGGAACAGGGTGCCGCGGTCGGCCTGCTGGATACGGCCCATCCGCTGGCGCACCGCGCCGCTAAAGGCCCCCAGCTCGTGGCCGAACAGCTCGCTGTCCAGCGCGCCGGCGGGGAGGGCGGCGCAGTCGACGGCGACGAACTCGCGGTCGCGGCGTCGGCCCCAGGCGTGCAGGGCGCGGGCGGCCAGCTCCTTGCCGACCCCGGTCTCGCCCTCCAGCAGCACGTCGACATCGGCAGAGGCCAGCTGACGCAGGGTGGCGCGCAGGCGTTCCATCACCGGTGTCTGGCCGATCAGGGGCCAGTCGCTCTGGGCCTGGGCCGCGAGGGTCCGCAACTCGCGGTTCTCCAGCACCAGCCGCCGCTTCTCGATCGCCCGCCGGATGCTGCTGACCAGCCGCTCGGGTGCGTAGGGCTTGGCGACGAAGTCATAGACGCCGTCGTGCATGGCCTCGACCGCCTCGGCGACGTCGGCGTGGCCGGTGATCAGGATCACCGGCAGGTCTGGATCCTGCTCCTTCAGGCGTCGGAACAGCTGGCGGCCGTCCATGCGCGGCATGCGGATGTCGCTGACCACCACGCCGGAGAAGCCATCGGGCAGGGCGGCCACGGCGGTTTCGGCCGAGCCGAAGGCCAGGACGTCGAAGCCGGCCAACTGCAGGGTCTGGACATTGGCGTCGCGCAGGATGTCGTCGTCGTCGATGAAGGCGACCTGATTGACGGTGACGGGCATTACGAACGCGCCTTGGGCAAGGACAGGACGAAGCGGGCCCCGCCGGGCGCGGCTTCCAGGGAAAGCTCGCCGCCGAACTCGGCGACGATGTCGCGGCTGATCACCAGGCCAAGGCCCAGTCCTCGGGCCTTGGCGGTCGCGAACGGGGTGAACAGGGTCTTGGCGGCCTCGGGCGCGACGCCGGGACCGTTGTCGGCGACCAGGATCCGGACCTGCGAGCGCTTGACCGAGACCTGGACGCGGATCTCCGGATCGGGCCGATCCTCCAGCGCCTCGATGGCGTTCTGGAGCAGGTTGACCAGCACCTGCTCCAGGCGGAAGCGCTCGGCCATCACCCGGGCGGCCTCGTCGGCCTCGTCTCGGACGACGCGCACGCCCTGCTGACGCAGGCGCGGACCGACCAGCAGCAGGGCGCCGTCGACCGCCTCGCGCACCGCCACCGGAGCGGGCGGGGCGCTGGACTTGCGGGCGAAGGCGCGCAGTTCGTCGGTGATCAGGCCGATGCGGTCGGTCAGGCCCGCGATCAGGCCGAGATTGGCCTTGGCCGTCTTGTCGTCGGCGCGTTCCAGGAAGACGGCGGCGTTGTCGGCATAGGCGCGGATGGCCGCTACCGGCTGGTTGATCTCGTGCGCCACGCCGGCGGCGATCTGGCCCAGGGTGGCCAGCTTGTTGGACTGGGCCAACTCGTCCTGCATCAGGTGGACATGGGCCTCGGCCCGGCGGCGCTCGTCCATTTCCACGGTCAGGCGTTGGTTGGTCTCGCGCAGTTCGGCGGTGCGCTCCTCGACCCGCGCCTCCAGCTCCAGTCGGGCGGCCTCTTGGCGCGCGGCGCGGACGCTGGCCTGGCCGCGCCAGCGTAGCACCGCGGCGGCCAGGGCGCAGGCCACCAGGCCCGCCAGCAGGGCGATCGCCCGCGCGCCGGCCACCGTCGCGCGCAGCACCGCGCCGACCGGGGTCAGGGTGTAGACCGTCCACCCGACCGCGCCGAGATCGGCGCTGGCGGCCATGTAGCGCGTCTCGTCCTGGCCTGGCGCCGAGAGGCTGGTCAGGACCGGCGGCCGTCCGGCCTGGGGCGGCGGGGTGATCTTCAGCACCGCGAACGGCGCATCGCCGAAGCGGTGCTCGGCCCGCAGCCGCGCCTGCTCGGCGCCGGGCAGGGGCGCGAGCGTCGAGAACCGCCACGCCGGGATCGAGGTGACGAGGATCACGCCCCGGGGATCGGCGGCGAAGGCCGGCTCGGCGGCGGACCATTCGGCCTCCAGCGCCTCGAACTCGACCTTCACGACGACCACGCCCAGCACGCCCTCGGGACCGTCGACGCGGCGCGACATGAAGAGACCAGGCCGGCGGCTGACCGTGCCCAGGGCGAACAGCTCGGCCACGCCGTTGGCCCGGGCGTCCTTGTAATAGGGGCGGAAGCTGTAGTCCGAGCCGACGAAGGTGGTGGGCAGGCGCCAGTTGCTGGCCGCGATGGTCATGCCCCGGGCGTTCAGCACATAGATCACCGCCGCACTGGTGCCGCCGCTCAACACCTCCAGCTTGCGGTTCATGGCGTCGAGGCCGCGCGGGTCCCCCGAACGCAGCACCTCGGCGACGTCCGGATCCTGGGCCAGGACGAAAGGCAGGGAGCGATGCTTGGCCAGTTCGCTGCGCAGCACCGCCGCGTGCAGGGTCGCCGAGGCCTGGGCCTGGCGGGCGAGATCGGCCGTCGCGCGCCGCTCGGCCAGGGCGCCGGCGAAGCCGACCACCCCCGCCAGCAGGACCGCGCAGGCCACGACGAACACCGCCCAGCGCCGGACGATCGGGTCGGCCAGATTCGGCGGGAATGGCCGGCTCATGGAAACGCTTCCCTGGTTTGTGCGGATTTTCGCACAAACCGCGTCGGCGGCGTGAGGTTTTTCGCCGATAGCGCGACCGACCAGAACGGCGGATGCGTATGAAAGTCCATATAAATCAAGGGTGAGCGGCTTTTTTCGAGGCCGCTTGCGCGGCTTCCTTCCGCCTAGGATCGTCTATCCAAGCGTCCCGGCAAAGGGGCGCGGGATGGAAACGCGGCCTTCGGGCCAAGCCAAGAGGCGCCAGTGCAGACGATCCAACCGGCCGTTCCGGCGCGGGCCAAGCCCTTCTACCGGCACCTCTATTTCCAGGTCCTGGTCGCCATCGTCCTGGGCGGCGCGATCGGCCACTACCAGCCCGAGGTCGGCCAGTCCCTGAAGCCGCTGGGCGACGCCTTCATCAAGCTGGTGAAGATGGTCATCGCCCCGGTCATCTTCCTGACCGTGGTGACCGGCATCGCCGGCATGCGCGACCTGGAGAAGGTCGGCCGCGTGGCGATCAAGGCGCTGGTCTATTTCCTGATCTTCTCGACCCTGGCCCTGATCGTCGGTCTGATCGTCGCCAACGTCGTCCAGCCGGGCGCGGGCATGAACATCGATCCGGCCACGCTGAAGACCGACAAGGTCGCCCAGTACGCCGCCAAGGCCCACGACCAGTCCATCGTCGGCTTCCTGATGCACATCATCCCGGACACCGTGGTCAGCGCCTTCGCCGACGGCGAGATCCTGCAGGTGCTGCTGATCTCGATCCTGTTCGGCCTGTCGCTGACCCTGGTCGGCGAGCCGGCCCGCCCGGTGGTCGACTTCCTGGAGCTGGTGGCCCAGGCCTTCTTCAAGTTTGTGCACATCGTCATGAAGGCCGCGCCGATCGGAGCCTTCGGGGCCTTCGCCTTCACGATCGGCAAGTACGGCATCGCATCGGTCGCCAACCTGGCCATGCTGGTCGGCACCTTCTACCTGACCTCGATCCTGTTCGTGGTCGTGGTGCTGGGCGCGGTCGGGATCGCCAACGGCTTCTCGATCTTCAGCCTGATCCGCTACCTGAAGGCCGAGCTGCTGCTGGTGCTAGGCACCAGTTCGTCGGAAGCCGCGCTGCCCAGTCTGATCGAGAAGCTGGAGAAGGCCGGCTGTCCGAAGTCGGTCGTCGGCCTGGTCGTCCCGCTGGGCTACTCGTTCAATCTGGACGGCACCAACATCTACATGACCCTGGCGGCGCTGTTCATCGCCCAGGCCACCGGCGTGCATCTCTCGTGGGAAGAGCAGGCGCTGCTGCTGGGCGTGGCCATGCTGAGCTCCAAGGGCGCAGCGGGCGTCACCGGCGCGGGCTTCATCACCCTGGCCGCCACCCTGTCGGTGGTGCCCTCGGTCCCGGTGGCCGGCATGGCCCTGATCCTGGGCGTCGACCGCTTCATGAGCGAGTGCCGGGCCCTGACCAATTTCACCGGCAACGCGGTGGCGGCGATCGTCGTCTCGCGCTGGGAGCGCGGCCTGGACGTCGCGGCCCTGAGGTCGGCCCTCGACCCGAAGAAACACCCGCCGGCCGCCGGCGGCCCGATACCGGATCCGGCGCGCCCATAAGGGCGCCCGGACCACCAGAACAAGAAGACATTGGGGAGCAACTGAAGTGATCAACCAACCAAATCGCGGCTATCGCCGCCATCTCGCCCGAGGCGCGGCCCTGGCCGTCCTGCTGGCCGCCGGCGCGGCCGAGGCCCAGGAGGCCGCCGAGACCACCAAGGTCGAGGAAATCGTCGTCGTCGGCAGCCAGATCAAGGGCGCCAAGACCACGGCGGCCCTGCCGGTCACGGTGCTGGGCGAGAGCCAGATCGCCGCCACGGGCGCGGTCTCGGGCGATGACCTGTTCCGCTCGATCCCGCAGATGGGCGACGTGTTCATCAACCCCAGCAACAACCCGCAGACCAGCAACTCGACGCGCGGCGACGTCAATTCGATCAACCTGCGCAGCTTGGGCGTCGGCAACACCCTGGTGCTGCTGAACGGCCGCCGCCTGGTCTCGCACCCGACCAGCCAGTCGTCGGGCACCGTGCCGCTGCTGGGCTTCAACGCCAACGCCATCCCGACCTCGAACCTGGACCGCCTGGAAGTGCTGCGCGACGGCGCGGCGGCCATCTACGGCTCGGACGCGGTGGCCGGCGTGGTCAACACCGTGCTGAAGAGCGATTTCGACGGCCTGACCATGGACGCCCAGTACGGCTGGGCCGAAGGTACGCACCGCAAGGAATACACCAGCAACATCTTCGCGGGCCGCGACTTCGCCGACGGCCGGGGGAACATCTCGCTGAACGGCAACTTCACCTGGCGCACGGCCCAGCGTCCCAGCGACCGGCCCTACACCGCCACCCAGGACCTGCGTTCGCTGTTCGCCGCCTATCCCGAGTACGCGGCCAGCAGCGCGCCGGACAACCGCGGCAACCAGAACTCGTTCGCCAACTTCACGGTGTTCGGCGGCCCCGGCGTGATCCGCCAGGGCGCGACGGCCCTGACCACGGCGGCCGGCGCGACCCACGTCCAGCCCAACACCATCGCCGGCTGCGCCACCCAGATCGGCAACGGCCTGTGCTTGGGAACCGGCAACCTGGCCACCGGCAGCACCGCCAACGCCTACCGCTACAACGCCGTCCAGAACGACGCGACGACCATCACGCCGGAGATCGAGCGCCAGAACGTCTTCCTGAACGGCCACTACGACATCAGCGACACCCTGACGGCCTATGGCGAGGTCGGCTTCTATCACGCCACGTCCGAGGGGCTGACGACCCAGGGCACCAGCCTGGTGGTGATCGGCGTGCCGGCCAGCAACTACTGGAACCCCTTCGGCCCGGTGGTCTTCGCCAACGGCCAGGTCAATCCGAACCGCCTGCCGAACCTGACCAACGTGCCCGCCAGCGGCCTGCCGGTGACCTTCACCAACTATCGCTTCAACGACCTGGGCCCCAACAAGGTCGAGGTCGAGAACTACCAGACCCGCTTCCTGGGCGGGCTGAAGGGCGAGAAGTGGGGCTGGTCCTGGGACTCGGCGCTGCTCTATTCGAAGGCCGACGCCAAGGACGAGAGCGACGGCATCGACAGCAAGAAGCTGGCCGCTCAGCTGGCCCTGTCGACCCCCGACGCCTACAACCCGTTCAACGGCGGCTGCCTGGACGGCACGGGCGGCCGTGATTGCACGCCCAGCTCGCAGGCGGCGCTGGACGCGATCCGCTTCCGCCTGAAGCGTCATTCCACGACCACCCTGACCCTGGCCGATTTCAAGGTCTCCAAGCCGGACCTGCTGACCATCTGGTCGGGGGAGGTCGGCATCGCCGCCGGCGTCGAGTTCCGCCACGAGACGCAAGCCGACCGCCGCGACCCGCAGCTGGACGGCCGCACGCCATTCACCGATCCGGTGACCGGCAACACCAGCAACAGCAACGTCACGGGCGTTAACGACACGCCCAGCACCAAGGGCTCGCGCGACGTTGGCTCAGCGTTCCTCGAGTTCGCCGTGCCGCTGGTCTCGCCGGACATGAACATCCCGCTGGTCCGCCGCATCGATCTCCAGCTGGCCGGCCGCTACGAGAACTACAGCGACTTCGGTTCAGTCGCGAAGCCCAAGATCGCCTTCGCCTGGGACGTCATCGACGGCGTCCGCTTCCGCGGTTCCTGGCAGCAGGGCTTCCGCGCTCCGAACCTGGAGACCACCAACCCCTTCAGCTACTCGCGGACCAACACCGTCACCGACTACTACCGCTGCGAGGCCGACCTGCGCGCCGGCCGCATCTCGACCTTCACCGCCTGTTCACGCGGCGTCGGCATCCGCTTCACCACCGCCGGCAATCCGAACCTGAAGGCCGAGGAGAGCGAGAACTATTCGGTGGGCGTCGTGCTGCAGCCGACCTTCATCCCGGACCAGTTCGGCCGCTTCACGGTCACGGTCGACCGCTGGCAGATCAAGCAGGACGGCATCGTCGGCACGCTGGGCTCGGCCAATATCGCGATCCAGGACTACCTGGCCCGTGTCGGCGGCTCCAGCAACGCCAACGTCATTCGCGCCGCCCCGACGGTGGACGACATCGCCTTCTTCCAGGGCACGGGCCTGACCCCGGTCGGCCAGATCCTGGAGATCCGCGACCAGTTCAAGAACCTGCAGCCCCAGACGGTCAGCGGCATCGACTTCGGCCTGAACTGGAGCCTGCGCACCGAGAGCGCCGGCCGCTTCAGCGTCGATGTCGACGGCACCTTCATGGACAAGTTCTCGCAGCAACTGGCCCCGCCGGTCGCCGAGCTGTTCGCCGCCCGCGCCGCCGGCACGATCAACCCGGCCACGCCGCTGACCGACGTCGGCGACCTGCTGAAGAAGAACGGCAAGCCGAAGTGGAAGTGGACCGGCACGGGCACCTGGCGCGGCGGTCCGGTCCAGATCGGCGCCTCGGTGATCTACACGGGCTCGATGCTGGACATGGATCTCCTGTCGACCACGGGCGAGCCCTGGCGCGTGAAGCCGCAGACCACGGTCAACCTCTACGCCCAATATCGTTTCGAGCAGAAGGGCCTGGCCAACGACACTCGCATCCGGGTGGGCGCGCGGAACATCTTCGACAAGGATCCGCCGCTGTCGTCGTCGGGCTACATCGGGTCGATCTACAATCCCTATGCCCGCTACTGGTACATGAGCGTCAGCAAGTCGTTCTGATGCTCGTTCCGGCCGGCCGCTCCTCCTCCCCGAGCGGCCGGCCCTTTCTTTAGTTTCGCGTGAAGAGGTCCTTTCAGGTGAAGAAGCTGTCCGCCGCCGCCCTGGCTCTGGGCCTGATGCTCGCCGCGACCGCCGCCCGCGCGGAAGCGCCCGCCGAGAAGGCTTGTCCCGAGGGCCTGCCCGCCGAGACCAAGTGCCTGGCGGGCCAGGACCAGAACGGCGCCTATTATTGGATCGCCATTCCCAAGGCCTGGAACGGAACCCTGGTCCTGCACATCCACGGCGGCCCGCGTCTGAAGACGCCCAAGCCCGACGACGCGGTCGAGGACCTGCAGCGCTTCGCCATCACCGTCGCCGAGGGCTACGCCTGGGCGGGCTCGAACTATCGCCGCGAGGGCTACGGCGTCCGCTCGGCGGCTGAGGACAGCGACAACCTGCGCAAGATCTTCTGGGACACCTTCGGTCGGCCCAAGCGCACCGTGCTGCACGGCCAGTCGTGGGGCGGCAATGTCGCGGCCAAGACCGCCGAGCTCTACGGCAAGGACGCTGAGGGCAAGCTCAACTACGACGGTGTCATCCTGACCAGCGGCGTGGTCTCGGGCGGCACGCGGGCCTACGATTTTCGCGCCGATCTGCGGGCCGTTTACCAGTTCTACTGCGGTAATCACCCGGCCAAGGACGAGGTCCAGTATCCCCTGTGGCAGGGCCAACCGGTGGGCTCCAAGCTGACCAACAGGCAACTGGACGAGCGCCTCGACGCCTGCACGGGCGTGAACCGGCCCGCGAGCGAGCGAACGGCCCAGCAGCAGCGCAACCTCATCAACATTCTCGCCGTGACCAGGATCCCCGAGCGGACGCTGGACAGCCACCTGTCCTGGGCGACCTTCACCTTCGCCGACATGGTCAACAAGCGGCTGGGCGGGAAGAACCCGTTCACGAACGTCGGCGTGGTCTACAAGGGTTCGGACAACGACAAGGCGCTGAACAAGGGCGTCGTCCGCTTCGCCGCCGATCCGGAGGGCGTGCGCCGCCTGGCGGATGACAGCGACCTGACCGGCCGGTTGCTGGTCCCGACCCTGACCCTGCACGCCATCGACGACCCCACGGCCTTCGTCGAGCTGGAGCAGGTGCTGCACGACACCGTCGCCAAGGCGGGGAAGGGCGACCTGCTGGTCCAGTCCTTCACCGACGAGCACGAGCACTCCAAGCTGGCCACGCCCGAATACGCGGCCCTGCTGCGCGCCATGACGGCCTGGATCGAGCAGGGGACCAAGCCGTCGCCGGCCAGCCTGGCCACCGGCTGCGCCGAAGCGGTGAAGACCTATGGCGAGGCCTGTCACTTCCAGGTCGACTACAAGGTTCCGGCGCTCTCTGCCCGCAGCTATCCGCGCGCCAAGCCTGGCCTGTTCGCGAAGTAGCCGCTTAGAAGCGGACCTGGGTGAACAGCACCGCCAGGTTCACCGGCTTGCCGCCAAGGGCGCGGATCGCCGGGCCCGCCTCCTGATGGACCAGTTGGGCCTGGAGCTTCAGGTTGCGGTTGACCTGCCAGGTTCCGTCCAGCTGGGCGGCGCCGCCGACCGCCTTGGCGCGGTCGCTTCCGGCCGGCGCCAGCGGGGCCAGGGGCTGGATGTAGATGGCGTCCGCGCCGGTCCAGCGGCGATGGGTCGTGTAGCTGGCCTCCAGGCTGACGCCCTTGCGCGGTGTCACGCCCAGGCTGGGCCGGACCGAGACCAGGTTGCCCCAGCTGAACAGGGTGGTTTCATTGAAATAGGCCCCCTTGGGGAACAGCGGGTTGAAGGTCCCCAGAGTCCCGTCGGTCGGATCCTTGTCGCCTGAGCCCAGGTCGAGGCGCAGGCCTAGGCGCGGCTTCCAGGGCCGGTCCAGCGTGTAGCCGCCGCTAGCCGAGGCGGCGAAGGCGCGGATCTTGCGGCCCGCGAAGCGTCCGCCCTGGACCATGCCTTCGGTGTCGTAGTCGAAGGCTCCGGCCGTCCCGGCCAGGCGCGCGCCCAGGCTGGCGCGGCGCTCGTCGCCCGTGACCGTCCCGAACCGCACGCGATCGCGCTCCAGGCCCAGGGCATAGACGTCCAGCGTCTGACGGGGCGACAGCCGGGTCGAGGCGTATAGGCCATAGAACCGTTGGCTGCGGCTGCGCGTGTCATCGAAGGCGCCGGGCGAGAGGGCGACCGGTTGCAGATAGAAGGCGTCCAGTTTCAGGGCGCCGATCGCGCGGGTGACGCGCAGGCCGTCGAAGCTCTGGCGAATGTTCGGCGACTCCCGCACGGCGATGAAGCGCTGCGTCGAGTTCAGCTGCAGCTCCTGGCGACCCAGGCGCACGCGCCAGCCGGCGGCGGGCGCGATGTCGACGAACAACACCTGGGCGTCGACGTCGTCCCGGTCGATGGCGGCGGGGGCGTCGCGCTTGCCGATGTCGCGATGCAGGCCCAGTTCGCCATAGACGCGCAGCGCCGGCGTCAGGTGCAGGTCGCCGCTCAGCAGCAGGCGGCCCAGGGCGAAGGTATCGGGCTGCTCGCCGTCCAGGCCGAAGCGCGGGGAGTCGATCGCGTCGACCCGCAGCCGCGCCTCGCCGCCCAGGCTGAGATAGGCTTCGCCGCCCAGCGGGATGTAGCGCAGCGGATCAAGGCCCTCGCGGTCCTGGACATTCTTCAGGTAGCCGTAGTCCTCATCCGAGCGCACCGGCTTGAAGGCGGGGGGCTCGGCGGCGTGGGCGACGCCGGCGGCGACCGTGGCGGCCAGCAGGGCGGCAGAGGCGATCTTCACGACCGTTCCCCGCGGAGGGCGTGGGCGACCGCCAGCAGGGCGACCACGACGACGCCCAGCGCGAGGCTCCAGGCGCCAGCGACCAGCACACCGATCGCGCCGCCGACCGCGCCGAGGGCGAAGGCGAGCACGGGCGGCCAGGTCTTGAGGATGCGCGCCTTCAGCGCGTCGTCCGGACGGCCCCGGGCGATCACCAGGTCGACGATGTCGATCGCCAGCTGGGTGACGTTGCCGGTCATCATGGTGGTCGGCGCCAGGTGGGTGAAGACGGCGCGGGCGCCGACGTTCTGCACCGCCATGGCGACCACGCCGACCAGGCCGGCCAGCATGACCGCCGGTTCGTTGGCGCTGGCGGCGGGCAAGGCGCGGGCGGTCAGCAGCATGAAGACCAGCAGCAAGGCCGCCTGAAGCGCCAGGACCAGCACCTCGCAGGGCTGTCCCCGGGCGTTGCGCCAGCGGATCAGGGCGTAGGTCGCGGCGGCCGCGCCGATGAACACAGGCAGGGCCAGGAGCTTGGTCGCCAAGCCGCCGGCGTCGCCGGCCAGGCCGACGCCCAGCATGACGATATTGCCGGTGGCGTGGGCGACGAACAGGCCGAACAGCAGCACGAAGCCGATCACGTCGACATAGCCGCCGACGAAGGCCATGCCCATGCCGGTCACGCCGGCCAGGCGGGTTTGATGGGCGGTCATGCGGCGCGCTCCCGGCGGTCGAGAAGCGCCACCAGCACGAAGCCACCGACCAGGCCGATGTGCTCGACGAAGGCGTTCGTGGCCATGAAGCGGTCGTGACCCGCCGCCATCGTCCAGAAGGCGTTGGCCTTGAAGGCAGCCAGCAGGGTGAAGACGCCCAGCATGCCCGCGCCCAGCCACAGCCAGCGGCGGGTCAGGATCAGCATGGGGCCAATGATCTCGACGGCGATGGTCAGCGCGGCCCAGAAGGCTGGCGGGGTCATGCCGAAGTGCGCCTGCTCTGCGACGGCGCCGGGAAAGTCGCTGGCCTTGACGACCGCGCCCAGCAGATAGGCGCTAACCAGGGCCAGCCGGGCGACGTGCGCGGTGGGACGCCAGTCGAGAAGGGTCTCGACGAAGCGCGGGGTCTGTGTCGAGCGGATCATGATCACACCGCCCAGCAGCCGCAGCCCATCGCGCCCCAGAACGAGCGTGCGTCAGACGTTGGAGCTTCCCGCGTGTAGGCGGCCGCGTGGTCGTGGCCGTGGACGTTGCAGCTGCTGGCGCAGCCGCAGGCCGAGGCCAGGGCGCGGGCATGGCCGCGCGAGCGGTCCTGATAACCACCGAAGGTCCGCACCGGCGACCAGTCGGGCATCGGCGGAGGAAGAACCGGAGCCAGCTTGCCGAAGTCGCCCTCGCCATGCACCACCTTGCCGCCCAGCATGGTCAGCACCGACGACAGGTGCGGGATCTCGTCCTCGGCCACGGTGATGTAGTCGTCCGACAGCACGGCGAGGTCCGCCAGCTGGCCGACGGCGATCTGGCCCTTCTTGCCTTCCTCGTTCGAGAACCAGGTGTTGGCGGTGGTCCAGAGGCGCAGAGCCTCCTCGCGGTCGACGCGGTTGGCCGGCGGATAGAGGCGCGTGCCACCCACCGTCTTGCCGGTGACCAGCCAGTTCAGCGAGACCCACGGGTTGTAGCTGGCGACGCGGGTGGCGTCGGTGCCGGCGCCGACCGGGATGCCGGCCTTCAGCATCTTGCCGATCGGGGGCGTCGCCTCGGCGGCCTTCGCGCCGTAGCGCTCCATGAAATACTCGCCCTGGAAGGCCATCCGGTGCTGCACGGCGATGCCGCCGCCCAGGGCCGCGATGCGGTCGATGTTGCGCTCGCTGATCGTCTCGGCGTGGTCGAAGAACCAGTGCAGGCCGTCGAACGGCATGTCCTTGTTCACCTTCTCGTAGACGTCCAGCGCCCGCGTGATGGTCTCGTCATAGGTGGCGTGCAGCCGCCAGGGCCAGCGGTTCTCGACCAGGTGGCGGATCACCGGCTCGAGGTCGCTTTCCATGTTGGCCGGCATCTCGGGGCGCTCGACGCGGAAGTCCTCGAAGTCGGCGGCGCTGTAGACAAGCATCTCGCCCGCGCCGTTGTGGCGATACTTGTCGTCGCCCTGGCCCGGCTTGACCTGCTTGGACCAGGACTGGAAGTCCGACAGCTCGGCCTTCGGCTTCTGGGTGAAGAGGTTGTAGCTGATCCGCAGGGTCAGCTGGTCGTCGGCGTGCAGCTTCTCGATGATCTCGTAGTCGTCGGGATAGTTCTGGAAGCCGCCGCCGGCGTCGATCACCCCGGTCACGCCCAGGCGGTTCATCTCGCGCATGAAGTGGCGGGTGGAGTTCAACTGGTACTCGGGCGGCAGCTTCGGTCCCTTGGCCAGGGTGGCGTAGAGGATCGTGGCGTTCGGCTGGGCCAGCAGCAGACCCGTGGGCTCGCCCGAGGCGTCGCGCTGGATCTCGCCGCCTGGCGGGTTGGGCGTGTCCTTGGTGTAGCCGACGGCGCGCAGGGCGGCGCGGTTCAGCAGGGCGCGGTCGTAAAGGTGGAGGATGAACACCGGCGTCTCGGGGGCGGCGGCGTTGATTTCGTCCAGGGTCGGCAGGCGCTTCTCGACGAACTGATGCTCGGTGAAGCCGCCCACGACGCGCACCCATTGGGGCGGCGGGGTGTTGGCGGCCTGCTTCTTCAGCATGGCCATGGCGTCGGCCAGGGTCGGCACACCGTCCCAGCGCAGCTCCATGTTGTAGTTCAGTCCGCCGCGGATGATGTGCATGTGGCTGTCGATCAGGCCGGGAATTACGCGGCGACCCTTCAGGTCGATGATCGTCGGGTTCGGGCCGGCGGCGGCGCGGACCTCGCCCTCCTCGCCGACAGCGGCGAACTTGCCATCGCGGACCAGCGCGGCGTTGGCGCGCGGGTTGGAGCGGTCGAGGGTCGTGAACTTGCCGTTGACGAGGAGCAGGTCAGTCATGGGGCCGGGCCTCCGGGGCTGGACGAAAGCGGAACTGGACAGGAAGGCCGCGCCGAGGGCGACGGCTTGTCGACGGTCGAGGGGGCGAGGATCGCGGGTCATGCCTGATCCCCCTTTGGGTCGGGACCGTCGCCGGCGACGGCTTGCGGTCCCAGCACCTGGCCGGCGCAGTCGGGCGTCTTGAGATAGGCTACGACCGGCGCCTTGGTCATCAGCCGCTTGGCGACCGGGACCATCTGCTCGCCCAGGAGCATGCCGAGCAGGCCCAGCAGGGCGATGGCCGGCGGGGCGGGCGATCGCACGCCCAGCAGCGAATAGATGATCCCGACCAGGAGGCCGGCGCCCAGCGAGAGCAGATAGGGTTTCATGACGCGCTCCAGGTGGGAGGGGGAGGGCGGAGCCTTGGGGGACTGGCTCCGCCCCGGACGGGCGTCAGGCCGAGGCGTGGCCTTCGGACGCGCCGAACATGGTCTTGGCGTAGGTGATGCCCAGGCCGTAGGCGCCGCCGAACTTGCGGGCCACGCCGGTGGTCATGTCGTAGGTCTCGCCCCGGGCCCAGTCGCGCTGCAGCTCCAGCAGGTATTGCAGGGCGGTGATCGGCTGGGCGCCGGCTTGGACCATGCGGGTCACCGCGCGCTCGTGCGCCTCGGTGGAGATGTCGCCGCTGGCGTCGGTGATCACGAAGACCTCGAAGCCCTGGTCCAGGGCCGACAGCGCCGGGCCGACGATGCAGACGCTGGTCCACAGGCCCGCCAGCACGATACGCGGCTTGCCGATGGCGTTGACCTCGGCGATGACCGCCTCGTCCTCCCAGGTGTTCATCGAGGTGCGGTCCAGCAGGACCTTGCCCGGGAAGGGCTCGGTGACTTCCGAGAACATCGGACCCGAGAAGCTCTTCTCGGCGACCGTGGTCAGGATGGTCGAGACGCCGAAACCGGCGGCGGCGTTGGCGACCAGGGCGGCGTTCGTGCGCAGCAGGCTGGCGTCGATAGACTTGGTCGCGAAGGCCATCTGCGACTGGAAGTCGATCATGATCAGGGTGTGGTCGGTCGGCGTCAGGAGGCGCGCGCCGGGGGTGGCCTTGGCTTGCAGGGTCATGACTGGGTCCATCTCTTGGGGCTTTGGCGAACCGTTTCGGCCGCCGCGTCTGTTCCGATGAAGTGACTTTGACCTCGATCAATCGGATCAGAAATGGAAATAGTTGAAACCCATAGTTTCTATTTTTGGCATGAATTGAAGCCGAACGGAGCGCGCCGAGCGGCGCGCTCCAGGACGGTCTCTTGGCCTAAGCCTTGAAGAAGGCCAGGAGGTCGGCGTTGATGATGTCGGCGTGGGTTGTGGCCATGCCGTGGGGCAGGCCCGGATAGGTCTTCAGCGTCCCCTTCTTCAGCAGCTTGATGCCGATCAGGGCGCTGTCGGCGATCGGGACGATCTGGTCGTCCTCGCCGTGCATGAGGAAGACCGGGACATCGACGGTCTTCAGGTCGTCGGTGAAGTCGGTCTCGGAGAAAGCCTTGATGCAGTCGTAGTGGGCCTTGGCCCCGCCCTGCATGCCCTGGCGCCACCAGTTCTCGACGACGGCGGGGCTGACCTTCGCGCCGGGACGGTTGAAGCCGTAGAACGGACCGGCGGCCACGTCGTGGAAGAACTGGGCGCGGTTGGCGACCAGCGAGGCGCGGAAGCCGTCGAAGACCTCGATCGGCAGGCCGCCGGGGTTCTTGTCGGACTTGACCATGATCGGCGGCACCGCGCCGATCAGCACGACCTTGGCCACGCGACCGGGCTTGGCGCGCGCCGCGTAGTGGATCGCCTCGCCGCCGCCGGTCGAGTGGCCGACGTGGAAGGCGTTCTTCAGGTCCAGGTGGTCGGCCAGGGCGATGACGTCGGCGGCGTAGGTGTCCATCTCGTTGCCGGTGTCGGTCTGGGTCGAGCGGCCGTGACCGCGGCGGTCATGGGCGATGACGCGAAAGCCCTGCAGGCGGAAGAACATCATCTGGGCGTCCCAGTCGTCGGCGCTCAGCGGCCAGCCGTGGTGGAACACGATCGGCTGGGCGTCCTTGGGGCCCCAGTCCTTGTAGAAGATCTGCACGCCGTCCTGGGTGGTGACGAAGCCGCTGCTCATGTCATGGAATCCTTAGGCTTGGGTGGAAGACGCGGGGTTGGGCCGGCGCCAGGGAAGCGGACGGCGAGGCCGTCGGGATCGCCGCGCCGGCGTCGGCGACTAGAACACGGCGCCGTGTCGTACGCGTGTCGATGGGGTTGTTGTCGGCCTCCCTTGAAGTCCCGGGAAGATTGCACGTCTTGAACGATACAGGCCCCGCGACGCCTACGATCCGGGCGAATCCTGACCGGTCGCGAGGACCGTCGAGCGCTTGGATTGGCGCTGAGGGCCCAAGATTTGCCAATTGTCGGACCTGCCGGAAATTGCCTGCCTGCGCTGTCAATTCAACGGTCACGAGGTTGTGTCCGCCGAACGTGGGTCGATGAATTCGATCTCCCTCTTGTCTATGTCATATTTGTCAGACAATAATCAGGTGTTCGAGCCCTCGCAAAGACGAGGGAACTGGTTCCAGGGAGGGAAGTCTCATGTTGGTTCAATCCGCCAATCCGCGCGGAGCCTCGAGCGCGCGTCGCGCCTGGCTGGCTTCTGTCGCCGTTTCAGCCTTGTTCCTCGGTGTCGCCACCGGCGCTCAAGCCCAAGCCCAGTCGGGCGTTTCAGCGACTCGAGGCGAGGACAACGAAGTCGAGGAGGTGGTCGTGCGCGGCATCCGCGCCAGCCTCGAGAAGGGCCTCGCGGTCAAGCGCCAGGCCAGTCAGGTGGTCGAATCGGTTGTGGCCGAGGACATCGGCAAGTTGCCGGACAATAACGTCGTCGACGCCCTGCAGCGGATCGCCGGCGTACAGGTGACCAACCGCTCGGGCGGCGAGGCGACCGCGATCTCGATCCGGGGCCTGCCCGACATCACCACCACCTGGAACGGTCGCAACGTCTTCACGGCCTCGGGCCGTCAATTCGCCCTGCAGGACATTCCGGCCAATCTGGTCAAGCGCATCGACGTCTACAAGACTCGCGCCGCCGAGCAGATCGAGACCGGCATCGCCGGCCAGGTCGACGTCCAGACCCGCCGCCCCTTCGACTTCTCCGGCCCGGCCTTCTCGCTGGCCGCGCGCGGCATCTGGCACGAGCAGGCCGACAAGTTTAATCCCAACCTCAGCGCCCTGGTCAGCAATCGCTGGGACACCAAGGCCGGCGAGGTCGGGGCGCTGCTCAGCGTCAGCTACGCCCGCACCAAGTTCCGCGACCAGAGCGTCACGGCCGGGGCCCTGGTGCCGTTCATGACCGCCACACCCGCCGCCGGCTGGACGCCGCTGGAGCGCATTCAGCCGACCGACGGCCGCGCGCCCGGTCAGCAACTGTGGATTCCCGGCAGCAACAGCGGCCTGCCCAGCAAGGCCGGCTCGACCCTGACCGTCAACGGCGTCGCCACGCCTTACTTTTTGGCCCGCGACGCGGTGTTCGCCAGCGACTTTTACGGCGACCGCAAGCGCCCCGCCGTCAACGCCGCCCTGCAATGGGCGCCCAACGATCGCAGCGAATACACCTTCGAGTTCTTCTACGACGGCTACCGCAACACGACCTTCAACAGCCTGCTGTTCTCGTTCGTCGACTGGTGGGGAAACCTCGGCCCGAACCCGGCCTCGACCTACACGCTGTATCCTGGCGCCAACGTCATCAAGACCCGCACCGTCGGCTCGGTCTATGGCTTCAACAGCGGCGACTTGACCAGCGCCAAGACCGACAGCTTCGTCTACGCCCTGAACGGCAAGTGGGAGATCGGCGACCGCCTGCACCTGACCGGTGATTTCTCGTACCAGGACAGCCAGTTCAGCTCGCAATTCCTGGCCATGCGCACCGACCGCGTCGCCAACTCGATCACGGTCGATTTCAATCCGGGCAATGGGGTGACGGCGTTCAAGTTCGACAACAACGCCCTGCTCAAGGACCCGGCCCAGTGGAACGTCGCCCAGTTCTACGACAACGCCAACAAGAACGAGGGCGACGCGATCACGCTGTCATTCGACGGCGTCTATGACGCCGACTGGGGCGCGCTGAGGACGCTGAAATTCGGCGGCCGCTACGACTTCCGAGGCGCGTCGGAATCCCAGCGCACCCAGGACGGCTTCCTGGGGCGGCCGCTCAGCACGCTGGACAAGGGCCTGCAGTTCACTAACGCGGACTTCTTCGACGGCCGGGCGGACGTGCCGACCTCGTGGGTGCTGGCCAACGGCTATTACCTGCGCGACCACGCCACCGAGATCCGAGCGCTGTACAAGACGGTCAATCCAGCCTTCAAGACCACCGACCAGCTGCGCCTGTTCAAGAATTTCGCGATCGACGAGGCAACGACCGCCGCCTATCTGCAGGCCGACTTCGAACAGGACCTGTTCGGCCGCCCGCTGAAGGCTCAGGCAGGCCTGCGCTATGTCAGCGTCGATACCGACATGGCCTTCAACGACCAGCTCACCGGCGCCCGCAGGCTGGCGTCGACCAAGGTCAGCGATCTCCTGCCCAGCGTCACGGTGCGCTACGATGTCGCCAACGACTTCGTGCTGCGCTTCAACTACGGCAAGACCCTGCGGCGGCCGAACTTCACGGACCTGAATCCGAACTACAACCTGACCGGCGACCTGACCAACGTCGGCTACGGTTCGGGCACGGGCGGCAATCCCGACCTCGAGGCCACCCGCGCCACCAATTACGATCTGACGGCCGAGTGGTATTTCCAGCCGGGCAGTGCGCTCTACGCCACGGCCTTCCGCCGCGAGATCGACGGCCTGGTGGTGTCGCTGCGTCGTCGCCAGACCATCGCCAACAGCGGCCAGAACACCAACTCGTTCGTCATCAGCCAGCCGGTCAACGCCTCGGACGGCGTGTTGAAGGGGCTGGAGGTCGGCCTGGTCTACTTCCCCGAATACCTGCCGGGCGTGCTGAAGGGGCTGGGCGTCCAGGCCAGCCTGACTAAGCTGGAGTCCTCGCAGAACGTGCCGTCGACCGACGCGTCGGGCGCCATCACCGGCCAGCAGAGGACCACGTTCTTCGGCGTGTCTGACCTTTCGTACAACGTCACCCTGGCCTACGAGCGGGGCAAGCTCGGCGCGCGCCTGTCGTATGTCTGGCGCGACGACTTCCTGGCCCGGAACGAAGCGGCGTTGTTCGCCAACCCGATCGGCATCTGGAGCAAGCCGGAAAAGAGCCTGGACTTCCAGCTGAACTATCAGGTGCGCGACAACCTGTCGGTCAGCTTCGACGCGGTGAACCTCACGGACGAGATCGCCCAGTCCTACTACGCTTTCGGCGACGCCGGCGGCCCGACGACCGACAACTTCGGCTCGACGATCCTCAGCCGGACGTTCGCGGTCGGCCTGCGGTATTCGTTCAACTGACCGATCCGGCGAGGAGAGCCTTCATGATTCCCGATTCCACGCCCTCCCGCCGGACCTTGCTGGCCGGCGCCGGGGCCCTGGCTGTCGGCGGTCCCGCGGCCGCCCGCGCCACCGGGCGCGCGCCGGTCCCGTCGAACCCGCTGGTGCGCCAGCGGGCCGACGCCCTGATCTTCAGGCACACCGATGGTCTCTACTACATGACCGCGTCGGTGCCGGAGTACGACCGGCTGGCCATCCGACGCGCGCCGACCCTGGCGGGGCTGGCCACCGCCCCGGAGGCGGTGATCTGGCGGCGACCCAAGACCGGCAAGCTGGGCGGCTACATCTGGGCGCCCGAACTGCACGAGATCGACGGTCGCTGGCACATGTATTTCGCGGCCGGCGACGCGGGCGAACCGTTCCACATCCGCACCTACGTCCTGCGCTGCCTGGACAAGGACGCCCTGACGGGCCGCTGGGAGATGGCCGGCCAGTTGCAGACGCCCTGGGACACCTTCACCCTCGACTCAACGGTCTTCAGCCATCGCGGCGTCCGCTACCTGCTGTGGGCCCAGCAGGAGCCGGGCATCAAGACCAACAGCAACCTCTATCTAGCGCCGCTGGCCACCCCGACCACCCTGGCCAGGCCGCCGGCGCGTCTGACCATGCCGACGCTGGACTGGGAGATCCAGGGCTTCAAGGTCGCCGAAGGGCCCGCGCCCCTGGTTCGCAATGGCAAGGTGTTCATCAGCTATTCGGCCAGCGCCACCGACGATCGCTACTGCCTGGGCTTGCTGACGGCCGACGAGGACGCGGACCTGATGTCGCCGGACGCCTGGAGCAAGTCGCCGGTCCCCGTCTTCGTCTCGTCGGAGGAGACCGGCGTCTGGGGCCCTGGCCACAACTCGTTCACCGTCGACGAGCTGGGGCGTGACGTCCTCGTCTACCATGGCCGCGACTACAAGAAGATCCAGGGCGATCCGCTGTTCGACCCTAACCGCCATACCCGCGTGCAGCGCCTCTACTACAAAGCTGACGGGACGCCCGACTTCGGCGCGCCGGTCGGGGCGGGGCCGGTTCCCGACCGGTTCTCGCCGCTGGATCGTCCGGACGTCTTCTTGCGCCACGAGGGCGAGCGCGTCGGCGTTGGAGCCGGCCCGCTGCCGACCACCCAGTTCCGCCAGATTCCCAGCCCGCTGGGCGGCGGCGCGGTTTCGCTGGAGCCGATCCTCAAGCCCGGCCACGTGCTGACCGTGGGCGCCGATGGCGTGGTCGGCGTCGCGCGGGCGGGCGGCGATCCGCGGCGCGCCGCGTTCCGAGAGGTTCCGGGCCTGGCGGGCGCCAGGGGCGTGTCGTTCGCGGCCCTGGCTGGCGGTCATCTGCGCCACCGCGACGGCGCGGTCCTCGTCGGCCCGGTCGGGGACGCCACGGGCCGGGCCGCCGCGACCTTCCGTGTGACCTAGCGGGGAGGGGGGCGGGCGCTCACGCCTCCGTCGCGCGCATGTCGCCGCTCCGGATATGCATATGAGAAAACGCTATATCGTCGGGGCGAACATTCTGCCGATATGCGGCGCGCGCGGCCGAGTTTGGCGCGCCTGCAAGACTCCGGAGGAATCCCAAATGGTTCGGGCTGTCATTCTCGCGCTTTCGACGACCGTCGCGCTGCTCACCGCGTCCGCCGCCGCGGCGGCGCCGGACAAGAACCCCGCGACCGCGCCCAGCGGCGACTACGCGCTGGACAAGCGGCACGCGGCCCTGATCGCCCGCATCGACCACCAGGGCGGCGTTTCCAAGAGCGTGTTCCGCTTCGACGGCTTGGACGGGACCCTGAAGTGGGACGGCGCCAAGCCCGAACAGTCCAGCCTGTCGGTCACTATCGATCCCAAGTCGATCGTCACGCCGGTTGCTGGCTTCGCCGAGGAACTGGCGGGCGACAAGTTCTTCAAGTCGGCCCAGTTCCCGACCATCACCTTCGTGTCCAAGTCGGTCGTGCTCAGCGGCCCGACCTCGGGCAAGGTGACGGGTGACCTGACCTTCCTGGGCGTGACCAAGCCGGTGGTGCTGGACGTCACCTTCGGCGGCGTGGGCAAGGCCAAGGACGGCGCCAAGCTGGGTTTCGCCGCCACCGCCCGGTTCGACCGTCGCGATTTCGGCTTCACCACTCTGTCCGGCCCGATCGGCAACGATGTCGATATCCAGATCGACATCGAATTCGACCAGATCAAGAAGTGACCTGAAGATCGGCGAAGTCGATCGTCGGGTAAGTCGATGAAGTTCGGATCACGGCGCAGTGAAAGAACGTGGTGATCCGAATCCGTCGCCCTGCAAGGTTGTCCTTGGTCTGAGATGAATTGCAGGGGTTGACGCCTCCTGCTGCAGACCAAATTCTCGCGCTGCGTCAATCCCTTTATACATGGGCAAATCTTTGCCTTTCCCTTGGGCAAAGCCGCTCATTTGAGGTTGTTTCTATGACAATCGCTGCGGCGGGTGTCAGAAAAACTCCACTTTTAAATCCAACCAATTTGATGGGATTAACCTCCGTCCGATCCATTTGTGTTCGGAGTGTGGCGTGGGCCATGCGCTGCTTCGGCTGAAGCAGGGCGGGGAGTGGCTCGCGCATCGCGTTTATTGGAGGGGCTTCCATGATCATCAATCACCGCAAACTCGTGCTTGCGACCACGGCGCTATGCGCCGCGAGCTTCGCCGCCCACGCCTGGGCGCAGACCGCGCCGCCGACCGGGGCCGACGCCACCGAGATCGAGGCCGTCGTCGTCGTCGGTTCGCAGATCAAGGGTGCGAAGGTGAATGCGGCCCTGCCGGTGACCGTGGTCGGGGAGGACCAGATCGGGGCGTCCGGCGCGGTGTCCGGCGACGAGCTTTTCCGCTCGATCCCGCAGATGGGCGACGTGAACTTCAACGCCCAATACCTGCCGGGCACCAGCAACAGCGCCCGGGGCGACGTTGGCTCGGTGAACCTGCGCAACCTGGGCATCGGCAACACCCTGGTGCTGCTGAACGGCCGTCGCGTGGTGGCCCACCCGACCAGCCAGGCCAACGACAACCTGGTGCCGGTGCTGACCTACAACACCAGCGCCATCCCGGTATCGGGCCTCAAGCGCCTGGAAGTGCTGCGCGACGGCGCGGCGGCCATCTACGGCGCCGACGCCGTGGCCGGCGTGGTCAACACCGTGCTGCGCGACGATGTCGACGGCCTGACCACCTCGGCCCAGTACGGCTTCGCAGAGGGCACGAACCTCAAGGAGTACAACTTCAACGCCTTCGGTGGGAAGAACTTCGCGGACGGTCGCGGCAATATCAGCGCCTTCGTGTCGTACGACCAGCGCACGCGCATGCGCTCGACCGACCAGGACTACACCGCCTCGTCGGATCGCCGCGCGCTGTTTGCTGGCACGCGCTTCGACGGCGTCGCCAGCCTGGACGGCCGCAGCACGACGACGCCTTGGGCCTATGTCCAGACGCCCCAGAGCTTCGGCACGGTGCGCCAGGGCACGACGGCCCTGACCAGCAGCGCCGGCTATTTCCACATCCAGCCGTCGACCTTCGCCGGCTGCCAGCTGAACATCAGCGGCGGCATGTGCATCGACGACGGCGCCCTGGCCACCTCGGCCGCCGACCGCGACCTGCGCTTCAACTCGGCCGCCCTGGGCACCACGGTGATTCCGGAGCTGAAGCGGACCAACGTCTTCCTGACCGGCCACTATGACATTTCCGACGACCTGACCGTCTTCGGCGAGCTGGGCCTGTACCATGCCAAGACGAGCGCCCTGCAGGCGCCGATCTCGACCCTGTCGTCGGGCGTGATCAGCATCCCCGCCAGCAACTACTGGAACCCCTTCGGCCCGGTGACCTTCGCCAACGGGACGACCAACCCCAACCGCCTGCCCAACCTGAACGTTCCGGCCAGCGGCCTGTCGCTGACCCTGCGCGGCTACACCTTCGCCGACCTGGGCCTGACCGCCGTCGACGTCACCAACGACCAGTACCGCGTGCTGGCCGGCGTCCGGGGCCAGAAGTTCGGCTTCGACTGGGAATCGGCGCTGGTCTATTCGGAAGCCACCGCCGACGACATCAGCGACAACATCTCCAACACCAAGCTCTACGCCCAGCTGGCCCTGTCCACGCCCGACGCCTACAACGTCTTCAACGGCTCGGACATCACCAACCCCAGCGGCGCGGACACCACCCGCAACAGCGAGGCGGCGATCGACGCCATCCGCGTCAAGATCAAGCGCCGCACCAAGAGCAGCCTGGCCTCGTGGGACTTCAAGGTCTCCAAGCCCGATCTCTTCAGCCTGCCGGGCGGCGATGTCGGCGTCGCGTCGGGCGTCGAGGTCCGCCGCGAGACCCAGCTGGACGACCGCGACAAGCGCATCGACGGCACCATCACCTTCACCGACCCGATCAGCGGCGCGGTGCTGAGCGACCTGATCAATTCCAGCATCAACCCCGACACCAAGGGCCACCGCTCGGTCGCCTCGACCTATATCGAGTTCGCCGTTCCGCTGGTCTCGCCCGAGATGTCGATCCCGCTGGTCCATCGCCTGGACCTGCAGCTGGCCGGCCGCTACGAGCACTACAGCGACTTCGGCAATACGGCGAAGCCCAAGGTCGCCGGCGCCTGGGACATCGTCGACGGGCTGCGCCTCCGCGGGTCGTGGGCCAAGGGCTTCCGCGCCCCGAACCTGGAGCAGATCAACGCCACGGTGGTGTCGCGCTCGAACACCCGCACCGACTACGCCTTCTGTGAAGCCGATCTGCGGGCGAACCGCATCACCTCGTTCGCGGGCTGCTCGCGTTCGCTGCTGACCACGGCCCGCCGGGCGGGTAACCCCGACCTGGATCCCGAAGAGTCCGAGACCATCTCGTACGGCGTGGTCCTGGAGCCGAAGTTCATTCCCGCCGAATACGGCCGCCTGACCTTCACCGTCGACTACTGGAAGGTGAAGCAGAAGGGCCTGATCGGCGTGTTCGGCGAGGGCAACGCCCTGATCCTGGACTACCTGCTGCGTCAGTCGGGTTCGAGCAATCCGAACGTGGTCCGCGCCGCCCCGACGGCCGACGACATCGCCGCCTTCGCCGGCACCGGCCTCGCCGCGGCCGGTCAGGTGCTCTACGTCAACGACAAGTACACCAACCTGCAGCCGCAGGACGTCGAGGGCCTGGACATTGGCGTGATGTATCGCCTGTCGACGGACAAGCTCGGCGACTTCGACCTGAACGTGAACGCCGCGCACCTGATCAAGTACTACCAGTCGCCGTCGCCGGGCATCGCCGAACTGATGGCGGCGCGCAGCGCGGGCAAGATCAACGCCGGCACCACCATCACCGGCGGCGGCAACCTGCTGCAGCAGAACGGCAAGACGGACTGGAAGGTCTCGGCCTCGCTGACCTGGCGCTACAAGCAGCTGACCGTGGGCGGCTTCACCCAGTACATCGGCGAGTACAACGACACCGCTCTCCTGGACTCGGCCGGCGCGCCGTGGGTCGTGGAATCGCAGGTCACCGGCAACCTGTACGGCGAGTACGATTTCGCCCAGGCCAACACCAAGCTGCGGCTGGGCGTTCGGAACATCACCGACAAGGATCCGCCGCTCAGCTCGGCGGGCTACGACGGGACGGTGTATCTGCCCTACGCTCGCTACTGGTACGTCTCGGTCAAGAAGACGTTCTAGGAACAGGGGGCGGATCGTGAAGTACGAGTTCAGCGCTGAACGGGCGCGCTGGCGGGTTTCGAGCGCGCTTGTCGCGCTCGCGCTCGCCGCCGCGCCAGCGACCTTCGCTCAAGCCGCCGGCGCTCCCGCGCCGGCGGCCGCCTCGCCCTCGGGCCTGCTGCCGGTGAAGACCGACGCGGCCAAGGGCGCCGTCGTCGTCACCCTGCCGGCGCCTGGCGCCGACGGGGTGTCGGGACGGTTCCTCTACCAGCCCAGCCTCAGTGGCGGCCTCGGGTCGACGCCGGTGGGCCTGGACCGGGCCGCGACGGGCGAGACCCAGGTGCTGATCTTCCGACGCGTCGGTAAGAAGGTGCTGATCGCGTTCGAGAACTACGGCTTCCGCGCCATCGGCGGGACGCCCGAGGAAACCCGGACCGTCCAGGACAGCTTCCCGCCCTCGGTGGTCTGGTCGGGCGACGTGATCGCCGAGACCCCGGATGGCGGCGTCACCGTCGACATCGCCTCGTTCCTGCTGCGCGACGCCTTCGACATCACCGGTGGCCTCAAGCGGGGCAAGCAGGGTGCCTACAAGCTGGCGCCGGCCCTGAGCTACGTCGATCTGCCGGTCACCGGCGTCTTCCCCGACAACCTCGAGTTCGAGACGCGGCAGACCTTCACCGCCGACGATCCGGGTCCCGAGGTCAACGGCATCGTCCCGGACGGACGGTCGGTGACCTTCGGCGTCCATCACAGCTTCATCCGCCTGCCGGGGCCGGGCTTCGTCCCGCGTCCGCAGGACCCGCGCACCGGCACCTCGGCCCAGGTGCTGTTCGCCGACTACGCCACGCCGCTGGACCAGCCGATCGTCCAGCGCCTGGCGCGCCGGTTCCGGCTGGAGAAGACCGACCCAACCGCCGCCCGCTCGCGGGTCAAGAAGCCGATCGTCTACTATGTCGATCGCGGCGCGCCCGAGCCGATCCGCACCGCCCTGATCGAGGGCGGCCGCTGGTGGGCCAAGGCCTTCGAGGAAGCCGGCTACATCGACGCCTTCCGGGTCGAGTCGCTGCCCGAGGGCGTCGATCCGATGGACGCGCGCTACAACGTCGTGAACTGGATCCACCGCCAGACGCGCGGCTGGTCGACGGGGACGACGGTGGTCGACCCGCGCACCGGCGAGATCGTCCGTGGCGTCGTCCAGCTGGGCTCGCTGCGCGTGCGCCAGGACCGCCTGATCTTCGAGGGCCTGGTTGGCGCGGACAAGACGGGGAAGGGCGGTCCCGACGATCCGCTGAACGTCTCCCTGGCCCGCATCCGCCAGCTGTCGGTGCACGAGATCGGCCACACCCTGGGCCTGGCCCACAACTTCGCGGGCAGCACCTATGGCCGCGCCTCGGTCATGGATTACCCCGCGCCGCTGGTGAAGATCGAGGGCGACCGGCTGGATCTGTCCGACGCCTACGCCAAGGGCGTGGGGGCCTGGGACCGCTTCGCGATCAACTGGCTGTATTCGCAGGGGACGCCAGGCTCGGACGAGGCCGCGCGCCTGGACCGCCTGGCGCGCGATGCGCAAGGTCGGGGCCTGCGCTTCGTCACCGACGGGGACTCCCGTGGCGGGGCCGCCGGCCAGCCTCTCGGCGCGTTGTGGGACAACGGCCCCGACGCCGTCGCCGAGCTGGATCACGTGTTGGCCGTGCGCAAGATCGCGCTCAGCCGGTTCGGCCTGGCCAACCTGCCCAAGGGCGCGCCGGCCTCGGACCTCAAGCGCGTCCTGGCGCCGATCTACCTGTTCCACCGCTACCAGGTCGAAGCCGCCGTGAAGCTGATCGGCGGGGTGGACTATTCCTACGCCGTGCGCGGCGACGGCCACGAGACCGCGTCGATCCCGTCGGCGGCCGCCCAGCGCAAGGCGCTGGACGCCCTGCTGCGGACCACCGATCCGGCCACCCTGGACCTGCCCGACAGCCTGCTCAGCCTGCTGTCGTCGGCTCAGTCCGGCGCGCGCGACAAAGCCTATGAGATCGAGATCTTCCCGACCTCGGGGCCGGCCGTCTTCGACCTGCCGACCGCGGCCGAGATGGCCGCCGACCAGACCGTGTCGCTGCTGCTGAACCCGCAGCGGCTGAACCGGGTGGTCGAGCAGAACCGCCGTGATCCGGCTCAGCTGGGCGTGGGCGAGCTGGCCGAGCGCCTGCTGGCGAGCGTGGGGCCGAGCAACGCAGAGGGCCGGCTGGGTGACCTGCGTCGCCGCATCCGGGCGCGCGTGGTCGGCGATCTGGTCGAGGTCCTTGGGGACAAGGCGCTGTCGCCGACGGCGGCGGCCCAGATCGAGGCGGCGCTGCGCACCTTCGGCAAGACCCTGGCCGCCTATCAGGGCGGCGGGGCCGAGGGCGACCAGGCCGCCGTGCTGTCGCGCGCTCTGCTGAGCGACGACGCGACCGCCAAACAGGCCCTGGCCGCGCCCCGTTCCGGCGCGGTCGAGACCCTGCCGCCCGGCATGCCGATCGGTGGGGAAGACTGCTGGTTCTGCGCCCCAAGCGCGGGTTTGTAATGCGTATCCAAGAAGGAAAGCGTCCCATGACCGCTCACCACGCCAGGCTGCTCGAGGCCTGCTCCAGGGGGGCGGTGATCGTCGCCGCCGGAGTGCTGCTGCCTTTGGCGGCGGCGCACGCCGCGACGCCCACCGTGGCGATCGTCAACGCCCAGATCTTCGACGGCACCGGCGCGGCGCCTTACAAGGGCGTCCTGGTGGTGCAGGACGGCCGCATCGTCGATGTCGGTCCCAAGGTGAAGGTTCCCAAGGGCGCCAAGACGGTCGACGCCAAGGGCGAGGCCGTGGTGCCGGGCTTCTTCGATGTCCACACCCACTGGACCCCCGCCGGCGCGCCGAACATCACGCCGAAGATCGCCGACGCCTATGTCGCCTCGGGCGTGACGACGGTGAACGACTTCCACCAGCAGCCGGAATCCTTCGCCCCGCGCCGCCAGTGGCTGTCGACCCTGACCACGCCGCACGTCAACTTCGTGGCCCGGGTCAGCACGCCCGGCGGCCACGGCGCCGACTGGGCGGACGAGGCGACCACCCGCTGGGTCGACACCCCCGAGGCGGCCAAGGCCGCCATCGAGGGCCTGGCCCCGTACAAGCCCGACGCCATCAAGGCCTTCACCGACGGCTGGCGCTATGGCGCGGCCCCGGACAACACCAGCATGGACGGCTGGACGCTGAAGTCGCTGACCGACACGGCCCACAAGCTGAACCTCAAGGTCCTGTCGCACACCGTTACGGTCGAGCGCGGCGCGGTCGCGGCCGATAGCGGCGTCGACATCATCGCCCACAGCTTGCAGGATCAGCCGATCGACGCCGAGACCGTCGCCAAGCTGAAGGCCAACGGCACGTTCTACGCCCCGACCCTGGCGGTCTACGAGCCGGTCAAGCCGGGCCAGAAGCCGCCGGCCGATCCCAATAGCCCGCGCGCCAAGCTGGCGGTCCAGAAGTTCGGCTACGCCCTGGCCAATGTGAAGACGCTGAAGGACGCCGGCGTGCCGATCGCCCTGGGCACCGACGCCGGCATGCCTGGCACGCCGCACGGCGCCTCGACGCTGCGCGAGATGGAGCTGCTGGTCCAGGCCGGCCTGACCCCGTCGGAAGCCCTGATCGCCGGCACCGCCACCAGCGCCAAGGCCATGAACCTGCTGGCCGATCGTGGCACGCTGGAGAAGGGCAAGCGCGCCGACTTCGTGCTGATCGCCGGCCAGCCCTGGGCGACCATCACCGACATCCGCAAGGTCGACCGCGTGTTCATCGACGGCAAGGCGGTGTTCGGACCGGGTTCGACGCGTTCGCCCGCGAACGACCAGCCGACCATGCCGACCCTGAAGGCCAAGGGCCCGCTGGTCGACGACTTCGAGCGCGCCGACGGCCGCACCAGCCTGGACACCCTGCGCCTCAGCGACTTCGACGGCGGCCGCGACCGCAGCGTCGAGGTCCTGCAGACGATCGACAAGGGCGATGGCGACCATATGCTGAGCGTGGCGGCCAAGATGGCCCAGAAGGCCGAGCCGGACGCCGGCGTGCTGCTGCCGCTGAGCCGTGGTTCGGTCGAGCCGGTCGACGCCTCGGCGTTCAAGGGTGTGACCTTCGACCTGCGCGGCGACGGCGGTCCCTATATCGTGACGATCAACAGCGTCTCGGGCTCGTGGGTCGCCAAGGTCTCGGCCGACAAGACCTGGGGCAAGGTCACCGTGCCGTTCGCCGACTTCAAGCGCGCGGGCCGGGGCGAAGGCGCCTGGACCGGAACGGACCTGCTGGAGGTGGGCGTCTCGGGCTCGCGTCCGGCCGGCCGCAAGCTGTGGTTCGAGCTGGACGACGTGACCTTCTACTGAGCCGTTGCTCTCCGCTAAATAGCCGGAAGCCCTCGCCCGCAAGGCGGGGGCTTCTTGCTTTGGGGCGATCGAATGTCTCCAAACATAACGGAAGATCACGGAAGGCTGCGTCAGGTTGCGCGGCGCGGCGGGCGAGAAACAAGCCAGCCACGCGGCGGCCAAGCGGGCTCGCTAGGGCTGCGGGGATTGTCCTCGAAGGTCCCCTATGCCGCGCAAGTTCCTCGTCGCCACGGCCGCCGCCGCTCCGATGCTCCTCTACGCCGGCTACGCCTTCGCCGAGGTCGAGGTCACCAGCAGCACGCGGACCACGGCGATCACCACCGCCAGCCCGAACGGCGGGAGCGCCGACGACGTCAAGGTCACTGATGACGGGGTCATCACCCTGAGCTCGTCCGGAGCGATCATCACGCTGAACAGCGACAACACCGTCACCATGAACGGCGGCCTGGCCAGCGCCGACGTCGACGATTCGGTCGGCATCCTGGTGATCGGCGGCCACACCGGGACGGTGACCAACGACGGCACGATCAGCCTGACCGAGGACTACGACTACGAGGACAGCGACGACGACGGCGACTACGACGGCCTCTTCGCCAAGGGCTATCGCCGCTACGGGATCCAGGTCACCGGAACAGACGCCTTCACCGGCACGATCACCAACTCCGGCACGATCACCATCGAGGGCATGGATTCGGCCGGCATCAGCATCGAGGCCCCGCTGGTCGGCGACCTGGTCCACTCGGGCTCGATCAGCGTCACCGGCGACCGGGGGTACGGGATCCACATCGCCGCGCCGGTGACTGGCAAGGTCCAGATCGAGGGCTCGACCAGCGTCACCGGCGAGGGATCGGTCGGCGTGGCGGTCGATTCCGCGATCGACGGCGCCTTCGTCCTGCAGGGCTCGGTCTATTCCAGCGGCTACCGTGTCACCTCGCGCTACAGCGATCCGGACGACCGGGCCCTGCTGGACGCCGACGACATGCTCGAAGGCGGCGGCGGGGTGAACATCTCGGCCAATGTCTCGGGCGGGGTGCTGCTGGACGTGCCGCCCACCGACACCAACGACGACACCAGCGACGACGAGGACGGCGACGGCGTCACCGACAGCTCGGAAGGCTCGGCCTCGATCAGCGTCTACGGCGGGGCGCCGGCGCTGAAGATCGGCTCGAACACCAGCACCGTCACGATCGGCGCGGTCGGCACGGGCGACGACGCCTATGGCCTGGTCATCAAGGGTTCGGTCAGCGCCGCCAGCGTCTACGATGGCGTCGAGACCACCGGGGTCCAGATCGGCGGCGACGCCGGCTATGAAACCCTGATCACCAACGGCATCCGAGTCACCGGATCGATCGGAGCCTCGGCCTACGAGGCGCAGACCAACGCCCTGATCCTGAAGTCGGGCGCCATCGCCGACACGATCTGGAACGCGGGCACGATCAGCGCCACGTCGATCTCGGAGGGCGACTTCTCGGCCAGGGCCCTGGTCATCGACTCCGGCGCCGTGACCAGCGTGCTCAACAATGACGGCGTGATCACCGCCTCGGTCTCGGGCGAGAAGGGGACCTCATACGCGATCCTCGACAACTCCGGCGCGCTGACGACGATCAACAACACCCGGACGATCGCCGCCTATGTCGTCGCCACCGACGACGACTACGACACCGACGACGACAACACCGACGCCTCGGACGAGGTGGTCACCGGCAAGCCGATCGCGATCGACGTCTCGAAGAACACCACCGGCGTGACCATCACCCAGACCGGCGTCAATGATGGCGACGACGGGGACGACGACGTGGCGGACACCGACACGGACGGCGACGGCGTGGACGACGCCGACGAGCCGGCCATCATCGGCAAGATCCGCTTCGGCTCGGGCGACGACACCCTGAACATCCTGAACGGCACGGTGATCGGCGACATCTCGTTCGGCGACGGCGCCGACAACCTGACCATCGACGGCGGCGGCTATGTGCTGACCGGTCTGTCCGACACCGATGGCCGCCTGAACATCACGATCGGCGACGGGGTGTTGGGCCTGACCAACACCAACGACCTGAAGGTCACCAACCTCAAACTCGGATCCAGCAGCAAGCTGATCTTCAGCATCGACCCGTCCGCTGGGACGTGGACGCGCATCGTGGCCGACACGGCGACGATCGAGACCGGCGCCAACCTGGGCCTGGTGCTCAACAACCTGCTGACCAACGCCTCGACGTTCGAGGTCATCCAGGCCGGAACCCTGACCGCAGGCGACATCAGCCAGGACCTGCTGGGTGACGCGCCGTACCTCTATGTCGCCAACGCCTATCAGTCGGGGAACAGCGTCAATATCGACGTCCGACGGCGCACGGCCAGCGAGGCGGGCATGACCGCCAACCAGACCGCCGCCTACGACGCCGTGTTCGCGGCCCTGTCCAAGAACGACGACATCGCCGGCGCCTTCCTGAACCAGAACACCCGCGACGGCTTCTACAACCTCTACAACCAGATGCTGCCCGACCAGGGGCTGGGCATGTTCTCGGCCCTGCAGGCGGTCAACCAGCAGATCTCGGCCGCCACCATGATCCGCCCCGACCTGGGCGATCGCTACGGCCCCGACAGCGTCTGGGTCCAGCAGATCAACACCATGGTCAAGCGTGAGGACGGCTCGGACCAGGGCTCGGACACCCAGGCCCTGGGCTTCGTGGCCGGCTACGAGGCCATGGGCGCCGCGGGCGGCGCGCTGGGCGTGACCCTGGCCCTGGTCAATATCGAAGAGCACGACACCACCGCCAAGGCCGGCGAGCACACGGTCAACTCGATGGTCCAGGCCGGGCTCTACTGGCGCCGTTCGGTCGGCGGCTGGCGCTTCAACCTCGGCGGCGGCGCGGGCTACGGCTGGCTGACGGGCGACCGCAGCTTCTACAGCGAGGACGTCGACGGCGACGGCGAGGCCGACGCCTCGGCCACCAACGTCGCCCACTGGAACGGCGCCATGGCCAACGCCTTCGCGGGCGTGGCCTACGAGCAGAAGCTGGGTCGCTATTTCGTCCGCCCCGAGAGCCGCCTCGACTACGTCTATTTCTCGGAAGGCAAGCGCAGCGAGACGGGCGGCGGCGACGGCTTCGACCTGATCCGCGATGCGCGCAGCTTCAGCAATCTCAGCGGCGATGTCGGCCTGGTGCTGGGCGCCCAGTTCGGCGAGGCGGTATGGTGGCGGCCCGAGATCCGCATTGGCTACCGCAAGACGCTGTCGGGCAATATCGACGACACCGTGGCCCGCTTCCGGGGCGGCGAGTCGTTCACCCTGACCTCGGTCGCCGACAAGAAGGGCGCGCCGACCCTGGGCTTCGCCATCCGCGCTGGCTCGACCATGTCGTACCTGGCCCTCGAGGGCGGGGCGGAAGCGGCCAAGAAGCAGACCCGCTACTACATGCGCTTCTCGGGCCGGTCGATGTTCTAGGTCCCGGCCAGGATTGTGGCGAATTTCGCCACAATCGCGCCTTGATCGCGAATGTAGCAATACAAACAGAAGGTAATTTCGCCGCCCCGTCCAGCTAAGCCGTACCCGTGCCAGAAGGAGTAACGGGCGTGCGGCAAAGGATCCTACTTCTCGACGCGGACCAGGCCGCGCGATCGCAAATGTACGACCTGCTGTGCAGGCACGAGTACGAGGTCGTCACGGCCTCGTCGGCGCGCCAGATGGACAAGATCCTGACGACCGTGCCGGTCGACGCGGTCGTGCTGGACATCATGCTGCCCGGCGAGGGCGGCTTCTCGGTCTGCAACCGGCTGCGCAGCCACCAGCCCCAGCCCGGCGTGATCGTGGTCAGCGCCATGGCCGACGAGAGCGACGTGGTGGTCGGCCTGGAGATCGGCGCCGACGACTACGTGGCCAAGCCCTATCGCTCCCGCGAGCTCCTGGCGCGGATCCGCTCGGTGCTGCGCCGCCGCCAGGCCGGCCTGCGCGTGCGACGCGACGACGACCGCGCCAATGTCTACCGCTTCGACGGCTGGCGGCTGAACATCATCACCCGGCAGCTGTTCGACCCCTACGATCGCAGCGTCGAGCTGTCCTCGGGCGAGTTCACCCTGCTCAGCGCCCTGCTGGCCAGCCCGCAGCAGATCGTGCCGCGCGCGCGCCTGCTGCAGGACCCCAAGACCGGCGACCGTTCTGACGGCGAGCGTCAGATCAACGTGATCGTCAGCCGGCTGCGCGCCAAGCTGGCCCGGGTCGAGGGCGGCGAGGCCCTGGTCCGGACGGTGCGGGGGCAGGGCTACCTGCTGACCGTGCCGGTCGAGAGCCTGACCGTCGACTAGCGGCGTCCAAAGGGTCTGGCGGCGTCGAGAGAATTCTTCATATGACCGCCGCGGCGTCCGCGCGTAGCGTGCCGGCGTCGCCAATCTGGATGGAGAAGACCGTCTCATGTCGCTGAGGATCAATTCAGAGGCGCCGAACTTCACGGCGCGAACCACTCAGGGCGAGATCAACTTCCGTGAGTGGATCGGCGACAGCTGGGCGATCCTGTTCTCGCACCCCAAGGACTTCACCCCGGTCTGCACGACCGAGTTGGGCTACATGGCGGGGCTGAAGCCCGAGTTCGACAAGCGCAACACCAAGGTCATCGGCCTCAGCGTCGATCCGGTGGAGAACCACGCCAGGTGGGCCGCCGACATCGAGGAGACTCAGGGCCACGCGGTGAACTACCCGATGATCGGCGACACCGATCTGAAGGTCGCCAAGCTCTATGACATGCTGCCGGAAGGCGCGGGCGACACCTCGGAGGGCCGCACGGCCGCCGACAACGCCACTGTGCGGGCGGTGTTCATCATCGGTCCGGACAAGAAGATCAAGGCGATGCTGATCTATCCGATGACCTCGGGGCGCGACTTCAACGAGGTGCTGCGCCTGCTGGATTCGGTGCAGCTGTCGGCCAGGCACACGGTAGCGACGCCGGTAAATTGGCGGCCCGGCGACGACGTGATCATCCCGCCGGCCGTCACCGACGAACAGGCCAAGGCCAAGTATCCGGACGGCTGGAAGACTCTGAAGCCCTATCTGCGCGTCGTCGCCCAGCCCAAGGGCTGAGGCGTCGCTTCCGCCACGATTCTGACGGCTTCACCTGATCTCATCGAACGTCTAGCCTTTGCGCGCGTTCGATGCCGTGCGCGCGTGACGAGTGGAAGAGGGCCCTTTATGAGCCGAAGGAATTCGGGCGGACTGTCCCTGGCGGTGGCCGTGCTGGCGCTTTGGGGCGCGGCGAGCGCGTCGCTGGCCGCGGACGTGTCGCCCCCCAAGCCGGGCGACATCTACGGCGTGTGGCGCAATCCCAAGGGCAGCGTCCACATCGAGATCAAGCCATGCGAGACCAGGACCTGCGGCTATGTCGTCTGGGCTAACGCCGAGGCGCGGGCGGACGTGAAGAAGAAGAACAACCAGGACCTGGTCGGCATGCAGCTGCTGCGCGACTTCTCGGCCACCGATCCCAACGAGTGGAAGGGCCGGGTCTTCGTGCCCGACCTGGACATGACCTTCTCGGGCCAGGTGCGCCTGCTGGACCGGGTCTCGCTGCGCGCCAAGGGCTGCCTGCTGCCCAACTTCCTGTGCAAGTCGCAGACTTGGACGCGGGTCGACACCGCCACCGCGCCGGTCGGCCGCGCGCTCTAGGCGTTTTCGCCGCTCAGTGGTGGGCGGTGTGCTTGCCGCGACCAGAACCGCCGGGTTGTTTGCCGCCGCCGTCATCCTTGTTGACGGTGGCCCAGGCGCGCCGTTCGGCCTCCTTCTCGGAGACCCCCTGGGCTTCGTAGCCTTCGGCGATGTGGTCGGCCTTGCGTTCCTGCTTGTCGGTGTACTTGCTCTTGTCGCCGCGAGGCATGGCGGATCTCCCTTACTGGTGAATTCTAACCAGCCAGGGTGAGCGGGGTTCCTATGGCCAACCTTCGAGGGACAGCAGGGCGAAAAGCGCGCCTTCCGTCTCTGACAGCCGCCAGCCGCGATGGACGAACACCGCGCCCTGGCGGAAGTCGGCGGCCGCGTGGGCGCGCAGCCGGGCGAGCGCGTCGGAGCCTCGTCCGACCGGGAAGAGGCGGGCGTTCAGCTGCCTGGCCGTGACCTTTGGATTTCGGTCGCGCCAGGCCTTGCCGATGCGGTCGACGGCGGCGCGGTCCAGGCCGGCCAAGGCGTCCGGCGCGGCGGCCAGGGCGGGCGTGGCGGCCAGCGCCACCAGGGCGGCCAGCAGATCGCGGCGGCTGGTCATCGGCCAATCTCGCTTTTGAGGGGCTTGCTCTTCAGATGGTCGGCCAGGCGAATGGTCAGCGCCAGGAGGGTCAGGGTCGGATTGGCGATGCCCGAGGTCGGGAAGACCGAGCTGCCGGCGACATAGAGGTTCCGAGCCTCGTGCAGGCGCAGGTCCGGATCGACGACGCCCTGCCTGGGATCAGCGTGCATCCGCGTCGTCCCCATGTGGTGGCGCGAGGCTCGGGAGATGGCCAGCAGTTGGTTACGCTCGAGCGACCAGCACAGCCGGCCTTCGCCCGACGCGCCCAGGGCGTCGGCCAGGCCCGTGACCGAACGTTCCAGGTCGGCGTAGTCCTTGTCGCCATAGGCCCAGCTCAGACGCACGCGCGGCATGCCCAGGGCGTCCTTGTGGTCCGGGTCCAGGGTCACGCGGCTGTCGGGATTGGGAAAGTGCTCGGCCATGGCGAAGTAGCCGAGCATCTGGCCGTCGTCTTGGCCGGCGAGGCGGGCGGCGGCCTTGCCGATGGTCGCGGTGTCGGCGGAGACCGGGGTCGCCGGCTCCGAGGGCTTCACCCGGAACAGGGTGGCGGTGAAATTGCCAGTCTTCATTCGCCGCTGGGCTGGAAGGCCCGCGCCGATCACGCAGTGGGCGACGCCGCCCTTGCCTGGCGCGTAGAGGTCCATAGGCGCGGCGCGGGTGATGGCGATCGCCGTGCCCTCGTTCTGGTCGTCGCCGTCGTTGGAATAGGTGACGTGGCCCTGGAAGAAGCGGCCGACCAGGTCGTCGCGATTGCCCAGGCCGTCAGAGGCCAGCAGCAGGCGGACGTTCTCGATGCCGCCGACGGCTAGGACGTATCGCGCCGCCCTGGCCGTATGGCGCTTGCCGTCGAGACAGGCGACATCCAGCCCAACGATTTCAGAGCCTTCGCGCCGGATCCTCGTGACGTTCGCGTACAGATAGACGGTGATGTTGGCCGCCTCCGCGAACTGGGTGCGGAAGGCGTCGAAGGCAGTCTTGTCGTTTCCGCCCGAGAAGCGGGAGAACTCGCGGGGCGCGGGGAAGAAGCCGTCGGCGGGGTCCAGCGCCAGGGGCTGGCGCTCGGGCTCGCCAGGCCTGGGTCGGTCCAGCGGAAAGCGCGGGATCTCCAGCAGGTCGCAGGCTCGGTCGTAGTAGGGCTGCATCTGCGCGCGGGTCACCGGCCATCCGCTGTGGGGGATCCACGGGCGTTCGGCGAAGTCGGCGGGGTCCAGCGGCGCGCACTTGCCGCCCCAGACCATGCCCGAGCCGCCCAGGGCCCGAACCCGCGACTGGATGGGGTAGTCGTCGAACGGCCGGTCCGGATTGCCCGGAGCCCGCTGCACGCCCGAGCCGGCGTAGAGGGCCTGGTTGTCGGCCTCGATCTCCAGGCCGCCGCTTTCCAGGATCGCCACCTTCAGCGGGCCGCCGGCCAGTTCCTTGGCCAGGGCGATGCCGGCCATGCCGCCGCCGATGATCAACAGATCGGCCTCGATCGGGCTGGCGTCAGGCAAGGTTCGGGCGTCGATGATCGCCATCGTTGAAGAACTCGCTGATTTTGTTGAGGATTGACGGGGCGCGGGGCTAGCCGCGCGCGCCCCGGCTCTTCAGGTAGGCGGCGACGTCGCCATGGCCGTTCCGGCGAGCCTCGCCGAGGGGCGAGCGCATTTGGCCAGCGTTGGCCTGGACCGCGCGGTTCACGTCGGCGCCGCGTTGGACGAGATATTCGACGACGCCGAGATTGCCCGCCTGGGCGGCATTGATCAGCGGCGTCTCGTCGCCCGGGACGAACACCTCGATATCGGCGCCGCGCTCGACCAGCAGGCGGACGATGTCGAGATTGCCCGACAGCGAGGCCTGGATCAGCGGCGCCCCGTCGCCGCGTACGGCCAGGTCGGGATCGGCGCCGGCCGCCAGCAGCATCTGGACGACCTCCAGCTGGCCGCGGCGCGAGGCCTCGATCAGCGGCGAGCCATCGCCGGGCAGGACGGCGTTCGCATTGGCGCCAAGGGCGATCAGTTCACGGACGGACGCCACGTCGCGGGCCTGGACGGCGTCGAACAGGGGCTGGCTCAGATGACGGGCGACGGCGCGCTTGGCCTGGTCCGGGCTCTGCTGGACGACCTGCGGCGGTTGGGCGGCCCAGGCGGCGACGCCGGCCGAGAGGGAGAGGACCGCGACGGCGGCCGCGCCGGCCAGGTGGCGACGGCGATTGGCGTGGTGGTGGGCGAGCAAGGTGAAACGCTCCTTCAGTTGGTTGTTGGCCGAGGCGGGCCAGCAGCAGCCCAGCGGCGGCGCGCAGGGCGCCAGCTGGGTCTTCAGCATGGCCTCGCCATAGGCGCGGCGGGTCTTGGGGTGACGGGCCAGGACGGCGGCGTCGCAGGCGATCTCCTGGTCGATCCGCGCGAAGGCCGCGCCGACATGGACCAGCGGGTTGAACCAGAACAGGCACCGCAAGGCGGTGACGATGGCGTTGATCTGGGCGTCGCCGGCCGCCAGATGGTTCTTCTCGTGCGCCAGGATCAGGGTCTGCTCCTCGGGCGAGAAGCGTTCGGCGAAGTCGGCGGGCAGCACCACGCGCGGGGCCACCGCGCCGATCACGGCGGGGCCGACGCCGGGGCGGTCTGACCAGACGAGGCCGGTCTCGTCCGTAGCGCTGAGCCGGCCCAGTGAGCGGACGAACCGCCGCTGACGCTCGGCCTGCACGGCCAGCGCGCCGAGGGCGACCAGGATCCACAGCGCTAGCGCCGCTTCGGGCAGGCGGGCGGCGACGAGCGTGGCGGAGGCTCCAGAAGCCTTCATGGAGGTGACCACCGAAGAGGCGGCCTCGGAGGGCGCGCCGACGATCGCCCTCGTGGGGCGAACCGGCTCCAGCGGAGCCGTGATGGTCCGCGCAGGGACCAGCAGGGCCAGGGTCGACAGCGGCGCGACCAGCCACAGGGCGTAGGCGCTGCGCGCGCCGAACGCGGCCCGGGCCGGCTTGCGCAGGATCAGGACCAGCACCACCGCCGCGGCTAGGGCCAGGTTCGCCTTGGCCAGGAATAGGATCAGGTCGCTGGTGAGATCACTGGCCATCGTCGAGTTTCTCCAGCAGGCGGCGCAGCTCGGCGACATCCTCGGGGTTCAGTTTCTCGCGCTTGGAGAAGTGGCTGACCAAGGGCGCCAGGCGGCCGTCGAACAGGCGGTCCAGCAGGCCCTGGCTCTCGGCGTCGACATAGTCCTCGCGGCCGATCAGCGGGCGATAGAGGAAGCGGCGGCCGTCCTTCTCGGCGGCGATCGCGCCCTTCTTCAGCAGGCGATTGAGCAGGGTCTTCACCGTGCCCTCGGCCCAGCCCTGGTCCTTGGCCAAGATAGCCAGGACGTCCTCGGCGGGCTTGGGGCTGTCGGCCCACAGGACCTTCATGACTTCGCTCTCGGCGGCGCTGATGCGGTGCGGGTTCGTGTCCATGACCTGACGATTACGCACGTAAACGTTCCCGTCAAGCGATCGATTACGCATGTAAACGAAATGTAATGCGGCGTTGGCCGCTCCGCCGAAGCGGCGTAATCCTGACGGCCGACAAGGAGGGCCCGGATGGCCGAGACGCTGCAGATGGGCCTGCCGGGCTTCGACCCGCCGACGCCGACCGACCGGCTGATGTTCCTGCTGTATCCCGATCCCGCCACGGCCGAGGCCATCGCGCGCGAGGCGCGCCGCCTGAAGGACGCCCTGGGTCTGCGCGGCCAGCCCCTGCTGACAGACCGCTTCCACATCACCCTGCATCACCTGGGCGACTATGTCAGCCTGCCGGGCGACATGGTCCGCAAGGGCGAGGCGGCGGGGCAGGCCCTGGCGGCCGCGCCGTTCGAGGTGGTGTTCGACAAGGCCGTCAGCTTCGCCAACCGGCCGGGCAACAATCCCTTCACGCTGCAGGGCGGGGAGGGCGTCTCGGCGCTGATCGCCTTCCAGCAGGCGCTGGGCCTGAAGATGGCCGGCGTGGGGCTGAAACCCGACAAGCAGTTCGTCCCGCACATCACGCTGCTCTATGATGGCCAGGTGGTCCCGGCCCAGGCGATCGCGCCGATCCGCTGGACGGTGAACCGCTTCGTCCTCGTCCAGAGCAAGCTGGGCCAGACCCGGCACATCGTGCTCAAGGCCTGGGACCTGGCCTGATGGCGACCGCGGCCGAGGTGCTCCAGGACCTGGAAACGCTCGGCGACGACGGCTACCGCCAGCGCATGGCCGGCTTCGCGATCACCTACGAGAAGGCGTTCGGCGTTTCGGTCGGCCAGCTCCGCGCCTTGGCCAAGCGGCTGGGCCGCGACCACGCCCTGGCCCAGGCCCTGTGGGACACCCGCTGGTACGAAGCGCGACTGCTGGCCGGCATGGTTGACGATCCCAGGCAGGTTACGCCCGACCAGATGGACGCCTGGCGCGCCGAGTTCGACAGCTGGGCGGTCACCGACACCCTGTGCTTCGACCTCTTCGACCGTACGCCCCACGCCCTGGCCAAGATCGACGAATGGGTGACGCTGGACGGCGAGTTCGACAAGCGGGCGGGCTTCGTGCTGCTGGCTTGCGTGGCCCTGCACCGCAAGGAGCTGTCCGACGCGCCGTTCCTGGAGCGCCTGCCGCTGATCGAGACCGGGAGCACCGATCCCCGGAACTTCGTCAAGAAGGGCGTCAACTGGGCGCTGCGGGCGATCGGCTCGCGCAAGAGCCCGGTCCTGCGGGCCGCCGCCCTGGACTGCGCCGCGCGGCTGGCGGCGATGAGCGACCCGACGGCGCGCTGGAACGGCAAGGACGCCCTGCGCCAACTGGGCAAGAAGGCGCGAGTTGGCTAGGCCTGGGCGGATAGAGCGGATTCGCTTCCAGGAAGCCCGGCCATGACCCTGACGATGTACGGCATCAAGAACTGCGACACGATCGCCAAGGCTCGCAAGTGGCTGGAGGATCGCGGCCTGGCCTACGACTTCCACGACTACAAGGCCGTGGGTATCGACCGCCCGCGCCTGGCGGCCTGGGTCGAGGAGCTGGGCTGGGAAGTACTGCTGAACCGCGCTGGCACGACCTTCCGCAAGCTGGACGAGGCCGACAAGCAGAACCTGGACGCCGACAAGGCCATCGGCCTGATGCTGGCTCAGCCGTCGATGATCAAGCGTCCTGTCCTGGACCTCGGCGACCGTCGCCTGGTCGGCTTCAAACCGGACATCTACGGGAAGGCGCTGGGCTAAGCTGTGGAAACTATCCACGCTTTCCGCGTCGTGAGCGAAGTTTAAGACGACAACTTCGCGGGGATCAGTCTATCACTGAACGGAACGTCCGCCTCGAACGGACTTGAAAAAGGACATTGCGCGCGTGGGGGACGCCGTCTCGCGGTACGAGTTGGTCATCTTCGACTTCGACGGCACGCTGGCTGACAGCGCGGCGTGGATGATGCGGGCTGTCAATCCCATGGCCCGCCGGTACGGCTTCAAGACCGTCACCGACGACGAGATCGAAATGCTGCGCGGCCGCAGCACGCGCGAGGTGATCCGCTATCTGGGTGTCTCGCCCTGGAAGTTGCCGCTGATCGCCCGGGCCGGCAAGAAGCTGATGGCCGCCGACGCTCACACGATCCCGCTGTTCCCCGAGACGGCCCGCATGCTGCGCGCCCTGCATGAGGCCGGCGTCAAGATCGCGGTGGTCAGCTCCAACAGCGAGGCGGTGATCCGCCGCGTGCTGGGCCCCGACCTGGAAGACCTGGTCAGCCTCTACGCCTGCGGCGCGTCGCTGTTCGGCAAGGCCCGCAAGTTCAAGCAAGTGACGTCCAAGGGCGTCAGCCGCGACAAGGTCATCTGCATCGGCGACGAGACCCGTGACATCGAGGCCGCCCGCGCGGTGGGTCTGGACTGCGGCGCCGTCGGCTGGGGCTACGCCAAGCCCTCGATCCTGGCTGAACACCGCCCGACCGTGTCGTTCAATTCGATGTCCGAAATTATTTCGTACGTCGGCGCATCCAAGGTGGCCGTCGGCGGCGACTAACCTTCGAAAGCGCGAGAGATCGCGCGTCTGATCGAAGGGACGAACCGATGGACGACCTGTTTTGGAACTTCTGGTGGCTGATGTTCCCGGTGGGCTTCATGCTGCTGGGCGCCTTCCGCAGCTGGCTCTCGTACCGCGCCCGCCGCGAAGTGGTGGAAGCCCTGCGCGAACTGGCCAAGGCCGGCCGCGAGCCGCCGGCCGCTCTTGTCGCCCAGCTGAACCGCTAAGAGCGAGGTCGAGATGCCCGAGCATATCTTTTGGCAGTTCTGGTGGCTGATCTTTCCGGTCGGCTTCATGCTGCTGGGCGCCTTCCGCGCCTGGCTGTCCTACCGCGCCAACCGCGAGGCGCTGGACCTGATGAAGACCTATGTCGCCTCCGGCCGCGAGCCGCCGGCGGAGCTGCTGAACCGGCTTAGCCGACGCTTACGGGACGACGAGGACGAGGACGAGCGTCCGCGTTATCGCCGCCGCCGCGAGCGGTCCTGGTACCAGGTGGTGCTGTTCGGGATCCTGAGCCTTGGCTTCGCGGTCGCCGCCGCGACCGACATCTACGGCGCGGGCCAGGCCTTCGTCATCGTGGCCTTCGTCATGGGCGCCCTGTGCGCGGCGACGCTGGTCCAAGTTCTGATCGACCGGAACGGTCCGACCATCTGATGGACGCCGCGCTCGTCAGACAGGCGCGCGCCGGATCCCAGACCGCTTTCGCCCGACTGGTGGCGATCCACGAAAAGCCGCTGCGGGGCTTCCTGCGCAAGAGCGGCTGGATCGACGCCGACGACATCGCTCAGGAGGCCTTCGTGGCGGCCTGGGCGGGGCTGCACAAGCTGCGTGACGACGAGGGCTTCCGGGCCTGGCTCTATGGCGTGGCGTGGAGGAAGGCCCTCTCGCACCGGCGCGGCGCCCAGCGCGCGGCCGCCCGCGACGAGGCCTGGCGCGGGGAGCAGGAACTGGAGACCGCCGCCGAGGTCGGGCCCGAGGACCGCATGGCCCTCGAGGGGGCCCTGGCGACCCTGCCGGAGGACCAACGCGCCTGCGTCACCCTGTGCCTTGGCCAGGGCTGGTCGCACGCCGAAGTCTCCGACGCCCTGGGGCTTCCCCTAGGCACCGTCAAATCGCATGTTACCCGCGGCCGCGAGCGGCTGCTGGCGGTTATGGGAGGTTCGCGATGAGCCTGGATGATCAATTGGCCGCCTTCCTGGGCGAGACGCCCAGACAGAGCCGCGCCGACCTTTTCAGCGCCGAGGTGATGAAGGCGGTCGAGCGTCGCGTGTTCATCGATCGGTTGTGGACGGTCGCCGCCGGGGCTGTGGCCATCGGCCTGGTGCTTTGGGCCTGCGCGCCGGTGCTGGACCTGGCCGTCTCGCGCCTGGCGCCTAGCCTGGCCCCGGTCGCGGCGCTGCTGACCTTTGTCGGCGCGGCGATGATCGCCGGCGGGCCCGGGGTCTGGCGAAGACTGGGGCTGTCGATCGGCTGATTCCCGCCTTACGAAAGTTTCATCGGGGCGGGCGCCTCCAAACGGCGCCTTGAACGCCTCTTACTTGTGAAGGCGGCGCTGGGGGCGTCGTTCAACAAGTCTTTGGAGGATTTGATATGGGTCCCGAAATTGTCGTTCCCGTCGCGGGCTGCATCATGATCGCCTCGATCGTGATCTTCCCGTTCCTGTTCAAGAGCCGCGAGCGTCGCGAACTGCACGCGACCCTGCGCGCGGCCATCGACAAGGGCCAGCCGATCCCGCCCGAGGTGATCGAGGCCATGACCAAGAGCGTTAAGCTGCCGCCGACCCGTCTGCGCGACCTGCGCACCGGCGTGATCTGGCTGGCCATCGGCATCGGCGTCGCCCTGGCCACCTATTTCGGCGACTTCATCCATGGCGACGGAGACTCCGATGGTTTCGGCATCGCCTGCATCCCGGCCGTGATCGGCGTCGCCTACATCGTCCTGAGCTTCTTCAATCCGAACAAGGAAGAGCGGGTCTAGCGCCCGAAGCCTTGGGAGGGGCTTGAGAGCAATGGGCATGGATCGCCCGCCAACCGGTCACGACGTCGAACTCGCCGCATCCGCGGCGGCGGGCGACCGCCGGGCCTATGGGGAGCTGGTGCGTCGGCACGGCTCGGCCGTTCGGGGTCTTCTGAGACGCCTGGGCGCCGACTCGGCCACCGCCGACGACCTGGCCCAGGACGCGTTCATGGCCGGCTTCGAGCAAGTGGCCGAGTTCCGAGGGGAGGGGACCTTCGGCGCCTGGATCAAGAAGATCGCCGCGAGGCTCTATCTGAAGAAGGTCAAGCGCGAGGCGCGTCTGATCTTCTCGGACACTGTGGAGCCGGTCGAGGACGCGATGGCTCGCGACGCGTCGGGGGACGCCGCCAGCCGCATCGATCTCGACGAGGCGCTCAAGACGCTGTCACGCGGCGAGCGCCTGTGCGTTTCGCTATGCTATGGGGCCGACTGGTCCCACGGCGAGGCGGCCGAGGCCTTGAACATCCCGATCGGCACGGTCAAATCCCATGTCAAACGTGGTTTGGATAAACTCCGGGCGCGACTGGCCCGGCCCGAGGAAGGGGCGAGGAGGGAAGCACATGGCTGAACCCGATTTCGAAGCCCAACTGACCCGCATGTTCGCCGAAGCGCCGTCCTTCCCGGACGCGTCGCTGTTCAACGCCGAGGTCGCGGCCAAGCTGGACCGTGGCTGGACGATGCGGCGGATGTTCATCGGCCTGGCCGGTACGGCCGCGGGCCTGATCGCCGCGTTCCAGATCCTGAGCTCGCGCTTCTCCAGCGAGGTCACGCAGCTGTCGCGCAACACCGGTCACAACCTGCAGACCGAGCTCGACGCGGGCTACTCCAAGTTCAACGCGCTGTTCGCCTCGCCGGGCAGCTCGGAGGCTGTGTGGCTGGCGGCGTGCCTGGCGGTGGTGGCGCTGGCCTTCGCCGTGACGCGGATGGTCGAAGACTTCTAGCGGTCCACGCGTCCATGTTGCGGCGCGACGCGATCCGGCCCACAACGGCGCGCAAAAATGCGTCTTAGGGAGGGTTCGCCCTGTCCGCCCATCGTGAAGCTGCGGTCCGCCGTCTGGCCGCGCCCGACATCGCCGTCCGCAAGGGCGGCGAGCCCATCGTCTGCCTGACGGCCTACACCGCGCCGGTCGCCGCCGCTCTGGACGACGCCTGCGACCTGCTGCTGGTCGGGGATTCGGTCGGCATGGTCGTCCACGGCCTGCCCAACACCGTCGGCGTGACCCTAGAGATGATGATTCTGCACGGCCAGGCGGTCATGCGCGGCTCGAAGAAGGCCATGGTCGTCATCGACATGCCCTTCGGCTCGTACGAGGGCTCGCAGGAAGAGGCCTATGCCAACGCCGTGCGGATCATGAAGGAGACCGGAGCCCAGGCGGTGAAGGTCGAGAGCGGCCCGACGGTGCCGGAGACCATCCGCTACATGACCCAGCGCGGCGTGCCGGTCATGGGCCATGTCGGCCTGCGCCCGCAGGCGGTGCTGGTCGACGGCGGCTTCAAGGCCAAGGGCCGCGACGCCGCCGAGCGCGAGCGCATCCTGGTCGAGGCGAAGGCGACCGCCGAGGCCGGGGCTTTCGCCGTGGTCGTCGAGGGCGTGGCCGAGAGCCTGGCCCGCGAGATCACCGCCGCCATCGATGCGCCCACCATCGGCATCGGCGCCTCGGCCGGCTGCGACGGCCAGATCCTGGTCACCGACGACATGCTGGGCCTGTTCGACTGGACCCCGAAGTTCGTGCGCCGCTACGCCGACCTGAAGGGCGAAATCGAGCGCGCCGCCGCCCAATACGCCAGCGACGTGAAGGATCGCAGCTTCCCCGGCGAGGCTGAAACCTACTACGCCAAGAAGGTGTGAAAGCGCGCGTTGCGGCGTGGCGCGGCACGCTATAGGTTCGCCGCCTCGGCGAGCGGCCCTTCGCTAGCCACATTCTGTCTTAAACCAGCGACGTCGGCCGAGTTTCGGGCGCGACGTCCAAGGGGCGCAGCGCCCCCGTTTCGGAGCCTCGTTTCGTGGTCGATGTTTTTGACGAAGTCGAAGAGCAGCTTCGGTCGGAGCGCTATCGCAGCCTGGCGGTGAAGTCGCTGCCCTGGGTGGCGGCGGCGACGGCGGCCGTGGTGATCGGCGTCGGGGGCTACTGGGGCTGGACCTCGTATCAGACCAACCAGGCCGACAAGGCCTCGGAAGGCTATCAGGCCGCGCTGGAGACCGCCCAGAAGCAGGGGCCGGCCAAGGCCTTCGGCCAGTTCAAGACCGTCGCCGACGGCGGCGCCAAGGGCTACAAGGCCCTGGCCTTGCTGCAGATGGGCGACATCCGCCTCGAGGAAAACAAGACCCAGGAAGCCGTCGGCTATTTCGACGAGGCCGCGAAGGCCGCGCCGAACGCAATCCTCGGTGACCTTGCCCGCCTCAAATCCGCCTTCGCCCTGATGGACACCGCCTCCTACAAGGATATCGAGTCGAGGTTGACGCCTTTGGCGGGGGAAAAGAGTCCGTACCGCGTGTACGCCAAGGAGGCGCTGGCCTTCGCCAAGCTGCAGGCCGGTGACCTGGCCGGCGCGCGCGCCGATTTCGTGATCCTGGCTAACTCGCTGGACACCAGCACGTCGGAGGACGTGCGTCAGCGCGCCCAGGCCGCCATGCAACTGATCGACTCCGGCGCGGCCAAGGAACTGGGCGCGGCCGTCAAGGCCGCCGCCAAACTGCCCGCCATGCCTCAGATCGGCCAACTGCCGCCCGCCGCCGCGCCCAACGCCGCCCCCGCCCAATGAGCCGCCTGATGATTTCCAAGCGTTCCGTCGCCCTGGTCGCGCTGATGTCGGCGTCCATGGCCGTCACCGGCTGCTCGACGGTTTCGAAGCTCAATCCCTTCGGCGGCAAGGACAAGAACAAGTCCCAGGCCAGCCAGGGCCAGCGCATCTCGATCATCGCCTTCGACCAGAAGGTCGAGGCCAATGAGTCGCTGAAGGGCGCCGACTTCTTCCTGCCCGAGCCGACCGTCGTCACCGAATGGCGCCTGCCGGGCGGCAACGCCGAGCAGTCGATCGAGCACGTCGACGCCGGCAAGGGCTTCCAGATCGCCTGGAAAAAGGGCTTCGGCAAGAAGGGCGGCAAGACGTTCCACGTCACCGCTCCGCCGGTGTCGGCTCAGGGTCGCATCTACGTGATGGACGGCGAGGCCGACGTCGTGGCGCTGGACGCCCGGTCCGGCTCGCAGATCTGGCGCAAGGACCTGCGTCCGGCTGCCGGCCCGACCAAGAAGGGCGGCTTCCTGGGTCTGCTGCCCAAGAAGAACGATCGCCTGGGCTTCGGCGGCGGGGTCGCCGTCGGTCCGGACAACAAGCTCTATGTCGCCTCGGGCTTCCGCTTCGTGGCTCAGCTGGACGCCGCGACCGGCGCCCTGGGCTGGACCCAGCAGGTCTCGACCCCGATCCATGGCGCCCCGACGGTCGTGGATGGCCGCCTGTTCGTCGTGTCGACCGACAACGAGCTGCTGACCTACAACACCGAGACCGGCGCGCCGGGCTGGACCTATCAGGCCCTGAGCGAGCCGGCCCGCATCCTGGCCGCCTCGACGCCCGCCGTCAGCGGCGACACCGTCGTGGCCGGCTTCGCCTCGGGCGAACTGGTGGCCCTGCGCGCGGCCAACGGCAACGATCTGTGGAGCGAGGCCCTCAGCCGCGCCAGCCGCACCAACGCCCTGTCCGAGATCCGCGACATCCCGGGCCGCCCGGTGATCTACAAGGGCGACGTCTTCGCCGTCAGCCACTCGGGCGTCTTCGCCGCCACCGACCTGCGCTCGGGCCAGGCGCGCTGGAGCCTGCCGGTGACCGCCATCACCACCCCGTGGGCCGCCGGCGACGTCGTCTTCGTCGTGGACAAGGCCGGCCAGGTGATCTGCGTCTCGCGCGAGAACGGCTCGGTCTACTGGATCCAGGACCTCAACAACACCGAGGCCCTGAGCAAGAAGCAGAAGAAGAAGCGCGCCAAGCACCCGCGTCTGTGGTCGACCCCGATCCTGGCCAATGGCCGCCTGATCACGGTGTCCAGCGACGGCGAGGCCGTGGCCCTGAACGCCAAGACCGGCGCCAAGGAAAAGACCCTGAAGATCGGCTCGCCCGTGCTGATCAATCCGATCGCGGTCGGCGACACGATCTACCTCGTCACCGACGACGCCGAGGTTGTGGCCATCCGCTGATTTTCGAGCCCTTCGCGGGGCCTGAAAGACAACCGAACGCCTTCGGGCCCGGGACGGTGGAAGCCGGCCCGGGCCTTCGCTTTTGCGGCCCCTTTTGCTGTTAAGGCGAAAATCGACTACTGGACGCCTATGCCTTTGAAACTCGCCATCGTCGGCCGCCCCAATGTGGGCAAGTCCACGCTGTTCAATCGTCTGGCCGGCAAGAAGCTGGCCATCGTCGACGACCAGCCGGGGGTCACGCGCGACCGTCGCTACGCCGACGGCCGCCTGGGCGACCTCGACCTGCAGTTGATCGACACCGCCGGCTTCGAGGACGTCGCCGACGAGAGCCTGGAGGCGCGCATGCGCGCCCAGACCGAGCTGGCGATCGAGGAAGCCGATCTCTCGCTGTTCATCTATGACGCCCGCGAAGGCGTCACGCCGCTGGACGAGGTGTTCGCCGCGCTGCTGCGTCGTCGCGGCAAGCCGGTGATCATCGCCGCCAACAAGGCCGAGGGCAAAGCCGGCCAGTCGGGCATCGGCGAAGCCTACAAGCTGGGCCTGGGCGAGCCGATCCCGATCTCGGGCGAGCACGGCGAAGGCATGGCCGAGCTCTACGCCGCCATGCTGGAGGCCGTTCCCGAGGACCAGTACTCCGATGACGAGGACGACGAGGACAAGCCGATCCGCCTGGCCATCGTCGGTCGTCCGAACGCCGGCAAATCGACCCTGATCAACCGCCTGATCGGCGAGCAGCGCCTGCTGACCGGCCCCGAGGCCGGCATCACCCGCGACTCCATCTCGGTCGACTGGGTCTGGGGCGACAAGAAGGTCCGCCTGGTCGACACCGCCGGCCTGCGCAAGAAGGCCAAGGTGCAGGAGAAGCTGGAGAAGCTCTCCACCCAGGACACCATCCGCGCCATCACCTTCGCCGAGGTCGTGGTGCTGGTGATGGACGCCACCCATCCGTTCGAGATCCAGGACTTGCAGATCGCCGACCTGACCGAGCGGGAAGGGCGGGCCCTGGTGTTCGTGCTGGCCAAGTGGGACCTGATCGAGGATCAGGCCGCGACCCTGGCCGCCTTCCGCGAGCACGCCGAGCGTATGCTGCCCCAGGTGCGCGGCGCGCCGGTGGTGGCGCTGTCGGGCGAGACCGGCAGCGGCGTCAACAAGCTGATGCCGGCCGTGCTGAAGATCCACAAGGACTGGTCGACCAAGGTCAAGACCCGCGACCTGAACGACTGGCTGCAGATGGCCATGCAGCGCCACCCGCCGCCCGCCGTCAGCGGCCGCCGCGTGAAGCCCAAGTACATGGCCCAGACCAAGGCGCGTCCGCCGACCTTCGTGCTGTTCTCCAGCCGCGCCGACCAGATGCCCGACCACTATCGGCGCTATCTGATCAACAGCCTGCGCGAAAGCTTCGACCTGCCGGGGGTGCCGCTGCGCATCACCATCAAGTCGGGCGCCAATCCCTATGCCGACGGCGAGGCCAAGGGCCACAGCGGCCGGGGCAAGCGCGAGTTCGAACGCCGCGAGCGCGAGGAGGAGCGCATCCGCGCCTCGCGCAACACGGTCAAGAAGTCCAAGCGCCTGGCCGATGAAGCCGCCGCCAAGGCCGCGGCCGAGGCGGGCCTGCCCGATCCGACCGTGAAGCAGCCAGTCAAGAAGAAGACCTCGGCCGCGCCGAAGGTCACGGCCGCTCCTGTCGAGGGCGTCGTGTCCGAACCGGGCAAGGCTGCCGTCAAGTCGGTCAAGAAGCTGGGCCCCAAGGTCCAGAAGAAGGTCTCGACCACGCCCAGCTACAAGGTCGGCGCCAAGTCGGCGGGCGGCAAGGCGGCCGGACCCAAGCGTCCGGTGGCCGGCTCGCGCACCGTGCGCGGCAATACCGGTCCGGGCCGTCCGAAGGGACGTTGAGCCCAAACTTCGCCATACGCGTTTAGCCTGCTGGGTGGAACGCGGAGGACGATGATGCGGGGCACGGGACTGGCGGCGCCTGTCTTGATGTTGCTTGTGACGGGCTTGCCGGCCGTCGCGCTGGCGGCCGACTACAAGCCCGTCGTCTGCAAGAGCGCGGTGACCTATGCCGGTCCGCCGCTGCACGCGCCCGTCGCGCCGCCGCTGCTTCCCGAGGTCCCCAAGGCCGCGCTGGATCCCGAGACCGTCGCGCGGCTGGAGGCCGGTTTTCTCCGCGCCAAGGCCGCGACCCAGGCGCCGGTCATCACCGCCGCCATCCTGGTTCCCGGCAAGGGGGGCTGGGAGCGCACCGACAGCGGGGACCAGCCGCCGCTGCTGTTCTGGGCCAGCGCGGGCAAGAGCCTCGTCGCCATCGTGGTCCTGCAGCTGGTCGAGGCCGGCAAGCTGAAACTGGAGGATCCGATCGGCCAGTACGTGGCCGGGGTCCCCAATGGCGACGTGGTCACCATCCGCGACCTGCTGGCCCATACCGGCGGCCTGTTCAGCGCCAACGAGGACCTGAAGGCCCGCGCCGAGCGGCAGGCGCACACTCTGGACGAGGACGTGAAGATCATCGCTCGCCATGGCGCGATGTCCTGTCCCGGCGAGCGCTGGCGCTATTCCAACACCGGCTACGGCCTGCTGGGCAAGGTGATCGAGACCGTGGACGGGCGATCCTGGCAGGACGCCGTCGACGCCCGGATCGTCAAGCCGCTGGGGCTGAAGTCGCTGCGGATGCTGGCTGACGGCGACAAGGCCGAGGATGTCGCCAGGCTGGTCTCGGCCAAGGAGGCGCCGATCGCGCCCGCCTGGGCCGGGGCGGCGGGGCCGGCCGTGGGCTCGGCGGGCGACATGGCGCGAGTGTGGGCGGCGCTGCTGGGCGGTCAGCTGCTGAAGCAGGAGACCGTCGGGGCTATGTTCGGGAAGCTCTACCCGATGTTCGACGCCGGAAGCTTCTATGGCCTGGGCGCGATGGCGGTGGAGGTTCCGGGAGCGGAGGGTTCCCGGAGCCTGTGGCTGGGCCACCTGGGCGGGACGCCCGGCGCCAGCGCGGTCGTGGCCTATTCGGTGAAGGATGGAGCGATCGTGGCCGCCGCCCTGACCGGTGACGGCTCGGCGGCGGCCGCGGCGAACCTGCTGCTAGGGCAGGTTCTCGCCCCCCACTAGAACTCTTCCCATTCGGCCGGGGCGGCGGCCGTCGCGGCGCCGCCGGGGCGGGCGAAGCTCTGGATGCGGGCGCGCTGCTCGGCGACCGGGTTGCGGGCCGGGGCTGGCGCCGGATGGCGGACGGCCGCGCGGCCGCCGGTCTGGAACCGGGCCACCTGGCGAGCCAGGTCCTGGGCCTCGCCGCGCAGCGAGGCCGACGAGGTGTTGGCCTCCTCGACCATGGCGGCGTTCTGCTGGGTGACCTGGTCCATCTGGTTCACGGCGGCGTTGACCTGGTTCAGGCCGGTGGCCTGCTCCTGCGAGGACTCGGCGATCTCGCGGATCAGGCCGTTGATCTCGCCGACCTTGGCGACAATGCCGGTCAGGGCCTGGCCGGTGTCGCCGACCAGCCGCACGCCATGCTCGACCTGGGTGGACGAGTTGGCGATCAGGGTCTTGATCTCCTTGGCCGCTTCGGCCGAACGCTGGGCCAGGGCCCGCACTTCCTGGGCGACGACCGCGAAGCCGCGACCGGCTTCACCGGCGCGCGCCGCCTCGACGCCGGCGTTCAAGGCCAGCAGGTTGGTCTGGAAGGCGATCTCGTCGATGACGCCGATGATCTGGGTGATCTGGCCCGAGGACTTCTCGATCTCGCCCATCGCCGCGACGGCCTGCTGGACGACCTCGCCCGAGCGGTCGGCGTCGGTGCTGGCGGCCGAGGCGGCGGCCGAGGCCTGCCGGGCGCCCTCGGCGCTGCGCTTGACCGTGGCGGTGATCTGGTCGAGCGCCGCGGCGGTTTCTTCCAGGCTGGCGGCCTGCTGCTCGGTGCGCTTGGACAGGTCGTTGGAGGCGCTGGCGATCTCGTTGGCCCCGGATTCCATGCTGTTGGCGGCCTCGGCGATCGCGGACATGGCGTCGCGCAGGCTGTCGATCGCGGCGTTGAAGTCCTCGCGCAGCTGGGCGTAGCGGCCCTCGAAGCGGGTGTCGATGCGCGCCGTCAGGTCGCCGCGCGCCAGGCGGCCCAGGCTTTCGGCCAGGACGGAGACGATGTGCTCCTGCTCCTGGCGAACCTGCTCGCGCTCGGCCTCGGTCTCGCGGCGCTCGATCTCGACGGTGGTGACGTCGGCGGCGAACTTGATGACCTTGAAGGGGCGGCCGTTTTTGTCGAGGACGGGATTGTAAGACGCCTGGATCCAGACCTCCTTGCCGCCCTTGCCAACGCGCTTGAACTTGTCAGCGACGAACTGACCGGCGTTCAGCGCGGCCCAGAACTCGCGATAGGCCGGGGACGCGGCCTGGGCGGCGTCGACGAAGATGCTGTGTTTGCGGCCCTGGATCTCGGAGAGGGTGTAGCCCATCGTCCGCAGGAAGTTTTCGTTGGCCGTCAGGATCGTGCCGTCCAGGCTGAACTCGATCACCGCCTGGGAACGCTGGATCGCCGCGACGATGCCCGCGAGATCGGAGACCTGAGCCGTGTCCGCCGCATCGCGGCCACGAGAGAACAGCGCCATGTGAAGGCCCCAAGGACGCGACGTCGTTGCCGCGCTTAAACGTCTCCGGCGACGCTGGTTAATGAGCCGCTAATTTGTCACCGGGTCGCAAAACATTGTTCCTTGGATCAGCGTCAGGGTGGTATTTTTAACCTCTGTACAACCCGTGCGGCTATTTCCGTAACAATTCAAACCCCCGCGTGAGGTTTCGCTCAGGCGTCGATGCTCGGTGATTCCTGGCCGCGGTCCTTGAAGCGGACGACGCCCTTGGGCGGCTGGCGGTCGGGGCGGACCAGGTCGACGACGAACGGGACGATGGTCTCCGGCGCGGGCACGGTCTTGGGATCCTCGCCCGGGAAGGCGCCGGCCCGCATGCGAGTGCGCATGGCGCCGGGATCGACGCACAGGGCGCGGATGGCGGTGTTCTCGGTCTCGTCGGCATAGACGTCGACGATGGCTTCCAGCGCCGCCTTGGTCGCCGCGTAGGCGCCCCAGAAGGCTGGGCGGCTCTTGGCCACGCTGCTGGAGAAGAACAGGGCCCGGCCGGCGTCCGACGCGCGCAGCAGCGGGTCCATGGCGCGGATCAGGCGCCAGTTGGCCGTCAGGTTGGTGGACAGGATCATGTCCCAGCCCTTGGGGTCCAGGTGGCTGACCGGCGTCAGGGGGCCCAGCAGGCCGGCCGCGCCGACCAGGATGTCGAGCTTGCCCCAGCGCTGGTGGATGGCCGCGCCCAGGTGATCCAGGCCGTCAGGTTCGCGCAGGTCCAGGGGGACCAGGGTGGCGCGCTCGCCGGTGGCTTCCAGGATGGCGTCGTCCAGGGCCTCGAGCGCGCCTTGCGTGCGGCCCACGGCGATGACATGGGCGCCGGCCTTGGCCAGGCCCAGGGCGATCGCCTCGCCGATGCCGCGCGTGGCGCCGGTGACGAGGGCGATGCGGCCGGCCAGCGGCTTTTGGGAGTCGGAAGTCATGCGCGGGTTCTAGATCAGAGGAGGGCGAACGGAAACCGGGAGAAGCCCTTAAGCTTCCGCTTCGCTGGCCTTCCTGGCGTAGTGCTGGGCGATGACCGAGCAGGCCATCAGCTGGATCTGGTGGAAGATCATCAGCGGCAGGACCAGGATCCCGGCGGTCGGACCGGGGAACAGGATGCCCGCCATCGGCACGCCGGTCGCCAGGCTCTTCTTGGAGCCGCAGAAGGTGATCGCCTTCTCGTCCTCGGGCGAGAAGCCCAGGGCCCGCGCGCCGAAGGTGGTGGCCGCCAGCACGATGGCCAGCAGCACGCCGCAGACGACCAGCAGCAAGACCAGCTGCAGCGGCGAGATCCGATGCCAGATGCCGCCGACGACGGCCTCGCTGAAGGCGGCGTAGACGACCAGCAGGATCGAGCCGCGATCGACATAGCCGATCAGACCCTTGTGCTTGGCGATCCAGCCGCTGACCAGCGGCCGGGCCAACTGGCCGGCGATGAACGGCAGCAGCAGCTGGACGACGATGTCCTGCACCGACTTCCAGCCGCCCGCGGCGCCGCCCTGGGTGTGCATCAGCAGGCCCACCAGCACCGGCGTGATGAAGATGCCGAAGAGGTTGGAGGCGCTGGCCGCCACCACGGCCGCAGCGACGTTGCCGCGCGCGATCGAGGTGAAGGCGATCGAGGACTGCACCGTCGAGGGCAGGCAGCACAGGAACAGGATCCCAGCCGCCAGGGTCGGCGGCAGCACGCCGATCTTGCTGATGGCCAGGCCCAGGATCGGGAACATCACGAAGGTGAAGGCCAGGATCAGCAGGTGCAGCCGCCAGTGCGTCACGCCGGCGACCACGCTCTCCCGCGACAGCTTGGCGCCATGCAGGAAGAACAGCAGGGCGATGGCCAGCTTGACGACGATGTTCAGCCCATGCGCCGCCTCGCCGCGCACGGGGATGATCGAGGCCAGCACGACCATGCCGAACAGGGCGAGGACGTACGGCTCGAGCTTCAGCTTCTCGAGAACGCTCTTCAGGTTCACAAGACGGACTTAGGCGCTGACCAGCAGCGACAGCTGCTTGTCGTTGGTTTCGTTGCGGCCCTCGGCGATCTCGCGGTCCGTCAGGCGGGTCGGATAGTCGCCGGTGAAGTAGTGGTCGGTGAACTGCGGGGCGGCCGGATCGCGCGGACCCGCCTCCAGAGCGTCGTACAGGCCCTCGACCGACAGGAAGCCCAGGCTATCCACTTCCAGGAACTTGGCCATCTCTTCCAGCGACTTGTTGGCCGCCAGCAGCTGTTCGCGCTCGGGCATGTCGATGCCGTAGAAGTCGGGCCACTTGATCGGCGGGCTGGCCGAGCGGAGGTGGACCTCCTTGGCGCCGGCCTCGCGGACCATGCGGACGATCTTCAGCGAGGTGGTGCCGCGCACGATCGAGTCGTCGATCAGCACCACGCGCTTGCCGGCCAGGATGGCTCGGTTCGGGCTGTGCTTCATGCGCACGCCCAGCTCGCGAACGCCCTGGGTGGGCTGGATGAAGGTGCGGCCCACATAGTGGTTGCGGATGATGCCCATCTCGAACGGGATGCCGCTCTCCTGGGCGAAGCCCAGGGCGGCGGGGACGCCCGAGTCCGGCACAGGCACCACGACGTCGGCCTCGATGCCGGTTTCCTTGGCCAGGTTGCGGCCCATGCGCTTGCGCACGCCGTAGACCGAGCGGCCGTTCACGACGCTGTCGGGACGGGCGAAGTAGACATATTCGAACACGCAGGGGCGCGCGGCCTGGGTCTGGAACGGCTTGGTCGAGGTGATGCCGGTTTCCTCGATCACCACCATCTCGCCGTGTTCGATGTCGCGCACGAAGCGGGCGCCGATCATGTCGAGGGCGCAGGTCTCGGAGGCCAGGATCGGCTTGCCGTCCAGGTCGCCCAGGACTAGCGGGCGGATGCCCAGCGGGTCGCGCAGGCCGATCATCTTCTTGTTGGTGATGGCCACCAGGGCGTAGCCGCCCTCGATCTGGCCGACCGCGTCGATGAAGCGGTCGACGATCCTGGCCTTCCGGGAGCGGGCGATCAGGTGAAGGATGACTTCGGAATCCGAGGTCGATTGGAAGATTGCGCCTTCCTGCACCAGGCGTTCGCGCAAGGTCAGGAAGTTGGTCAGGTTGCCGTTGTGGGCGATGGCCACGCCGCCGGTCTCGAGATCGGCGAACATCGGCTGGACGTTGCGGATGCCGCTGCCGCCGGCCGTCGAGTAGCGGGTGTGGCCGATGGCCATGTTACCCGGCAGGCGCTGGACGAGGTCGGCGCCAGTGAAGGCGTCGCCGACATGGCCCATGTGGCGCTCGGTGTGGAAGCGGTTGCCGTCGAAGGCGGCGATGCCGCAAGCTTCCTGGCCGCGGTGCTGCAGGGCGTGCAGGCCCAGGGCCGCGATGGCCGCCGCGTCGCGCGTGCCGAAGACGCCAAAGACGCCGCACTCCAGGCGCAGCGTGTCGTCTTCCGGATCACGCCATGGCGAAGAGGAATAGCGGTCGGTCGACTGGCCCAGGAAGGTCATCGCGATTTCTCCACCAGGTCGTCGAGCTGTCGACGCTGGTTTTCATCATAGCCTTTTCCGGACGATTTCTCGCCGGACGTATTGTCGCCGCCCTCATGAACGGCGTCCTTGATCGCTGGCGCCAGCTTGCCGGCCAGCGCCTTGCCCTTGGGCGCGAAGACCTTCAGCACTTCGCCGCTGGCCTCGGACAGGGGATAGAACAGCGAATCCTCGACCCAGTGCGGCATGCGGTCCGGCGGCGTCGCCAGGTGCAGCAGCAGGTTGAAGACGCCCAGGATCACGCAGGCGCGGATCGCGCCGAAGGTCGCGCCGATCGCGCGGTCCAGCATGCCGGCCGAACTCTGCTGCAGGCTGGCGGTCAGGCGGCCGCCGATCAGGCGGAAGATCAGGAAGAAGACGACGAAGACCACCAGCACCGCCGCGCCGGTCGCCGCCCAGTCAGGGTCCATGAGCTTGCGGAAGACCGGGCCGCTGATCCGCAGGCCGAACAGGGCGATGGCGGCGGCGAAGATGAACGACAGCGCCGAGGTCAGCTCGCGCGAGGCGCCGCGAATCCAGCCGGTGACGCCGGAGACCAGAAGCAGGAGGCCGGCGATGATGTCGAAAGGCGTCACGTCAGGCTCGTCCAGATCTCGTCGCCGATGCGGCGGACTGCGTCGGTCAGACGCGCCACGCCCGCCACCGGCAGGGCTCCGCCGCCTTCAGGCAGGCCGGCGAGCGGTCCCAGCGCCCGGCCAAATCCCAGTTTCGCGGCTTCCTTCAAACGTGTCTCCATCCGGCTGACGGGCCGTACTTCGCCCGACAGGCTGAGCTCGCCGAACACGACGCAGTCCTGGGGCAGGGCGACGTCCAGGGCGGAGGAGGCCAGGGCCGCCGCCGCCGCGAGATCCGCCGCCGGTTCCGTGATGCGAAGGCCGCCAGCGACGTTCAGATAGACGTCCTTGTCGCCAAAACCAAGGCCGCATCGGGCTTCAAGTACGGCCAAGACCATGGCCAGGCGTCCGGAATCCCATCCGACCACGGCGCGACGCGGCGTTCCGTACGCGGAGGGCGCGACCAGGGCCTGGAATTCCACCAGCACGGGCCGTGAACCCTCGATGCCGGCGAACACCGCCGCGCCCGCCGCCCGCTCGCCGCCCTCGTTGAGGAACAGCGCCGAGGGGTTCTTGACCTCGCGCAGGCCGACGTCGCCCATCTCGAAGACGCCGATCTCGTCCGTAGCGCCAAAACGGTTTTTGGCGCCGCGGAGAATACGGAACGGATAGCCGCGCTCGCCCTCGAACGAGAGTACGGCGTCGACGAGGTGCTCGACCACGCGCGGGCCGGCGATCTGGCCGTCCTTGGTGACGTGGCCGACCAGCAGGATGGCCACGCCCTTCTTCTTGGCCAGGCGCACCAGCTCGGTGGCGCAGGCGCGGACCTGGGTGACGGTGCCGGGCCCGGCTTCGTGGGCGTCGCTCCACAGGGTCTGGATCGAGTCGATGACCACCAGGTCGAAGTTGTCGCGCTTCAGGCCGTCCAGGATGTCGCGCAGCGAGGTCTCGGCGGCCAGGCTGACATTGGCCTTGGCCAGGCCCATGCGGTCCGCGCGGCCCCGGATCTGCTCGACGGCTTCCTCGCCCGAGATGTAGGCGCAAGACACGCCGCGCAGGGCGGCGCTGGCGCAGACCTGCAGCAGCAGGGTGGACTTGCCCACGCCCGGGTCGCCGCCGATCAACAGGGCCGAACCCGGCACCACGCCGCCGCCGCAGACGCGGTCGAACTCGTCGACGCCGGTCATGATCCGGGGCGGCGGGGCGGACTGGCTTTCCAGGCCGGTGAACTGCAGGCCGCGCACGCGCGTGGACTTGGTCGTCGACAGCGCGCCCGGCGGCTTGGCCCCGACCTCCTCGACCAGCGTGTTCCAGCTTTGGCAGGCGGGGCATTGTCCGGACCACTTGGTCTGGACCGCGCCGCAGGACTGGCAGGCGTAGACGGCGCCGTCGCGGGCCATGAGGTCTCCTGATTCTCGGATGTCGGTAGTCTACAGGCTGGCGGGACGGTGCGCCAAAGCCGGACGCAGCCAAGGTGCGCAGCACGCGTTAGGGTGGCAGGGCGCTGGAAGGAGCTGGCTCATGCCAGGGATTGAGGCTGGAAGCAGGACTTGGCGTCGCGGCGTGGCTGTCGCCGTCGTGATGGTCGTGGTCGGCTGCGGGCGGCAAGGCGAGCGTTCGTCCTCCGGACCGGTCGAGGTCAACGGCAAGCCGATCGACCTGCGCCAGCTGGAAAAGGACTCCGAGCAGGCCGAGCGGGCGGCGCGGAAGGGCGCGCGCCCCCTGGCGGCCGCTAGTCTGAAGGATCTGCTGCCGGCCAGCGTCGGCGGGTTCGCGCGCGGCCCCGTCACCAGCGAGCTCGGGCCCGAGCCGGGCATGGCCAAGGCGCGGGCGAAGTATGTGAAAGGCGCCTCGGCCTTCGTGCTGGAGGTCACCGATCTCGGGGCCATCGGCAGCGTCGGCGCCTCGGACGACGCCCAGGGCGCGGAGAGCACGCGACGCACGGCGACCGGCTATGAGACCATCACCACGGCTGGCGGGCGGCTGGTCACGGAGGCCTGGGACACGGCCTCGAAGTCGGGGCGCTACAGCATCGTGGCGGCCGACCGGTTCGCGGTCTCGGCGGAAGGCTCGGCCGAGACGGTCGACGTGCTGAAGGCGGCGGTTCACACGGTCAACGCCGCGCGGCTGCGGGCCCTGGCGGGCTAGCGGCCGATCACCACGCGGCGGGCGCGCGGCGCGACACGGGTCAGCAGTTCATAGGCCGAGGTGCCGGCGGCGGTCGCGGCGTCGTCGATCGGCAGATTCGGGCCGAACAGCTCGACCATGGCGCCGGGACGCGCGGCGTCGCAGTCGGTGATGTCGATCGCCAGCAGGTCCATGGAGACGCGGCCCAGCAGCCGGCGCCGGGCGCCGTCGAACCAGGCCTGGCCATTCGGATGGCTGGCGCGCGGCACGCCGTCGGCATAGCCGGCCGCGACGATGGCCACGCGGGTGGTGTCGGGCGCGGTCCAGCCGGCGCCGTAGCCCACGCTCTCGCCGCGCGGCACGACCCGGACCTGCAGGATCGGGGCTTCGACCGTGGCGACGGCGCGGATCTCGGGATGCGGGACGCCCTCGGGCCCGCCGCCATAGAGGCTGATCCCCGGACGGGCCTGGTCGAAGCGATAGGCCTCGCCCAGGAACAGGCCCGCCGAGTTGGCCAGGCTGCGCCGGGCGTTCGGCAGCAGGGCCGTGACGGCCTCGAAACGCTCCAACTGGCGAGCGCTCATCGGGCTTTCGGGCGTGTCGGCGCAGGCCAGGTGGCTGATGACGAGATCGAGGTCCAGGCGCTTCAGCCGGTCGGTCGCGCCGACCAGCACCTTCACCTCCTCCGGGCGCAGGCCCAGGCGGTTCATGCCGGTGTCGACATGCAGCGCCGCCTTCAGCCGGCCCGAGCGGGCCTGGGCGTTCCAGGCCTCGATCTGCGGCAGGCTGTTGAGCACCGGAATCAGCCCCGCGCCCTCCAGCGTGTCGCCGGAGCCGGGCGTGGCGCCGTCGAGGACGTAGATGATCGCGTCGCGGTCGCCCAAGGCCTGGCGCAGGGCGACGCCTTCCGACAGACGAGCGACATAGAAGCTGCACGCGCCCTCGGCCCACAGCCGGTCGGCGACGTCCGCCGCGCCGAGGCCGTAGCCGTCGGCCTTGACCGCCGGCGCCAGTTCGGCGTCGCCGGCGCGCTTTCGCAAGGCCGCGTGGTTGGCGGCCAGGGCGTCGAGGTCGAGGGTCAGGCGGGCTTCGGTCACGGGGACGGCGTAGCGGACGCGGCCTTGCCGTTCAACGGTCTAACCGGAATGCGAGGCCATGAACTTGGCCACCAGGTTCTCCGCGCCCGAGGCGATGATCTGAACGCCGATGCACAGCAACAGGAAGGCGACCAGCCGCGACAGCACCCGGGCGCCGGAAGGACCCAACAGGCGCATGACCCGGCCCGAGGCGCTGTAGAACACCCAGACCATCACCGCCACGAGCGCGGCGGCCAGGCTGGCGCCGATGAAGAACGGCGCCACCGCCGCGCCCTCGGTCGGGCGCTGAGAGGAGAGGGCGATGGCTACCGAGATCGAACCTGGTCCGGTCGTGAACGGCATGGTCAGCGGGAAAAACGCCACGTCTTCGTGGGTCTGGGCGGACTCGGTCTGGCTGGTTTTGCGGTCCTCGTGTTGCTGCGGATCCATCAGCAGGCCCCAGGCGCGGATGGCCACGACCAGGCCGCCGGCCACCCGCAAAGCCCCCAGGCTGACGCCGAAGAAGTTCAGGATGTAGCCGCCCAGCAGCAGCGAGCCCAGCAGCACCAGGAAGGCGTAGAAGCCGATCCGCCGCGCCAGCCCGCGCCGTTCCTCGCGCGAGCGTCCGGCCATGGCCTGGTGAAAGATCAGCGACGCTCCGACCGGATTGACGATCGAGAACAGCGCCGGAAACGCCAGCAGGAAGGCGCCGACCAGGCTGGAGGTGGGCAGGGGGCTGAAGTCCATGCGACTCGTCGGGCAGGAGGGCGAGGCGCCGACCGTGGCGCGGGGCGGAGGCGGAAGTCAAACCCGCCTCCTCCGAAGGGCCTATTCGTCCGACGGGATGTTCCGGGCCTGGGCGAAGTAGTGGTCGCGGGCCAGGTTGCCGAAGCGCGTGGTGTCGCTGTTGAACGACAGGCGCACGGTGCCGATGGGACCGTGACGCTGCTTGGCGATGATCACCTCGGCCAGGCCGTGCAGGCGGTCCATCTCCTCCTGCCAGGTCAGGTGCTCGGGCGTACCCTCGCGCGGCTCGGCGCGGCCCACGTAATAGGCCTCGCGGTACACGAACCACACCATGTCGGCGTCCTGTTCGATCGAACCGGATTCCCGAAGGTCGGAGAGCTGAGGCCGCTTGTCGTCGCGCTGTTCGACCTGACGCGACAGCTGCGAGAGGGCGATGACGGGGCAGGCCAGTTCCTTGGCCAGGGCCTTGAGGCCCATGGTGATCTGCGAGACTTCCTGCACGCGGCTGGCGTTGGACGACAGGTCCGAGCCGGTGACCAGCTGCAGGTAGTCGACCACCACCAGGTCCAGGCCGTGCTGGCGCTTGAGGCGACGGGCCCGGGCGGTCAGCTTGGCGATCGAGATACCGCCGGTGGCGTCGATGAACAGGGGCGCTTCCTGCAGCTCCATGGCCGCGTCGCGGACGCGCCCGAACTCGGAAGCGTCGATCTCGCCCTTCCGCAGCTTGTCGCCCGACACGCCCGAGGCGTCGGCCAGCATACGCAGGGCCAGCTGCTCGGCGCTCATTTCCAGCGAGTAGAAGGCCACGACGCCGCCCTGGACGGTCTTCTTCGTGCCGTCGGGCTGGATCTCGTAGGCGTATTTCTTGGCGATGTTGAAGGCGATGTTGGTCGCCAGGGCCGTCTTGCCCATCGAGGGACGGCCGGCCAGGACGATCAAGTCGGAGGGGTGCAGGCCGCCGATCTTCTGGTCCAGGTCGATCAGGTCGGTCGAGACGCCCGACATGCCGCCTTCGCGGCTGTAGGCCTCGGCGGTCATCTCGACCGCGCCGCGCAGGGCGTCGCCGAAACTGACGAAGCCCGACGAGGCGGTGCCGCTTTCAGCCAGGCTGTACAGCTGCTGTTCGGCCGACTCGATCTGGTCGCGGGCGGTCTTCTTCTCCCCGTCCTTGACCTCGGCGGTCCCTTGCGCGGCCGTGGCGATGTCGCCGCCGATGCGGATCAGCTCGCGACGCAGGGAGAGGTCGAAGATCACCCGGGCGTAGTCGCCGGCGTTGGCGGCGGGCGGGGCGCGGTCGACGAGGTCGGCCAGGTAGCGCAGGCCGCCCAGCTCTTCGAACGCGGCGTCGGCCTTGAACTCGTCGGCCAGCAGGATCGGTTCGGCCAGCTGGCCCTTGCGGACGTGGGTCTCGATCGCCTGGAACAGGCGCTGGTGGAAGGGCTCGTAGAAGCAGCGGGCCTGCAGGCTGTCGGTCAGGCGCTCGTACGCGGCGTTGTCGTACAGCAGGATCCCGAGCAGCGCCTGCTCGGCTTCCATGTTGTGCGGCGCCACGTTGATCGTGGGCTCGGGTAGGCCGGGGAGAACGAGATCGAGCGCGGGAACGAGGGACATCGGAGGAAATTAACGCGACGACGGTTCGGACGCGCGGGCGAGTTGGCCCGGCGACTCAGATGAACGGGGATGTTCTGTGTATGTTTTGACCGACTGTGAGTGCAAGCGCACGAGCCCTTCGGGGCGTCCGTTTCTGACGTGAGCAGGCAAAGGAAAGGGCGCGGAGATCGCTCTCCGCGCCCAAACGTTTGCGGCCTGTGAAGCCTGTGGATAACTACCAGCTGACCGCCAGGCGACCGTAGAGGAAGCGGCCGTTGAAGCCGAACGGCGAGAAGCTGGACCAGGGGTTGCCGCCGCTGGTGTTGAGGTTCGGCGGCACCTGGTCGGGATACTGGTCGAACAGGTTGTCCGCGCCGACCGAGACCGTGGTGTGCTGGCCGAAGCGGTAGCGGGCCTCCAGGTCGACGATGCCCTGGGTGCCCGTGCGCCAGTCGCCGCTGCCGTCGGCGGCGGTGCCGGGCGCCAGGACGTCGTCATAGAGCGTGGTGCGCAGGGTCGCGCCCCACGGACCCTTGCTCCAGTCGCCCTGCAGCGTGACCTTCCATTCCGGCGTGCCTTCCTCAAAGCGTAGCGTCGCCTGGCGGGCGAACAGCGTCACCGGGGTTGGCAGCACCGTCGTGGTCGGCGTGCGGCGGACGTCGAAGTTGTTGACGTTGCCGGCGGCGGTCAGGTCGAACGTGCCGGCCTGGTCGTCGACGATCCGGTAGCGGGCCACCACGTCGACGCCGACGGTCTTGGTGTCGACGCCGTTGGTGAAGTAGCGGGCCGCCGAGGCGCCATAGGGCGCCAGCAGATCGAAGATCACCCGCGCGTTGGTGCCCGCCGCCGCCGTTGCGCTGCCCGTCAGGGTCTCGGTCAGAACGATGCGGTTGTCGACGTCGATGCGATAGGCGTCGACCGTCAGCTCGAAGGCGCCCTTGTGATAGACCGCACCCAGCGAGAAGTTCTTGGACTTCTCCGGCTCCAGCGGCTTGCCGCCCAGGGCCTTGCCGACCGCGCTGACCGACGGATAGGTGCCGGTCTCGAACGGCACCGCCGTCGTCACGCCGCCGACCGTCTGGTTGATGTACAGGATCGAGGTCGAGGTGAAGTACTGCTGTTGGAGGCTGGGAGCCCGGAAGCCGGTCGACACCGCGCCGCGAAGAGCGAACGCGTCGGTGAAGTCGTAGCGACCCGCCAGCTTCCAGCTCGTGTTGGTGCCGAAGTCCGAATAGTCCTCGTAGCGGACGGCGGCCGAGCCGGTCAGCTTCTCGGTCAGCTTGCCTTCCAGGTCCAGATAGACGCCCACGGCGTCACGATCGACGTCGACGGCGTTGCCGGGCGTGAAGCCGGTGAAGCCGCGCGAGCCGAACGACAGCGTCGGCGAGACCGTGCCGCGCGCGTAGGAGGCCACCTCGCCGGCGTTGACCTGATAGGTCTCGCGACGGGCTTCCACGCCCCAGGCCACGTTCAGCGGACCGGCCAGGCCGACCTCGAACTCGCGGCTGGCGTCCAGGCCGAACACCAGCTGATCATAGGTCAGGCCGCCGGCCTTGAAGCTGGTCGGCGAGCCCGCGCCGTACGACGGGTTGATGGTGTTCTTGACCCCGAAGTCGAGGTCGTTCTTGCCATAAACCAGGTTGGTGTCGAGCTTCCAGCCGGCCAACTCGCCGCGCAGGCCGACGGCGGCCGTCACGTCCTCGGTGTTGGTCGTGATCAGCGGCAGGTAGCCGTTGGGATAGACGCTGGGGATGTTCTGGCTGGCGTCGGTCGGCAGGCGATAGGTGGCCGAGGCCTCGGCGTCGCGCTGCTGATAGCCGTACCAGCCGTAGGCTTCCCAATTGTCGCCGATTGGCTTGCCGGCGTTGGCGTAGAAGCTGACCTGCTCGACCTCGGGATCGCCGAAGCGCGAGGTGACGCGCTGGGGCGTGACGCGGGTGTCGATGTCGGAGCGGTTGGTGTAGTCGCGATCCAGGTACTCGGCCGACAGCGTCAGGAAGCCGTCCGAGCCGAGCTTCAGGCCTTGCCAGCCCGAGACCGTCGTGGTCAGGCCGTCGCGGCGCTTCTGCTTCTGACCGGTCTGCAGGCCCGTGAAGCTGGTGATGTACTTGCCGGTCGTCACCGTCACGCCGCCGCCGCTGCTGGCTTCGCGCAGGCGCAGGTTGACGACGCCGGCGATGGCGTCCGAGCCGTACTGGGCCGAGGCCCCGTCGCGCAGCACCTCGATGCGCTCCAGCGCGACCGACGGGATGGCGTTCAGGTCGACTGATGCCGAACCGCGACCGACCGAACCGTTCAGATTGACCAGGGCGGTGGCGTGGCGGCGGGTGCCGTTGACCAGCACCAAGGTCTGGTCGGGGCCTTGGCCGCGCAGCACGGCGGGGCGGACCGAGTCCGTGCCGTCGGTGTTGGACGGGCGCGGGAAGTTGATGGACGGAACAGTGGCGGCCAGGGCGGCGGCCAGTTCGGTGCTGCCGCGCTGCTGCAGGGTCTTGGCGGTGACGACGTCGACCGGCGCCAGGGTGTCGAGGCGCGAGCGGCCCGCGGTGCGGGTGCCCGTGACGACGATTTCCTCGACATTGGTGTTTTCGGCGGCCGGCGCGGCCGTCTGGGCGCGCGCGGTGGCGGCGAAGGCCGTCAGCGATGCGGCGGCCAGCAACAAGCTTCTGTAACGCATGAGATATCCCCTCTCTTTTTCAGGGGACGGTCATGCCGACCGGCGTCGCGCCCCCACGGGGGTTTTCATCCCCCATCGCGAACATGGGATTTCGCCATTATGCGTACAAGCTAAGCATTTCTGCGCCAAAGTGCAGAAAAAAACGGCGCGGAGTGATCCGCGCCGTTTTCTTGTCTAAAGCTCCGATCTCTGACGAGATTAGGCTTCGTAGTGGTCGCCTTCGAACGAGCCGGCGCCGCCTTCCGCCATGTCTTGGGCGGCTTCGGCTTCGGCCGCGCGATCTTCCTCGAATTGCGAGTTGATCACGTTTTCGCCGCGCGCCTGGCGCTCGGCTTCGTCCTGGCTGCGCGCGATGTTCAGGGTGACCGTGATGGTCACTTCGGCGTGCAGCTTCACCTTCACTTCGTGGACGCCCAGCGTCTTGATCGGCTTGTCCAGCACGACCATCGAGCGGTCGACCTTGCCGCCTTCAGCCTTGATGGCGTCGGCGACGTCGCGGCCCGCGACCGAACCGTACAGCTGGCCGCTTTCGCCAGCCTGACGGATCAGGACGTATTGCGTGCCGTCCAGCGCTTCGCCGTTCTTGGCGGCCGATTCGCGGTTCTTCACGTTGCGGGCTTCGATCTCAGCGCGCTGAGCGTCGAAGGTGGCCAGGTTCGCCTTGGTGGCGCGCAGGGCCTTGCCGCGGGGCAGCAGGTAGTTACGGGCGAAGCCGTCCTTCACGGTGACTTCGTCACCCAGGACGCCGGTGCCTTCGACGCGTTCGAGCAGAATGACTTTCATCGTGGTGTCTCCCTTACTTCACGACGTAGGGGAGCAGAGCCAGGAAGCGGGCGCGCTTGATGGCCTTGGCCAGTTCGCGTTGCTTCTTGGCCGACACCGCGGTGATGCGCGACGGAACGATCTTGCCGCGCTCCGAGACGTAACGCTGCAGCAGCTTCACGTCCTTGTAGTCGATCTTCGGCGCGTTGGCGCCCGAGAACGGGCAAACCTTGCGGCGACGGAAGAACGGGCGGCGAGCGCCGCCAGCGGCGGCGGCCGGCGCGGTGCCGGCTTCGGGAGCAGTCGTATCGGTCATGATCTTCAGTCTCCCTTACGCTTGCGCCTGAGCGCCGAAGTCGTCGCGCGGACGTTCCGGACGATCGCCGCGGTCGCGACGCGCCAGGACCGGCGACAGCTCGAGGTCCAGCTCTTCCACGCGGATGGTCATGAAGCGCAGCACATCTTCGTTGATGAGCAGCTGACGCTCCATTTCCTTCACGGCCGGCGCCGGGGCGTCGATCGCGAGCAGGGAGTAGTGGCCCTTGCGGTTCTTCTTGATGCGGTAGGTGAGGTTACGAAGGCCCCAGTACTCGATCTTGGCGATGTGGCCGCCATTCTCTTCGATGAGGGTCTTCAGTTGCTCGTTCAGAGCTTCGGCCTGTTGCGGCGAGATGTCCTGCCGCGCGATGACCACGTGTTCGTAGAACGCCATGTTTTCCTTCTTCCGTTATGGAAGGCGGCGTGGACGACGACGGAAGTCCGTCGACCACGATGGATCCGGCACGCCGAGCGGGGAGGACCCCGGTCCCGGATGGGTGCGTGCAAGACCGCCTTCCGTGAGAACGCGCGCTATTACAGAAGATGTGGGGGAAAGGCAAGCCGAGAGGGCCCCTGCCTTCTGGACGAGCGCGCCGTTGATTGGTCTTACAATTCACGCGACGCGGGGGTTCATCCCTTCGGCCAGTTATGCTAGCAGGCGAACCATGGGGATCGCGACACGCCTTCTTATGGTGTTCGCGGCGGCGACCGCCGCCGGCGCGTCGGCGCATGCCGAGGTTGTCCAGAAGCCCGTCACCTCGGTCTCGGCCTATGAAGGCCGCTTCACCGGCTATTCGGCCGCCTTGCCGCTGGATCTGTCGACCGACAGCGAGAAGGTCGCCCTGACGGTCAAGTCGTCGGGCATGCTCGACAACCCGACCTACGACTTCGACCTGAACCTGTCGAAGAAGCCCGAGGCGGATCGGGTGGGCGAGCGGTCCATGGCGCTCGGCGCGTCCTGGAACCAGAACGAGGCCAGGCTGCGCTCGTCGATGTCGCGCCTGTTCGGCTTCGGTCTCCTGCCGCGCGCCAACTATGTCCGCGTCTCGATGGACATGGACGCCAGCCAGGCCATCGCCGTGCCGGGCAAGATCCCGGTGACCCGCGCCAATGTCCGCTCGTCGCTGACCCTGGACGGCAAGCCCATCGGCTCGATCGCGCTCGGCGGCGGTTCGACCGGAGACGAGGGCGTCGACCTGAGCCTGACCCGGCCGTTCGACATCCCCGCCGAGATCACGGTCAGCCTGCGCGCCGCCAACGTCCGGGGTGTCAACGCCCGCGACGAGTGGCGGCTGCAGGACGCCCGCGCCATGGTCAAGCTGGTGAAGGCGAGCTGGTAGTCTCCAGCTCCCGGTCCTTGCCGCCTTTCCGTTTCTTGGCCGTGACCTCGGCGAAGCGCTTCAGATAGCCCGGGTTCTCGGTGCCCATCAGCTTGTCCCACCAGGTGAAATAGAGACCGTAGTTCCAGCCCGCCTGGGCGTGGTGCAGGTCGTGGTGGGTCACGGTCGTTAGCCAGGGGATCAGCGGCCGGCCGTCATTGCGGGCGGGGAACAGCTCGTAGCCAGAGTGGCCGATCGTGTTGCGGACGATCTGGTGCAGCATGAACAGCCCGAGCACCGGCCACTGGGTGGGGACCAGGATCATCCACAGCGGCACGAACACGCCGTTGATGAAGGCCTCGCCCAGGTCGAAGCTGTAGGCCGTGAACGGCGAGGGATTGTTTGACCGGTGGTGGCGGCGGTGGAAGGTCCGGAACAGCCGCCGGTCGTGGATCAACCGGTGCGTCCAGTAGAACCAGGCGTCGTGGGCGACGATCATCAGGACCAGGCTGGCCCAGAACCAGATCGGCCCCCAGCCCTTGGCGATGTAGGGGCCGGGCAGCCAGCCGGCGCGAAAGAGGGCGAAGGTCAGAAGGCCCACGGTGGAGAAGATGGCGATCGAGCGGATCGAAGTCAGGAACTCGATCAGCAGCTGACGCGCGGCCGGACGGCTGTCGCGGATCTTGCGGCCGGCCAGCGGCGCGGCCAGCACGACCCATAGGGCCAGCCAGACGCCGACCGAGAAGATCACATAGCGGGTGACATCGACCTGCATGGCGTCCAGCCAGCTGCGGGCGAAGGGGAGAAGGGCGTCGAACATCTCGGGCTCCGGGTGATGAGAGAGCTCCAGGACAAAGGGACGGACGCCAGCCGTCGCGCCGTTCGCGAAATCAGGCCCGCTTGTCGGCTTTCGGCGCGCCTTCGCCGGTTTCGACCAGCCGCAGGTGCGGATGGGCCGGGGTGACGTTCTGGCGCCAGGCGGTCGGGGTGACGCCGGTGGCGGCGCGGAAGGCGCGGTTGAACGGCCCCAGCGAGGCGAAGCCCAGTTCATAGGCGATGGTCGAGACCGACTTCAGCGCCTGTTCGGGATCGGCCAGGGCGACCTTGGCCGCCGCGATCCGCCGGCCGTTGACGTAGTCGGCGAAGTTGCGGTGGCCCAGCGTGCCGTTGATCAGCCTGCGCAGCCGGTGCTCGGGCGCGCCGACCAGGGCCGCCAGGGTCCCGATCGACAGGTCCTCGCCGCGCCAGACCTCGTTCTCGTTCATCGCCTTGTCCAGCCGCGCCAGCACCAGGCGGTCGGCCGGGGTGAGGTCGAGGGTCTCGGCGGGCTTGGGCGCGGGCGTCTCGCCGGCGATCGGCGCGGCCTGGACCAGCACCGGTTCGGCGCGCAGCAGCGCCAGGGCCGAGCCGACGCCCAGGACGGCCAGGGTCACGGTCTGGGCCATGCTGGGCAGCACCGGGCCGTGGCCGAGGCCGAAATCGCACAGGGTCTGGATGAACATGTAGCCCGTGGCCGCGGCCGCGATCGGCGCGCGCAGGTGCCGGCGGCGCTCGACGAGGTCGATACGCCAGCCGCGCCAGGCCATCAGCATGACGTGGATATGCAGGACCAGCGAATAGGCCGCGAACGACCACCAGACGGCGGCGCGGACTGGCGAGGCCGGCAGCACCGCCCCGATCAGCCATAGGGTCAGCGCCGCGCCGGGAATCGCGTAGCGCCAGGCCGGGATCCTCGGCTCGTCCTCGAACAGCACCGAGCAGAACAGCCAGAAGACGCCCGCCGCCGACGCGGCCAGCGCCCAGGTCACCTGGCTGAAATGCCGGCCCTCGGTGTAATAGAAGTGGCTCTCGAAGACGTGGGCGATGGCGCAGACCATCATCAGCACGCCGACCCAGCGGGTGGGCGTCATCTTGCGGCTGGCGGCCAGGGACACGCCCGTGGCGGCGAAGGCGCCGACGGCCACGCCGCGGATCGCCAGTTCGAGTTGGGCTGGATCGGTCGCTGGAGAAGGCATGGGCCGATCATCTCCTCCAGCGCGCGCGAGCCTCAACCCGCGCGGCTGGCCGAAACCGCAAAAGGCTCGTTACTTCTTGGCCTTGTAGGCTTTCACCGCGTCCATGGTCTGGGTGACGTGGCCCTGGAAGTTGCCGTCGGTGTACGAGAGCAGGATCTTGTGGTCCGGAGCGATCACGTAGGACGTGCGGTTAGACCACTCCGGCTTCATCGACAGCACGACGTCGTAGCTCTTGACCAGGGCCGCATCGGCGGCGGCGACCGCGAACTTGTCGCGGCAGTGCTCCTTGGAGAAGTCCTTGATGCGGTCGACATTGCCGGCCGTCACCCCGATCACCGTGGCGCCCAGCTTCTCGAACTCGGGCGTGGCCTCGGCGAACTCGTGGGCCTCGGCCGTGCAGCCGGCCGTGTAGGCGGCGGGGAAGAAGTACAGCACCACCGGTCCCTTCTTCAGGGCCTTGGAGAGCTTGAAGTCGAAGTCCTTGCCGGCCAGGGCGGCCTTGGCGGAGAAGTCGGGCGCCTTGTCGCCGACCTTCAGGGCGGCGAGGGCGGGCGAGGTGGCGGCCAGGGTCAGGGCGGCCGCTGCGATACCGGCGAGCAGACGGGACATCAAAAGCTCCTGCGGGAGGGATGTTTTACAGTCGCGTCTTGGATAACCCCATTCTTCCATCTTCCAAACCGCTACCTTCGTCGTTACCTGCGCTTGCGACGGGCGGGAGGAAGACATGGCGCTAGGCGAAACCAAGACACCGACCTTGGCCGAGTGGGCCGGCGGCCCCGAAAGGTTCAAGGCCCTGTTCTCGGCGTTCTACGCCAAGGTCCCGAACGACCCGGTCCTGGCGCCGGTCTTCGCCCACATGGATCCCAGCCATGCCGAGCACGTGGCGGCCTTCGTCGGCGAGGTGTTCGGCGGGCCCAAGGCCTATACCGAGGCGGGCGGCGGCCACGCGGCGATGATCCGCAAGCACATGGGCCGGCATCTGACCGAGGCGCAGCGCAGGGCCTGGATCGCCCTGATGCTAGACACCGCCGACGAGGTCGGCCTGCCCGATGATCCGGAGTTCCGCGCCGCCTTCGTTGGCTATCTGGAGTGGGGCACGCGTCTGGCGGTGATCAACTCGGCCGAAGGCGTTCCCGAGCCGGAGGGCGAGCCGCCGATGCCGGTTTGGGGCTGGGGACCGCCCGGAGGCCCCTGGCTGGGGTGAAGGGGCTGGGGTGACTTGCCGCCCCGCGCCCTTTGGCCTAACCCTCCCGGCCTTGAATCTCTAAAGGACGGAGCGGGCTTCCATGAGCATCGCCTTCATTTTCCCGGGCCAGGGCAGCCAGTCGGTCGGCATGGGCGTCGATCTCGCCGAGGCTTTCGGAACCGCCCGCGAAGTGTTCCAGGAAATCGACGACGCCCTGGGCCAGAAGCTGTTCGCCCTCATGAAAGAGGGCCCCGAGGGCGACCTGACCCTGACCGAGAACGCCCAGCCGGCCCTGATGGCCGTCAGCCTGGCCGTGACCCGGACGCTGGAGAAGGACTTCGGCGTCGGGATCGACAAGGCCGCCTTCGTCGCGGGTCACAGCCTGGGTGAGTACTCGGCCCTGGCCGCCGCCGGCGCCATCAGCCTGGCCGACACCGCGCGCCTGTTGAAGCTGCGCGGCCAGGCCATGCAGCGCGCCGTGCCAGTGGGCGAGGGCGCGATGGCCTCGCTCATTGGTCCGAAGACCGACCTGGCCCTGGCCGAAGCCGCCGCCGCCGCGGGTTCGGAAGTCGGCGTCTGCGTCGTGGCCAACGACAACAACAACGGCAATGTCGTGATCTCGGGCGCCAAGGCCGCCGTGGATCGGGCCATCGAGAAGGCCAAGGAGTTGGGCGCGCGCGCCATCCCGCTGAACGTCTCGGCTCCGTTCCACTGCCCGCTGATGCAGCCGGCCGCCGACGAGATGGCCGAGGCGCTCGCCCGCACCACCATCATCGCCCCGCGCACGCCGCTGGTCGCCAACATCACCGCCGCCCCGGTCCACGATCCGGACGTCATCCGCAAGCTGCTGGTCGAGCAGGTCACCGGCCGTGTCCGCTGGCGCGAGAGCATGACCTGGCTGGCCACGGACGGCGGCGTCACGCGTTTCGCCGAGGCCGGCGCGGGCAAGGTCCTCTCGGGCATGGCCAAGCGCATCGCCCCGGACGCCGAGGCGACCCCGCTGAACACGCCCGCCGATCTCGAAGCCTTCGCGGCCTCGCTCTAATCTCAAGGAAAGCCGACATGTTCGATCTGACCGGCAAGACCGCCCTCGTCACCGGCGCCACCGGCGGCATCGGCGGCGCTATCGCCCGCGCCCTGCACGCCCAAGGCGCCCACGTCGTCCTCTCGGGCACTCGCGAATCGGCCCTGGCCGAGCTGAAGGCCGAACTGGGCGAGCGCGCCTCGACCGTCGTGGCCAATCTTTCGGACGCCGAGCAGGTCGACGGCCTCGTCGCTAAGGCCGAGGAGGTCGCGGGTAGCCCGCTGGACATCGTCATCGCCAACGCCGGGATCACCCGCGACGGCCTGATCGTCCGCATGAAGGACGAGGACTGGGAGACCGTCATCAAGGTCAACCTGGAAGGCTATTTCCGCCTGGCCCGCGCGGCCGCCAAGGGCATGATGAAGCGCCGCGCCGGCCGCATCATCGGCATCACCTCGGTCGTGGGCGTGACCGGCAATCCCGGCCAGACCAACTACGCCGCCTCCAAGGCCGGCATGATCGGCTTCTCCAAGGCCCTGGCCCAGGAGCTGGCCAGCCGCGGCGTGACCGTCAACTGCGTCGCGCCGGGTTTCATCGCCAGCCCGATGACCGACGCCCTGAACGAGCAGCAGAAGGCCGGCATCCTGTCGACGATTCCCGCCGGCAAGCTGGGCGAGGGCAGCGACATCGCCGCCGCCTGCGTGTTCCTGGCCAGCGATGACGCCGGCTACGTCACCGGTCAGACCTTGCACGTGAACGGCGGCATGGCGATGATCTGAAGTTGAGGCGCCCCGAGCCGAATGGCGCGCCGAAGGGAGGCGCGCCATGCCGTCGGGGGCTTCTTGGTTTGGGCGGTCACGTCCGTCCAGCCATCAGGACGACCTGAAGGAAGCCGCCGCGCGCGACGCGGCGGCGGACGCAGAGGCGCTACGGGGCCGCCTGGACGCCCTGGAGGCCCAGGTCGCCTTGACCGAGCGCTACTTCACCGAGGGCTTCTGGAACGCCCTCGACGTCGCCTACGAGGCGATTCTGCCGCATCGGCCGTTGACCTGCGTGGTCTGCGGCCACACCGCCGGCCGCGACGGCTTCGAGATTCGCGAGGATCGCTGCTATTTCGGCGGCGGGCGGCTGGAGCGCTATGTCTGCCCCGCCTGCGACTGCGTGTTCGGTCCCCAGAAGTACCTGGATCTCGACGAGGCCTTCGTCGCTCGCGACTACCAGGTCCTGTACTCGCGCTATTCGGAGGGCGACTCCACCGAGAACGAGCTGCGCGCCTTTCGCGCGCTGAGTGCGGACAAGGGCGGGCGCTATCTCGACTGGGGCGCGGGCGGCGGGTGGAATCGGACCTTGGCGATCCTGCGGGACGAGGGCTGGAACCTCGTCGCGCACGAGCCCAACTCCAGCTCCGCGACGACGGATCTGGGCGCGCCCGTCTGGGATGGCGTGTCCGGAGGCTTCGACGGGCTGTTTTCGAACAACGTCATCGAGCATTTCCGTGATCCGGTGGCGCAGTTCCGGCGATTCCACGAACTGCTGCGCCCCGAAGGTAGAATGGCGCACGCCTCGCCCTGCTACGATTACTGCTTCGCCTTCACGCGCTTCCATTCGGTCTTCCTGCTGGGCAGGTCGCCTTTTGTTCTGGCGGAACGAACCGGATTTAAGGTTGTTGATAGCGAGAGGGATGGTGAATACATCAATTACGTTTTCCAGCGTGCTTGACTTCGCTGTCCGTTGAAACCGCCGGCTACGCGAGCCCATCGCGGGCCATCGCGCCGCTGGTCACCCGAAAAAGAACGTGATAGGCGGTGGCCCGACTAGCCGTGGTGGTCTCTCTGGGAGAGGCTTCTGCGGCCGCGATAAATTGACCAAGAGGGACTGAACAGAATGTCCGACATTCTCGAGCGCGTGCGTAAGATCGTCATCGAACACCTGGATGCCGATCCCGAGAAGGTCACCGAGAAGGCTTCCTTCATCGACGACCTGGGCGCCGACAGCCTCGACAACGTCGAGCTGGTGATGGCGTTCGAAGAAGAGTTCGACATCGAAATCCCGGACGACGCCGCCGAGCACATCCAGACGGTTGGCGACGCCGTGAAGTTCATCACGGAAAAGACCGCCTAAAAGGCGTCGCGTTCGCCGTAGCGAACCTGACCATTTCCGCCGCGTCGCACGGGCTCTTGCCATCGTGTGCGCGGCGGTTTTCGTTTGAGGCCAAGATTCGCGGCTGGCGTGGGTCGGGGACGCTCCCCACATCCCGCTCCCCGCATCGAAGGTTTGGGAGTGATCCATGCGTAGAGTCGTCGTCACCGGGCTGGGCCTGCTGACCCCTCTGGGCCAGGGCGTTGATATCACCTGGAAGAACATCCTGGCCGGCAAGTCCGGCGCCAACCGCATCACGGCCTTCGATCCGACCGAGTATGCCTGCCAGGTCGCCTGCGAAGTGCCGCGCGTCGACGGCCGCGGCGGCGGCGGTCCGGACGTCGAGGGCTCGTTCGATCCCGACCAGACCATGAGCCCGCGCGACCAGAAGCGCGTGGACGACTTCATCCTGTACGGCATCGCCGCGGCCGATGAGGCCATCAAGGATTCGGGCTGGGTTCCCGAAACCGACGAGCAGAAGTGGCGCACGGGCGTCATCCTCGGCTCGGGCATCGGCGGCCTGTCGACGATCGCCGACACCGCCATCGAGCTGGAGGCCAAGGGCCCCCGCCGGGTCAGCCCGTTCTTCATCTCCTCGGCCCTGATCAATCTGATCTCGGGCCAGGTCTCCATCAAGTACGGCTTCAAGGGCCCGAACCACGCGGTCGTGACGGCCTGCGCCACCGGCGCCCACGCCATCGGCGACGCCATGCGCCTGATCAAGTACGGCGACGCCGACGTGATGATCGCCGGCGGCGCCGAAGCGGCCGTCTGCAAGGTCGGCGTGGCCGGCTTCATCGCCTGCCGCGCCATGGCCACGGCCTTCAACGACACGCCCGAAAAGGCCTCGCGTCCCTACGACAAGGACCGCGACGGCTTCGTCATGGGCGAGGGCGCCGGCGTCCTGGTGCTGGAGGAGTACGAGCACGCCAAGGCGCGCGGGGCCAAGATCTACGCCGAGGTGGTCGGCTACGGCCTGTCGGGCGACGCCCACCACATCACCGCCCCTTCGGAAGACGGCGAGGGCGGCTTCCGCGCCCTGTCGGCGGCGGTCAAGGACGCAGGCCTGAAACCCTCTGACATCGACTACGTCAACGCCCACGGCACCTCGACCATGGCCGACGGCCTCGAGGCCGGCGCGGTGGAACGCTTCCTGGGCGACCACGCCAAGAACGTCGTCATGTCCTCGACCAAGTCGATGACGGGCCACCTGCTGGGCGCGGCCGGCGCGATCGAGGGGATCTTCTCGATCCTGGCGATCCGCGACCAGATCGCGCCGCCGACCATCAACCTCGACAATCCCGATGTGAACGTCGCCATGAACCTGGCGCCGAACAAGGCCGTGCCGCACAAGATCGACGTGGCCGTGTCCAACAGCTTCGGCTTCGGCGGCACCAACGCCTCGGTCGTGTTCAAGAAGGTCTCGTGAGCAAGAAGGCATCGCCCTCCCGCAGAGCGCCCCGGACCCCCGCGAAGGGGCGGGGCAAGTCCTCGCGTCGGGAGACCGCCTCGGCGGGGCGGCGGCTGACCCGCGCCCTGCTGGGCGCGGTCACGACCCTGGTAGTGATCGGCGTGATCGCGCTGCTGGGCGCGGTGTTTGTCTACAACGGCCCCGGTCCCGCCGCGACCGCCGGCGACAAGACCACGGTGATCCTGCGCAAGGGCGCCAGCCTGCCCGAGATCGCCGCCAGCCTGGAGCGGGGCGGGGTCATCCGCTCCTCGTCGGTCTTCATGACCGCCGCCAAGGTCACGGGCGCGGCCCGGACGCTGAAGGCCGGCGAGTACGAGTTCAAGTCGCGCGCCTCGATGGCCCAGATCCTGGACGCCATCCGTCACGGCCGTATCGTCCGCCACTGGATCACCATCCCCGAGGGGCGGACGTCGGACATGGTCATGGACATCCTGAACGCGTCTGACGTGCTGACCGGCAGCGCCGCGACGCCGCCTGAGGGCGCCATCCTGCCGGAGACCTACGAGGTCCAGCGCGGCGAGGACCGCGCCGCCGTCCTGCAGCGCATGATGGACGACCGCGACCAGCTCCTGAACGCGCTGTGGGCCGAGCGTCAGCCGGGCCTGCCGTTCCAGACCAAGGAAGAGGCCGTCACCCTGGCCTCGATCGTCGAGAAGGAGACGGGCCTGGCCGCCGAGCGTCCCAAGGTCGCCGCCGTGTTCGTCAACCGCCTGCGCACCGGCATGCGCCTGGGGTCGGACCCGACGATCATCTACGGCATCTCGCGCGGTCGCCCGCTGGGTCGCGGCATCCGCCTGTCGGAGCTGCAGCGCCCGACGCCGTACAACACCTATCTGATCGACGGCCTGCCGCCGACGCCGATCGCCAATCCGGGCCGTGCGGCCCTGGCGGCGGTGCTCAATCCGCCCAAGAGCGGCGACCTCTACTTCGTCGCCGACGGCACGGGCGGCCACGTGTTCGCCTCCACCCTGGAGCAGCACAACGCCAATGTCGCCAAGTGGCGGCAGATCGAGCGCCAGCGCGCCGGCGACCCCGCTCCCGTCGCGCCGGCCAAGCCGGCGAGGAACTAGGACGATGCCGCTCTCGGGCATGACCGGCTTTTCCCGGGTCGAGGGCGCCCATGGCGCCTGGTCCTGGGCGGTCGAGGCGCGCAGCGTCAACGGCCGCAACCTCGAGACCCGCTTTCGCGGCCCGCCCGGTTTCGAGACCCTGGAGCGCGCCGCTCGCGACGGGGCGCAGGCGCGCTTCCAGCGCGGCCAGCTGACCGTCGGCGTCCAGGCCAAGCGGTCCGAGTCCGGCGGCGAGGTCCAGGTCAACATCCAGGTTCTGGAACGCTACCTGACCGCCGGCGGGCCGTATGTGGCCACCGGCATGGTCGCCAAGCCCAGCCTGGACGGCCTGCTGGCTCTGAAGGGCGTCATTGAGGCCCGCGACGACGAGGACGACGCCGAGGCGCGCGCGGCCGTCGAGGCGGCCATGGCCGCCTCGATCGCCCAGGCCCTGGACGGCCTGAAGGCCGCGCGGCTGGAGGAGGGCGCGGCCCTAGATCCGGTGCTGAACGGCCTGGTCGACCGCATCGAGGCCCTGACCGCCGACGCCGAGCGCGAGGCCGCCGGCCAGCCGGCGGTGCTGAAGGAGCGCTTCGCCCGCCGCATGGCCGAACTGATCGGCGAGGCGGCAAACGATGAGCGCATCGTCCAGGAAGCCGCCGCCCAGGCCGTGAAGGCCGACGTGCGCGAGGAGCTCGACCGCCTGGCCAGCCACGTCGTGGCCGCGCGCGGCCTGTTGTCGGGCGAGGGCGCGTCGGGCCGACGGCTCGACTTCCTCTCCCAGGAATTCATGCGAGAATCCAATACCCTCTGTTCGAAGTCGGCCCTGACCGCCCTGACCGCGATCGGTCTGGAGCTCAAGGCCGTGATCGAGCAGTTCCGAGAGCAGGTCCAGAACGTTGAATAAGCCCCACCCCCATTCGCCTCACAGGGGTCTCCTGCTGATGGTCGTCGCCCCATCGGGCGTCGGCAAGACCTCGCTGACCCGCCGCCTGGTGGCCGACCACAACGACCTGCACCTGTCGATCAGCGCCACGACCCGCGATCCGCGCCCGGGCGAGCACGACGGCCGCGACTATCACTTCGTGACCCGTGAAAAGTTCAAGGAGATGATTGACCAGGACGCCTTCCTGGAGTGGGCCGAGGTCTACGGGAACTACTACGGCAGTCCCAAGCCGCCGATCATGCAGGCCCTTGAGCGGGGCGAGAGCGCCCTGTTTGACATCGACTTCCAGGGCGCGATGAAGGTCCATGCCCAGGCCGGGGAAGACAGCGTGCTGGTCTACATCCTGCCGCCGTCACTGGCCGAGATGAGCCGCCGCCTGCATACGCGCAGCCAGGACAGCGAGGAGGTCATCCATCGCCGTCTCTCGCGCGCCAAGGACGAGGTCGCCGACTGGGAGCGCTTTGACTACGTCATTCTCAACGAGGATTTCGACCGCGCCTACGCGGATCTGGCCCACATCTATCACGCTGAACGCCTGAAGCGGGCCCGTAACCCGTGGATCGGCGACCTGGTGGGCGATCTTCTCAAGGAAGAGATCTAGAAGCACTGGCGGCGGACGATCGTCCGCCGCCGCGAGCCGGACGCGTCAGAGCGCGCGACGGCCGAAGATCAGGTGGTAAAGCGCCAGGATGACGATGGCGCCGACAGTGGCCACCAGCAGGCTGTAGAGGTTGAAACCCGACACGCCGCTGTTGCCGAACTGATTGAACAGCCAGCCGCCGACGAACGCGCCGACGATGCCGAGCACGATATCCAGCAGCACGCCGCTGCCAGTGCGGTTGACGAGCTTGCTGGCGATGAAGCCGGCGATCAGGCCCAGAAGGAGCCAGGCGAGAATGGACATCGTAGGGACTCCGTGAGCGGTCGCCCTGTGCGACCCTGCCCAATCAAGAGCCCAACGGCGCCGTTAGTTCCCGCGCATGCGCTCCTGAACATAGGCGATCAGCTTCTCGGCCGGCGGACGGCCGAACGCGATGAACAGGCCCGAGCCCAGGACGGCTCCGATCAGGAAGGTCAGGTCCACCGCGAAGATCCCCTTGTGATGCGCACGGGAACCTATTGCAGAGGCACGGTGGCCAAGCCAAGGCGACATCGGGGCGCTGCGACGATCGGTCGTTCAGGCGCCCGTCGGTTGGGCCATCCGGGGCGGGGCGAGGATGGTCAGCACGCAGGTCAGGCCCCCCGGCGCGTAGTCGAACTCGGCCGCGCCGGTCAGGTCGCCCTTCAAACTGGCGGCGATCAGGCGCGAGCCGAAACCGGTGCGCTGGGGCGGCCTGACCTCGGGGCCGCCGGTTTCGCGCCAGTCCACCACCAGGCGGGTGCGGCCATCCAGGCTCCAGCGCACGGCGACGCGGCCGGCCTGGGTCGACAGGGCCCCGTACTTCGAGGCGTTGGTGGCCAGTTCGTGGAAGATCATCGCCAGGGCCACGGCGGCGTTCGGGGGCAGGGGCAGGGGCGGCCCCTCGAGGCTCACCTGGCTGGCGTAGGGCTGCAGGACCTCGGCCAGCAGCTCGCCCAGGTCCGCGCCCTCCCAGCTGCGACGGGTCAGCAGGTCGTGGGCCGTGGCCAGGGCGTGGATGCGGTCGTTGAACTGGGTCAGGCCCTGGTCGCCGCTGAGTTCGTCGGTCTTGGCGCGCAGGCTGTGGCGGGCCAGGGACTGGACGACGACCAGAGTGTTCTTCACCCGGTGGTTCAGCTCGTTGATCATCAGCTGCTGGCGCTCGGCCGCGCGGCGGGCCTCGGCGTCGCGGGCGCGCAGGATGTCGGCGGCGGCCTGTAGCGAGCCGCGCACCTCGGCGATCTCTTGCAGGTGCGACGGCGCGGGGTCCAGCGGCGCGCCGGCGGCCAGGGCCTCGGCCTCGCCGACCAGGCCGCGTACGTCGCGCGAGATCGGGCGGGCGAAGGCGAAGGCGGCCGTGACGCCCAGGGCGATCAGCAGCGCCGCCCCAGCGACGGCCGGGCCCAGCGAGGTCATGACGGCCCGGTTCAGCTCCTCGCGCGGCACCCCGACGATGAAGGTCCAGCCATAGGTCGGCGAGCGGCTGAAGGCCGACAGGGTCTGGACGCCGTCCAGGGTGTGGGTGCGCACCACGCCGTCGTTGGCGCGCGCCATGGCCTTTCGCATGTCCGGGCTGGCGTGCTTGCCCAGCATCTTCTCCTGGTCGCGCGAGCGGGCCACCAGGGCGGCGTTGCGATCGACGATGCTGGCGGTCCAGCTGTCGGGGAACGCCTGGCCGGTCATCAGGGCGTGAAAGGCCGCTGGGTGCTGCATATAGGCCAGCACCAGGAGCTTGCCCTTGACCAGCACGGGCACGTTGGTGCCGACCAGCGGGCCGGCCCCATGACGGGGGATCAGGTTGCTGACGTTCGACTTGCCGGTCGTCATCTCGCCCCAGGACTGCGGCGTGACGGGGGCGATCGGGGTCGGCTGGCCGGGCGGGATCCGGGTGTTGATCAACTGACGATCCATGGTCATCAGCACGATCCAGCCCTCGCGCCCCGCGACGGCCTCGCGGGCCTGCTTCTCGAAGGTGGCGAGGTCGCCTTCGGCCAGGGCGGGCGAGACCGCCAGGCCCTGCAGCACGCTCTGGCCCTGGCCGATCTGGCGGTCGGTGGCCAGGGACAAGGCTCTGGTCATGGCCACCAGCTGGGTGGAGAAACGGCGCTGACCCTCGCCATATTGCATGGCCACCAGGGCGCCCATCAGCAGGATGGCGGGCGCGGCCAGGGTGAGGGCCATGAACAATAGCCGTCGCGCGACGGTTGAAGGCGCATTCACCGCGCTGTTGGTGGTCACGTTCGCCCCGCTCAGCCCTGGTCCAAGGCTGGAGACCAGAGGCTCTACCGTCAATAGCTTTCGGGGCCCTTCTACCCGTGAAAGGTGGTCAACATCCAGATCGCCATCGCGACCATCATCAGGTTTTCGGTCAGGGACACGAAGCCCAGCGGCACGTTGCTGTCGCCGCCGACGCAGGCGCACTTCAGCGCCCGCTTGTCGATATAGACGGCCTTGAACACCGACACCGCGCCCACGACGCCGATGAACAGTCCCAGCGGCGCGGCCAGCCAGGTCAGGACGCCCGCGGCCATCAGCACGCCCGCCGTCAGTTCGGCGAACGGATAGACATAACCGTACGGGACCCAGCGCCGGGCCAGGAGGTCGTAGTTCAGAAACATGGTCGAAAAGCTCTCGACGTCGCGCAGCTTCTGCTGGGCCAGCAGGACCATGCTGAAGGCCACGAACCATTCGGCGGCGCGCACGGTCAGCGGGCTGCCGTACGCGGCCTGACTGGCCGCTAGGGCCAGCAGGGCGGCCACGGCGAACAGGGCGATGACCGGCGCGTAGGTCAGGGCCTTGGGATCGCGGACCTTCTGGCCGAAACGCCGGCGCAGGTCGTCGTAGCCGCCGATCCGCTGGCCGTCGATGAAGACCTGGGGCGTGGTCTTCACGTCATGCTCGGTCTTGAAGGCGTCGGTGTCCTCGCGGGTCTCCAGCCCATGATCCTCGACCACGTAGCCCTTGGATTTCAGCAGATGCAGCGCCTTCAGGCCGTAGGGACAGACGTGCCCAGGCATGACCATGCGGTAGAGCTGGGCGGATTTTGTGGGGCGCATCGCATCACTCCTGGATTCGCGATCGGACCCCTCCCATGTAGGTTCCGTACCATGGTACGGAGTCAAGGCATGGCCAACACGATCGCGGCCCTGGCGCGCGAAGGCGGCGTCGGCGTCGAGACGGTGCGCTACTACCAGCGCCGGGGACTGCTTCGAACGCCCGAGAAGTCGGGCGGCTCGGCGCTGTCGGGCGGGATCCGGCGCTACAACGCCGAGGATATCCGGCGACTGAAGTTCATCCGCGCCGCCCAGGCGGCGGGCTTCACCCTGGAGCAGGTCGGCGAACTGCTGGACCTGGACGCCAGCGAGGACCGCGCGCGGGCCCGGGCGCTGGCGCGGGAGCGGATCGAGGCGTTGGACCGGAAGATCGCCGAGCTTGAGGCGGCGCGGGAGAGTCTGCGAAGACTGGCCACGGCTTGCGGGGACGGGCGGGCGGGGCCATGCCCGATCATCGCGGCCTTCCAGGCCGATGGCGGCTAGCGCGGCCGGGCGGCCAGCCAGTCGTCCCGCGTGAGCGCCAGGTCGACGCTATCGCACCAGGTCTCGCCGACCAGCCAGCTGCGCTCGCGCCGGCCGGTCTCGCGGAAGCCGTGGCGGGCCAGCAGGCGCAGGCTGGCGGCGTTGCGCGGGTCGACGTCGGCGACGACGGCGTCCAGGCCGTGGACGTCGAAGCCGCGCCCCAGCACGGCCACGAGGGCCTCGCCGGCCAGGCCCTGGCCCCAGCTGTCGGGATGCAGGATGAAGCCGATCTCCGGAAAGCGGTACAGCCCGGCCTTGCCGATCACCCGGCCCTGATGCTCGACGACGAAGTCCTCGCCCTCGCCGGCGGGGATGTCGATCATGCCCCGCAGCCAGGCGCGCGTGCGGTCGAGGTCGGCGTGGGGCGGCGTCGACCAGTAGAGGGTCGCCTCGACCGAGCTCAGCACCGCGTGCATCGCCTCGACGTCGTCCGGCCGGGCGGTGCGCAGGCGCAGGCGCGGGGTCTCGAGGCTGATCATGGGCGTCAGGCCTGCGTGGCCTTCGCCAGCGCCAGGAAGCCCGCCAGGTCGATGACCTCGGCGCGGGCGTCGGGACTGACGCCGGCGCGCTCGCATAGCTCTGCGCCGCCCAGGCCCTTGAGGCTGGACCGCAGCATCTTGCGGCGCTGGCCGAAGGCGGCGGCGGTGACGCGCTCCAGGGCGGCCACGACGTCGGCCGGTGGCGGATCGGCCTTGGGGACCAGGCGCACCACGGCCGAGGCCACCTTGGGCGGCGGGGTGAAGGCCTTGGCGGGCAGGTCCATGACCGTCTTGGCTTCGCACAGGGTCTGGGCGATCACCGCCAGGCGGCCATAGGCGTCGTCATCGGTGGCGGCGACGATGCGGTCGGCGACTTCCTTCTGGAACATGAGGGTCATCGACAGCGGCCGGAACGGACCCGTCAGCCAGTTGATCAACAGCTGGGTGCCGACGTTGTAGGGCAGGTTGGAGACCACATGGGCCGGTCCGCCGGCGGCCAAGGCGGCGTCGACCTTCAGGGCGTCGCCCTCGACCAGCTCCAGGCGGCCGTCGGCGACTTCGGCGACTTCCGACAGCAGGGGCAGGAAGCGGCTGTCCTTCTCGATGGCCACCACGCGCGCGCCGGTTTCCAGCAGGGCGCGGGTCAGGCCGCCGGGGCCTGGGCCGACCTCGACAACCGTGTCGCCTTGGCCGATCTGGGCCAGGCGGGCGATCTTCCGCGTCACGTTCAGGTCCAGCAGGAAGTGCTGGCCGAAGCTCTTGCGCGCCATCAGGTCGTGGCGCTCCAGGGCCTCGCGCAGGGGCGGCAGGTCGGCCAGGCTCATCTTACGTCTTTCTCAGGCGTTCTCAGGCGCCGCGGCGGGCGGCGATCTGGTCCGCCAGCTTGATGGCGGCGATCAGGCTATCGGGACGGGCGAGCCCGCGTCCAGCGATGTCGAATCCCGTGCCATGGTCGGGCGAGGTGCGCACGATCGGCAGGCCCAGGGTGATGTTCACCCCGCCCCAGAAGTCCAGCATCTTGACGGGGATCAGGGCCTGGTCGTGGTACATGCACAGGACCCCGTCGAAACGGGCGCGGGCTTCCGCGTGGAACAGGGTGTCGGCCGGGGCGGGGCCGAAGGCGTCGACGCCCAGGTCCCGCAGCGCGCGGACGGCGGGCGCGATGATCTCGATCTCCTCGCGCCCCAGGGCCCCGCCTTCGCCGGCGTGGGGGTTCAGGGCGGCGACGGCCAGACGCGGGTTGGCGACGCCGAAGTCGTTGCGCAGGGCCTGGGCGGTGACCAGGCCGCTGTTGACGATGCTCTCGACGTCCAGCGCGCCGGGCACCTTGGCGATGGCCGTGTGGATGGTCACCAGGGTGGCGCGCAGGTCGCCGGCCGCCAGCATCATCACCGGCCCGCGCGCGCCCTCGAAGCGCTCGGCGGCGGTCAGCTCGGCCAGGAATTCGGTGTGGCCCGGAAACTTGAAGCCCGCCTCGTACAGCGGGGCCTTGGCGATCGGGGCGGTGACCAGGCCCGACACCGCGCCGGACAGGGCCAGGCCCACGCCGGTCTCGATCCAGCGGATCACCTGCGGCGCGTAGCTCGGCGAGGGCTGGCCGGAGACCACGGGCGAGAGCAGGGGAATGTCGATGACCGGCAGGGCCTCGGCGAAGACGTCCAGCGCTTCGCGGGGACCGGTCACGGGGCGGACCTTCACGTCGCCGCCGGCCGAGGCCAGCAGCTGGGCGTCGCCCACGACCACGAAGGGCGGGCCGTCCTGGCGGAGCGCCCGCCACGCCTTGGCGATGATCTCGGCGCCGACGCCGGCGGGATCACCGGCGCTGAGGGCGAGCGGCCGCGTCACCGGGTTTCGATGGTGGCCTGGTTGCGCAGGTCGCGCAGGTAACGCTTGGCGATCAGGGCCAGCTGTTGGCCGCGCAGGCGGTTCTCGATCTGGTCGTGGTTCGGCGCGTTGGCGCCGCCCTGGCGCTTACCGCAGACGGCGATCAGGTGCATGCCGGCGTCGGTGCGGATCGGGTCCGAGATCTGGCCGACGTCCAGCTTGTTGGCGGCGTCCTGGAAGGCCGGCGCCAGGTCGGTGATCTCGGCCTCGCCCAGGTCGCCGGCGACCAGGCCGTCCACCTTGCCGGCGGCGGCTTCCAGCGTCTCGCAGCTGGTGATCTTGGGCTTCAGGTCGGTCAGCAGCTTGGCAGCCGCGTCGACCTGGGCCTGGGTGGCGTCGGCGGCCAGGGGCGCGGCGACCTGCTTGAGGTCGACGATGGCCGTCTTCGAGCCGGCGCGCTTGTCGCGCAGATAGACGATGTAGACGCCGTCCTTGACCTGGATCGGGCGCGACAGCTGGCCGGGGCGCAGTTGCTCCAGCGCGGCGTCGACCTCGGGGGCCATTTCGCCCGGGCTGATCCAGCCCACGTCGCCGCCGTTGGCCGCGGTGGCCGACGACGAGAACTGGCGGGCGACGGCGGCGAACGGCGCGCCTTGCTGCATCTGGGTGATCAGCTGGCTGGCGCCGTTGACGGCAACCTCCATGCCGCCGACGCGGCCGGCGTCCAGGAACACTTCGCTGACCTGGTACTGCGGCTTGGCCGCCGACTCGGCCAGGCGGCGCTGATAGGCCTTGATCTGGTCCTCGCCGATGCGCAGGCGCGAGCCGTAGCGGCCCTGGATCCACGACTGCCAGCTCGAGTCGGCCCGCAGCTGGGCGCGCCAGGTGTCCAGGCCGATCCCCTGCTGCACCAGCGACTGCTTCAGCTGGTCGGCGGTCATCTTGTTGGACTGGGCGATGTCGGCGATCTGCTCGTCGACTTCCTTGTCGGTCGAGATGATCGTGATCTTCTGCTGCTTCTCGACGCGACGCAGCTCCTGCATCTGCAGGTGCTCATCGATCAGCGAGCGCAGGGCTTCCTGCTCGATCTGGGGCAGGTTCTCCTGGGTGGGCTGCATGCCCGAGGTGGCCATCAGCAGGCGCATGCGCTGCATCAGGTCATAGCTGGAGACGATCTCGTCGTTGACGACCGCCGCCACGCTTTCCTGCAGCGGCTGGGGGCCAGCGGGCTGGGGCGCGGCCGCCGGCGGCGCGTCGACCTGGGGCGGAGCCGCCTGGGGAGGGGCTTGTTCCTGGGCCATCGACGGCAAGCCGAGGCTCGCCACGGTCAGGGCGAGAATGGACGCGGCGCCGGCCGCGAAAGTCGTAACGCTACGCGCAGACCGCATGGATAGTGTCGTTCCTCTAGGCCCAGCCGCCCCCAGCGGGAGCGCGGTCGATTATCATGTTTTCGGAGACGGCGAACGCCGAGCCGGCGTTTTCCTGTCGACCGTCGCCCCCAAGACACGCCTGCCTGGCACGCGGCGCCGCCGCACGCCCCCCAAGCGCGGTCACTTAGTTCGAGCTGTACCCTGTATCACCCAATGTGGCGAGCGTTAGGCGGAAGACGATCGTTCGGTCTGGCTGCAGCCGAAGACCGGTCGCCGTCGAGGCGTAGCGGTCCTCTTGCTGGTAGATCACGTCGATCCGGATGCAATCGTCCTGGTAGGCCACGCCGACGTCCCGGCGGCGCCAGACGTCCTCGACCATGTCGCGCTGGCCGAAGGTGGTCAGCGAGAATCGCTTGGTCAGCTTCAGCTCGCCCCGGGCTTCGAAGCTTTCCTGGCGGTTGCCGTTGGCGTCGAGTTCGTCCTTCAGATAGCGGATCGAGCCGTTGGCGCGCGTGGTGTAGGCGTCGACCCCGGTCTCGATCCGGTGAATCTCCTGGGTCTCCGAGTCGAGGCGCGTGCGGGCGAAGGCGGTCACCCCGCGGATCGGCGTGACCGTGGCCGCCACGATCCAGTCCGACGACTTTGTCTGCAGGCCCGTACGGGCCGGCAGCAGCGAGTCGAACTCCGAACGGAAGCTGCGACCGACCAGGACGCTGCCGCCGCGGCCGTCGGGCAGGCTGTAGGTCGCCCGGCCGCCGACGTTCAGCCGCTGGCCGCCCTCGTAGAGGTCGAAGCCCGGCGACTTGTTGGCGCTGAACAGGTTGGTCTCGTCGAACTCCAGCGTCGCGCTGTCCTCGTTGTAGAGGTAGGTCGTCGTCCCATTGCGGGCGACCACCGTCGGCACGCGCGAGCTGTCCGAGCCGACGGCGATCTGGGCCAGGGGCTCCAGCACGATGTTGCCGCCGTTCTTCAGCGGCTTGTAGAACGGCAGGCTGAAGTCGACGCCGCCCACGCCCAGGGCGCGGGTGTATTTCTCGCTGGAGTCGTCGCCCAGGGCGGCGGCTTCGGCGGTGACATAGGTCTTGATCGAATAGGCGTCGGCGCGGGCCTGGGCGAACGGCGAGATCTTCAGGCCGTTGCCGACGATGGTGCTGGTGCGCCAGTCGGCCTTGACGCTGGCGCGGCTGGAATCGACGCCGTCCTGGCCCTTGTAGGCGCCGAGATAGTAGGGCGCCTCGCCGTACTGGCTTTCCGAGCGGTTCAGCATGACGCCCGACCCCTGCAGGCGCAGGCGGCCGCCCAGCACCGGGGCGTCCGGCTCCCAGCGGGCCTCGACCAGCGGGCCGATCAGCGGGAAGGCGCCGCTGTTCTCGAAGGCGTTGGCCGTGCCGGTGGCGCTGGTGCCCACGACCCGCAGGCCCTGGACCGAGACGGCCGAGACCGAGAACCACGACCGTTCGTCCTGGCGCGTGGCGTACAGCTGCGAGACCAGGCGATGGTCGTCGCTCGTGAACAGGCCGCGCTGCTGGTAGACGTCGTTGATCTTGTAGCGGTCGAAGATCAGGGCGTCGGAGGCGCGCTCGGCCGAGAAACCCCACTTCCACTTCTCGTCGATGTCGAACTTGCCGTTCGCCAGGATGTAGCTGATGGCGGTGGCCTTGCCGAACCGGTCGCCGCGGATGTCGAAGTCCTTGTCGTAGGTGAAGCCGCCGCGCGCCTGGAGCATCCCCGAATAAAAGCGCTTGCGGTAATCCACGTTCACGAACGGGTTCACCTTGCTGTTGATCTGGGGCGTGACCACCACGTCCGACGACGGCGAGATCACGTAGAGATAGGGCTGCTCGTACGAGACGCCCCGGCTTTTCGAGTAGGGCGTGATCTTGGGGGCCAGGAAGCCCGAGCTGCGCTTGGCCTGCGGGTCGGGGTGCCAGAACAGCGGCATGTACAGGACCGGCGCGCCCCACAGGTGGATGACGGCGTTCTTGTAGTAGACCAGCTGCTTCTTCTTATCCTGGACGATCTTGTCGGCCGAGACCGACCAGGTCGGGGTCGGCTTCTCGGCGCAGACCTCGCAGGGCGTGTAGATCGCCTTGTTCAGTTCCTGGATGGTGGCGCTGCGGCGCACCGCGGTGACCGAGGCCACCTTCATGTTCTTGTCGAGACGGGCGGCGAAGTTGCGCGCGAAGCCGGCCTTGAAGTCCTTGTCGGCCTCGAAGTGGTCGGCGAACTCGGCGGTGCCGTCGGGATTGAGAATCTGGACGTGGCCGTCGGCCGTTACCGCGCCGGTCTTGTGGTCGTAGACGATCTCGTCGGCGCGCAGGGTGCGGCCCTGGTAGCGCGTCTCGACCGAGCCGCGCGCCGTGATGATCTCGTTCTTGTCGTCCCGGATCAGCAGGTCGGCTTCCAGATAGTAGCCGTCGTCGCCCAGGCCGTCGGACGGCGCGGCGGGAACCACCGGCGTCGGCGGGATCGCCGCCAGGCTCTGTTGGGCGTTGGCCTCGCCCGCGCAGGCGAACGCCAGCCAGGTCGCGCCGCCCAGGAGCAGGGCGCGGCAGGCGTGCGGGACGCTGGGACGCTGTTCAGTCATGAACGACCTTGGCAATGACTCACCCATCTTCCGTATAGCAAAGCAAAGTGAAGCCCGCCAAAAGCGCGACGGTCGGCGGTGTCCATGCGGCGATGAACGGGGCCAGAACGTCCGCCTTGCCCAAGGTGCTGCACAGCTCGTTGAAGAAAAAGAATCCGAAGCCCAGGGCGACGCCGGAGCCGGCGAGGGCCGCCAGGCCGCCCAGGCGCATCAGGCGCAGCGAGAACGCCGCCGCCAGCACCGACATGGCCGCGAACAGCAGAGGCGTCGCGAGATCCTGCTGCAGGCGCAGCTTGAACGGCGCGGCCGAGAAGCCGGCGTCCTCGGTGCGCTCGATCGTGGCCGGCAGGCGCCACAGCGCCACGGCCTGGGGCGTGTTGAACCGCTCGGAGGCGGTGCGGTCGTCCAGGTTGGACGGAATCGACAGGCTGTCGGAGCGGATGGCCCCGGCCCCGGGCGTGGCTTCGCGTACGCCGGTCAGGCGCCAGAAGCCCGGCTCCAGCTTGGCCTCGTTGGCCTCGATCCGGCGCGTGAAGTCCATCACGCCCTTGCTGTTGAGGCTGTAGACGAACAGCGACACGCCCTTGAGCCGCACCGAACCGTCGATGACGTCACGGGCCCGGGCGCGGATGACGATCTGGGTCTTGTCGTCGCCCTGACGCAGCCAGGTGCCCTTGGGGGCTTCCTTCAGATAGCCGTTCATCAGGGCGTCGCGCTCGGTCTCGAACTTGGCGGTCATCGCCGTGGTCAGAGGGTTGAGCAGGCTGATGGTCAGGAGGCCGATCACGAACGAGGCCGTGGCCGCCGGCATGATGAACCGCCAGGCCGAGACGCCGGCCGCGCGCATGGCGATCAGCTCGCTGCGCCGGTTCAGCTCGACGAAGGCCCACATGGTGCCGAACAGGAAGACGAACGGCGCCAGCACCAGGATGGTGGCCGGGGCCTGCAGGATCGTCAGGTACAGCAGCTGCAGGAAGCTGGCGTCCGCGCGGGTGCCGACGTTGCGGGCGATGTCGACGAAGGCGATCAGCATCACCATCGCGCCCAGCACGGCCAGGGCGCCGACCAGCGCGCTCATGGTGCGCTTGAGGACGTAGCGTTCCAGCATGCCCATGGTCAGCATCAGGCCGCTCCCGTCCAGGCCGGCGCGGCCTTGGCCAGCTTGCGCCGGACGCGGGCCGAGACCTTCTGGCGGAAGATCTGCGACAGACCCCACCACATGGCCGCCAGCGGCACCAGATACTGCAGGATGTTGAGCCAGGGATCGTCCTCGCACGCGGCCTGCACGCCGAAGCCGACGATGCGCACGATGGCCGCGGCCGCGCCGACGGCGGCGATCCGCTTGCCGTAGCCCATGCGGCTGAACGCGCCGCCCAGCACGGCCGCCAGGGCCATGGTCATCAGGGCGATGTTGTACAGCGGCCCGGCGAAGCGCGAATGGCCCTCGGCCAGCATCTTCTCGCGGTTCTTCTGCTCCCAGTCCTGGCTCATGTCCGGGAAAAACAGCTCGTGCGGATAGCGGTCGGCAATCTTGTAGTGCAGCAGCTCGTCGCTGTGGAACAGGCTGGACAGGTCGAAGGTGTATTCGTCGAACGAGGTGTATTGCAGCACGCCCTGGCGCGAGAACTGCTGGTTGGAGCCATGGCGCATGATCAGCACCGGCTCGCCCCGGCGTGTGGCGATCTCGGCCTCGCGCGAGGAATAGGTCGAGGCCCCGCCGTTGGGCAGTTCCTGGTGGATGAACAGGTTCTGGATCTTGTTGTCGCGATCGATCGACTGGGCGTAGACGGTCAGGCCGGGGCCCGGCTCGGTGAACTGGCCCGGCTGGACCAGGGTCGAGGCGACGTCGGTCTTGATCTCGAAGGCCGTCTCGCGGATCTGCCGCGCGCTCCAGGGCTGCAGCCACAGGCCCGAGATCAGCGAGACCAGGGCGGCGAACACCGCCAGGCGCATGGCTGGCGAGATCACGCTCCAGCGGCTCATGCCGCCGGCGAAGCAGACGACGATCTCCTGCTCGGTGTGCAGACGGTTCAGGGCCACCAGCGCGGCCACGAACAGGGCCAGCGGCATCATGATGCCCAGCAGCTGGGGCAGGGCCAGGACGATGATCTTCAGGAACACCAGCGCGCTCTGGCGCTGCTCCACCAGCACGTCGAACTCCGACAGGCTGCGCGCCAGCAGGGCGAGCGCCACCAGGGCCGCGGTCGCCAGAAGCGTCGGACCCAGCAACTGGCGGAAGAGATAGCGTTCTATGAGGCGCATGAAGAGATGTTCGGGGCGGATGGATTCGTGGGACGAACCCCGAAGATGGGCCGTTCTACACGGGGGCTTCGCGTCGGCACAACCGGGGACCTGACTTGACCATTCCGACTGGGGCCGAACGGAGCCTTTTCTAAGGCGCGGCATTGGACTATGCCGCCTAGTCTAGAGTAAGCGGCAGCGCCGTCGCGACGCGCCGCTTCGAAGTCGCCCAGATGCAGGAGCGCGGCATGCGTATCGAGTTCGTCCCCGTCGACACCCAGGCCGGCGCCACCGCCGCCCTCGCGGTCCTGGCCCATGAGGGCGCGGCCCTGTCGCCGGAGGCCAAGGCGGCCAACGAGGCCACCGGTGGCGCCCTGGCGCGCGCCATCGCCGGCGGCCGCTTCACCGGCGCCAAGGGCCAGACCCTGGACGTCGTCGCGCCGCACGGCCTCGAGGCCGCCCGCCTGGTGCTGGTCGGCGTCGACGGTTCGGGCGCGGTCGAGCCGGAAGCCGTCGAGACCGCCGCCGCCTCGGCCTATCAGGCCGTGAAGACCACGGGCGTCACCGAACTGGTCCTGAAGCTGGGCGCCGACGCCGAGAGCGCCGCCCGCGCCGCGTTCGGCGCGCGCCTGGCCGCCTACCGCTTCGACAAGTACCGCACCACCGAGAAGGCCGAGAAGAAACCGTCGGTCCAGGTGGTCAAGGTCGCCGCCGCCGACCCGGTCAAGGCCCAGAAGGCCTTCGAGCCGCTGTCGGCCCTGGCCGACGCCATCCTGTTCAGCCGCGACCTGGTCTCCGAGCCGGCCAACATCCTCCATCCCGAAGAGTTCGCCGCCCGCGCCAAGAGCCTGGAAAGCCTGGGCCTTGAGGTCGAGATCCTGGGCGAGAAGGAAATGGCGCAACTGGGCATGGGCAGCCTGCTGGGCGTCGGTCAGGGCAGCGTCCGCGAGAGCCAGCTGGTGATCATGCGCTGGCTGGGCGCGGCCGATAAGGCCGCCCAGCCGATCGCCTTCGTCGGCAAGGGCGTCTGCTTCGACACCGGCGGCATCTCGATCAAGCCCGCCGACGGCATGGAGGACATGAAGTGGGACATGGGCGGCGCGGCCGCCGTGATCGGTGTCATGCACGCCCTGGCCGGCCGCAAGGCCAAGGTCAACGCCATCGGCATCCTCGGCCTGGTCGAGAACATGCCCGACGGCAACGCCCAGCGTCCGGGCGACGTGGTCACCTCGATGTCCGGCCAGACGATCGAGGTCATCAACACCGACGCCGAGGGCCGCCTCGTGCTGGCGGACGCGCTCTGGTACTGCCAGGACCGCTTCAAGCCCCAGTTCATGATCGACCTGGCCACCCTGACCGGCGCGATCATCATCTCGCTGGGTCATGACTACGCTGGTTTGTTCAGCAATAACGACGGCTTGTCGGAAAAACTTCTCGCCGCCGGCAAGGCCGAGCGCGAGCCGCTGTGGCGCCTGCCGCTGCCGGCGTCCTACGAGAAGCAGATCGAAAGCCCGATCGCCGACATGAAGAACATCGGCGGTCGTCCGGCCGGTTCGATCACGGCGGGCCTGTTCCTGCAGAAGTTCGTCAACGGCACGCCCTGGGCCCACCTCGACATCGCCTCGGTGGCCTGGAAGAAGCCCTCGACCGACCCGACCGTGCCCGACGGCGCGGCCGGCTACGGCGTGCGTCTGCTGAACCGCCTCGTCGCCGACGCCTACGAAGGCTGACATGACCGCTGGCCCCTGCGAGGTCTGGTTCTATCATCTGGAGCGCTCGCCGCTCGAGGCGGTGCTGCCCGAGCTTCTGGAAAAGACGCTCGGGCGGGGCTGGAAGGCGCTGGTGCGCGGGGGCGATCCCCGGCGGCTGGAGGCGCTGGACCAGCACCTGTGGACCTATCGCGAGGACAGCTTCCTGCCGCACGGCCTGGCGACCGAGCCGATGGCCGAGCGCCAGCCTGTGCTGCTGACCGAGCAGGACGGGAACCCCAATGCGGGCGACGCGCTGTTCCTGATCGATGGGGCCGAACCTGGCGATCTTTCAGGCGTTTCGCGCTGCGTCCTGCTGTTCGACGGCCGGGACGAGCAGGCCCTGGCGCTGGCCCGCGGACGTTGGGCGGTGTTCAAGAAGGCCGGTCATCCGGTGTCGTACTGGCGCCAGGGCGCCGAACGCGGTTGGGAGAAGCAGGCATGAAGCGCGTCGTTCTGGCCTTGGCCCTGGGTCTGGTCGTGGCCTCGTGCTCCAGCGCGCCCGAGCCGGCCCCGCCGCCGCCGCCCGCCACGCCCACCGCGCCGCCGGCCATCGCCCTGCCGGCCAAGCCCCCGACGGCCGAGGCCGCAAAGGACCAGTGCGGCCTGAAAGAGGCTCAAGCCTTTGTCGGCAAGCCGCGCACCAGCCTGCCGGCGCCGGTCGACCCCTCGCGCTGGCGAGTCGCCTGCACCACCTGTCCGGTGACCATGGACTACCGCGCTGACCGCCTGAACATCCTGTTCAACGCCGACACGGGTGTGGTCCAAGAGGTCAAGTGCGGCTGAATCGCCGCCGCGACAAGCTTTTGTGGCTTCCGTGCGTTTGAGATGAAATAACTCGGACAGCCGGAGATTCGTGACCGGCCGGTTCCAAAGCATGGTCGACCAGCCGACGATCGGACCCAAGACCCGTGACGACCTGGCGGCCACGCTGTTGGCTGCGCTGGGCGTCGCCATAGGCTTCGCGTTCCTGGCCTATCTCTGCGTCGAGGTCCCGCGCGCCTACGATCACCTGACCCCGATCTGGCTGTCGAACGGCTTCCTGGCCGCCTGCCTGCTGTCGTCGCCGTCGCGGCGCTGGCCCGCGCTGATGGCCGGGGCGGCGGTCGGCGCCCTGACGGCCGGGGCGCACGCCGGCGACAGCCCGCTGGTCAACGTCATCCTGGTCACCCTGAACCTCTCCGAGGCGCTGCTGGCGGCGGTCGCCGTGCGGCGGGTGACGGGCGAGATGATCGACCTGGGCCGGCCGCGCGACATGATGGCCTTCGTGCTGCTGGGCGGCTTCATGGCCCCGATGGTGGCGGGCACGGCCGCGTCGTCGATCCACACCCTGATCGTTGGCGGCGACCTGCTGACCAATGTTCTCGGCTGGGTGCTGAACGACATCCTGGGCATGCTGACCATCGGCCCGTGCCTGGTGGTGTTCTTCAAGGCGGGGCTCTATCTGCGCGAGCGGCCGCTGTCGCGCGACGGCGTGCTGTCGATCGTGATCTGCTGCCTGATGACGGCCGTGGTCTTCGCCCAGACCAAGTACCCGCTGCTGTTCCTGGTGCCGCCGGCCATGCTGCTGGCGGCCTGGCGCCAGGAGGTGCTGGGCGCGGCTCTGAGTTCGGCCCTGGTGGCGGCGATCGCCATGGTCCTGACCATCTCCGGCCGAGGGCCTATCCACCTGATCCTGGCCGGCACGGACACGCAGTCGACGGTGCTGCAGCTGTTCCTGGCCGTCTCGACCTTCGTCAGCCTGCCGGTCGCCGCCTTCCAGCGCCAGCGTCGCGCCATCCTGGCCCATGTGGTCGAGACCCGCGCGGCGGCCGAACGCAGCGAGGCCCGCTATCGCCTGCTGGCCGAAAGCGCCCTCGACATCATCGCCCACAGCGATCTGAACGGGCAGATGACCTATGTCTCGCCCGCCGCCCGGGCGATCCTGGGCTACGAGCCGGAAGAACTGCTGGGCGCGGAATATCTGAAGATCCTGCTCGACGAGGATCGAGCCACGATCCGGCGCGTGGTCGAGGTGCAGCGCAACTGTCCCAAGGGTGTCACCGCTCCGCCGGCCGAGACGGTCGAGTATCGCGCCTTCCGCAAGGACGGACGGATGATCTGGCTGGAGTCGCGGCCGACCCTGGCCTGCGACCCGGTCACGGGCGAGCCCACGGGCATCACCGACATCATCCGCGACGTCACCGCCCGCAAGACCCTGGAGATGGACCTGCGCGCCGCGCGGGCCGAGGCCGAGGCCGCCGCGGCCGTGAAGGGCGAGTTCCTGGCCAATATGAGCCACGAGCTGCGTACGCCCCTGACCGCCGTGATCGGCTTCGCCAACCTGCTGGCCGACGAGCCGGACCTGAGCCCGCGCGGCCGGCGCTATGTTGACCGCATCGCCACGGGCGGCCGCACCCTGCTGGCGACGATCAACGATATTCTCGATTTCTCGCGGCTGGAGCAGGGGCGCATCACCTTGAACCCGCGCCCGGTGGCGATCGCCGACCTGGTGTCCGAGGTGCTGGAGATGCTGGCGGCCGACGCGGCCGCCAAGAACCTGGTGCTGCGCGCCGTGGGCGACGAGGTCGCGCCGCCGGAGCTGCGCCTCGATCCCGAGCGGGTGCGGCAGGTGCTGTTGAACCTGGTCGGCAACGCCGTGAAGTTCACCGAGGTCGGCGAGGTGCGTCTCGAGACCGACTATGACGTCCAGGCCGGCCGCCTGCGGGTCAGCGTCACCGATACCGGGCCCGGCGTCACCCAGCAAGACCAGGCGCTGATCTTCGCCCGCTTCGCCCAGATCGACGCGGCCCTGACCCGCGAGCACGGCGGCACCGGGCTGGGCCTGGCCATCTCGCGCGGGCTGATCGAGCTGATGGGTGGCGACATCGGGGTCGAGAGCACCCTGGGCCAGGGGGCGCGCTTCTGGTTCGAGATCCCGGCTCAGACCGGTCCCGGCGACGACGCCGACGAGGCGGGCGGCGAGGACGATATTCCGTTGCCGCCGCCGGGCAGCCGGGTGCTGGTCGTCGACGACAACGCCGGCAATCGCGAACTGGTCCGTTCGGTGCTGGAGGCGGTCGGGGTCGAAGTGGCCGAGGCCGTGGACGGGGAAGAGGGTGTCGCCGCGGCGGCCGCCGCGCCGTTCGACGCCATTCTGATGGATCTGCGCATGCCACGCCTGGACGGCGTCGCGGCCGCCCAGCGGATCCGCGCGGAGGAGGGACCCAGCGCCCGCTCGCCGATCATCGCCTTCTCGGCCGACGTCCGCTCGGGTCCGCTGGATCCGGTGTTCGACGGTGCGACGCCCAAGCCGCTGACCGTGCTGTCCCTGCTGTCGACCCTGGCGACGGCCTTGGCCGCGCCCCGTCCGGCGACCGCCTAAGCAGAATCCCGAACTGGCGTCGCCGGTCATCCGGGCGATCATCGCCGCGAACGGGAGACGCTGGCATGTGGCGCGCGGTGATGATGGGAACGGTCTTGGCGATCGCGGCGGGCGGTCTGGCGCTGGGGCAGGCGCGCGGCGGCGTCGAGCGGCCGGGCGAGCAGTCGGGCTCTCCGGCCCGGGGCGCGGCGTTCGCGACGCGGGAATGCGCCGGATGCCACGCGATCACCAAGGACGGCGTCAGCCCGCGCATGCAGGCCCCGCCGTTCGGCGAGGTGAGCCGCAAATACGCCGACTACCGGCTGGATTGGGAATTGGAGACGATCGCCTCGGTGGGGCACTACGCCATGCCGCCCAAGGCGATGACGGCGATCCAGATCGCCGACGTCACGGCCTATATCCGCTCGCTCGACGACGAGCCCAGGACGCGACGGGAACGCTAGCTAGCGCTTGCCCACGCCGGGGAACATCGCCGGCTGGCCGTCGAAGACGCCCAGATAGCCCAGCTCGCCCAGAAGCGGCGTCATGTCCTCGACCAGGTCGCCCGAGTGCGGCAGGTGGGCCGGGCGGCCTTCCTGATCGTGCAGGCGGTAGACGGTCCACATCTTGCCCTTGGGGCTCGGCGCGCCCGGCGGGATGAACTTGTGTTCCCAGCCCACGAGCGCCGGCGTGCGGCCGATCTCGATGTCGAACGGACGGTCGCGGAACGCCAGATCCATCTCAATACGCATGGCTTCGCCGATGCGATCGTTCACCCATTGGGCGAAGGCGTCCAGCACCACGTCGGCCGACAGGCCTTCGGGGTTCGCGACGATGTGATTGCGTGCGGGGTGCGTTGTCATGTCGCACACCATGAACGCGAGATGTCGCTTAACCACTAAACTTCATGGTTTAGGACCGTTTACCCTCTCCTTGAGGGAGAGAGGCGTTCAGGCCTCCGCCAGCGACAGTTCTTCAGCCAGGTTCATCCAGGCTTCCTCGGCCTCGTCCAGCTTGGCCTTGGCGTTGTCGCGGCGCTTGGTCAGCTCCGCGACCTTGGCAGGAGTCTTCACATAGAGGTCCGGATCGGCGAGCTGGGCGTCCAGTTCGGCCAGGTTGCGCGCGCATCGGGTCATGGCCTGTTCGGCGGCGTCGACCTTGCGGCGCAGCGGCTCGACGGCGGTCTTCTTCGGCGCGGAAGCGGCGGCGGGTTCGGGCTCGCGGGCGACCTGGGTCGGCTTCACCGCCTGCTTGGCGCGCTCCAGCACGAACTTGGCGTAGTCGTCCATGTCGCCGTCGAACGGCTTCACCGTGCCGTCGGCGGCCAGCCACAGGCGGTCGGCGACCAGCTCCATCAGCGAGCGGTCGTGGGTGATCAGGATCACCGCGCCCATGTAGTCGTTCAGGGCGTCCAGCAGGGCCCGGCGGCTGTCGATGTCCAGGTGGTTGGTCGGTTCGTCCAGGATCAGCATGTGCGGCGCGTCCATCGCCACCAGGTTCAGCAGCAGGCGCGCGCGCTCGCCTCCCGAGAGGCTGTCGACCTTGGTCTCCTGTTTCTCGAAGCCCAGGCCGAACTGGGCCAGTTTCGAGCGGCGCGAGCTTTCCGAGGCTTCCGGCATGGCCCGACGGATGATTTCCAGCGGCGTGTCCTCGGGATCCATCGCCTCGATCTGGTGCTGGTGGAACCAGCCGACCTTCATCTTCTTGTCGCGGTGGAACTCGCCGGCCTGCACGCCCAGGGCGCCGGCGATCATCTTGGCGAAGGTCGACTTGCCCGCGCCGTTGACGCCCAGCAGACCGATGCGGTCGTCCAGGTCCATCCGCAGGTTGAGGTTCTTGAGGATCGCGCGGCCTTGCTCATAGCCGACCGACGCCTTTTCCAGTCGGATCAGCGGCGGGGGCAGGGGGCGCGGCGGCGAGGGCAGGGTGAAGGGGGCGACGCGCTCCTCGATGGTGGTGCTCACCGGCTCCATCTTGGCCAGGCGCTTCATACGGGATTGCGCCTGCGCAGCTTTTGAGGCCTTGGCCTTGAAGCGGTCGACGAAGGCCTGCAGGTGGGCGCGCTCGGCGTCCTGCTTGGCCTTGGCGGACAGCTGCAGGCGGGCCTTCTCGGCGCGGCGCTTCTCGAAGTCGTCGTAGCCGCCCACATAGAGCTCCAGCTTGCCGCCGGCCAGGTGCAGCATGTGGGTGCAGCTGTTGTTGAGCAGCTCGCGGTCGTGGCTGACGATCAGGGCGGTGTGCGGATACTTCTGGAGGCGGGCCTCCAGCCACAGCGCGCCTTCCAGGTCGAGATAGTTGGTCGGTTCGTCCAGCAGCAGCATGTCGGGCTCGGCGAACAGCGCCGCGGCCAGGGCCACGCGCATGCGCCAGCCGCCCGAGAACTCGCTCATCGGCCGGGTCAGGTCGTCCTGGCTGAAGCCCAGGCCTACCAGGATTTCGGAGGCCTTGGCCGGGGCGGCGTCGGAATCGATCTCGATCAGGCGGCCCCAGATCTCGCCCATCTCCTCGGGATCGGCCGTTTCCAGCCGGGTCAGCAGGCCGTGGCGTTCCTCGTCGGCCTCAAGCACCGTCTCCAGCAAGGTGAAGGGCGTGGCTGGGTGCTCCTGGTCCACCGAACCGATCCGCGCGGCCTTTGGCAGGCTGATCTCGTCGTCGCCGGCGTGCAGCTGGCCCAGGATCAGCTTGAACAGGGTGGACTTGCCCACGCCGTTGCGGCCGATCAGGCCGACCTTGGCGCCGGGCGGGAGGCTGACGCTGGCGTGGTCGAAGAACTTCCGTCCCCAGGCGTTGAACGTCAGGTCGTTGATCTGAAGCATTTTTGTGAAGGTTACGCGGCGGGGTTGGCGGGGAGGAGGCGCACGGCTATAAGCCCGCAACCTCCCAATTCACAACTCTTGTGTGAGATCTCTCGTGACCGAACGCACCTTCTCGATCATCAAGCCGGACGCCACCCGTCGTAACCTGACCGGCGCCATCAACGCTGTGATCGAGGCCGCCGGCCTGCGCATCGTCGCTCAGCGTCGCGTGAAGCTGACCGAAGCCCAAGCCAAGAAGTTCTACGAAGTGCACGCCGAGCGTCCGTTCTACGGCGAACTCGTGGCCCAGATGACCGCCGAGCCGGTCGTCGTCCAGGTTCTGCAAGGCGACAACGCGGTTCTGAAGTACCGTGAAGTCATGGGCGCCACCAACCCGGCCAACGCCGACGAAGGCACCATCCGCAAGCAATTCGCCCTGTCGATCGGCGAAAACTCGGTCCACGGCTCGGACAGCCTGGAGAACGCGGGCATCGAAATCGCCCAGTTCTTCACCGACGACGAAATCGTCGGCTGATCCCAGCCAGACTTTTCTAGTGACGGCGAGCGGCCGGATCGGTGACGATCCGGCCGTTTTCTTTTGTGGCGGGGCGTTCGGGTGAAACACTACGAGCGAGGCGAGGTGGCGCTGGCGGTCGTGCTGGCCGGCGTGGCCGGCTATGTCGACGCGATCGGCTTCCTGAAGCTGGGCGGGTTCTTCGTCTCGTTCATGAGCGGCAACTCCACGCGGCTGGGCGTGGGCCTGGCGACCGGCAACTGGCACGCGGTGCTGACGGTCGTGACCCTGGTGGGCTCGTTCGTGGGCGGGGTGGTGCTGGGCGCCCTGACGGCGCGGGCGTGTGGCGAGAACCGGCGCTCGCCGGTCCTGGCGCTGGAGGCCGTGTTGCTGGCGGCGGGCGCGGGCCTGCTGGCGCTGGGCTTCGACACCGCCGGCGTGACGGCCGTGGCCATGGCCATGGGAGCCGAGAACGCCGTCTTCCAGCGCAATGGCGACGTGGCCGTGGGTCTGACCTACATGACCGGCGCCCTGGTCAAGGCCGGCCAGCGCATCGCTGGGGCCCTGGTCGGCGGCGAGCCCTCGGACTGGCCGCGCTACGTGCTGCTGTGGACGGGTCTGGCGGCCGGCGGCGCGCTGGGAGCCCTGACCTATGTGACGATCGGCGCCGCCGCCCTGTGGCTGGCCGTGGCCGTGGTCACGGGCGGCGCGCTCTGGGCCGAGCGGCGCTGGCGGTCGGTCTGAGGACGCTAGGCGGCGCGGACGCGTCTGGCGCGCTTGACCCACAGCACGCCCAGCCCGACGGCGAGGATCACGCCCAGGGCCAGGCCGCTGGCCAGGGCCGGATTGCTACCGAACATCTTTAGGTTCCGCGCGGCCAGGTAGCCGGGCGCCAGCAGTGAGATCACCCAGATCGGGGCCGACAGGACGTTGGCCAGCTGGAAGCTCCAGCCGCGCGTGCGCGACATGCCCGCCAGAATGGGAATAAAGGGCCGGGCCGGACCCAGATAGCGGGCCGCGGCGATGGCCAGCACGCCGTGGCGGCGGGTCAGGAGCTTGGCGCGCGCGAGCAGCCGGCGGCCCTTTTTCTTGTCCGAAGGGCCGGCGAACAGCAGGCGGGTCGCCCGGCGGCCGCCCAGGCCACGGCCCATCAGGTAGGAGAGGGCGTCGCCGACGGCCGCGCCGGCGCTGCACCACAGGATCGCCTCGACCGGATGCAGTGCGCCCTGGGCCACCAGGGCCCCGGCGGCCAGCATGACGCCCAGGATCGGGATCAGCAGGCCCACGATCAGCAGGGCCTCCAGCAAGGTCATGGCGAACAGGACCGCGCCGGCGAAACCGGCGTTGTCAGCGGCCACTTTGAAGAGATCGGCGATCCAGGCGTCCATGAACGGCATCATCGCCGCACATGGTGACAAAGTTCTGACCCGCTAGCCTTTACAACCTGTGACACGGGGTCTCACGCCAGGATCAGGCCTTGGCGAGACGCCCGGTGACAAGGGCCAGGAAACCTGTGGCCGGCGAACACGCTATCTCCTGGAGAAACGACAACGAACCACAAGCGCGAGGGCCCCATGCCGCTGACGAAGAGCAAGGACATCCTGGACCAGGATCTGATCGGGCAGGGCGGCGCGAAGCTCGGCCTCATTCGCGAGACCTTCATCGATCTCGACACGGGGCGGATCGAGTTCCTGGTCGTCGAGGCGCCAGGATTAATCGGCGGGTCCGGGAAGTACCATCCCGTGCCCTGGACGATCGTCCGCTACGACCCCATGGCCAAGGTGTTCCAAGCCGATGTCTCGAAAGATCGGTTCAAGGGCTCTCCCAGCTATGACCGGGCGCAGATCGGCAGCGCGGAATACGCCTGGGACGAGCAGTCCAACCGATACTTCGACGTCGCTTCGGACGTCGTCGTCGCGCCCTAGAGGAATTCCGCTTCGCGCCGCGCGCCCGGAAATGGGTCCTAGAGCGTCTTGACGAAGGCGGCCAGGGTGTCGGCGTACAGCCTGTGTTCCTGCTCCAGCACCCGCGCGGCCAGCTTATGGTCGTCGTCGTCGGGCAGGATTGGCACGCGGGCCTGGCCCAGGATCGGACCCTCGTCGACCCCGGCGGTGACTAGGTGGACGGTGCAGCCGGCCTCGACCTCGCCGGCCGCGATGGCGCGGGCGTGGGTGTCCAGGCCCGGATAGGCGGGCAGCAGGGACGGGTGGATGTTCAGCATCCGGCCCGCCCAGGCGTCGACCAGGAACGGGGTGAGGATCCGCATGTAGCCGGCCAGGGCGATCACCTCGATCCGGCGCGCGCGCAGGGCCGCGTCGATGGCCCGTTCGTGGGCCTCGCGGTCCTTGCCGAACGGCTTCTGATCGACGCACAGCGCCTCGACCCCGGCCTCGGCGGCGATCGCCAGGCCGCCGGCGTCCGGCTTGTTGGCCAGGACCAGGGCGATCTCGAACGGGCAGCCGGGGGCCGCCGCCGCACGGACCAGGGCCTCCATGTTGGAGCCCCGGCCCGAGATCAGGACGGCGACCTTGGTCTTGGCCTGCATTACGCCTTGACCAGCTGGCCGCAGATGAAGGCGTCCTCGCCGGCGTTCAGCAGGGCGGCCAGGACCGGCTCGGCGTCGGCTTGCGCGACGATGATGATGAAGCCGACCCCGCAATTGAAGGTGCGGCGCATCTCGTGCTCGGAGACGCCGCCGACCTGGGCCAGCCATTCGAACACGGGGGGCGTCGCCCAGGCGTTCCAGTCGAACTCGGCGGCCAGGCCTTCGGCGATGGCGCGCGGCGGGTTCTCGATCAGGCCGCCGCCGGTGATGTGGGCGCCGCCCTTGACGCGACCCGACTGCAGCAGGGGCAGCAGCGACTTCACATAGATGCGGGTCGGGGCCATCAGGGCCTCGGCCAGAGTCTTGCCGTCTTCGAACGGGCAGGGGGCGTCCCAGGCCAGGCCCGAGCGCTCGACCACCCGGCGCACCAGCGAATAGCCATTGGAGTGCGGACCCGACGAGCCCAGGCCGATGATGATGTCGCCGGCCCGCTGCTTGTCCAGCTTGGGCAGGACGCCGTCGCGTTCCACCGCGCCGACCGAGAAGCCGGCCAGGTCGTACTCGCCGTCGCCGTACATGCCCGGCATTTCCGCCGTCTCGCCGCCCACCAGGGCCGCGCCGGCCAGCTTGCAGCCGTCGGCGATGCCGGCGACCACGCTCTTGGCGGTCTCGACGTCCAGCTTGCCGGTGGCGAAGTAGTCCAGGAACATCAGCGGCTCGGCGCCTTGCGCCAGCAGGTCGTTGACGCACATGGCCACCAGGTCGATCCCGACCGTGGCGTGCATGCCCGCGTCGATGGCGATCCGCAGCTTGGTGCCGACGCCGTCGGTCGTGGTGACCAGCAGGGCGTCCTCGTAGCCGGCCGCCTTCAGGTCGAACAGGGCGCCGAAACCGCCCAGGCTGGCTTCCGCGCCAGGGCGGCGGGTGGCCTTGGCCAGGGGCTTGATGGCGTCCACGAGCGCATTGCCCGCGTCGATGTCGACACCCGCCTGGGCGTAGGTAAGGCCGTTGGGCAGATCGCTCATGGTCGCTCTGGCGCTCGCTCTTTCGTCTGTCGGAGGAGGGTAAGATCCTCCGAACACGCGGAAAATTTGCTTCCCGGGTACGGTGAGCGCGTCTTGACGCTTGCAGACTCGGGGGTGCGCGAGGCTATTAGCAGCGGATGAAGCCGATCACCACCACCGCCGAGCTGGCGGCGTTTTGTAATGCACTCGCGGGCGAGCCTTTCGTCGCCGTGGACACGGAGTTCATGCGCGAGACGACCTACTGGCCCAAGTTGTGCCTGATCCAGGTCGCGTCGCCCACGCACGAAGCCGTCATCGACCCGCTCGCGGACGACATCGATCTGGAGCCCCTGCTGGCGGTGATGCGCGATACGAGCATCCTCAAGGTGTTCCACGCCGCCCGCCAGGACGTCGAGATCTTCAACAATCTCAAGGCTATGCCGCGTCCGCTGTTCGACACCCAGGTCGCCGGCATGGCGGCGGGGTTCGGCGAGCAGATCGCCTATGACGCCCTGGTCCGCCAGATGCTGCGTATCGAGCTGGACAAGTCCAGCCGGTTCACCGACTGGGCCCGACGGCCGCTGACCGACGCCCAGCTGACCTACGCCCTGGCCGACGTCACCCACCTGGCGGCGCTGTTCCCGATTCTGCGCGAACGCCTGGAGACCTCGGGCCGTCTGGCCTGGGTCGAGGAAGAGATGACCGCCATCTCGGATCCGGCCGCCTATGACGTCGATCCGGAAAAGGCCTGGCGCCGCCTGCGCCCGCGCAAGACCGCGCCGAAGTACCTGGCCGTGTTCAAGGCGGTCGCCGCCTGGCGCGAGCGCACCGCCCAGAACCGCGACCAGCCGCGCGGCCGGATCCTCAAGGACGAGGCCATCGACGAGCTGGCCACCCAGGCGCCCACCAGCCTGGAGGCGCTGAACAACCTGCGCGGCGTGCCCAAGGGCTTCGGCGGCAGCAAGTTCGGTCCCGACCTGCTGGCCGCGATCAAGGCCGCCCTGGCCGATCCGGAAGGCTACGCCCCGGTCGTCGACAAGCCCGGTCCGCCGCCGCCCCAGAACGCCGGCGCCGTGGTCGAGCTGCTCAAGGTGCTGCTGAAGGCGCGCGCGGAAGAGGCCGGCGTGGCCTCCAAGCTGATCGCCACGGTCTCGGACCTGGAGAAGATCGCCGCCGACGACAACGCCGCCACCCCGGCCCTGGCCGGTTGGCGCCGCGACGCCTTCGGAGCCGACGCCCTGAAGATCAAGCGCGGCGAGCTGGCCCTGGTGCTGGACGGCGCCAAGGTCCGCGTGGTCGAGGTGCGCCGCGCGCCTCGGGCCGAATAGGACGACCCACCAGAGCGCGGCTTCCTTAAGGAGCCTCGGGTTTTTGAACCCGGATCGAGTTCTGGTAAACGCCGTGCAAAGGTTTGCTGGCGTACTGCGGCGAGGCTTTCGCCCTTTGGGGAGGGCGGGCGCGTCGAGTAGGGGGTCGCGTTGGGTGCGTTCTGGGAGAATCTGGCGGTCGCGTACCGGCCGGCCGCTGTGTCACGACGCAAGCAGGTCTCCCTCAGGCTGTTCGTCGTCCTGGTGTTGGCCGCCCTGGCGCTGGTGAAGCCGGGCATGAACTTCGTGTTCGGCTGGTCGGTCCTCTACCTGATCGTCCAGGTGAGCGAGGTCCTGGCGTTGAACAACTTCCTGCGCCGGGCCAGGCCGGGGCGCGGGACGGTCACCCTGAACCTGATGGCGGATTTCGCGCTGGCGGTCGTGTTCGGCTGGCTGGCGATCCCGGTCTGGGCGACCGGCACGCCGGTCGGGGCCGCCGGGGCGGTGCTGTTGCTCTCCGGATCGATCATCACCGCGCTGATGGGCGCCGAGGGCTGCCTGACCGCCTTCGCCGCGTCGGCCACGCCCCATCTGGCCTATGTGCTGATCACGCCCCTGGTCGCGGGCGGGATCCACGATCCGGTCATGCCGTTCTTCACCGCCGGCGTCGGGCTGTTCTGCCTGACGGTGGCGCTGGTGTTCCTGTGGTCGCGACGGACCCTGGAGGCCGAGCGGACGGCGCGACGCGCCGCCGAGGCCCAGACCGCGGCCAAGTCCGCCTTCGTCGCCATGGTCAGCCACGAACTGCGCACGCCGATCAACGCCATCCTGAACGGCGCTGAAGCCCTGGAGAGCGGTCGTCCGGGGGCTTCGGTGGCCAACGCCGCCCTGATCGCCGACGCCGGCGTGATGATGCGCACCCTGCTGAACGACTTGCTGGACCTCTCCAAGATCGAGGCCGGCCACATGGGCGTCGAGGTGGTCGACCACGACCTGCGCGTCCTGGTCAGCGACGCCCTCGACTTCTGGCGCAAGGCGGCCGAGGCCAAGGGCGTCCGTCTGGAGCTGGAGGGCGCTGAACTCCTGCCGCAATGGGTGCGCGGCGACCCGATGCGGGTGCGCCAGGTGCTGAACAACCTGCTCAGCAACGCCATCAAGTTCACGGCCGAGGGCGCGGTGACGGTCGGCGTCCGGGTCAAGGGACCGGAGATGATCGGCATCGACGTCCGCGACACCGGGCCGGGCCTCTCGGAAGACCAGATCGAGCGCCTGTTCAGCCCCTATGAGCAGGCCGGCGTGGAGACCGCCCGCGCCTTCGGCGGCACGGGCCTGGGCCTGGCGATCAGCCGCGACCTCGCCCGGCTGATGGGCGGCGAGCTGTGGGCGGCCAACACGGCCGAGGGCGGCGCCCGCTTCACCCTGCGCCTGCCGACCCCGCCCGGCGTCGCGCCCGCCGCGCCCGAGCCCCACGAAGCCCAGGCCCTGGCCGTTCGCGCCGAGGCGCCGCTGATCCTGGTGGTCGACGACCACGACATCAACCGCCGGGCCCTGCGCCAGATGCTGGAGGCGTTCGGCGCGCGGGTCGAGACGGCCGAGGACGCCCTGACCGCCTTGGCCATGGCCGAGCGCAACGTGTTCGACGCCATCCTGATGGACGTGCGCATGCCCGGCGTCGACGGGCTGGAGGCCACCCGCCGCCTGCGCGCCAGCCGGGCGAACAAGGCCACGCCCGTCATCGCCGTCACCGGCGCGGTCTCGCCCGAGGAGGTCGCCGCCTGCCGCGCGGCGGGCATGACCGGCTGGGTCGAGAAGCCCGTGAACGCCCGCGACCTCTACGCGGCCCTCTTCGAGTAGCCGCCCGCATTTTCGCCCCACAGCGTCTGCGAACCTGCCTAGAAGACGGGAGGCGGCGCGCGCGAGTCGCGCCCGCGATCCAGGACGGTTTGCAAGAGTACGGGCGGCGGTGTCGGAAGTCGGGACGGAAAACGTCATAGGCCGGAAGCGGCACGCGCAATGGCTGATCGCCGGCGGGGTGCTGCTGGTCATCGTCGGGGCGGTGCTGCTGCCGCGCGCCAAGGACAAGGCGCCGAAGGTCGGTCCGGCCGCTACGGCGGAGGCGGCCCGGCTGCCCGAGACCCCGGCCGACTGGCATGGCAGCATCGACTATCCGGCGCTGGACGGCCGCATCCGGGCGATGATGACGGACCGCTCGATGGAAGGGCTGGCCGTCGCCGTCGTCGAGAACGGCCGCCTGGCCTTCGTGAAGGGCTACGGCGTCACGGCGACCCGCGACGGCGAGCCGGTCGACGCCCGCACCGTGTTCCGCTGGGCCTCGCTGTCCAAGACCATCGCCGGCACGCTGAGCGCCCGCCTCGCCGACGAGGGGACCTTCTCGCTGTCCGATCCGGTGGCGACTTTCAACACCAGCCTGCGTCTGCCCGGCGACGCCCAGAACAACCTGACGGTCGAGCAGCTGCTGTCGCAGCGCACGGGCCTGGGCAAGAACGCCTATGACGGCCAGCTGGAGGATGGGCAGGACCCGGCCCGGATCCGGAACGCGCTGGGCGGGCTGAAGCCGGTCTGCCCGCCGGGCACCTGCCACACCTACCAGAACATCGCCTACGACACGATCAGCGAGGTCATCGCCGCTCGTACGGGCGCGCCCTACGCGGTGGCGGTCAAGAACCGCGTGTTCGGACCGCTGGGCATGACCGGCGCCTCGGTCGGCATGGCGGGCCTGACCTCCGCCGCCCACTGGGCCCGGCCGCACCGCCACGGCGCCGAGCTGAAGCTGTCAGAGGCCTATTACCGCGTGCCGGCCGCCGCCGGGGTCAATTCGACGATCGTGGACCTGGCCATCTGGATGCAGGCCCAGATGGGACTGCGGCCGGACGTCCTGCCGCCGGCGGTGCTGGACGCGGTGCAGCGCCCCCGCGTCGCCACCGGCCGCCCCTATGGCCGCCTGAACATCGCCCGCGAGCTGAAGAGCCCCGGCTACGGCCTGGGCATGCGCAGCTTCGACTACAAGGGCCACCACCTGATCGGCCACAGCGGCGGCGTGTCGGGTTACCGCTCGACCATGATGTTCGATCCGGCGACGAAGACCGGCGTGGTCATGCTGTGGAACAGCGACGCCAACCTGCCTTTCCGCTTCCAGGCCGAGTTCTTCGACCGCGCCTACCGCCTGCCGTTCACCGACTATCTGGACCTGAAGAGCGGTTCGCCGACCTCCAGTCCGGCCGAGGTCTCGGGCGATCAGGGCTGACCATCCTGCGACTGTTTGGCGCAGGCGACTGGTAGCGTGATCACTCTTGGCGGGGCCGCATCCCGCCGTCTAAACTGCAACCATGGGGCGCGTCTTGGTCCCGAGCACTTCCAGGAGACGAATGGGCGCGGTCGTTAAGGACAAGCTCTGGGAGATCATCGGCCAGTCGGATCGCTCGCCGATCTGCGCGTTCGATCATGACTTCCGGCTGATCGGCTTCAACCAGGCCCACAGCGACGAGTTCTTCCGGATCTACGGATATCGGGTGAAGCTGGGCGACGTCTTTCCCGATCTCTTCCTGCCCGAGCAGGCGCCGACCATCCGCGGCTTCATGGCCCGGGCCCTGACCGGCGAGGTGTTCAGCGTCGTCGAGGAGTTCGGCGATCCCAATCTGGACCGGCCCTACTGGGAGATCTGGTACGCGCCGCTGCGCGACGAGACCGGCCGGATCATCGGCGCCTTCCATCACGCCCAGGACATCTCGGCGCGCCTGCGCCTGCAGCTTGACCTGTCGGCCACCCAGGACGCCCTGCGCCAGGCCCAGAAGATGGAGGCCGTGGGCCAGCTGACGGGCGGCATCGCCCACGACTTCAACAACCTCCTGATGGCCATCGTCGGCAATCTGCAGCTGCTGGCCAAGCGGATCTCCGAGGACCATCCGGGCTGGCGCTTCGTCGACAGCGCCGCCTCGGCCGCCGACAAGGGCTCGAAGCTGACCAGCCAGCTGCTGGCCTTCTCGCGGACCCAGAAGCTGAACATCCAGCCCGCCCCTTTGGATCAGGTGCTGGAAAAGGCCCGCGAGCTGGTTCGCACCGCCTTGCCGCCGGCGATCGCCATGGACGTCGCGCTGGACGGCCACGAGGCCTTCGTCCTGACCGATCCCGACCAGTTGGAGCTGGCGATCCTGAATCTGGCGCTGAACGCCCGCGACGCCATGCCCGACGGCGGCGCGCTGCGGATCGAGAGCCGCGCCGACGGCGCCGACCACGTGCTGGTCCGCGTCACCGACACCGGCATGGGCATGACCCCCGAGGTGGCCCGCCAGGCGGTCGAGCCGTTCTTCACCACCAAGGAGCGCGGCAAGGGCACGGGCCTCGGCCTGGCCCAGGTCTACGGCTTCGTCACCCAGTGCGGCGGGACCCTGCGCATCGACAGCGCGCCGGGCGCCGGCGCGACGATCGAGCTGCGCCTGAAGCGAGCCGAGGCGCCCAGGGCGTCCGTGGTCGAGACCGAGGATCGCCCGCTCGAGGTGGTCGAGGGCGAAGGCCAGGTCGTGCTGGTGATCGACGACGACGACAGCGTCCGCGCCGTGCTGGTCGAGACCCTGAAGGGCGCCGGCTACAATGTCGTCGAGGCGTCCGACGGTCACCAGGGGCTGGCCAAGCTGGACGAGGTCAAGCCGGACGTCGCGGTCGTCGACTTCCTGATGCCGGGCATGAACGGCGACGAGGTCGGGCGGCGGCTGCAGCGGAGCCTGCCGGAACTGCCGATCCTGTTCGTCAGCGGCTACTACGACACCCTGGCCCTGGACGGCATCAGCGGCGCGGCCGTGCTGCGCAAGCCGTTCGACGACCGGACCCTGCTGAGCGCGGTGGCGGGCGCGCTCTAGGCCGGGGGCGCCAAGGTTTCCGCCGCGGTTGTCCGGATGGCGTGGGTCAGGCGGTCCAGCAGCCGGGCCGACAGCCGCGTGCGCTGCCAGTAGAGGGACACCGAAATGCGCTGCCCCGGCGGCAGCTCGACCAGGCGTCCGTCGGCCAGGAGCGGCGCGGCCAGCACCTCGGGCGTCGTCGCCCAGCCCAGTCCCGCCAGGGTCATGTCCAGCATCCCCGGCGTAGACGGCGCCCAGTGCGTCGGCGGGGAAATCTCGACGCCCCAGGCCTCGCGCACCCATTGGGCCTGCAACTGGTCGCGCCGATCGAAGCGCAGGATGGGCGCGGTCTGGAGGCTGTCGGCGTCCACGCCGCCGGCGAAGAAGCGCGCCATGTACGCCGGGCTGGCCACCGCCTGGTAGTGAATGGTCCCCAGCGGATAGGTCTTGCAGCCGGAAACCGGCGCCGGATCGGCGGTCACGGCGGCCAGCACCTCGCCGGACCGGAGGCGATCGGCCGTATGGGCCTCGTCCTCGAGGACCAGGTCCAGCATCGCCCCGGTCTCGGCCGCGAAGGCGGCGGCGGCCTGCGGAAACCACGTGCTGACGCTGTCGGCGTTGACCGCCACCCGGATGGTGGAGGGCTCCAGGGCCGGACCGGCGAGGCCTGGCAGGTCGCCGATGACCTCGCTTTCCAGAAGCCGCACCTGTTCGACATGGGCGCAGAGCTTGACGCCGATCTCGGTCGGCCGGCAGGGCGCGCCTCGGGTCAGCAGGATCGCGCCGACCCGTTCCTCCAGTCCCTTCACGCGCTGCGAGACCGCCGAGGGCGTCACGCCGAGCGCGACGGCGGCGCGCTCGAAACTGCCTTCACGGGCGACGGCGGCCACGGCCGCCAAGGAGGCGTAGTCCAGCATTAGGCTTCCTAAATCAGGCTTAGAAACCTGAGTTAGACTACACTGGGCGCGGCGGGCATCAAGTCGCCCATGACCGACGCGCTTCTTCCCGCCTTCACCAAGGGCTTCGTTCTCTCCGCCGGGCTGATCATCGCGATCGGCGCCCAGAACATGTTCGTGCTGCGCCAGGGGCTCAAGCGCGAGCACGTCGCGCCCATCGTGCTCTTCTGCGCCCTGGCCGACGCGACCCTGATCGTGGCCGGCGTCAGCGGCCTCGGCGGTGTTCTGGCGCTGGTCCCGAGCCTGTCGCGCGTGCTCAGCCTGGGGGGCGCGGTCTTCCTGAGCTGGTACGGCGTCTCGGCCTTGCGCCGGGCGGCCAGGCCGGCCGCCCTGGTCGTGAGCCGCGAAGCGGGCCTGACCTTGGGCGCGGCCCTGGCCGGGACGGCGGCCTTCACCTTCCTGAATCCTCACGTCTACATCGATACGGTCATGCTCATGGGAGCGGTCGGGGCGAGCCTGCCGCCGATGGAGCGGCCGCTGTTCATGGCCGGCGCGGCGCTGGCCAGCCTGACCTGGTTCTCGTCGCTTGGCTTCGGCGCGCGCTTCTTGGCGCCGCTCTTCGCCAGGCCGATCGCCTGGAAGGTGCTCGACCTCGCCGTCGGCGTCATGATGCTGGCCCTGGCCGCCAGCCTGGCGCGCGGCGCGCTGGTCGCCTGAGCGGGGAGGACCTGATGTCGTTCATTCCGACCATCGCGCCCGAGATCCACGCCCTGCGTCCGGATTTCACCGCGCTCAGCATTCTCGCCGAGAGCGTCCCGAACACCGAGAGCGACGCCCACAGCCTCGCGCTGCTGAGCCAGGCCTGCGCGGCGCTGAACGCCGCGCCCTGGGCCGACGAGCATCTGGCGGCGTGGCGCGACGCCTATCGGGCCTTCGGGGCCAAGCCGCAAAGAACGCCGTGCTCGGCCGAGGCCCTGCGGAGCCGCGCGCTGCGGGACGGCCAGTTGCCCGCCGTCAACGCCGTGGTCGACCTCTACAACGCCATCAGCGTCCGCTACGCGATCCCGGTCGGCGGCGAGGACGCGGCGGTCTATGACGGCGCGCCGTCGCTGATCCGCGCCATCGGCGGCGAGCCGTTCGATACGACGCGGGACGGCCAGCCGAAGGTCGAGCCCGTCGACCCCGGCGAGGTCGTCTGGCGCGACGCCAAGGGCGTGACCTGCCGGCGATGGAACTGGCGCCAGGGCGTCCGCACCCGCATCGGCGCCGGGACGACCCGCATGTGGTTCGTGCTGGAGCGCCTGGAGCCGATGCCGATCGAGGCGTTGCGACAGGCCGCCGCCGAACTTGTCGAAGGCCTGAAGCGGCTGGGGCCGAACGTGACGGCGTCGACGGTGCTGCTGAGGGGGTGAAGGAGGGAGCGTCGGCTTTCGACCCTAGTCGTACATTCGTCGCGCCGAACCCAGGGGCCATGTCAGGTCAGTCGGGAACCTGGATCGGAAATTTCACGGGGCGCGCCTCCAAACACCGCCGCCGAAGCCTCTAACCTCTAGGAGGCTCCCATCATGTCCGTCGCCGCGTTCTTAGCCATCGCCCTTTTGGTCTCCAGTCCAGAGGCTCGCCCCGAGGTCAAGGACATCGACACTTTCGTCCGCAAGGCGATGGATCGGATCGAGGTCGTCCCTGGACTCTCCGTGGCTGCGGTCCAGGGGCCCGACGTGGTCATGACGGCCGGCTACGGCTTAGCGGACCTGCGAACCGGCAAAGCCGTCGACGCTGACACAGGCTTCTACATCGCTTCGGCGACCAAGGCCTTCACCGCCCTATCGATCGCCGCCATGGCCGAACGCGGGGAACTCGCCCTCGACGCCCCGCTCAAGACCTGGATCGGCAAGAGCCCTTTGCCGGCCGACCTCGCATCCTCGATCAGCCTGAACGATATGCTGAGCCACCGCTCGGGCCTCGAGAATGAACCGATAGCCTTCCGCGCGGCCTATTCGGGCGAGCATACGCCCAGGATCATGAGCGCTCTACTGGCGGACACTCGCCAGGGCCAGCCCTACGGAACGTTCCGCTACACCAACACCGGCTACAACCTGGCCAGCACCCTGATCGAGGACCACTTCGGTTGCGACTGGCGCGCCATGGTGGACAAGGAGGTCCTGGGTCCGGCCGGGATGGGCCACACCACGGCCCGGATCGACCAGGCGCGGCGCACGATGCGGGTCGCGGTCGGTCACACGCCCGGCCTGGACGGGCGCATCGCCCCGAGCCCGCTGCAAAAGACCGACGCCACCATGCAGTCGGCCGGCGGCCTGATCTCGACCGCGCGCGACATGGCCCGCTGGCTGGAGATCCAGTTGAACGACGGTGTCTTGGACGGCCATCGTGTGTTTCCGCCGGGCCTGGTCGCCTCCACGCACCGGTCTCTGGTCGCCCAGCAGACCACGTTCGGCCCCTATGTCCGCGACGGTTATGGCCTGGGCTGGCAGATCGGTCGTTATGGCGATGCGGCGCTGATCCATCATTTCGGCAACTTCGCCGGATCGCGGGCCCACGTCTCATTCATGCCCGCGCGCGGCCTGGGCGTGGCGGTCATGGCCAACGAGGACGCCGTGGCCGGCGAGCTGGTCGATTTGGTGGCCGACTATGTCTACGATCGCTTCGCGAGCCGCCCCGATATCGAAGCCCATTACGACGCAGAGCTGGCGGCGCTGATCGCGCGCCGCGACAAGCGGCTCAAGGGCCTGGCGACCAGCCGGACCGAGCGCGCCGCGCGCCCGTGGTCGCTGAGAGCGCCGACGCGGACCTATGTCGGTGTCTACGAGAACCCTGCGATGGGCCGCATCGACATCGCCGAGAAGTCCGGCGGCATGATCGTTAAGGCCGGCGCGATGCGCGCGCTGGCGGAGGCCGCCACCAATCCGGAAAGTGTACGGGTCGAGTTGATCCCACTCACAGGCCAGATCATTCGCTTCGAAGCGCCCGGCAAGCTCGTCTACGACGGCCAGGCCTATGTCCGGCGGTAGCCGCGCGTCCGTTCGCCGCCTCTATTGCCGCCCGATCACCGTCAGGGCGCCGCCGGCGGCCAGGCCCAGGGCGCAGAAGACGCCCAGGTGGAAGATCACGCCGATCGCGACGGTGCGGCGGACCGACCAGGTGTTTTCCTGGGCGAAGACGCGGCCAAGTTCCGATTGCAGGGTGCGCGCGCCGCTGGAGACGGGGGCGTCGTGATCGTTGGCGATGCGCAGGTCGGGACGCTTGGCGGCGTCCGCGGCGGGGGCAATGGCGTCCAGGTAGTCGAATTTACGCTTCAGCATCATGGACCTCCTGTATGTCGTTGGAGGCACGATGCGAGAGCAGGGCTAACAAACCCTTCTCGATGAACGTCGTTTGGCTGCGGCAACTTGTCATTTTCCCCGTATCGGGAAAGTTCAGGCGCGATTAAGCATGCCGATCGGGCGATCTATGCCTGATTTATCCAGTAATAATCTTGGACTTCAGGCCCAGGTGTTGCGCGGCGGTGTTGGCGCGCTTGCTGGTCTGTTCGCCCAGCAGCAGGTCGGCGAAGCCCGGCTCGGCGGCCAGTGTCAGGTGGTTCTTGTCCAGCGCCAGACGCGAATGGGCCAGCAGGCTGGGACTGCGGCCCGAGAGGTCGCAGGCCAGGCGGATCGTCGCCCCCAGGGCGCGGGCGCGCTTCAGCTGAGCCGGGCTCAGCAGGCGTTCCAGCGTGGCCAGTTCGGGCGGGTTGAAGTTGGTGGCGTGGCGGGCGTGGGCGGCCACGGCCAGGAAGGAGCGCTCGGCGTGGCTCTGACCGGCGATCGGGGCGCGCAGCACCTGCTCGAACACCAGGTCGGCGCGATGGTCGGGGTGCAGGCGCGCGCCGACGTCCGAGAGGCGGCAGGCCGCCGAGACCAGGGTCTCGTCGCGCTCGCCGAACAGTGGGGGCAGGGCGCGGAACGCCGGGGCGATCCAGGTTTCCAGCGCCGGGCCCAGGTCGTCCGAGATGCCCTGGCGCGCGCCCAGGGCCGTGCAGCCCTCGACCAGGGGGTCCAGGCCGCGCACGCGCGGCGGCATGGCCTCGAACAGCAGCCCCTCGCGCACGCCATAGGCCGAGATCTCGATGCGCTTGAGCGCCAGCTGCTCGATCAGGATCTCCAGCACCACGGCGGCGTAGGGCAGGGTCTCCGAGCGCTTCTTGCTCATGCCCTCGATGCGCTCGAGCGAGCTCTTGGACTGGTGGCTGACCAGGCGGGCGGCCTCCAGCGCCTCGGCGGCCGGGATCTCGTACTGGTGGACCACGTGCAGCGGGTAGCCCGACAGCCGCATGTGCAGCAGAGCCAGGTTGCGCCAGGCGCCGCCCACGGCGTGGAAGGTGTCGGTGCGGAAGTCGGCGGCCACGGCCGCGACGCGCTCGCGGGCCAGGCGGCGCACGCGCTCGCCGTCGAAGCCCGCATGGGCGCCGTTGGCCCCGGCCAGGCTGAACGGGCCCAGCGGTAGGGTCACGCCCTGGCCCGCGCCGGTGGCCGACAGTCGGATCAGCTCCAGGCTGGCGCCGCCCAGGTCGCCGACCACGCCGACGGCGGCGGGGGCGCCGGCCAGCACGCCGACGGCGGCGTAGTGGGCCTCTTCCTCACCGGTCAGCACACGGACGGTGAAGCCGGTCTCGGCCTTCACGCGGGCGATGAAGTCGGCGCCGTCCTGGGCGTCACGGGCGGCGGCGGTGGCGACGACGAAGGTCTCGGCCGGCCCCACGGCCTCCAGCACCGCGCGGAAACGCTTCAGGGCCTGCAGGGTCTGGACGACGCCGTCGGTCGACAGGCGCCCGGTCTTGGCCAGGTCGCGGCCCAGGCCGGCCAGGACCTTCTCGTTGAAGACGGTCCAGATGGCGCGGCCTTCCAGCCGGTACACCACGAGGCGGACCGAGTTGGAGCCGATATCGATCACGGCCGCGTCGCGCGGCGCCTGGAATGGCATGGGGTCCGGTTTAGCGTATTCGGCCGGCGGGGGAAGCGCTGGCGCGAACTCCTCGACCATTTTCCATGGGGATGACCGCGCCGAAAGCCTTGTCGGAAAACGTTTCAAAATATTATCCGGGTTATATTGACTCTAATTTCACCCGGGTGAATAAGGCGGCCGCTGCCGAAGAGGTTCCGCCGATGTCCGCTCCGCCCAATCAACGTCCCGCCGTCGCCAAGGCCCTGCGCATGGCGTTCGGCACGGATGAGCTCGACGCCTGGACGCCCTTGTCCGGCGGGCTGTCGGGGGCTGAGGTCTGGCGCGTGCGGGTCGGCGGGATCGCCTATCTGCTGCGCGTCGAGGCGCCGGCGCGCGACGCCCTGCGCGATCCGCATCGGGGCTATCATTGCATGAGGCTGGCGGCCGAGGCCTGCCTGGCCCCGCGCGTGCGCCACGCCGATCCGGACGACGGGGTGATGATCCTCGACCACGTCGAGGCGCGCGCTTCGGTTCTGGACCATCCCGGCCCGCGGGCCGAACTGGTCGTCGAGCTGGGCCACGCGCTGCGGGCGCTGCACGCGATCGAGGGCTTCCCGCCGCTGGTCGACTATCTGGACGGGCTGGACGCCCTGGTCGGCCAAGCCGGGCGAAGCGGCGTGGTCCCCCTGGACGCCTTCGACCCCTGGCCGCGTCTGCACGCGGTCTGCCAGCGCCTGAGGCCGGAGCCGGTCTCCAGTCACAACGACCTCAACCCCCGCAACCTGCTGCATGACGGCCGGCGGGTCTGGCTGATCGACTGGGAGGCGGCGTTCCGGGCCGACCGCTATGTCGACCTGGCCGCAATCGCCAACACCTTCGCCGCCGATTCCGAGGCCGAGGCCTTGCTGCTGGCGACCTATTTCGGGCGCGCGGCGAGCGCCGACGAGCGGGCGCGGCTGTGGCTGTTTCGCCAGGTCAGCCACGTCTTCCACGCGGCGATCTTCGTCGCCGGCGTCGCGGGACGGGCGAGGGCCTCGAGCCTGGACGGGCCGGACCTGGACGCGATCCACCGAGGCCTGGCCCTGGGCGAGCCGCTGCTGGACACGCCCGAGGGGCGGCTGGCCTACGGCCTGGCGCGGCTGCGGACGGCGGCGGCCAGCCTGGCCTCGCCGGCGTTCGCCGAGGCGGCGGCCGTCGCGGCCTAGGGGTTTATTCTACAGGCCACCGTCTTCCAGCCGTCCCCGGTCCGCCGGTGATAGCAGGTGCCGTAGCTGACCTGCCGGCCATGCGCCCGCTCGCCGCCCTTGGTCAGGGCCCAGGGCTCGGGGCCGATCAGCAGCATGTCGGTGGTGTCGGCGCGCGCCGGGCAGCGGCCCCACCAGCCGATCCGGCCGGTCAGCAGCACGCCCGGCCCGTAGACCGCGCCCACCGCTTGCGCCTCGCGCTCCACGCCCGGCGGGACGCCGAAGCGGTCGACGCCCGGACGGGCGGGCAGGGCCTGGATGGCGCAGATCTCGGCCTGCCGCGCGGGCTCCGGGCCGCAGGCGGCCAGCGACAGCAGCGGCAGGAGGGCGAGGGCGCGCCTCACCCCTTGCGCTTGGGTCCCACGTGGTCGAAGGCGCGCGGCAGGTCGCGAGCCCCGTGACCCCGGCCCGACAGGCTGGGATTGGTCATGAAGTAGTCGTGGGCCGAGAAGGCGCCCTTGCTGTTCCAGGCCGGGTCGCGGGCGTAGTCGCCCTCGGCGTCCAGCTTCCAGCTCTGGGCCTCGTCGTTGAGGTTGGCGACCATGATCTGGTCCAGCACCTGCTGGTGGACGGTCGGGTTCTCGACGGGCACCAGGCTCTCGACGCGCCGGTCCAGGTTGCGCGGCATCCAGTCGGCCGAGCTGATGAACACCCGCGTCTGGGCGCTGGGCATTGGCGCGCCGTTGGCGAAGGCCACGATGCGGGCGTGCTCCAGGAAGCGACCGACGATGCTCTTGACCCGGATGTTCTCCGACAGCCCCGGGATCCCCGGCCGCAGGCAGCAGATGCCGCGCACGACCAGGTCGATCTGCACGCCGACCTGGCTGGCGGCGTAGAGGGCGTCGATGATCTGCGGATCCACCACCGCGTTCATCTTGGCCCAGATGCCCGCCGGCCGGCCTTCGCGCGCCGCCTGGGCCTCGGCCTCGATCATCCGCAGCAGGTCGGGCTTGAGGGTCTGGGGCGAGAACGACAGCTTCTCCAGCCGCCCGGGCTGGGCGTAGCCGGTGATGAAGTTGAACAGCTTGCCCCCGTCGCGCCCCAGGGCCGGGTCGCAGGTGAACAGGCTAAGGTCGGTGTAAACCCGCGCCGTCTGCGGGTGATAGTTGCCGGTGCCGAAGTGGCAGTAGGTCCGCAGCGTCTGGTCGGCTTCGCGGCGCACCACCACCGACAGCTTGGCGTGGGTCTTCCAGTCGACGAAGCCGAACACCACGTGCACGCCGGCCCGCTCCAGGTCGCGCGCCCATTTGAGGTTGTTCTCCTCGTCGAAGCGCGCCTTGATCTCGACCAGGGCCGTGACGTTCTTGCCGTTGTCGGCCGCCTCGATCAGGGCCGCCACGATCGGGCTGTCCTTGGAGGTGCGGTACAGGGTCTGCTTGATCGCCAGCACGTTGGGATCGCGCGCGGCCTGACGCAGGAACTGCACCACCACGTCGAAGCTCTCGAACGGGTGGTGGACCAGGATGTCCTTCTCGCGGATCGCCGCGAAGCAGTCGCCGCCGTGGTCGCGGATGCGCTCGGGGAAGCGGGCGTTGAAGGGCGGGAACTTCAGGTCCGGACGGTCCGGCGGGATCAGCTCCGACATCTGGGCCAAGCCCAGCTTGCCGTCGACCAGGACGACGTCCTCGGGCTCGGCGCGCAGGCCCTCGATGATGAAGTCGCGCAGGTCCTGCGGCATGGTGGTCTGGATCTTGACCCGCACCACGCGGCCCAGGCGGCGCTTCTTCAGCCGCGCCTCGAACTCGCGCACCAGGTCCTCGGCCTCTTCCTCGATCTCCAGGTCGCTGTCGCGGATCAGGCGGAACAGGCCGCGCCCCTCGACCTCGTAGCCGGGGAACAGGTGGTCCAGGAACAGGATGATGAAGCTTTCCAGCGCCACGATCTTGCGCTGGCGCTTCTTGCCGCGCGAGACGACCGAGGAGAGCTCCCAGAACCGCCGCACCTGCGAGGGCACCGGCGCCAGGGCGTAGAGGTGCTTGTCGTCGGCGATCCGGCGCAGCTTCAAAGCCAGGCAGAAGCCCAGGTTCGGGATGAACGGGAACGGGTGGGCCGGATCGATGGCCAGCGGCGTCAGCACCGGGAAGATCTGGTTGAGGAAGATCTCCTCGGCCTTCACCCGGTCCTCGCCCTCGATGTCCTTGGCGTCCAGCAGCTTGAGGCCCTCGTCCCACAGCTCGGTGCGGACCTGGCGCCAGATCTTCTGCTGCTGGCTCATCAGCTCGAAGGCCGAGGCGTTGAGGCGGGTCAGCTGCTCGCCGGGCGTCAAGCCGTCCTGGCTGATCACCCGCACGCCCTCGCGCACCTGGCCCTTCAGGCCGGCCACGCGGACCATGTAGAATTCGTCGAGGTTGTTGGCGCTGATCGACAGGAACCGCAGCCGCTCCAAGAGCGGGTGGCGCGGATTGCCGCTCTCCTCCAGCACCCGCTGGTTGAAGGCCAGCCACGACAGCTCGCGATTGAAGAACCGTTCAGGCGAGGCCATCAGCTCCCCGTCGAGCGTGAGGCCCTGGGGGTTCTCCGTCTGCGGAACTTTGGCGGCTTGCATCGAGCTGGGCGGCATGGTCGCGGCGTCGGTCATGGGTTCACTATAGGCCGAGTTTGTTCCGGCATGGTGAACGAGACAAGTGACGGGACGAAGACAGGGCGGAAGCTGCTTAAATATTGAAACCCAATCGCGCTCATCCCCGCGAAAGCGGGGACCCAAGCCGAGTCTGGGGAGTACGTGTGGCGCCAGGGATCGTCCGATGCCGCATGGGTCCCCGCTTTCGCGGGGATGAGCGGGTCTATTCGAACTCATCCCCCTCGAAATCCCCCAGCACCTCACGGGCCAGGGCCTTGTTCAGCTCGCGCCGCAGCTGGTCGGCGGCCTCGTCCAGCAGGTCGGCCGCCGCGATCGCCTCGGCCGCCGAGCGGGGCAGGCGCGAGACGAGATAGGGATAGAGGTCCGGATCGGGCTTCAGCAGCCGCTGCGCGAAGGCCCGCCGCAGCACCGCCTCCAACACCACGTCGTCCGGCTCGTCGATCATGGCCACGCCGAGGGCGTTCAGCCGCGAGCGCAGGTCCGGCACGCCGGCCGCCCAGACCAGCGGCGCGGTCCGGCCGGTCAGCAGCACGGTCCCGCCGTCGACCCCGGCCATGTTGAGGATGTGGAACAGCGCTTCGTCCGACAGCGCCTGGCCTTCCGCCCGCCGGTCGGCGTCCTCGACCAGGATCGCCTTGCCGCGCAGGGCGGGCAGGTCGGGCGCGGCCGAGGCCGGGTCGGCGGCGTCGACGACCACGGCGCCGGCCTGGGCGGCCCAGGCGCGCGCCAGATGGGTCTTGCCGCTCCCGGCCGGCCCGATCAAGGCGAGCCGCCCCTCGGGCCAGTCCGGCCAGCCGTCCAGCCGCGCCAGGGCGTCGCTGTTGGCCGCCGACACGGCGAAGTCCTCCCGACCCCAGGTCGGGGCGGCGGTCAGCGGCAGTCTGAACTGGGTGGACAAGCCTGGGGCCCGGCGTGGTGAACGTCAGGGTAGGGATATAGGGGGCGTCGGCGCGGAAGGGGAGGCGGCGGGGGTGTGGATGGTGGGGATGGAGGCGTGGGAGGTGTGAGCAAAATCTGTAACGTTGCAATTGCTCGCGGCGGTAGTGAATATGATGGCTAGCCATGTAGGCGTACCACAGGCCTTTTGCGCTCTCCAGAATTGCGAGATTTGACATTGATCACGGCTCTCACTGTTGAGAACTGGAAAAGCCTCGAAAGCGCGACGTTGAACATTGATCCGCTCAGCGTCCTGATTGGGACGAATTCGAGCGGGAAGTCCAATGTCCTAGATGCGCTTCTATTCCTGAATCGAATTTCCAGCGGAGCAATGCTCACATCGGCTTTGCAGGGAGACGGTGCTTTTTCTGCACTTCGTGGGGGTGTCGAATGGGCCGCGCGTAAACCGGGAGATAGTTTCGCTCTAGGTGTCACTCTTCGGAGTGGCGACTCCGTAGAGTACCAGTACCGTGTTGAGTGCAAGACTGAGGGTAACCGTTGCGAGCTAAAAGCCGAACAGCTTGATAGGGTTAAATACAGGACAAAGAAGGATGGCGAAAGAAAAGTCGCCGGAAAAATATCCCTCTTCAAGACGGACCCTTCTCAAGATGGAAGTCCGACTATTGTGGCTAGGCTGTATAACGAAAAGGGTGGGACTCCGAAGCAGCTTGGCAGGGCGAATGCTGTGCTCTTCCAGCTATTCGGTTTAACTTTAAGGTCCGAAATTCAGGAGGGAATCGAAGCCGTTGTTGCCGGTCTTCGGAATATATTCATCCTGGATCCAATACCCTCGCACATGCGCTCATTCTCACCGCTATCAGATCGGCTAGATTTTGATGCTGCAAATATTGCCGGAGTGCTAGCGGCCCTTTCCGATGAATTAAAGGGTGAAATTGAAAAGACGCTCACCAAGTATGCAAGCCGTCTACCTGAGCGCGACATTGCTCGTGTTTGGGCTGAGACGGTTGGGAAGTTCAACAGTGATGCAATGCTCTACTGCGAAGAGCATCTTGGTTCATTAGGTGGCATCCATGTTGTCGACGCGCGTGGGATGTCGGATGGAACGCTTAGATTTTTGGCTATCCTAACGGCTCTGCTTACTCGCCCAAAAGGCAGTCTCTTGGTTGTAGAGGAAGTCGACAATGGGCTGCACCCATCTAGATCCAATCTTCTTCTTGATATGTTGAAAGAGGTTGGAACTAACCGATCTGTAGACGTCATGGTAACGACTCATAATCCGGCTCTTCTAGACGCTATGGGTACTAGGATGGTTCCCTTCATCACGGTCGTGCATCGTGATGTTAGTACCGGGGTTACTCACCTCACTCTTCTTGAAGATATAGAGCAGTTGCCAAAGTTGCTCGCGCAGGGGCCTGTGGGGCGGCTTTCGAGTAAGGGGCTAATCGAAGGGGCTCTTAAAGACCAAGCGGAGGCTGTCGCATGAGCCGACGCGTCTTGGTTATGGATACTTCCGTTCTCTGTTGTTGGCTGGCGATACCAGGCAAAGAAACTGCAGGGCCCGATGAGGATAGGTGGGATAGGGTTCGGATATCAAACCTTGTTGAGAAAGAAGAGAAGGGTGGTAGTACCTTTGTATTGCCGCTTGCGTCTTTGATTGAAACGGGGAATCACATTGCACAATCTGGCGGAGATCGCTTCAAGGTAGCTAGGGATTTATCAGATATTATTATCAAAGCTGCGGATGCCAAGACGCCGTGGGCGGCCTTTACTGATCAGGCTGACCTTTGGGGAAGTGATCGTCTTAAGAAGCTAGCAAATGATTGGCCACCTCTGGCTGCCGCAAGAACCTCGATTGGTGATGCTACAATCAAGGATGTCGCGGAGTGGTACGCGCAAGCGGGTATGTCCGTCGAGATCATAACAGGTGATGCGGGTTTGAAGGCCTATGAGCCGCAAGCGCCAGTGTTGCAACCCAGAAGACGAAATTGATATTTTCTCCTGGCTTCCCACCTGACGGGCCAAGATCCTCTGCCCGCTCTATCCATTGAACGGCCTCTCCTGCGCTATTCGGCAGCAGATCAATTGTCTCATCCCTGACAAGGTTCGTGTGGCAGTTAAATGAGCGGTACAGTTCTCCTACGCCCCCGCCACCCACCGCCCCACCAACAACGCCACCCCCACCACGATCACCGGCCCGAACACCCGGAACGTGTGCCGCGTGCAGCGCTCCGGGAAGAAGGTGTCCCACGCGCCATCCATGCTCGCGCCGTACTTTACGGCCAGGGCGGTCAGGGGGCACTTGAAGCCGTTGGCGGCGAAGACGGCGCTCTCGAGGGCGGTCAGGGCCAGGGCGACCCACAGCCAGGGGCCGCGCGCGCCGGTGATTCCGGCGGCCAGCACGGCCAGGGCGGCGCTGGCCATCACGACATAGATCGCCGTGTGGACGGCGCGGACCAGGGTCAGGCGCTGGGCGTTGGTCATGCGGGCAGGGTAGCGGCCGGGGCGAGGGCGGGTAGCGCGGGAAGATCCTTAGAGACCCCAACTCCGCTCATCCCCGCGAAGGCGGGGACCCAAGCCGCGTTGACGGATCGCGTCGTCGTTCGAGAAGGACCTGAAAGCCCGCTTGGGTCCCCGCCTTCGCGGGGATGAGCGGTGGAGGAGGGGGATAGGGCGGTGCGCCCCCTCATCCGACCCGCTGCGCGGGCCACCTTCTCCCGCGGGGGGAGAAGGATTACTTCAACACCATGACCCTCTCTCCCGACCTCGTCGCCTGGCGCGAAGACCTGCTGGCCCCGCCCGGTCCCCTGAACGGCCTGGCGCGCGCCACGCAGCAGCGGATCAACCGGCTGATCCCCGAGAAGGTCCACGCCGCCATCACCACGGCCATCGAGGGCATGACGCGGGCGCTGCTGGTCGGGTCGGACTTCGCGACTGGCTCGCCGCTGGTCGGCCTGACCCTGGACGAGCGGCGGGCCCGGGCGGCCAAGGCCATCGACGGCTGGAAGAAGGCGGCGGCGGCCGAGGGCGGGGTCACGGGCCTGGGCGGCTTCCTGGCGGCGGCGGCCGACTTTCCGCTGCTGATGAGCTTCAAGATCAAGCTGCTGTTCGAGATCGCCGCGATCTTCGGCCACGACGGGACGGCGCTGCCCGAGCGCCTGTTCATCCTGCACGTCTTCGAGCTGGCGTTTTCCGACGCGGAGCATCGGGCCCGGGTGATGGACGCCCTGGACGACTGGGAGGCCAAGGCCCATCCGGCCCACCTGGACGACTTCGACTGGCGGGCCTTCCAGCAGCAGTACCGCGACCACATCGACCTGGCCAAGCTGGCCCAGTTCCTGCCGATCGTCGGCGCGCCGCTGGGGGCGATCGTCAACTGGCGGCTGGTGGAGCGCCTGGGCCACACGGCGGTGATGGCCTACCGGATGCGGGCGGAGCAGGGGGCGATGCCGCAGGCCCCCACCTGACCGCTTCGCGGTCGTCCGCCCCCAAAGGGGGCGGAAGGTGCGCGCGCCGTCCTTCTTCCCCCTCCGGGGAGGAGCGCGTCAGCGCGGAGGGGGCGAGTAAGGGGATTGAGCGCGCTCTATCCTCGGAATTCGCGAGATCGAGTCCCGCAAAATCAATCGCTTGTCGATTTTAGACGCCGCTGAATGATCCGCGTTCAGAACCGCCCCCATACTGCTTCTCACCTGATGGCGCGGAAGGGACGTCCGGCCGGCGATCGAGACGGCCGTCAGGGGTGGTCGAGCGGGAAGCGCTCGCCGGTCTTCCTTCGGGAAGGCGTCTTCGCGACGGATCCAGCACGGGCTCCCTGAAACATCGGGACGAAAGGCTGGCGGCGAAGGCTTCGGCGACCGCGACAGGTCCGGGCTGAAATCGCCCGGGCGTTCCGGGACCGGGGTCGTCGCCCCGGCCCGCCCGTCGGGGGCCTCTCGTGAGAGCGGGTTAAGACCCCGCGCCTCGTGGGCTCACCGGATAACGCGCCACGCGGAGCGCTCTGGCTTCGTCGAAACGGTATTCACTCTCCAAACCTCCGGACGGTGTCCGGCGCTCCGCGTCCCTTTCCATCCCTTCAGCGGCCGCCGCGTGAAGCGGCGGCGGCATGCGCGCTACAGATCCAGGTCCGCCGACGCGAACTCGGCGTTTTCCTGGATGAAGCGGAAGCGCAGTTCGGGCTTGCGGCCCATCAGGGTCTCGACCAGCTCCTCGACGCTCTCCTCGTGGCGCGGCAGGGTCACGCGGGCCAGGGTGCGCTTCTTGGGGTCCATGGTGGTCTCCTTCAGCTGGGAGGCCATCATCTCGCCCAGGCCCTTGAAGCGGCCGATCTCGGGCTTCTTGCCCTTGAACACCGTGGCCAGGAGCTCGTCCTTGTGGGCGTCGTCGCGGGCGTATTCGCTCTTGCCGCCGTGGGCGATGCGGTACAGCGGCGGCAGGGCCAGGAACAGGTGACCCTGGCGGATCACGTCCGGCATGGTGCGGTAGAAGAAGGTGATCAGCAGGGACGCGATGTGGGCGCCGTCGACGTCGGCGTCCGTCATGATGATGATCCGCTCGTAGCGCAAATCCTCTTCCCTGTACTTGGCGCCGCCCTGGGCCCCCAGGGCCAGCATCAGGTCGCTGAGCTCCTTGTTGGCGGTGAACTTCTCGCCGCTGGCGCTGGCCACGTTCAGGATCTTGCCGCGCAGGGGCAGGATGGCCTGGTACTTGCGGTCGCGGGCCTGCTTGGCCGAGCCGCCGGCCGAGTCGCCTTCGACGATGAACAGTTCGGCGCCGTCCACCGCGCCGCCGGCGCAGTCGGCCAGCTTGCCGGGCAGGCGCAGCTTGCGGGTCGCCGAGGCTCTGGAGACTTCCTTGTCCTTGCGGCGCTTGAGGCGCTCCTCGGCCCGCTCGATGACGAATTCCAGCAGGGCCTGGGCGTTCTTCGGGCTGGACGAGAGCCACAGGTCGAACGGGTCGCGCAGGGCCGCCTCGACGAAGCGCTGGGCCTCGGTCGTCGACAGCTTCTCCTTGGTCTGGCCCTGGAATTCCGGGTTCTTGATGAACACCGAGATCAGGGCCCCGGCCTGGGCGACGACGTCGTCGGCGGTGATGATCGTCCCGCGCTTCTCGCCCTTGAGGTCGGCGTAGGCCTTGAGGCCGCGCGTCAGGGCGGCGCGGAAGCCGCTCTCGTGGGTGCCGCCCTCGGGGGTGGGCACGGTGTTGCAGTACGACTGCATGAAGCCGTCGTGCTCGCCGAAGCCCTGGGGCGTCCAGGTCACGGCCCACTCGACCGCCCCGGCCTCGCCCTGGCGCTCGATGCGGCCCGAGAAGCTCTCGGGGGTGACGGTGTTCAGGCCCTTGGTGCGCTCGGCCAGGAAGTCGGCCAGGCCGTTGGGGAAGTGGAAGACGGCCTCGGGCGGGGTCTGGTCATGGATCCGCGAGGGATCGCAGGACCATTTGATCTGCACGCCGCGGAACAGATAGGCCTTGGAGCGGGCCATGCGGTACAGGCGGGCCGGCTTGAAATTGGTCCCGTCGCCGAAGATCTCGTCGTCGGGCTTGAAGCGCACCATGGTGCCCTTCTTCTTCGACGGGGCGATCTGCTGGATCGGACCCAGCGGCTTGCCGCGCGAGAAGACCTGCAGGTGCTCGAAGCCGTCGCGCCAGACGGTGACCTCGACGCGTTCCGAGAGGGCGTTCACGACCGAGGCGCCGACGCCGTGCAGGCCGCCCGAGGTCTCGTAGGCCTTGCCTGTGAACTTACCGCCGGCGTGCAGGACGGTCATGATGACCTCCAGCGCCGACTTGCCGGGGTACTTGGGGTGCGGGTCCACGGGCATGCCGCGGCCGTCGTCCTTGACCGACAGGAAGCCGTCGGCGTCGAGCTTGACCTCGATGGTCTTGGCGAAGCCGGCCACGGCCTCGTCCATCGAGTTGTCGAGCACTTCGGCGAACAGGTGGTGCAGCGCCCGCTCGTCGGTGCCGCCGATGTACATGCCGGGCCGCTTGCGAACAGGCTCCAGCCCTTCCAGCACCTCGATGTCAGCGGCCGAATATTCGCCGGGCGCGCTGGTCCTGCCAGTCGAGGGGGCGGGCGCCGGGGCTGGCGCGGCCTTGGACGACGGCGGCGGCGGCGGGATCGGACGCGGCGTCGGCTCGACGTGCGGTTCGACGCTGGCGCGGAACGGCGCGGCCGGAACCGGCGCCAGGGCGTCATCGTCGCCAAACAGGGAGGGGATCTTATCGGAGGACATCAGTGGAAGTCTTAGGCGATTCGAACGCGGGGGCCTCGTATGAGCCCGCCCGCTTCCACTGAAAAGCGAAATCCGCCCCCAACCGAAGCCGGGGGCGGACCTTCAAGCTCAACGATAGGCCGGCGGATAGCCGCTGCCGTCGGAGGCGGCGTAGCGGTCGCGCAGCTGGGTCTGGCGGCTGTCTTGCGGCTGCTCGACGCCGCCGACGAAGACGTTCAGCGGCCAGCTGGTCGTTTCCAGCGGATCGCCGTTCCAGACCACGACGTCGGCCAGCTTGCCCACGTCCAGCGAGCCGATCCTGCTGTCCTGGCCCCAGATCCGGGCCGGGGTCAGGGTCACGGCGGCCAGGCCGGTCGCGTAGGGCAGGCCGTTGGCCACCGCCAGGCCGGCGTTCAGCCGTTCCTGGCGCAGGTTGTTGAAGTCCCGCGAGCCGTTGATCGCCACCGTGACCCCGGCGGCGTTCAGTCGAGCGGCGTTGTCGAGCCGCGAGCCCAGGGCCTCGAAGCTGTCGGGCAGGTCGGCCTGGGGATCGACGATGACCGGGACGCCGGCCTTGGCGATCTCGGCGGCGACCAGCCAGCCTTCCTCGACGCCTTCGAGGACGATCTTGATCTTCTCCTCGGCCGCCAGCTTCAGGGCCTGGCGGATGTCGGCGGCGCGGGAGACGCGGATCAGCAGCGGCGTCTTGCCCTGAACGACCGGGATCAGGGCCGCGAGGTCCAGGCGCGAGAGGCCGAAGTCGCGGGTCGCGCCCTGCTCGAAGGCCGCGCGGCGGCTGGCGAAGGCGCGGGCGTCCTCCAGGGCCGAGCGGATCAAAACGAGGTCGGCGCCGCGCGAGCCGCCAGCCGCCCGGGCCCCGCTCTCGCCCAGCGAGACGGTGACCGCCAGCTTAGAGGCCTCGACGATGTCGGGCGCGCCGGCTTTCAGGCGGATGAACGCGGCCTGGCCGCCGAACAGCGGCGGATCGCCATCGCCGTCCTTGCCGGCGGTCATCTCCTCGACCACGCCGTCGTCGGCGTGCTCGTGAGCGCCGCCGCCGGTCCCGGAGAGGACGGGCGTGACGGCCGAGCTGGTGATCCCCCCATCGCGGGCCAGGCCGATCATCGGCGAGGCCGGATTGACGCTGTAGGCGATGTCGAAGGCGGCGCTGAGGGCGCTGCCGGTGCCGTCGTCGCGGGTCTCGCGGACCCCGCCGATCTCGGAGGCCGACAGGTTCGAGGCCGGGGCGACCAGGCCGGGCGTGACGACCCCGCCCTTGGCGTCGATCACCCTGGCGCCGGCCGGAACGGCCACGCCGGCGCCGACAGCGGCGATCTTGCCGTCCTTGATGACCAGCACGCCGTTCGGGATGGCGGCGGACGAGACCGGCTCGATGCGGGCGTTGACGATGGCCACGGTCTGGGCGGCGGCGGGGAGGGCGAGCGCGCAGGCGGCGCTGGCGAGAAGCAATGACCGGATCATCAGTTGAACGCTCCCTGACCGGGCTGGCCGAGCTCGAAATCGGATTTGGGCTGGAAGCGCTTGTCCTGGCGGTCGTAGATCAGCGCGCCGTCGATGAAGACCTTCTCGGCCTGGGCGTAGACGCTGAACGGGTCACGGCTCCAGACGACGAGGTCGGCGGCCTTGCCGGGCTCGAGACTGCCGGTCTTGTCGCCGATGCCCATGGCCTTGGCCGGGTTGGCGGTGATCCACTTGATCGCCTCGGCGCGGCTGATGCCATAGCCCAGCTTGTTGCCGGCGGTCATGGCGATGGCGGCCTCCTGGTTCAGCCGCTGAGTCATGATCGGGTCGTCGGAGTGGATGACGACGCAGGCGCCGTTCTTCCAGAGGATGGCGGCGTTGGCGTCGATGCCGTCCAGGCTTTCCATCTTGAAGCCGGTCCAGGACGCCCAGGTCGCCGAGCAGATGCCCTCGCGAGCCAGCAGCGGGGCGATCTTGTAGCTCTCCACCGCGTGGTGGAACATCGTGACCTTGTAGCCGAACTCCTTGGCGATATCGATCATCACCGCTTCCTCGTCGGCGCGGTAGCAATGGTTCTGCACCAGGATCTCGCCCTTCAGCACGCCGGCCAGGGTCTCCAGCTGCAGGTCGCGCTTGGGGGCGTCGGCCTTCTCGCCCTTCTGCTGCTTGGCGCGATAGTCGTCCCACTTGCGGGCGTAGTCGGCGGCGTCGATCCAGGCCTTGCGATAGCCGAAGACATTGCCCATCGCCGTCGAGGGCGAGCGGCTCTTGCCGCCATAGACGCGCTTGGGGTTCTCGCCGCAGGCCATCTTCAGGCCGTAGGGCGCGTCGGGGAACTTCATGCCCTGCATGGTCAGGGACGGCACGTTCTTCAGCGTCACCGAGCGGCCGCCGAACAGGTTGGCTGAACCGGGGAGGATCTGCAGGGTGGTGATGCCGCCGGCGCGGGCCCGGTTGAAGCCGGGATCCTGCGGCCAGACCGAATGCTCGGCCCAGACCTGGGCGGTGTTCGGGTCGGTGGCCTCGTTGCCGTCGGAGCGGGCCTGGACGCCGGGCGAGGGATAGACGCCCAGGTGGCTGTGGGCGTCGATGATGCCGGGGGTGATCCACTTGCCCTTGGCGTCGATCACCGCGACGTCGGCCGGGATCGGGGTGTCGGGGCCGCCGACGGCGCTGATCTTGCCGCCCGAGACGAAGACCACGCCGTTCTCGATCTGCTGGCCGGTCGCGGTCAGCACCGTGGCGCCGATGAAGGCCGTGGGGCGCGAGGGCAGGGGCTGATAGGTCGACGGGAAACCCGTCGAGGCCTGGCCGTCCAGCCCCTTGGGCAGCGGCTTGGCCTCGGCCTTTTCGGGCGCTTTGGGCGGCGTCTTGGAGGGATTGGTCGTCCCGGTCGTCGCGCAGGCCGATAGACCCAGCGCCAGCAGACTCGCGGCCGTCGCCGCGTAACGCCATCTGATCATGAAAAACCCCGACTCTCGAACAGGCGGGAAGGACAGACGAAAAGAACCGGGTTATCAAGTCGAACGAGATGCAGCTGACGCATTCGGCGGCAAAATCGTTTCGCGGCGACCATAAGGCCGAACCGCGCGTTCAACGAACAACTTGTCTACCGGAGGTCGTCGATGCGCCGCCTGCTTGCTTGTCTCGCCGTGGTCCTGCTGACGGCTTGCGGAAGCCCTGGGCCTTCCGCATCCAGCGGACCCCAGCCGGCGCCGCCGCCGCATCGGACGCCGGTCGCGGAGGGCGGCATGTGTGGCGGGTTCGCCGGGTTCCAATGCCAGGCGGGGCTGACCTGCCAACTGGAGGCGGGAGCCTGCCATCGGATCGCCGACGCGTCGGGCGTCTGCCGTCGAGTCCCCCATATCTGCCCGATGATCTACCAGCCGGTCTGCGGCTGTGACGGCAAGACCTATGGGAACAGCTGTCAGGCGCTGACCCGAGGTGTCAGCGTCGCCAAACAGGGCGCGTGCAAGACCGAATAGGCTGCTGACAAAACCCGGTCGGCGCGCAGACCATGGTGCGGGCGAAGAGGATCCACCATGACGGATACAGTCATCGTGAGGCGTGACGTGCTGGCCGGCGGTCTCGCGGCCGCCGCCCTCGCGACCGCCGCCCAAGCGCAGGAGAAGACGCCGATGTACGGACTGATCGGACAGATGCTGGCCGCACCCGGCAAGCGGGACGAGCTGCTGGCCATCCTGGGCGAGAGCACGGGCGACATGCCCGGCTGCCTCAGCTACGTGATCGCCCAGGATCCGGCCAATGCCGACGCTCTCTGGATCACCGAGGTCTGGACCGACAAGGCAGCTCACGCCGCGTCGCTGAAGCTGCCGGCGGTGCAGGCCGCCATCGCCAAGGCCCGGCCGATCATCGCCGGCTTTCCCCAGCACTTCGAGACGATCCCGGTCACCGGCCACGGCCTGAAGGTCTGAGGCCAAAGGAAAAGGCCGCGGATCGCTCCGCGGCCTTCCTTGTCTTCAGAAGTTTGCGCCTAGAAGCGCGCGTCGACCGAGACGCCGACCACGCGCGGTTCGTTGACGAACGCGGTCAGGTTGTTGAAGTCGATCGCGCCCTTGATGTTGCTCTCGTTGGTAATGTTGCGGGCGAAGGCCGCGACTTCCCAGCCGCCTTCCTTGTTGGCGTAGCCCAGCTTCAGGCCGCCCTCGAAGTCGCCCTTCGTGTAGAACTCCTTCGACTGGTACAGGAAGATGTTGGTGTAGCCCTGCACCTTCCAGTCCGTGTAGGCGAACAGCTCACCCGAGGCGATCGGGTAGGCGTAGCGGGCCGTGACGTCGAAGGTGTACTTCGGCGCGTTCGGGAACGGGTTGCCGTTCACCAGGGCCAGGCCGGCGGCGGTCAGCTGATCGGTGACGGTGCAGGCGGCGCAGGGGGCCACGGCCAGCGTGCTGTCCTTGATCTTGGTGTGGGCGTAGCTGTAGCCGGCCGTGACCACGAAGTTCGGGGTGACCACGAACTCGCTGTCCAGTTCCAGGCCGTAGGCCTCGCCCTTCTTGGCGTTGATCAGGCGGTTGGAGTTGCTGCCGCCGCCGACAGCGCTGAACTGCGGGTCGTCGATCGTGTAGGCGAAGACCGCGCCGTTCAGGCGGACGCGGCGCTCGAACAGTTCGCTCTTCAGGCCCAGCTCGTACGACATGATGGTCTCCGACTTGGCGGCCGAAGCCGGCGAGCCGAAGGCGATGTCGCGACCTTGGATCGACGGACCGCGGAAGCCCGAGGCGACCTTGGCGTAGACGCTGACGTCCTCGTCGACCTTGTAGAAGGCGGACAGGTCCCAGGTGAGCTTCGAGTCGGATACGGAGACCGAAGGCGCCGGGTTCGGCCCGGAGACGACATTCATGTCCTTGTCGTCGTCGGTGTAGCGCAGGCCGCCCGTCAGGGTCAGCTGATCGTTGACCTTGTATGAGGCCTGACCAAACGCCGCCCAGGCCTTGTTCTTCTGGCGCAGCGTGGTGGCGGGCATGAAGAACGGATCGGTGCGGATGTCGTACTTGGTGTCGAAGTAGAAGCCGCCGACCTGCCAGCTCAGCGGGCCGTCGGTGTCGCTGGCCAGGCGCACTTCCTGCGTCCACTGGAACAGGTTCTTGATGCCGTCCTGGGTGTTCGACTGGAACGGGATGAAGCCCGGGCCGGTCGGGTTGCCGCCGTCGATGTCGCCCAGGCTGTAGCCGTGGGTGTTCTCGTAGGCGGTGATCGAGGTCAGCTTGGCGCCGTCGAAGTCGTACTCGATGTTGGCCGACGCGCCGTAGCCCTTGTACTTCTGCGGGTTGTTGGCGGTGTTGTCATAGGCGACCTTGTCGCGGTCGTAGTTGCTGTTGAGCTTGTTCGAGCCCTTGGTCAGCACGTTGGCGCGGAACACCGCGGCGGTGCCGTCCAGGTCACGGCCGTGGACGTTGAACAGGGCCGAGAGCTTCTCAGTCGGCGTGAACAGCACCTGCAGGCGGGCGGCCTTTTCGTTGAAGCCGCCCAGCGCGTTGTTTTCCTTGGTGTAGGTGTTGTCGATCCAGTCGTCGCGGTGCTGGTACAGCACCGAGGCGCGGGCCGCGACCTTGCCTGGGACCAGGGCGCCGCCGACGCCGCCGTCGAAGGTCGTCGTGCCGTAGCTGCCGTAGGTGGCCGAGAGGCGGCCCTTGATCTCCTCCGACGGCTTGACCGTGTCGAACTTGACGATGCCGGCGGTGGTGTTGCGGCCGAACAGCGTGCCTTGCGGGCCGCGCAGGACCTCGACGTGGTCGAGGTCGTAGAGGGGCGAGCTCTTCAGCACGACGTTCTCGAGGACGACTTCGTCCTGGATGATCGACACCGGCTGCGAGGCGGCTAGGTCGAAGTCGGCGTTGCCCAGGCCGCGGATATAGAAGCGCGGCGCGGCGCGGCCGTTCGAGGACTCGGCGTAGAGGCCCGGGGCCTTCGCCGACAGGGCCAGGATGTCGTCGCCGGCGGCGAAGGTCGCCTGCAGCTTCTCACCGCCGATGGCGGCCACCGACACGGGGACGTCCTGCAGGTTTTCACTGCGCTTCTGGGCGGTGATGATCACTTCTCCGACCTTGGTCTCCTGGGCGAAGGCGGCCGGTGAGACGGCCAAGGCCGAGGCGAGGGCGGTCAGGCCGCAAGACACCGTCAAGGCGCGACGAAGGGAGCGGTTGAGCTGGGGCATGGAGAGATCCTGTTGTGATCTTGAGACGCCGCGTCGCCGTTTCTGAACAAGCGTTGGCGGCGATTCCGTTTGCGCTGCGATAGGCCAAGTTTCGGCCTCGCGGATATCTCGCGCCATGCGATTTAGGCCCTGAACGGCCGATTGCGGCGGTTATGTTGCGAACTTGCGACATTTTTGTTCAGTCGCTGCCTGTAAGTAATAAGTCGTTCCCAGTCCTTGCTCGGTCCGTTGTTGTGCGGCGCAACGAAAAAGGGCCGGAGATCGCTCTCCGGCCCTCGCATTCGTCTAACGCTTACGCGATTAGCACTTGTAGTACATGTCGAACTCGACCGGGTGCGGGTGCAGTTGCAGGCGCATCACCTCTTCCATCTTCAGCTCGATGTAGCTGTCGATGAAGTCGTCGTCCATGACGCCGCCGGCCTTCAGGAAGGCGCGGTCCTTGTCCAGGCTTTCCAGGGCTTCGCGCAGCGAGCCGCAGACTTCCGGGATCTTCTTCTGCTCGCGGGGCGGCAGGTCGTACAGGTTCTTGTCGGCCGGAGCGCCCGGGTCGATCTTGTTGATGATGCCGTCCAGGCCGGCCATCAGCAGGGCGACGAAGGTCAGGTAGGGGTTGCCCATCGGATCGGGGAAGCGGGCTTCCAGACGCTTGGCCTTCGGCGAGTCGACGTGCGGGATGCGGATCGAGGCCGAGCGGTTGCGCGAGCTGTAGGCCAGCTTCACCGGGGCTTCGTAGCCGGGCACCAGGCGCTTGTACGAGTTCGTCGTCGAGTTCGAGAACGCGTTGATGGCCTTGGCGTGCTTGATGATGCCGCCGATGTACCACAGGCATTCCTGCGACAGGCCGGCGTACTTGTCGCCGGCGAACAGCGGCTTGCCGTCCTGCCAGATCGACTGGTGCACGTGCATGCCCGAGCCATTGTCGGCGAACATCGGCTTGGCCATGAAGGTGGCCGTCTTGCCGTAGGCGGCGGCGACGTTGTGGATGACGTACTTATACAGCTGCATCCGGTCGGCCATGGTGACCATGGTGTCGAACTTCAGGCCGAGTTCGTGCTGGGCCGGGGCCACCTCGTGGTGGTGCTTTTCCGGCTTCATGCCCAGCTCGCCCATGACGGCCAGCATTTCGCCGCGGAGGTCCTGGCAGCTGTCGACCGGGTTCACCGGGAAGTAGCCGCCCTTCGGACCCGGACGGTGGCCCATGTTGCCTTCCGGATATTCCTTGGCCGAGTTCACCGGCAGTTCGGTGGAGTCGTACGAGTAGCCGGTGTTGTTCGGCGCGGTCGACCAGCGGACGTCGTCGAAGATGAAGAACTCGGCTTCCGGGCCGAAGTAGACGGTGTCGCCCACGCCCGCCGACTTCACGTAGTTCAGCGCGGCCTTGGCGATCGAGCGCGGGTCGCGGTTGTAGGGGGTGCCGCTGTCGGGGTTCACGACGTCGCAGAACAGGGCCAGCGTGGTCTGCTGGTAGAACGGGTCGATGATGGCGCTGTCCAGGTCCGGACGCAGCTTCATGTCCGACTCGTTGATGGCCTTCCAGCCGGCGATCGACGAACCGTCGAACATCGTGCCGTCGTTCAGGAAGTCGTCATCGACCAGATCGATGTCGAACGTGACGTGCTGCATCTTGCCGCGCACGTCGGTGAAGCGGACGTCGACGTACTTGACGTCCTTTTCCTTGATCAGGTTCAGGATATCTTTGGCGGTGGTCATTCCGTATCCCCTTTGTAGAACTTTCGTAAGTATTGACGATCCGGACGCCTAGACGGCGGCCGGGCCGCTTTCTCCGGTTCGGATGCGGATCACTTCCGCGATCTCCGAGACGAAAATCTTGCCGTCGCCGATGCGGCCCGTGCGGGCGGCGCGGGTGATGGCTTCCAGCGCGGGTTCCAGCTGGCTGTCCTCGACAACCACCTCCACCTTGATCTTGGGGAGGAAGTCCACGACGTACTCGGCGCCGCGATAGAGTTCGGTGTGGCCTTTCTGGCGGCCATAGCCCTTGGCCTCGAGCACGGTCATGCCCTGGACGCCCATGTCCTGCAGGGCCTCCTTCACCTCATCCAGCTTGAACGGCTTGATGACGGCTTCGATCTTCTTCATCGGTTCCACTCGGGCCCGTCGGCGGCGAACCGCCTTCACTGAGCGCGCAACCATCACGCCGCCCGGAGCGCCGCAAGCGAGCGCCTGCGACAAACATGACCGATCGATTGACTTGCAGGCATGTGATCAAGAAGTGAGCATATGGCGCCGATGAAATGTGCATTTTCGGAATGGCCGCCAAATGGCCTTGCGATGCCTCGTTTGGCCCCTACGATCGCGCGAAACGTTCGTTTGAACAGGGGTGGAAATGCGCAACCACACGCCGGTTTCGATCACCGGAGGCCAATTCTCGTATCTGGATGGCGCGCGAAATTCACCATTCTGGCCGGAGTTGCTGAAAGTTGCGGCGGAACGCCCGGGTCTCGATGCGGGCTTCAAAGGGTCGGTTCTTGCCGATCCGGGCGCTTTGGCGGTCGCGATGTTCGGTGTCGGCGCGACTGGCGACGGGCGCGGCCTTCTCATTGGGGATCGGACGTCATGATCCGTGTGCACGTCATCCGCCATGGCCGTCCGGCCTCGACCTGGGGCGACGCCGACCAGGATCCCGGTCTGGACGAAGCGGGCCTGGCGCAGGCGGCGGCCATCGCCGAGGAAATCCTGGCCCTGCCCGGGGCGCAGAGACCGACGCATGTAGTGTCCTCGCCCTTGCGCCGCTGCCGCGAGACGGCCCAGCCGCTGGCCAAGGCCCTGGGCGTCGAGATCATCATCGATCCGCGCGTCGGCGAGATTCCCACGCCGGCGGCGCTGAGCCACGAGGAGCGGCCCGCCTGGCTGCGACGGGCGTTCGAAGGGCGCTGGGACGAGATCGTCGGCGACCTGGACTATGTCGGCTGGACCAGGACCGTGGCCGGGGCCCTGCGCGAGCATGGCGGCGCGGCGGTGTTCAGTCACTTCGTGGCGCTGAACGCGGCGGTCTCCGCCGCGACGGGTGGCGCCGAGGTGATGGCGTTCCGGCCCGACCACTGCTCGCGCACCGTCTTCGACATCGACGGCGACCGCTTGATCCTGGTGGAGAAAGGGCGCGAAGCTCGGAGCCAGGTGCTTTAGGGCCTGCAGTAAGGAGTCGGCGTGCCGCGAGAGATACTGTCCGTCGCCGAGATGGTCGCGGCCGATCGCGCCGCCGTCGCGCGGGGAACGCCGACGCCGGTCCTGATGGAGCGGGCCGGCGACGCCGTGGCCCGGGCCGTCCGCGCCCGCTACGCCCATCGCCCGGTGGTGATCTGGTGCGGCCCCGGCGACAACGGCGGCGACGGCTATGTCGCCGCGCGCCACCTGCGTCGGCGCGGCTGGCAGGTGGTGGTCGAGGCGGCCTATTCACCGTCCACCGACGCCGCCCGCTGGGCTGCCTCGCGCTGGAAGGGTGAGACCCGGCCGCTGTCGACGGAATTGGCGGGCGGCGCACTCTATATAGACGCGCTGTTCGGGGCGGGACTGTCGCGTCCGCTGGAGGGCGAGGTCGCGGGGCTGGCTCGGCTGTGCCGGGAGCGGGCGCTGGCCATCGTCGCGGTCGACACGCCGTCGGGCCTGCACGGCGATACCGGTCGCCCCCTGGGCGAGGCGGCCTTCAGCGCCGAGCTGACCGTGACCTTCCACCGCCGCAAGCGGGCCCACGTGCTGGTCGAGGGGCGCAAGGCGTGCGGCGAGATCCTCGTCGCCGACATCGGCCTGTCGTCCGGCGAGGGCGCGGACCTGTTCGAGAACGATCCCGACCTCTGGGCGCGGCGCTTTCCCTGGCCGGCGCTGGACGCCCACAAGCATACGCGAGGCCGGCTGAAGGTCGTCAGCGGCGAGGCCTGGAACACCGGGGCGGCGCGGCTGTCGGCGCGTGGGGGGCTGCGTATCGGGGCCGGCGCGGTGACCGTGCTGTCGCCGCCAAACGCCCTGGCGGTGAACGCGGCCCATCTCGAGGCGGTGATGCTGGCCCCGTTCGAGTCGGACGCCGACCTGGAGAGCGCCGGCGAGCTGGCCGACGCGGTGATCATCGGTCCGGCGGCCGGGGTGGGGGAGGCGACCGCCCGCAACCTGGCGGCCTTGGCCCGGACCGGCGCGGCCCTGGTCGTCGACGCCGACGCCCTGACGAGTTTCCGGCACGATCCGGAAGCGTTGTTCGCCTGCCTCGACCGGGACGACGTGCTGACGCCGCATCCCGGTGAGTTCGAGCGGATCTTCCCGGGGCTGCTGACGAGGTCGCCCGAGCGGATCGCGGCCACGCGGGAGGCGGCCAGGCGGGCGGGGGCCGTGGTGCTCCTGAAGGGCGCCGACACCGTGATCGCCGCGCCGGACGGCCGGGCGGCCGTGTCGCTGAACGGCTCGCCCTGGCTGGCCACCGCCGGTTCGGGCGACGTGCTGGCCGGCTTCATCGGCGGGCTGATCGCCCAGGGTATGGAGAGTTTCGAGGCGGCCTGCGCCGGAGCCTGGATCCACGCCGAAGCGGGCGGTCGTCACGGCCCGGGCCTGATCGCCGAGGACCTGCCCGGCCTGGCGCCCGCCGTGCTGGCGCAGCTGTACGCGCGACGCTGAGCGGGCTTGCGCGTCCGGCCTCAAGTCCGTAATCCCCGTCGCACGCGGATGTGGCGAAACTGGTAGACGCACTAGATTTAGGTTCTAGCGCCGAGAGGCGTGGAGGTTCGAGTCCTCTCATCCGCACCAGACGCCTCGTGACGGTCAGCCGACTGTCGCGAGTTTTACCTATCCCGCTCTTGGATGCTCGCGCACGTCGTGACATAAGGGCGCTCTTTCGCCGCCCCGGCCTCGCGGGCGGCGTCGATCTTTTGGACCCCAGGGCGGAGCTCGGGCGCTCGGCGCCTCGACCCGAGAATTTAAGAATGTCGATGCAGATCGTTGAAAAGTCGGGCGAAGGCCTCAGCCGCGTTTTTGGCGTCACGGTGCCCGCGAGTGAACTGGCCACGCGCCTCGATGCGCGGATCGCCGAAGTCGCCCCGCAGATGAACGTGAAGGGCTTCCGCCCCGGCAAGGTGCCCACCGCCCACGTCCGTCGCCTGTACGGCAAGGCCCTGATGGGCGAAGTCGTCGAGCAGGCCCTGAACGAGACCACCCAGAAGGTCCTCGAAGAGAACAAGCTGCGTCCGGCCGGTCAGCCCGAGCTGAACCCGTCGTCGGACATGGAAAAGGTCATCGCCGGCGGTGAAGACCTGGCCTTCGAGCTGGCCGTCGAGGTGATGCCGGAATTCGAACCGATCGACCCGGCTTCGATCGAGCTGACCAAGCCGGTCTACAAGGTCGGCGACGCCGAGGTCGACGAGGCCCTGGACGAGCTGGCCAAGCAGGCCCGCACCTACGAGCCGCGCACGGGCAAGAGCCTGAAGGCCAAGGACGGCGACCAACTGCTGATCGACTTCGTCGGCACGATCGACGGCGTCGAATTCGCCGGCGGCAAGGCCGAAGGCGCCGAGCTGGTCCTGGGTTCGGGTCAGTTCATCCCGGGCTTCGAAGACCAGCTGGTCGGCGCCAAGCCGGGCGACGACGTGGTCGTGAAGGTGAAGTTCCCGGAAGAATACCAGGCCAAGGAACTGGCCGGTAAGGACGCCGAGTTCGCCACCAAGGTGCAAGAAGTCCGCGCGCCGGTCGACGGCAAGGCCGACGACGAACTGGCCAAGCGCCTGGGTCTGTCGGACCTGGCCGCCCTGAAGGACCTGCTGCGCTCGAACCTGGGCAGCCGCTACGACAACAGCTCGCGCTTCAAGCTGAAGCGCGCCCTGCTGGACGTGCTGGACACCAAGCACGACTTCCCGCTGCCGCCGCGCATGGTCGACGCCGAGTTCGCCGGCATCTGGCAACAGGTCGAGGCCGACAAGGCCCGTGGCGGTCTGCCGCCGGAAGACGCCGAGAAGTCGGAAGACCAGCTGAAGGACGAGTACCGGAAGATCGCCGAGCGCCGCGTGCGCCTGGGTCTGGTGCTGGCCGAGATCGGTCGCAAGAACGACGTCGTCGTCACCGACCAGGAACTGACCGACGCCATCATGCGCGAAGCTCGCCAGTACGGCGCGCAAGCCCAGCAGGTGTTCGACATGTACCGCCAGCGCGCCGACCTGCAGGCCGCCCTGCGCGCCCCGATCTACGAGGACAAGGTCGTCGACCTGATCTTCGGCAAGGCCAAGATCGACGAAAAGGAAGTCTCCAAGGACGAGCTCCTGGAAGAAGACGACCTGCCGGAAGGCTACGGCGGCTAAGGCTGTCTAAAGTCCAATGAAATGGGGCGCGGTCCGCGAGGGCCGCGCCCTTTTCGTATCGCCGCGAAAACGCCCGCTCCTTGCAACCTGTTAAGCGCCACGCGATATGCGATAGCGACGGCGCGCGGGGGCTGATTCGTTTTCGCACCGCCAGCACACACGACGAAGGGCGATCCCTATGATGTACGATCCGATGGCGACGGCGATGAACCTGGTTCCGATGGTGGTCGAGCAGACCAGCCGCGGCGAGCGCGCGTTCGACATCTTCTCCCGTCTGCTGAAGGAACGGATCATCTTCCTGACCGGTCCGGTGGAAGACGGCATGGCCAGCCTGATCTGCGCCCAGCTGCTGTTCCTGGAGTCCGAGAACCCCAAGAAAGAGATCGCCATGTACATCAACTCGCCGGGCGGCGTGGTGACGGCTGGTCTCGCGATCTACGACACCATGCAATACATCAAGAGCCCGGTCTCGACGGTGTGCATGGGCATGGCCGCCTCGATGGGCAGCCTGCTGCTCGCCGCCGGCGCCGCGGGCCAGCGTATCTCGCTGCCCAACGCCCGCATCATGGTGCACCAGCCGTCGGGCGGCTTCCGCGGTCAGGCCTCGGACATCGAGCGCCATGCCGAGGACATCATCAAGACCAAGCGCCGCCTGAACGAGATCTACGTCAAGCACTGCGGCCGCACCTATGAAGAGGTCGAGCGCACCCTGGACCGCGACCACTTCATGAGCGCCGACGAGGCCAAGGCCTGGGGTCTGGTCGACCACGTCTACGACAGCCGCGAAGCGGCCGAGGCCGGCGCCGAATAGGGCGAAGCTTCGCTGAAACGACAAAGCCGCCGATCTTCAGATCGGCGGCTTTTTTGTTATCCCGGAGCCTGCGGCAAATCCGCTCAGGTGATCGGCTTGCCCCGGAAGACGCGGTAGCCCTTCTCGTCGGCGATGGCGAGCATCTCGGTGTCGCCCGAGGTGTCGCCATAGGCCGCCGTCAGGTGGACGTCGGCGCCGAAGATCTCGCGCAGGCGCAGCACCTTCTCCTTGGCCCGGCAGTTGTTCCCGTCCAGGCCGCCCAGGATGCGGCCGTCCTCGTTGGTCATCAGGCGCGTGCCGATCAGCATGTCGGCGCCCAGGCCTCGAGCGAACGGCGCGACGGTGATCTCGGGCGAGGCGGTGACGATCACCAGCTTGGCGCCCTTGGCCCGCCACGAACGCCAGACGGCCACGGCGTCGGGCCGCAGCAGGGCGGGGGCGTGGGTCTGGGCGAAGGCCCGGGCGTCGTTCTCGATCTGCTCGACCGTGGCGCCCTTCAGGAACTCGCGAACCGCGGCGGCCTTGAGTTTCGCGCGGTTGCGATCGAACACGTAGGCGATCAGCGACGGGGTCAGGCGCAGGACGCCGCGCGTCCACTTCCGCGGCCCCGCGCGCCACTTCAGGAACGCGTTGAAGCTGTCCTTGACGGTCAGGGTGCCGTCGAAGTCGAAGGCGACCAGACCGGGCTCGTGCCCCATGTCGCCGGTCATCGGGCGCGACGCGCTCAACCCCTTGGACATCAACGAACGCTTCGCCATCGACCTACCATTGGAGCGCGTCGGGCGCGCTCATTTCCTTGCGATTCCAGCTTCGGTAATACGGTCTTCCCGCCGCAACCGTAAGGGCCAAGACGTGCGACGCTTGCGCCCGAGCGCCAATCGCCCAATTTAGATGACGAGGTCATGACACGATCCGGCCCGTTTGAACGTTTGAGGCTTGAAAGGAGCCGCGAAGGGTTGTGAACCGAGCCCGGATCGGGGAATGTCAAGGATTAGACAACTCCCGGCGTATATCCTGTCTGCTTCGGTGGCGGCGTATGCGCTCGGAGGGGCGTCGCGGCGTTAAGCCGTAAGTCGCCATAGTGTGAGAAGCGATCATGACGAAAGCCGCGAGCGGCGACACCAAGAGCACTCTGTATTGTTCTTTCTGCGGAAAGAGCCAGCACGAGGTGCGCAAGCTCATCGCCGGGCCGACGGTGTTCATTTGTGATGAATGCGTCGAACTGTGCATGGATATCATCCGCGAAGAGCACAAGATCGCCTTCGTGAAGTCCAAGGACGGCGTGCCGACGCCGCGCGAGATCTGCGAAGTCCTGGACGATTACGTGATCGGTCAAGGTCACGCCAAGAAGGTGCTCGCGGTCGCGGTGCACAACCACTACAAGCGCCTGAACCACGCGTCGAAGAACAACGACGTCGAACTGGCCAAGTCGAACATCCTGCTGGTCGGTCCGACCGGTACGGGTAAGACGCTGCTGGCCCAGACGCTGGCCCGAATCATCGACGTGCCCTTCACGATGGCCGACGCCACGACGCTGACCGAAGCCGGTTACGTCGGCGAGGATGTCGAGAACATCGTGCTGAAGCTGCTGCAAGCCGCCGACTACAACGTCGAGCGCGCCCAGCGCGGCATCGTCTACATCGACGAAATCGACAAGATCAGCCGCAAGTCCGACAACCCGTCGATCACCCGCGACGTGTCGGGCGAGGGCGTGCAGCAGGCCCTGCTGAAGATCATGGAAGGCACCGTCGCCTCCGTGCCGCCGCAAGGCGGGCGCAAGCATCCGCAGCAGGAGTTCCTGCAGGTCGACACGACGAACATCCTGTTCATCTGCGGCGGCGCCTTCGCCGGGCTCGAGAAGATCATCTCGGCGCGCGGCGCGGCCAAGTCGATCGGCTTCGGCGCCAAGGTCACCGATCCGGAAGAGCGCCGCACCGGCGAGATCCTGCGCAACGTCGAGCCCGACGACCTGCAGCGCTTCGGCCTGATCCCGGAATTCATCGGCCGTCTGCCGGTGGTCGCGACCTTGGAGGATCTCGACGAGACCGCCCTGGTCAAGATCCTGACCGAGCCGAAGAACGCCTTCGTCAAGCAGTACCAGCGTCTGTTCGAGATGGAGAACATCGGCCTGACCTTCACGGAAGACGCCCTGCACGGCGTCGCCAAGAAGGCCATCGCCCGCAAGACCGGCGCCCGCGGCCTGCGCTCCATCATGGAAGGCATCCTGCTGGAGACCATGTTCGAACTGCCCAACTATGAGGGCGTCGAGGAAGTGGTGGTCAACGCCGAGGTCGTCGAAGGCCGGGCCCAGCCGCTGCTGATCTACGCCGAGAAGAAGGGCGGGGCGGCCTCGGCCTAAGGCCGCCGGCTTCGCCGCGAAATTAGGGCGCGCCTTCCCGTGAAGGCGCGCCTTTTTCGTGGATAACCTGACTTCGTACACCTGTTGGACGACCGGTGAGGCTTCGGCGCCACGGGCAGCTTGAGCGAGCGAAAACCTCGAAAACTCCGAGCCTTGGGCGAACATGCCCCTTCGGCGCGGGGCAGGGGGCATGCGCACCCCAGCTTGGCCTGGCGCGCGCGACCTGTCGCCGCTGTGAGGTGAGTGTGCTTGAACCCTGTTGTAAAACGTCCACATAAATAACGACCATTCGCCCAGTCACGGGCGGACGGGTCGTTCGACTCAGGCGCATCGTCTGATGTTACGGCGGCCCGCATGGCCAAGCGTCTCAAGGGCGCTTCGGCCGGGAGTATTGAGCACATGTCCGAACTACGTACGCTTCCTGTCTTGCCGCTGCGGGATATCGTTGTGTTCCCGCACATGGTGGTGCCGCTCTTCGTGGGCCGCGACAAATCCGTGCGCGCCCTCGAGGAAGTGATGCGCGGCGACAAGCAGATTCTGCTCGTCACCCAGAAGAACTCGGCGGATGATGATCCGGCGCCGGGCGACATCTTCGACGTCGGCGTGCTGGCCACCGTGCTGCAGCTGCTGAAGCTGCCCGACGGCACCGTCAAGGTGCTGGTCGAGGGCAAGGGCCGCGCCGCCGTCGTGAAGTTCACCGACCAGGAGTCCTTCTACGAAGCCCAGATCGGCGAGGTCAGCGAGGACGAAGGCGCCGGCCCCGAGGCCGAGGCCTTGTCGCGCGCGGTCGTCGAGCAATTCGAAAACTACGTCAAACTGAACAAGAAGGTGCCGCCTGAGGCCCTGGCGTCGATCCCTCAGATCGCCGAGCCGGGCAAGCTGGCCGACAGCATCGCCGCCCACCTGTCGGTGAAGATCGGCGACAAGCAGCACCTGCTGGAAATCTTCGACGTCGTGAAGCGCCTGGAGAAGGTCTTCGCCCTCATGGAGGGCGAGATTTCGGTGCTGCAGGTCGAGAAGAAGATCCGCTCGCGCGTGAAGCGCCAGATGGAGAAGACCCAGCGCGAGTACTATCTGAACGAACAGATGAAGGCGATCCAGCGCGAGCTGGGCGACCCGGATGACTCGCGCGACGAGCTGATCGATCTCGAGAAGCGCATCAAGAAGACCAAGCTTTCCAAGGAAGCCCGCACCAAGGCCGAGAGCGAGCTGAAGAAGCTGCGCAACATGAGCCCGATGTCGGCCGAGAGCACCGTGGTCCGCAACTATCTGGACTGGCTTCTGTCGATCCCGTGGGGCAAGGCCAAGACCAAGAAGATCGACCTGGCGGAGGCCGAGGAAATCCTCGACGCCGATCACTACGGTCTGGAAAAGGTCAAGGAACGGATCCTCGAGTACCTGGCCGTCCAGGCCCGGACCAACTCGCTCAAGGGCCCGATCCTGTGCCTCGTCGGTCCTCCCGGCGTTGGCAAGACCTCGCTGGGCAAGTCGCTGGCCAAGGCGACGGGCCGCGAGTTCGTGCGCATGAGCCTCGGCGGCGTGCGTGACGAGGCCGAGATCCGCGGTCACCGCCGCACCTACATCGGCTCGATGCCCGGCAAGGTCGTCCAGTCGATGAAGAAGGCCAAGACCACGAACGCCTTCGTCCTGCTGGACGAGATCGACAAGATGGGCAGCGACTACCGCGGCGATCCCGCCTCGGCGTTGCTGGAAGTGCTGGATCCGTCGCAGAACTCGACGTTCGGCGACCACTATCTGGAGGTCGACTACGACCTGAGCCAGGTGATGTTCGTCACGACGGCCAACAGCCTGAACATGCCCCAGCCGCTGCTGGATCGCATGGAGATCATCCGCATCCCCGGCTACACCGAGGACGAGAAGCTGGAGATCGCCAAGCGGCACATCCTGCCCAAGCTGATCAAGGACCACGGCCTGAAGTCGGCCGAGTTCATCGTTCCGGACAAGGCGATCCGCGACCTGATCCGCTACTACACCCGGGAAGCCGGCGTGCGGTCGCTGGAGCGGGAACTGGGCGCCCTGGCGCGCAAGACGGTCCGTGACCTGGCCCGCGAGAAGCTGGTCTCGATCACGATCGACGACGAGCGCCTGGCCAAGTACGCCGGCGTCAAGAAGTACCGCTACGGTGAGACCGACGAGGTCGACCAAGTCGGCATCGTCACCGGTCTGGCCTGGACGGAATTCGGCGGCGACATCCTGACCATCGAAGCCGTGAAGATGCCGGGCAAGGGTCGCATGTCGATCACCGGCAACCTCAAGGAGGTGATGAAGGAGTCGATCTCGGCGGCCAACAGCTACGTTCGCTCGCGGTCGCTGCAGTTCGGCATCAAGCCGCCAGTCTTCGAGAAGACCGACGTCCACATCCACGTGCCGGATGGCGCCACGCCCAAGGACGGTCCGTCCGCAGGCGCGGCCATGGGCCTGGCCATCGTCTCGGTCCTGACGGGGATCCCGATCCGCAAGGACATCGCCATGACCGGCGAGATCACCTTGCGCGGCCGGGTCACCGCCATCGGCGGCCTGAAGGAGAAGCTGCTGGCGGCCCTGCGCTCGGGCGTGAAGACCGTCCTGATCCCGCAGGAGAACGAGAAGGACCTCGCGGATGTGCCCCAGAGCGTCAAGGACGGTCTGGAAATCATCCCGGTCTCGACCATGGACGAGGTGCTCAAGCACGGCCTCACCGGCCCGCTGACGCCCGTCGAATGGAACGAGGCCGACGAGCCGATTGCTGCGGGTGCGAAGAAGGATGAGGGCGACGCGGACGCCGTTCTCACCCACTAAACCCAACTAATCGTCGATAACTTAGGCGGCGCGGGAGTTTCCCGCGCCGCTCGCGTTTGACGGGGCATTTTCTGCCGCCATAATCCCCCGCTGAGCCAGGCGCCGTAAGGAATAAACGGCGCTGCTCAGGCTGGGAGAAAAACATGACCACAAAAGCCGAACTCGTTACGGCGATCGCCGAGAAGGCGGGCATCAACAAGAACCAGGCCAAGGACGCGCTGGAAGCTTTCATCGACGCCGTCACCGACTCGCTCAAATCGGGTCAGGACGTTCGCCTGGTCGGCTTCGGCACCTTCAAAGCCGTGACCCGAGCCGCCGGCACCGCCCGGAACCCGCGCACCGGCGAGACGGTCAACCGTCCCGCGTCGAAGACCGCGCGCTTCCAGGTCGGCGAAGGCCTGAAGTCCTCGCTGAACGGCTAAACCAGTTTTCCGCTTAGGGAGAGGCGGGGCGTCAGGGGGCTGACGTTCCGCCTTTTCGTTTTCGCGCTTTGCGCGACGCGCGGGTGCGGCTAGAAGCGCGCACCTGGAGCGTGATAGCCGAAAGCGTATGCGGTTTCGGCGCGCTCCGAATACTAGAGACGAGCCCATTCATCCATTTCGAATGTCCATTCGAAGCGGACAGGCTCGGCGGGCAGTTAGCTCAGCGGTAGAGCGTCTCGTTTACACCGAGAGGGTCGGGGGTTCGATCCCCTCACTGCCCACCATTCCTCCTCCAGATCCAGGTCGCGGCTCCGGACGTCTCACCGGAGCGTGATCGCGCGCGCTCGGCTCGACCTTGTGGGCTGCAATCAAAGTGATATCACTTTGATTGCACCGCTGGAGGAGCGCCATGTCCGAGACCCACACCATCAATCCGACCGTCGAGCGTCCCCACGGCGGCATGGGCGGCGGCCTGCCGCTGCTGGCCCTGCCGTTCCTGCTGGCCGGCGGGATCTTCGCGTTCTCGCAGACACAGCCGGTGATCGGCGGCGTGCTGGTGTTCCTGTTCGTGCTGGTCTCGTGCGGCTTCTATTCGCTGCAGCCGAACGAGGCCTACGCCATCACCCTGTTCGGCTCGTATGTCGGCACCGATCGTAAGACTGGCCTGCGCTGGATCCTGTTCTGGTACGGCCGCAAGAAGATCAGCCTGCGCGTCCGCAACGTCACCAGCGAGATGCTGAAGGTGAACGACAAGCGCGGCAATCCGATCGAGATCGCCGCCAACATCGTCTGGCGGGTGCGGGATTCGGCCCAGGCCCTGTACGACGTCGACGACTATATCGCCTTCGTGAACATCCAGATCGAGACCGGCCTGCGCGAGGTCGCCTCGCACTACGCCTACGATCACGCCGAGGAGGGCGAGCCGACCCTGCGCGCCCATGCAGAGGTGGTCGGCGATCGCCTGCGCAAGGACCTGCAGGAGCGGACGGCCGTGGCCGGCGTCGCCATCGACGAGGCCCACCTGATGCACCTGGCCTACGCCCCCGAGATCGCCGGCTCGATGCTGAAGCGCCAGCAGGCCGAGGCCGTGCTGGCCGCTCGCCGGACGATCGTGGCCGGCGCCGTCGACATGGTCGAGAGCGCCCTGAGCCAGCTCAGCGAACGCGGCGTTGTCAGTCTGGACGACGAGCGCCGGGCCTCGATGGTCTCGAATCTGCTGGTGGTCCTGTGCGCCGACCGCGAGGCCCAGCCCGTGGTCAACACCGGCACGCTGTACGGCTGACGTGGCGGGCGATCCGAACGAAGCGAAGGGCGGACGGCGCGCATTCCTGATGCGCGTCCGCCCCGAGGTGCTGGCCGCCGTCGAACGCCTGGCCAGCGCGGAGTTGCGCAGCGTGAATGCTCAGGTAGAGGTATTGCTGCGCGAGGCCCTGGCGCGGCGCGGCGCGACGGTCAAATCGTCCGGGAACGGCGAGGAACCCTGAGTGTCGCAAAAGCTTTATCGTTCCAAGGCCGAATGGGGCGGCCTGGAGTAGCGGTGAGGATTCGGCGTGACGGAAACCAGATCGGACCGGCCGTTCGGCCTGAGCGGTTCTTCTGTCATAGCCCGCCCGTCCGCTGACGATATCGTACGTCTCGTCGACACCACCATGCTCTACGCGCCGCGCAGCGGCGGCGTGCGACGTTATCTGGCGTCGAAGCGCGCCTGGCTGGCGTCCAACCGGCCCGAGGTTCGTCACACGTTGGTTGTGCCGGGGTCCCGCGATTCCTACGACGGCCAGGGGCGGGTCTCGATCTACGCCGCGCCGCTGCCGTTCGGGGCCGGCTATCGCTGGCCCGTGGTCAAGGCGGCTTGGATGGAGCGGCTGATCCGCCAGCGTCCCGACATCATCGAGGCCGGCGATCCCTATACGCCCGGCCTGGCCGCGCTGCGGGCCGGCGACGCCCTGGGGGTGCCGGTCGTCGGCTTCTGCCACACCGACCTGGGCAAGCTGGCGGCGCTGCACATCGGCGAGTGGGCCGAAAAGCCCGTCCAGAAACGCTGGGCGGCGATCTATCGCCAGTTCGACCAGGCCGTGGCGCCCAGCCGATTCATCGCGGGGCGGCTGATCGAGGCGGGCGTGCACAACGCCATCGGTCTGCCCCTGGGCGTCGACACCGAGATCTTCCACCCCTCGCGGGGCGATCGCGACGGCCTTCGCCGCCGCCTGGGCGTGTCTGCCGACGAGCGCCTGCTGGTCTTCGCCGGCCGGCCGGCGCGCGAGAAGAAGCTGGACGTGCTGGTTGGGGCGGTCGAGCGGCTGGGCGCGCCCTACAAGCTGCTGTTCGTCGGCGCCGGCGGCGGAGCGCCGGTCAGCGACCGGACCATCTGCCTGGACTATGTCCGCGACCCGGCCGAGCTGGCGGGCGTCCTGGCCAGCGCCGACGCCTTCGTCCACGCCAACGACAACGAGCCCTTCGGCCTGATCGTGCTGGAGGCCATGGCCTGCGGCCTGCCCGTGGTCGGCGTCGCCGCCGGCGGGGTGGCCGAATCCGTCGACGAGGAAGTCGGCCAGTTGGCCGTCGCTTCGGAGCCCGCCGCCTTCGCCGAGGCGATCGAGGCCCTGTTCGCGCGCGACATCGCCGCCATCGGCATGGTCGCCCGTCTTCGCGCGGTCGAGCGTCACGGCTGGAACGCGGTTTTCCGCCGGCTATGCGGTATCTACGGCGAGTTGACCGGCCACCCGGGGTTCGGCGGCCTGGCGCAACCGCGCGACCACTAGGCCCGGAGGCCGGCCAGGATCTCGTAGCTGCGCTTGCGGGCCTGGTGATCGTAGATCTGCGAGGCGGCCATCAGCTCGTCGGCGCCCGTCATCTCCAGGATCCGATCGATCTTGCGCTTCACCGTCTCGGGCGAGCCGATCGCCGAATACTGGAAGGTATGGTCCAGGCCCGCCAGCTCGGCCGCCGAGGCGTGCTCGCGGATGTCGTCGACCGGCGGCGGCAGAAGGCCGGGGCGGCCGCGGCGCAGGGCCAGGAACTGCTGCTGGGTCGACGTCGCCAAGCGAGCCGCCTCCGCGTCGGTGTCGGCCGCGCAGACGCCGATGCAGACCATGGCGTAGGGTTTGTCCAGAACCTCCGACGGCTTGAAATGCCGGCGATAGAGCAGGAGGGCGTCTAGCAGGGCGTCGGGGGCGAAGTGGGCCGCGAAGGCGTAGGGCAGGCCTAGCGCCGCCGCCAGCTGCGCGCCCCAGGTCGACGAGCCCAGGATCCAGATCGGTACATCCTGGCCTTCGCCTGGCACGGCGCGGACGCTCTGCTCCGGCGCGGCGGGTTTGAACCACTGCTGCAACTCGACGACGTCCTGGGCGAACGAATCGACCGCCCCGGCGTAGCGGCGCAGAGCCCGCATGGTGGCCTGGTCGGTGCCGGGCGCCCGGCCCAGGCCCAGGTCGATGCGGCCCGGATAGAGGGCGGCGAGGGTGCCGAACTGTTCGGCGACCATCAGCGGCGCATGGTTGGGCAGCATGACGCCGCCCGATCCGACCCGAATCGTCTTTGTGCCGCCGGCCACGTGCCCGATGACCACGGCGGTCGCGGCGCTGGCGATTCCGGGCATGTTGTGGTGCTCGGCCAGCCAGTAGCGGTGGAATCCGAGGGATTCGGCGTGTCGCGCGAGGTCCAGGCTGCTGTTGAGAGCCTGGCCGACGGGTGTTCCCTGCGGAACCGGAGCTAGGTCGAGAACGGAAAAGGGCGGGTAAGCGGCGCTGGTCATCGTTGCTAGATGGCGCGCGCCTTCAGCAACTCAAGTCGTTGCCGAAACCATTCTCGATTTGAGGGGAAGAACCACTGGACGGTGGCGCGAATGACGGGGCTCGAACCCGCGACCTCCGGCGTGACAGGCCGGCGCTCTAACCAACTGAGCTACATCCGCGTCGTGCGCCGAGGCGCGACGGTCGTCCGTAAACCGAGAGGGGGGAAGCATACCACCTTGGAAGGGGTGGCGCGAATGACGGGGCTCGAACCCGCGACCTCCGGCGTGACAGGCCGGCGCTCTAACCAACTGAGCTACATCCGCATATCCCTTCGCCGAAGCGAAAGTGCGACCCGCCGATCGGCGAGGCGCGTCTGATATGTCGCTCGAAGACTCGTGTCAACGGCGATATCGAAGAAGCGACAAATAGCGTCCGGACCGGGCCCTTTTTCCTCTGAACGGTCGGGAAGACCCCGGCCTTGTGTTCAATGCGCGACCCCTTGTTTTTCCCAGACCGGCGTTAGGGAAAGCAGGTCCAGTTGCGATCGTTTCTCAATGTGCTTCGGGTGTTTGAAGCGTTGGCGACAGTGGGCTACAACCCGCTCGATTCAAGCCAAGGGCTGTCATGACCGCCTTCCTCCTCCAGTACCTGCCGATCGTGATCTTCCTAGGGATCGCGGCGGCCATCGGCATCGTCTTCATCCTCGCGGCCGCCGTGCTCGCACCGAAGGCGCCGGACCCGGAAAAGCTGTCCGCGTACGAATGCGGTTTCAACGCTTTCGACGACGCGCGCATGAAGTTCGACGTCCGGTTCTATCTGGTGTCGATCCTCTTCATCATCTTCGACCTGGAGGTGGCGTTCCTGTTCCCCTGGGCGGTCACGCTGATGAAGCTGCCGCACGACGTGGCCCAGTTCGCCTTCTGGTCGATGATGACCTTCCTCGGCGTCCTGACCGTCGGCTTTATCTATGAATGGAAGAAGGGCGCCCTCGAATGGGAGTGATCGTTCCCGCCAACTCGGCTCCCGCGCTGTCGGCCGGTCGTTCGACGGTCGAGGGCTATGACCCCAAGCTGCACGACCCGTTCTTCGACGGCGTCTCGCAGCAGCTGGCCGACAAGGGCTTCATCACCGCCGCCGCCGACGACCTGATCACCTGGGCCCGCACGGGTTCGCTGATGTGGATGACGTTCGGCCTGGCGTGCTGCGCCGTCGAGATGATGCACTCGGCCATGCCGCGCTACGACCTTGAGCGCTATGGCTTCGCGCCGCGCGCCAGCCCGCGCCAGTCGGACGTGATGATCGTCGCCGGCACCCTGACCAACAAGATGGCCCCGGCCTTGCGCAAGGTCTACGACCAGATGCCGGAGCCCCGCTACGTCATCTCGATGGGCAGCTGCGCCAACGGCGGCGGCTACTACTATTACAGCTACAGTGTCGTGCGCGGCTGCGACCGCGTCGTGCCGATTGATATCTACGTGCCGGGCTGCCCGCCCACGGCCGAAGCCCTGGTCTACGGCGTGCTGCAGCTCCAGAAGAAGATCCGTCGCATGGGGACGATCGAGCGATGAGCCAAGACCTCGAAGCCCTCGGCCAGTCGATCGTCGCCAACGCCACCGGCGCGATCACCGGCTATGACGTGGCGTTCGGCGAGCTGAACATCCACGGTCCGGCGCACCGCGTCGTTCAGGCCCTGGAACTGCTGCGCGACCATCCGGACTACCGCTTCCACCAGCTGGTGGACCTGACGGCCGTCGACTATCCGCAGCGCGAGCGTCGTTTCGACGTCGTCTATCACCTGCTGTCGATGGTGAAGAACACGCGTATCCGCCTGAAGGTGCAGACCGACGAGGATACCCCGGTCCCCAGCGTCACGCCGGTGTTCCCGGTCGCCGACTGGTTCGAGCGCGAGGCGTTCGACATGTACGGCGTCTTCTTCGAAGGCCATCCGGACCTGCGCCGGATCCTGACCGACTACGGCTTCCACGGCCATCCGCTGCGGAAGGACTTCCCCATGACGGGTTACGTGGAAGTCCGCTACGACGACGAGCTCAAGCGCGTCGTCTATGAACCCGTGAAGATCACCGAGTTCCGCGCCTTCGACTTCCTGTCTCCGTGGGAGGGCGCCAAGTACGCCCTGCCGGGCGACGAGAAGGCCGAGAAGCGGGCAGGGGACGCTTAAGTCATGACTGGCACGAACGCGCCCGCCGCGGCGACCGACTTCTTCCGTGACGAACCGACGGTTCCGGCCATCCCGGAAACGCCCGTCCGCAAGTTCAACATCAACTTCGGCCCGCAGCACCCGGCCGCGCACGGCGTGCTGCGCCTGGTGCTGGAGCTGGACGGCGAAATCGTGGAACGCGTCGATCCGCATATCGGCCTGCTGCATCGCGGCACCGAGAAGCTGATGGAAGCGCGCACCTACCTGCAGAACATCCCGTACTTCGATCGCCTCGACTACGTGGCGCCGATGAACCAGGAGCATGCGTTCTGCATGGCCATCGAGCGCCTGCTGGGCGTCGAGGTGCCGCGTCGCGGCCAGATCGTCCGCGTGCTGTTCTGCGAGATCGGCCGGATCCTCAATCACCTGCTGAACGTGACGACCCAGGCCATGGACGTCGGCGCCCTGACGCCGCCGCTCTGGGGCTTCGAGGAGCGCGAGAAGCTGATGATCTTCTACGAGCGCGCTTGCGGCGCTCGTCTGCACGCCAACTATTTCCGTCCGGGCGGCGTCCACCAGGACCTGACGCCCGAGCTGATCGACGACATCGAGACCTGGGCGAAGGCTTTCCCCAAGATCTGCGACGACATCGAAGGCCTGATCACCGACAACCGCATCTTCAAGCAGCGCAACGTCGACATCGGCGTCGTGACCAAGGAAGAGGCCTGGGCCTGGGGCTTCTCGGGCGTGATGGTGCGCGGATCGGGCATCGCCTGGGACCTGCGCCGCAACCAGCCGTACGAGAACTACAACGAGTTCGAGTTCGATATCCCGCTGGGCAAGAACGGCGACTGCTACGATCGCTATCTCTGCCGCATGCAGGAGATGCGCGAGTCGACGAAGATCATCCTGCAGGCCGTCGCCATGCTGCGTGGCACGCCGGGTCCGGTCCTGAGCGAGGACAACAAGGTGGCTCCGCCCCGTCGCGCCGAGATGAAGCGCTCGATGGAAGCCCTGATCCACCACTTCAAGCTCTACACCGAGGGCTTCAAGACGCCGGAAGGCGAGGTCTACGCGGCCGTCGAGGCGCCCAAGGGCGAGTTCGGCGTCTATGTCGTGAGCAACGGCACCAACAAGCCGTACCGCTGCAAGATCAAGGCGCCGGGCTTCTCGCACCTGGCGGCCATGGACTGGATGAACCGCGGCCACCAGCTGGCCGATGTTTCGGCCATCCTGGGCTCGCTCGACATCGTGTTCGGCGAGGTGGACCGGTGAGCCTGGAGACGATCGCCCAAGCGCAGCTGGACGCCTACAACGCCCAGGACCTGGACGCCCATTGCGCCCACTTCGCCGACGACGTCGTCGTGGCGGGCCTGAACGGCGACGTGGCGCGCACCGGCCTCGACGCCTACCGCGCCTTCTACGCCAAGACCTTCGCCGAGTTCCCCAAGAACCACGCGAAGCTGCTGAACCGCATCGTGGTCGGTTCGAACGTGATCGACCACGAGCATGTCGACCGCGGCAACGGCGATGCGCCGTTCCAGGTCGCCGCCATCTACACCTTCAAGGGCGACAAGATCGTCCGCGTGGATTTCGCCCGATGAGCGTACGTCGTCTCGCCAAGGAACAGCCGGCCAGCTTCGCCTTCTCGAAGGACAGCCAGGCCAAGGCCGACTGGTGGAAAGCCAAGTATCCCGCCGCCCGCAAGCAGTCGGCGGTGATCCCGATGCTGTGGCTGGCCCAGAAGCAAGAGGGCTGGGTGTCCGAGCCGGCGATCCAGGAGATCGCCAAGCAGCTCGAGATGCCGGTCATCCGTGTGCTGGAAGTGGCCACCTTCTACGTGATGTTCCAGCTGCAGCCGGTCGGCAAGGTCGCCTTCGTGCAGCTGTGCGGCACCACGCCGTGCCAACTGCGCGGCGCTGAGGACCTCAAGAAGGTCCTGAAGGACAAGATTGGCGACGCCAACCACGTCTCGGCCGACGGCAAGTTCAGCTGGGAAGAGGTCGAGTGCCTGGGCGCGTGCTGCAACGCGCCGATGGCCGCGATCAACGACTATTACTACGAGGACCTGACGCCGGAGAGCCTGGCCAAGATCCTCGACGACTTCGCGGCGGGCAAGGCCCCGAAGCCGGGCAGCTACGACGGCCGCGGGGCCTCGGAGCCGAAAGGCGCGATCCACACCCTGACGGATCCGAAGCTGTACGACAGCTCGTACGCCAAGAAGATCAAGATTCCGAACCTGCCCGAGAAGCCCAAGGCTTCGAAGGCCAAGTCGGAGCCGACCGCCTAACATGACCGCCGACGCCACCCTCCAGAAGAAGCGCCTGATCGTGATGCTCGTCATCAACGTGGTGTGCTTCGTGCTGGCTGGCGTCGCGATCTATGGCGCGGTGTCGCTGCGGATCGACTGGCTGCGGCTGGTCTTCCTGGGCGCCATCATCGCGGGCCTGTTCTCGCACGTCTGGTTCATCCTGGGCTGGATGCGCGGATCCAAGGGCGAGGGGGCTTCGTCATGATCGACGACAGCGCCCTCAATATCCGCAAGGCGGCCTATGCCGACACCATTCGGGGCCTGCATCGTCGCGAACGCGGCGTGGGTTTCGTGGCGTGTCTCGTCGGCGCGATCCTGCTGATCTGGGGTCGCACCATCGAGGGCGCGCCGTTCTGGGCGGTCGTCGCCGGTCTCGCCATCATCGGCGCGGGCTGGTTGCTTTTCGCCTATGTCATCATTCGTCGGACGCGCTATGTGCGCGCCCATCCATTCGATCCGCAAAGCTGAGTCATGGTCGGTATCCTCGAAGACAAGGACCGCATCTTCACCAACCTCTATGGTCTCCAGGACTGGGGCCTCGAGGGCGCGAAGAAGCGCGGCTGCTGGAATGGCACCAAGGACATCCTGGACGCCGGGCGCGACTGGATCATCGACAACATGAAGAACTCTGGCCTGCGCGGCCGGGGCGGCGCCGGTTTCTCGACCGGCCTGAAGTGGTCGTTCATGCCCAAGGAAGTGAAGGAAGGTCGTCCTCACTACCTCGTGGTCAACGCCGACGAATCCGAGCCGGGCACCTGCAAGGACCGGGAGATCATGCGGCATGACCCGCACCTCCTGATCGAGGGTTGCCTGATCGCCTCGCGCGCCATGCTGGCCAACGCCTGCTACATCTACATCCGCGGCGAGTACGTCTTCGAGCGCGAGCGCCTGGAAGCGGCGATCAAGCAGGCCTACGAGGCCAAGCTGGTCGGCAAGAATAACGTCCACGGCTGGGACTTCGACATCTACGTCCACCATGGCGCCGGCGCCTATATCTGCGGTGAAGAGACGGCCCTGCTGGAAAGCCTGGAAGGCAAGAAGGGCCAGCCGCGCCTGAAGCCGCCGTTCCCGGCCGGCGCGGGCCTCTACGGCATGCCGACCACGGTCAACAACGTCGAGAGCATCGCCGTCGCCGGCACCATCTTGCGTCGCGGCGCGGCCTGGTTCTCCAGCTTCGGCCGTCCGAACAACGCCGGCACCAAGCTGTTCTGCGTCTCGGGCCACGTGAACCTTCCCTGCAACGTCGAAGAAGCCATGAGCATTCCCTTCCGTCAGCTGATGGAAGACCATTGCGGCGGCATCCGGGGCGGCTGGGGCAACCTGAAGGCCGTCATCCCGGGCGGCTCGTCCGTGCCAATGATCCCGGCCGAACAGTGCGAAGACCTGCCGATGGACTTCGACGCCCTGCGCAACCTGCGCTCGGGCCTCGGCACCGCCGCCGTCATCGTCATGGACAAGTCGACCGACCTGGTCCGCGCCATCGCCCGCCTGTCGTACTTCTACAAGCACGAGAGCTGCGGCCAGTGCACGCCGTGCCGCGAGGGCACCGGCTGGATGTGGCGCGTCATGGAGCGCATGGCGACCGGCGAGGCCGATCCGAAGGAGATCGACACCCTGCTGGACGTCACGACCCAGGTCGAGGGTCACACCATCTGCGCCCTGGGCGACGCGGCCGCCTGGCCGATCCAGGGTCTGTTCCGCCACTTCCGCCACGAGGTGGAGGAGCGGATCGCTTCCTATCGTAGCGGTCGCCTGCACGTGCAGGGCGCCAAGCTGATCGCGGCGGAGTAACGATTATGGCTATCGCCAAGGTCAACGGCGTCGAAGTCGAGTTCGAGCCCGGCATGACGGTTCTGCAGGTCGCGGAACTGGCCGGGGAAGAGATCCCGCGCTTCTGCTACCACGAACGTCTGTCCATCGCCGGCAACTGCCGGATGTGCCTGGTCGAGGTGAAGCCCGGCCCGCCGAAGCCGCAGGCGTCTTGCGCCCTGCCGGCCGCCGAGGGCCAGGAGATCTTCACCAAGACTCCGATGGTCAAGAAGGCCCGCGAAGGGGTGATGGAGTTCCTGCTCATCAACCACCCGCTGGATTGCCCGATCTGCGACCAGGGCGGCGAGTGCGACCTGCAGGACCAGGCCGTGGGCTATGGCCGCGACGACAGCCGCTACGAAGAGAACAAGCGCGCCGTCGAAGAAAAGTCGATGGGCCCGCTGATCAAGACCGTGATGACGCGCTGCATCCAGTGCACGCGCTGCGTCCGCTTCATCACCGAGGTCGCCGGCTCGCCGGAAATCGGTCTGATCTCGCGCGGCGAAGACGTTGAAATCACGACCTATCTGGGCGCGGCGGTGACGTCGGAGCTCAGCGCCAACGTGATCGATCTCTGCCCGGTCGGCGCCCTGACCTCCAAGCCCTACGCCTTCGAAGCCCGTCCGTGGGAACTGAAGAAGACCGAGAGCGTCGACGTCCAGGACGCCCTGGGCTCGTGGATCCGCGTCGACGCCCGCGGTTCGGCCGTGCTGCGCGTCCTGCCGCGCAACAACGACGACATCAACGAAGAGTGGATCTCGGACAAGACGCGCTACGCCGTCGACGGCCTGGGCCGCCAGCGCCTCGATCGTCCGTACGTGCGCAGCGCCGACGGCAAGCTGAAACCGGCCACCTGGGCCGAGGCCTTCGCCGCCGTCGCCGCCAAGATCAAGGCGACCGCGCCGGAGCGCATCGGCGTCATCGCCGGCGACCTGCAGGACGCCGAAAGCCTGAAGGCGACCAAGGACCTCTTCACCGCCCTGGGCGTGAAGAACCTGGACAGCCGCCAGGACGGTTCGAGCCTGGGCCAAGGCGCCCGCGAAGGCTGGCTGTTCAACTCGACGATCGCCGGCATCGAGAACGCCGACGTCGTTCTGTTCGTCGGCGCCAATCCGCGCATCGAGGCCCCGGTCCTGAACGCCCGCTTCCGCAAGCAGTGGATCGCCGGCAAGACCCGCTTCGGCGTGATCGGTGAGCAGGCCGACCTGACCTTCGGCTACGACTATCTCGGCGCCGGCGCCAAGACCCTGTCGGGCCTGGCCAAGAGCAAGAACGACTTCGTCGCCGCCCTGAAGGCCGCCGAGCGTCCCGCCATCATCATCGGCCAGGGCGCTCTGGCCCGCGCTGACGGCGGCGCGATCCTCAAGGCCGCCGCCAGCCTGGGCAAGACCATCAAGGTCGTGCGCGAGGGCTGGAACGGCTGGAACGTCCTGCACACCGCCGCCGCACGCGTCGCCGGCCTAGACATGGGCTTCGTCCCGACCGAGGGCGGCCTGGCCACGGCCGACATGCTGAAGTCGGGCGCTCTGGACGTCCTGTTCCTGCTGGGCGCCGACGAGTGCGAGACGGCCGCCACGGGGGCCTTCAAGATCTATCTGGGCACGCACGGCGACGCCGGCGCGCACAAGGCCGACGTGATCCTGCCGGGCGCGGCCTACACCGAGAAGAACGGTCTCTACGTGAACCTCGAAGGGCGCGTGCAACAGGGCCGTCGCGCCGTGTTCCCGAAGGGGGAGGCCAAGGAAGACTGGTCGATCCTGCGGGCGCTGTCCGAGGTGCTGGGCGCCAAGCTGCCCTATGACAGCCTGGACCAGCTACGCGCCAAGCTGTTCGCCGACCACCCGACCTTCGGCCAGATCGACTACGCGCCGGGCTCGGTCGCCACGTCGTTCGACCTGGGCGCCCTGGGCGCCGACGGCGAGGTCTCGGACGCCCCGTTCGAGAGCCCGATCAAGGCCTTCCACCTGACCAACCCCATCGCGCGCGCCAGCGTGACCATGGCCGAATGCGCGGCCGTGGCTTCCGGCGCCGCCAAGATCGCTGCGGAGTAGACCGTGGGCCCGAACTCTCCGCTTCTCTGGTTTGGTCTCACGACGGGCGGCATCCTGCTGGTCGTGATCTGGGTTCTGCTGAGCCTGGCCTTCCTGCTGCTCGCCGACCGCAAGATCTGGGCCGGCGTCCAGATGCGCAAGGGTCCCAACGTCGTTGGCCCCTTCGGTCTGCTGCAGTCCTTCGCCGACTTCTTCAAGTTCGTCCTGAAGGAGATCGTGATCCCGGCCGGCGCCGACAAGATCGTGTTCCTGCTGGCCCCGCTGATCAGCCTGATCCTGGGCTTCGTCGGCTGGGCCGTGGTGCCGTTCGCCCCGGGCTGGGTCGTCTCGAACCTCAACGTCGGCATTCTCTACCTGCTGGCGATGAGCTCGTTGGGCGTCTACGGCATCATCATGGGCGGCTGGGCTTCGAACTCGAAGTATCCATTCCTGGGCGCCCTGCGTTCGGCGGCCCAAATGGTGTCGTACGAAGTCTCGATCGGCCTGATCATCATCACGGTGATCCTGCTGGCCGGCTCGATGAACCTGTCGACCATCGTCGAGAAGCAGTCGGGCTGGATCTGGAACTGGAACGTCTTCGGCGGCGGCGGTCTCAAGAACCTCATCCTGCTGCCGGTGATGGTCGTGGCCATGGGCATGTTCTACATCTCGGGTCTGGCCGAGACGAACCGCCCGCCGTTCGACCTTCCGGAAGCCGAATCCGAACTCGTGGCCGGTTACCAGGTCGAGTACAGCTCGACTCCGTACCTGCTGTTCATGGTGGCCGAGTATTCGAACATCGTCCTGATGTGCGCCATGATCAGCGTGCTGTTCTTCGGCGGCTGGAACCCGGGCTTCCCGATCGGCTTCACCGCCGGCTGGCCGCCGTTCCTGGTCAACTTCCTGTTGGCCTTGGTGTTCTACGCCAAGATCGTCTTCTGGTTCTTCATGTTCGCCATGGCGAAGGCCATCGTGCCTCGCTACCGCTACGACCAGCTGATGCGCCTGGGTTGGAAGGTGTTCCTGCCGACCTCGCTGGTGCTGGTGGCCGCGGTCGCCGCCTGGCGCGTGTTCGGTCCGGCGGCCTGATGCGCCGGCTCGCGCTCGCGGCCCTGGGTCTGACCGCCTTGAGCCTGACGGCCTGCGCCGTCGCCGCTCAGGACCGGTCGTACTCCCTGGGCGACGGGGTCGTCAGCTATGACGACCTGCGGCGCGAGGGCGACAAGTGCAAGGCCTCGGGTGGGACCATCCGGGCCAAGCAGGACGGGGGAGATCCCGCCCAGCTTTCGAACTACACCTGCGTCATTCCGCGAGCGGGAAAATGACTCGGGTTGTCCTCGGGATCATGGTGGTCGGCCTGCTGGCCGGCTGTTCGACCTGGGGGCGCGGAATTCAGCATCCGCCGCAGCGGACGCACGAGGAGCAGGTCGAAGCCCGCCGTAAGGCGGACGAGAAGACCAAGAAATGCGTCCTCGAGCAGCAGATGCGGCGGCAGCAGAAAGAGCAGGGCAGGGACGTCCGTCCTTTCCCCAAGGAAAAGTGTTAGGAGAGCTCTGGTGTTCCAGCGCATCACGCAAGCGGCCAAGGGCGCGGCCCTTCTGGACTTCGCGGGGGCCTTCGGCCTGGCCATGAAGTACCTGGTCGCGCCGAAGAAGACCGTGATCTATCCGAACGAGCGCGGCCCGCAGTCGCCCCGTTTCCGCGGTGAGCACGCCCTGCGTCGCTATCCCTCGGGCGAGGAGCGCTGCATCGCGTGCAAGCTCTGTGAAGCCATCTGCCCGGCCCAGGCCATCACCATCGAGGCCGAACCGCGCGAGGACGGCAGCCGCCGCACGACCCGCTACGACATCGACATGGTCAAGTGCATCTACTGCGGCCTGTGCCAGGAGGCCTGCCCGGTCGACGCCATCGTCGAAGGTCCGAACATCGAGTTCGCGACCGAGACCCGCGAAGAACTCTACTACGACAAGGAACGCCTTCTCGATAACGGCGACCGCTGGGAACGCCTGATCGCGAAGAATCTGGAGTTGGACGCGCCCTACCGCTAAAGGACGGGCGAATCCTAGGAGGCGACGCGCCGTTCGGCGGCGTCGTCATTGGACTTAAGTTTTCAGGGGAGCACCTGGGCCAATGGCCTTGCAGGCGATCGCTTTCTATCTGCTGGCATTCGTGACCATCGCGGCGGGTCTTCTCGTCGTGTCGGCGCGCAATCCCGTGCACTCGGTGCTCTTCCTGATCACCGCCTTCTTCTCGGCCGCAGGCCTCTTCGTCCTGCTGGGCGCGGAGTTCCTGGCGATGCTGCTAATCGTCGTCTACGTGGGCGCGGTCGCGGTGCTGTTCCTGTTCGTCGTCATGATGCTGGACGTCGACTTCGCCGAGCTCCGCCAGGGCTTCGCCCAGTACCTGCCGATCGGCGGTCTGGTCGGCGGCGTCCTGACCCTGGAGATGATCTTCGTGGCCGCCTCGGTCGCCACGAACGGCGCGGCCGCCAAGAACCCGCTGCCGAACGCTTCGCCGGGCGGGGTTCCGAACACCGAGGCGATCGGTCGCGTGCTCTACACCGACTACGTCTTCTTCTTCCAACTGGCGGGCCTGGTGCTGCTGGTCGCCATGATCGGTGCCATCGTCCTGACCCTGCGCCACAAGCCGGGCGTCAAGCGCCAGGACATCGGCAAGCAGGTCGCCCGCACCCCCAAGACCGGCATGGAGCTGGTTCAGATCAAGCCGGGTGAGGGGATCTCCGAATGATCGGCCTGCCGCACTATCTCGTCGTCGCCGCGATCCTGTTCACGATCGGCGTCTTCGGCATCTTCGTGAACCGCAAGAACATCATCGTCATCCTGATGTCGATCGAGCTGATCCTCTTGGCGGTGAACGTGAACCTCGTGGCGTTCTCGGCCTACCTGCACGACGTGGCGGGGCAGATCTTCGCCATGTTCGTCCTGACCGTCGCCGCCGCCGAGGCGGCCGTGGGTCTGGCGATCCTCGTCACCTTCTTCCGCAACCGCGGCGATATCGCGGTTGACGACGCCAGCATGATGAAGGGCTAAGCGACGTCATGCAGACGCTTGTCACCATTCTCGTTTTCGCGCCGATCATCGCCGCGGCCATCGCCGGCCTGTTCGGCCGCCGCATCGGCAACGTGGCGTCGCAGTCGGTCACCACCGGCGCGCTGATCCTCGCCTGCGGCCTGTCCTGGTACACGTTCAGCCAGTGGACCTGGGGGCACATGGAGGCCTTCACCGTCCACCTGCTGCCGTTCATCCACATCGGCGACTTCCAGGCCGACTGGTCAATCCGCATCGACGCCCTTTCGGCGACCATGCTGATCGTGGTCACGACGGTCTCGGCCCTCGTGCACATCTATTCCTGGGGCTACATGGCCGAGGACGACAGCAAGCCGCGCTTCTTCGCGTACCTGTCGCTGTTCACCTTCGCCATGCTGTCGCTGGTCACCGCCGCCGACTTCATGCAGCTGTTCTTCGGCTGGGAAGGCGTGGGCCTGGCCTCGTACCTGCTGATCGGCTTCTGGTTCAAGAAGCCCTCGGCCAGCGCCGCGGCCATCAAGGCCTTCGTGGTAAACCGGGTCGGCGACTTCGGTTTCGCCCTGGGCATCATGACCACCTACTGGGCGTTCGGCACGATCCAGTTCGCCGAACTGTTCCCGCAGATCGCCGCCAACGCCGGCCGGACCTGGGAGTTCGCGGGCCACAGCTTCCCGCTGATGGACATCGCCTGCTTCCTGCTGTTCATCGGCGCCATGGGCAAGTCGGCCCAGTTCTTCCTGCACACCTGGCTGCCGGACGCCATGGAAGGCCCGACCCCGGTGTCGGCCCTGATCCACGCGGCCACGATGGTGACCGCCGGCGTCTACATGCTGTGTCTGCTGTCGCCGATGTTCGAGTACGCCCCGGTGGCCAAGAACATCGTCACGGTCATCGGCGCGGTGACGGCCCTGTTCGCCGCCACGGTCGGCCTGACCCAGAACGACATCAAGCGCGTGATCGCCTACTCGACCTGTTCGCAGCTGGGCTACATGTTCTTCGCGGCCGGCGTCGGCGCCTACCAGGCGGCCATGTTCCACCTGTTCACGCACGCCTTCTTCAAGGCCCTGCTGTTCCTGGGCGCCGGTTCGGTGATCCACGGCATGCACCACGAGCAGGACATGCGTCGCTACGGCGCCCTGGCCAAGCTGCTGCCGGTGACCTTCCTGGCCATGACGATCGGCACGATCGCCATCACGGGCCTCGGCTTCCCGCCGCTGCACCTGGGCTTCGCCGGCTTCTACTCGAAGGACACGATCATCGAAGCGGCCTTCGCCGCCGGCGGCCACAACTCGATCGCCATGTTCGCGTGGGTGATCGGCGTGCTGGTGGCGGGCCTGACCTCGTTCTATTCGTGGCGCCTGGCCTTCTTCACCTTCAACGGCAAGGCCCGCTGGGGTCATGACGACCACGCCCACGACGCTCACGGTCACGACGCCCATGCGCATGATGCGCACGGCCACGACGACCACGCTCACGCGCACGACGATCACGGCCATGGCCACGACCACAAGCCGCACGAAAGCCCGTGGGTGATGCTGTTCCCGCTGGTCGCGCTGTCGATCGGCGCGGTCGCCGCCGGCTTCGTGTTCACCGACTACTTCGTCGGTCACCACCAGGAAGAGTTCTGGCGGGGCGCGATCTTCACGGCGCCGGCCAACCACGTGCTGCACCAGGCGCACGAAGTGGCCGAGTGGGTGAAGTGGAGCCCGCTGATCGCCTCGCTGATCGGCCTGGCTATCGCCGCCTATGTCTACCTGCTGAAGGGCAACGAGCGCCTGGGCCTGAAGCTGGCCGAGCGCAAGGGGCCGCTCTACGTGTTCTTCTACAACAAGTGGTTCTTCGACGAGCTGTACGACGCCACCTTCGTGCGCTTCGCCAAGTTCCTCGGCGACCTGTTCTGGAAGGGCGGCGACCAGAAGATCATCGACGGCCTCGGCCCGGATGGCGTCAGCGCGGTCTCGTATGAGGTCGGCAAGCGCACCGGCAAGCTGCAGACCGGTTACGTCTACCACTACGCGTTTGTCATGCTGCTCGGCGTCGCCGGTCTGCTGACCTTCGCCCTGTACGCCTTCCGTTGAGGGGGACGGAGCTAATGAGCGGCCTTCTCAGCCTTACGACCTTCGCGCCCCTGGTCGGCGTCGCGGTGATCCTCGCCGCGCGCGCCTTCAACGGGGCCAGCGAAAAGACCGACACCCTGGCCAAGTGGATCGCGCTCGCGACCACCCTGGTCACGTTCGGCCTGTCGATCGTCCTGACCCTGCAGTTCGACCCGAAGAACCCCGGCTTCCAGTTCGTGGAAGACGTCTCGTGGTTCGCGGGCCTGCATTACCGCATGGGCGTCGACGGCATCTCGGTGCTGTTCGTCCTGCTGACCGCCTTCCTGCTGCCGATCTGTATCGTGGCCAGCTGGAAGTCGGTCGAGAAGCGCGTCGTCGAGTACCTGATCGCCTTCCTGGTCCTGGAGACCCTGGTGATCGGCGTGTTCTGCGCGCTGGACCTGATCCTGTTCTACCTCTTCTTCGAGGGCGGCCTGGTTCCGATGTTCCTGATCATCGGCATCTGGGGCGGCAAGCGCCGGGTCTACGCGGCCTACAAGTTCTTCCTCTACACGCTGCTCGGCTCGGTGCTGATGCTGGCGGCGATCCTGGCGATGATCGGCATCGCCGGCACCTCGTCGATCCCGGCGCTGATGACCTTCAAGTTCGCGCCATGGCTCCAGACCTGGCTGTGGTTGGCCTTCTTCGCCTCGTTCGCGGTGAAGATGCCGATGTGGCCGGTGCACACCTGGCTGCCCGACGCCCACGTGGAAGCGCCGACGGCCGGCTCGGTCATCCTGGCGGGCATCCTGCTGAAGATGGGCGGCTACGGCTTCATGCGCTTCAGCCTGCCGATGTTCCCGAACGCTTCGGAGCTGTTCCAGCCGCTGGTGTTCGCGATGTCGGCCATCGCCATCGTCTACACCTCGCTGGTCGCCTTCCGTCAGACCGACATCAAGAAGCTGATCGCCTACTCGTCGGTCGCCCACATGGGCTTCGTGACCATGGGCATCTTCTCGGGCAACGCGGCGGGCGAGCAGGGCGCCCTGTTCCAGATGCTGAGCCACGGGGTGATCTCCGGCGCGCTCTTCCTCTGCGTCGGCGTCGTCTACGACCGCATGCACACCCGCGAGATCGCCTTCTACGGCGGCCTGACCAACCGCATGCCGCACTACGCCTTCGTGTTCCTGCTGTTCACGATGGGCAATGTCGGCCTGCCGGGCACCTCGGGCTTCGTCGGTGAAATCCTGACGATGACCGGTGTCTACAAGGCCTCGACCTGGACGGCGATCGTGGCGGCCACCGGCGTGATCCTGTCGGCCATGTACGCCCTGACCCTGTACCGCCGGGTGATGTATGGCGAGATCACCAATCCCGAGCTGAAGACCATCACGGATCTGGACGCTCGCGAGATCCTGCTGTTCGTGCCGCTGATCGCGATGACCCTGCTGCTGGGCGTCTATCCCAATCTCGTGTTCAACCTGACCGCGACGTCTGTCGACGCGCTCGTCGGCGCCTGGCGCGCCGCCGTGGGCGGGTGAGGAGCCTATGACCTTTTCCGCCAACTTCTCGCTCGTCCTGCCTGAGGTCGTTCTTGCGATCGCGGCGCTCGTCCTGCTGGTCGCCGGCGCCTTCCGGGGCAAGGTCGGGGCCATCTTCACCCTGGCCGCCGTCGCCTCGCTGGTCGCGGCCGCCGCCACGGCGGTGCTTGGTCCGCACGGCCACGCCTTCAACGGGGTCTACGCGGCCGACGCCGCGGCGACCTACGCCAAGGTGGCCATCTATCTCTCGAGCGCCATCGCCGTGGTGCTGGGCGACCGCTGGCTGGCCCAGCGCGGCGACCAGAAGTTCGAATACGCCGTCCTGGTCATCCTCGCCGCCCTGGGCATGGGCGTCACCGCCTCGGCCGGCGACCTGATCAGCCTGTATGTCGGCGTCGAGCTGCAGTCGCTGGCCCTGTACGTCCTGGCCGCCATGCGCCGCGACGACGCCAAGTCGTCGGAAGCGGGCCTGAAGTACTTCGTGCTGGGCGCGCTGTCGTCGGGCCTGCTGCTGTACGGCAGCTCGCTGATCTACGGCTTCACCGGTTCGACCCACTTCAGCCAGATCGCCCTGGCGGCCGCCCACGGCGGTTCGCACGGCGTGGGCCTGCTGTTCGGCCTAGTGTTCCTGATCTGCGGCCTGGCGTTCAAGGTCTCGGCCGCGCCGTTCCACATGTGGACGCCGGACGTGTACGAAGGCGCCCCGACCCCGGTCGTCGGCTTCTTCGCCGCCGCGCCGAAGCTGGCCGCCATGATGATGTTCGCCCGCGTGCTGGGCGACGCCTTCCCGGGCTCGGTCGACCAATGGCGCCAGATCCTGGTGATCGCGGCCCTGCTGTCTGTCTTCGTCGGCGCCTTCGCGGGCCTGGCCCAGACCAACCTGAAGCGCCTGTGGGCCTATTCCTCGATCGCCAATGTCGGCTACGCCCTGCTGGGCGTGGCGGCCGGCGGCGAGGTCGGTCTGCAGTCGATGCTGGTCTTCATGACCCTCTACATGGTCGACGTCACCGGTTTCTTCGCCTGCCTGCAGGCGCTGAACCGCAGCGGCAAGCCGATGGAGACGATCGAGGACATGGCGGGCCTGGTGAAGGAGCGCCCGGGCATCGCGCTGGCCATGACCGCGTTCTCGCTGTCGGCCCTGGGCCTGCCGCCGTTCTCGGGCTTCTGGTCGAAGTTCTACGTCTTCAAGGCCGCCATCGGCGCCGGCGACGTGGTTCTGCAATGGGCCGCCGTGCTGGGCCTGGTCGGCTCGGTCGTCGCGGCGTTCTATTACCTCCGCCTGATCAAGGCGATGTGGTTCGACGCCTCGGCGGGTTCGGTCGACGCTCCGTCGCCGTCGGCCCGCGCCGTCGGCTTCGCCGCCGCGATCTTCTCGTTCCCGATCGTGCTCGTCGCCCTGGTCTGGCTGGATCCCGCCGCCAAGGCCGCCGCGGCCGCCTTTGGTCACGCGTGACGTGACGGGCGTCCCGCCCGTCGTCGTCCTCGACGAGATCGACTCCACCAACGCCGAGGCCCGTCGCCGGGCCGAGGCGGGCGAGGCCGGCCCCGTGTGGCTCGTCGGCCTTCGCCAGACCGCCGGTCGCGGCCGCCGGGGTCGCGCCTGGGAGACGGGCGAGGGCAACCTCGCCGCCACCTTGCTCTTCCGAACCGACAAGCCGCCGGCCGAGGCCGCCCAGGTCTCGTTCGTCGCCGCCCTGGCCGTGGCGGACATGCTGGCCCAGTACGTGCCGGCCTCCATCGTCAGCCTGAAGTGGCCCAACGACCCGTTGCTGGGCGGGTTGAAGGTGAGCGGCATCCTGATCGAGTCCGGGGCTTCGCCGCTGGGTGGGCTGTGGCTGGCCGTCGGCATCGGCGTGAACCTGGCCCGCAGACCGATCGACGCCGAGCGTCCGGCTACCTCTATCGCCACCTATCGCGAAATCCCGCCGCCACACCCGACCGAGGCCATCGAGGTCCTGGCCGGAGCGTTCGAGCGCTGGTCCCGGACCTGGAACACCCTTGGCTTTCCCGCCATCGCCGACGCCTGGACGGCCCGCGCCCACGGCCTGGGCGAGCCCTGCGTGGCTCGCCTCGGCGTCGAGACGGTCGAGGGGATCGCCGAGGGACTGGACGGCGACGGGGCGCTGAGGCTCCGTCTGGATGACGGCCAACTCCGCCGGATCACCGCCGGCGACGTTTTCTTTGGAGGCGCGTGATGCTGCTGGCCATTGAACAGGGCAACACCAACACCATGTTCGCCATACACGACGGCGCGTCGTGGGTGGCTCAATGGCGCTCGGCGACCGAGAGCACCCGCACCGCCGACGAGTACGTGGTCTGGCTCTCGCAGCTTCTTTCGATGCAGGGCCTGGGCTTTCGGGCCATCGATGCGGTGATCATCTCCAGCGTCGTGCCGCAGTCGATCTTCAACCTGCGCAATCTTTCCCGGCGCTACTTCAACGTCGAACCTCTCGTGATCGGCGAGAATGCCAGGCTGGGCATCGACGTCCGCATCGAGAAACCCTCCGAGGCCGGCGCCGACCGTCTGGTCAACGCCATCGGGGCGGCCATGGTCTATCCGGGGCCGCTGGTCGTGATCGACAGCGGCACGGCCACCACCTTCGACATCGTGGCGGCCGACGGCGCCTTCGAGGGCGGCATCATCGCCCCCGGCATCAATCTTTCGATGCAGGCCCTGCACGAAGCGGCCGCCAAGTTGCCTCGGATCGCCATCCAGAGGCCGGCCGGTAACAGGATCGTGGGCACCGACACCGTGTCGGCCATGCAGTCCGGCGTGTTTTGGGGCTATATCTCGCTGATCGAAGGCCTCGTCACGCGCATCAAGGCCGAGCGCGGCGAGCCCATGACCGTCATCGCCACTGGCGGCGTCGCCTCCCTGTTCGAGGGCGCTACCGACAGCATCGACCACTTCGACTCCGACCTGACGATACGGGGTCTTCTAGAAATCTATCGTCGAAACACCGTTTCCGAGACCTGATGAAAAAATCCAAGAACGACGAGCTCGTCTTCCTGCCGCTAGGCGGGTCGAACGAGATCGGCATGAATTTCAACCTGTATGGCTTCGGCCCGGCGCATGATCGCAAGTGGATCGTGGTCGACCTGGGCGTGACCTTCGGCGATCAGACGACGCCCGGCGTCGAGATCATCCTGCCGGACCCGTCGTATATCGAGCCCTACGCCAAGGACATCGTCGGCATCGTCCTGACCCACGCCCACGAAGACCACCTGGGCGCGGTGCACTGGCTGTGGCCGCGCCTGAAGGCGCCGGTGTACGCCACGCCGTTCACCGCCTTCCTGCTGCGCGAGAAGCTGCGCGACGCTGACCTGCTGGACGAGGTCGAGATCACCGAAGTGCCGCTGGGCGGCCGCTTCACGCTCGGCCCGTTCGAACTGGAACTGATCACCCTGACCCACTCGATCCCCGAGCCGAACGGCCTGGCGATCAAGACGCCGCTGGGCACGATCCTGCACACCGGCGACTGGAAGATCGATCCCGAGCCGCAGCTGGGCGCCCCGACCGACGAGGCCGCCATCCGCCGCCTGGGCGACGAGGGCGTGCTGGCCATGGTCTGCGACAGCACCAACGTCTTCGTCGAGGGCCAGGCAGGCTCGGAGGCCGATGTCCGCGAGGCTCTCGGCAACCTGATCAAGAGCCTGAGCGGCAAGATCGCCGTGGCCTGTTTCGCCTCGAACGTGGCGCGCATGGACACCGTGATCCGCGCCGCCCAGGCCTGTGGCCGCAAGGTCTGCTTGGCTGGCCGTTCGATGCACCGCATGGCCGCCGCCGCCCGCTCGGTCGGCCTGCTGCAGGGCATCGAGCCCTTCATCAACGACGACCAGGCCAAGCACCTGCCCGAGAACGAGATCCTGTTCCTGTGCACCGGCAGTCAGGGCGAGGCCCGCGCGGCCCTGTCGCGCATCGCCGACGGCAGCCATCCGCACGTCAAGCTGGGTTCGGGCGACCACGTGGTCTTCAGTTCGCGGGTCATCCCGGGCAACGAGATCCCGATCCGCAACCTGCAGAACAAGCTGGCCGACCGGGGCGTGCGCCTGCACACCGAGCGCGACACGCCCGGCATCCACGTCTCGGGCCACCCGTGCCGGGACGAACTGCGCCAGATGTACAGCTGGGTGCGGCCCCAGATCGCCGTGCCGACCCACGGCGAGCGCCGTCACCTGATCGAGCATGCGGCCTTCGCCAAGGACCTGCAGGTTCCGGACGCCATCTCGCCGCGCAATGGCGACATGGTGCGCCTGGCGCCGGGCAAGCCGGAGATTATCGACGAGGTGCCGGCCGGTCGCCTGTACGTCGACGGCGGCGTCGTCACGCCCGAGAACGGCGAGGCCCTGCGCGAGCGGCGTCACGCGGCGTTCAACGGCATCCTGGCGGTGTCGGTCGTGCTGGACGGTCGCAACAAGATCGTTTCTGGCCCGCAGGTCCGCGGCATCGGCCTGACCGGCGACGAGGAATACAGCCTCGACGACGCTCTGGACGACCTCGCCGAGGAAGCCGAGACCGCTTACAAGAAGCTGGATGGCGACGCGCGCGAGATCGACGAGAGCATCGAGAGCGCTATCTCCCGCGCTGTGAAGAAGGCTGCGTTCCGCATCTGGGAACGTAAGCCGGTCGTCGAGACCACGGTCCTGCGGATCTGATGTGAGCGACGACGCTCCGCGCGCCGCGGTCCTGGCCGCCGTCACCGACGGCCGGCGCAGGCCGATCTGGCGTTCGGGCTTCTCGATCCTTTGGACGCAGGCCTGGCCGGTGGCGGCGCTGCTGGTCGGGCTTTGGGTCGTGTTCGCCGGCCAGACCCTCGCCGATCTGACCGGCCGGGGCGAGCAGGTGTTGCTGCTGGGGGCGCTCTATCCGCCGGCGTTTCGCGTAGGCGTCTGGTGGACCCCGCTGACGCACATCTTCCTGCATGGCGGCCTGTTGCACATCGCCATGAACTCCAGCGCGCTCGGAGCCCTCGGGCCCGCGGTGTCGCAACGTCTGGGGCGGGACGCGATCGGCGGCCTGCTGTTCCTTGGCTTCTTTGTGCTGTGCGGCCTGGCCGGCGGGGCGTTCTATCTGGCCCTGCACTGGGGCGGAGGCGCGCCGATGCTGGGCGCGTCCGGCGCGATCTGCGGCCTGTGGGGCGCGATGGCCCGGATGACGGAGACGACCGACCTCGCGCCGATCTGGTCGAGGTCCGTGGGACGGCAGGCCCGGTCATTCCTGGTCATGAACCTGATCCTGGTCGCCATCGGCGGGGCGCTGGGCGTGCTGTCGGGCGCGGGCGGCGTGCTGGTGGCGTGGGAGGCCCACGTCGGGGGCTTCGTCGCCGGCCTGTTCCTGGTCCACCTCTTTCCCGCCCGCTTCTGGTGGCTTTCGGAGGGTCACGCGCCGCGTTGAACGGCCGCTCTTCTCGCACCGCAGCAACGGTGTTAGGGCAATCGCAAAGCAAAAACACGCGCGGGAGCAGGAACATGATCGGCAAGCTCAACCACGTCGGCGTCGCCACGCCGTCGATCGACGACTCGGTGAAGATGTATCGCGAGCTGCTCGGAGCCACCTCGGTGACCGAGAAGTGGGCGATGCCGGAGCAGGGCGTCTGGGTCTGCTTCGTCAACCTGCCCAACAGCCAGATCGAGCTGATCGAGCCGTATGGCGAGAACTCGCCGATCCACGGGTTCCTGGCCAAGAACCCCAAGGGCGGCCAGCACCACATCTGCTTTGAGGTCGAAAACATCTACACGGCCCGCGACGACCTGGTGGCCAAGGGCGCGACCGTGCTGGGCGAGCCCCGCATCGGCGCCCATGGCACGCTGATCATCTTCGTACACCCCAAGGACATGGGCGGCCTGCTGGTCGAGCTCATGGAGACGCCGAAGGAAGCGCATCACTGATGAGCCCGATCACTTGGTTCGCGATCTATCTGACCATCTGGTGGACGGTGCTGTTCGCCGTCCTGCCGCTGGGCTCGCGCAGCTTCCACGAGTTGGGCATCACGCCGCCGCCGGGCGCGGATCCCGGCGCGCCGGTCAATCCGAACCTAAAACGCAAGTTCATCACCACGACCTGGGTCTCGGCCGTCGTGTTCGCGCTGTTCTTCGCGATCGTGCACTTCCATCTGGTGACTTTGCCCGACCTACCGGCCGCCATCTGACGTGCGAATGCACAAGCCTTGGGCGCGAGGCGGGCGATTTGCCCTCGATCGCCCAAGCCTTGGGCGAAGCGCCTCATTGTCAGCGCTTCCACCGCATGGGCGTGCCCCAACACGTGTTCGGTCGGTAAGGTGACCTCATGAGATCGGCCTTGCCGGTCTCGCTCTGTGGCGTCTTCCCCGACGATGAACTTGAAAGGCCGCGCGGCGATCCGCGCGGCCTCTCTTTTATTGTCGTATCGGAGCCATAGTTTCGCCCGAAGCGCGACCGCAGAAAGTGGAGGCTGGTTTCTGCGATAGTCGCGCTTCCACTCTTGGGGGAACGAGCCCGCTGATCCGGTTTAGATCGAAAGATCTGAACCGGGCAGGCTCTATCGCGTTGCCAAGCTGTCGGGGGAGGGGCTATCTCAGGCCCTTCTCGAATTCCCGGAGTTTCCACGCGCATGCGCTTGTCGCGCTATTTCCTGCCGGTGCTGAAGGAAGCACCGTCCGACGCCCAGATCGTTTCGCACCAGCTTATGCTCCGCGCCGGCATGATCCGCCAGGAAGCCGCGGGCATCTATGCCTGGCTGCCACTGGGTTTCCGCGTGCTGAAGAAGATCGAGCAGATCGTCCGCGAGGAAATGGATCGGGCCGGCGCCATCGAGCTGCTGATGCCGACCCTGCAGCTGGCCGACCTCTGGCGTGAATCTGGACGCTACGACGCCTATGGCCCGGAGATGCTGCGCATCACCGACCGTCACGAGCGCGAGCTGCTGTACGGGCCCACCAACGAGGAAATGATCACCGAGATCTTCCGGGCCTATGTGAAGAGCTACAAGGACGTTCCGAAGAACCTGTACCATGTGCAGTGGAAGTTCCGGGACGAGCGCCGCCCGCGCTTCGGCGTGATGCGCGGCCGTGAGTTCCTGATGAAGGACGCCTACAGCTTCGACCTCGACGCCGACGGCGCGCGCAAGTCGTACAACCGCATGTTCGTGGCCTACCTGAACCTGTTCTCGCGGATGGGTCTGAAGGCCGTGCCGATGCGCGCCGACACCGGCCCGATCGGCGGCGATCTCAGCCACGAATTCATCGTCCTGGCCGATACCGGCGAGAGCGCCGTCTTCTGCCACAAGGACCTGGTCGAGATGCCGGCCCCCGGCCCGGACGTCGACTGGTACGGCGACCTGCAGCCGCTGGTGAACCAGCGCACGGCGCTCTACGCCGCAACCGAGGAAATGCACGACGAGGCGGCCTTCGCCGCCGTACCGGAAGGCGACCGCCTGTCGGCGCGCGGCATCGAGGTCGGCCACATCTTCTCGTTCGGCACGAAGTATTCCGAGCCCATGAAGGCCCTGGTCATGGGTCCCGACGGCAAGGATGTTCCGGTCCAGATGGGCAGCTACGGCGTTGGCGTCTCGCGCCTGCTGGGCGCGATCATCGAGGCCAGCCACGACGAGGCCGGGATCATCTGGCCGGAAGGCGTCGCGCCGTTCGACGTTGGCATCGTCAACATGCGCCAGGGCGACGCCGCCTGCGACGAGGTCTGCGACAAGGCCTATGCCGCGCTGAGCGCCGCCGGCAAGGACGTGCTGTACGACGACACCGATGCCCGCGGCGGCGCAAAGTTCGCCACCATGGACCTGATCGGCCTGCCCTGGCAGCTGATCGTCGGTCCCAAGGGCGTCGCCGAGGGTGTGGTCGAGGTCAAGAACCGCAAGACCGGCGAGCGCTATACCGCCTCGCTGGACGCCGTCATCGCCAATCTCACCAAAGGCAACTGATGCCAGACGCCCGCGCCGCCGGTCCCTTCAGTCGCTGGGAGCGCTCGGTCGCTCGCCGGTACCTGTTCGCCAAGCGCAAGAACGGCGGCGTGGCGCTCATCGCGGTGATCTCGTTCTGCGCGGTGACCTTGGCGGTTTTCGCCCTGATCACCGTGATGAGTGTGATGAACGGCTTCCGGGCGGAGCTGCTAGGCCGGATCCTCGGCTTCAACGGCCATCTCTACGCCCAGTCGCCGCTCATAAATGGTCCGGACCGTGATGCGATCATCCGGCGTATCAAGGCCGCGCCGGGCGTCATCCAGGCCGCGCCGATGGTCGAGGCTCAGGCCATGGTCATCGGCCCGACCCAGGTGACCGGCGCCATCGTGCGGGGGGTGACCACTTCCGACCTGCGGCACATGTCGCTGATCGCCGGCAACATCAAGCAAGGTTCGCTCGCCGGCTTCGGCGAGGGGGAATACGGCGGCGACGTCGTGCTGATCGGCGACCGCATGGCCCAGAGCCTCGGCGTTCGGGTCGGCGACCCCATCACCCTGATCTCGCCGTCGGGCCCGGCCACGGCGTTCGGGACCTCGACGCGCGAGAAGAACTACATCGTCGGCGGCGTCTTCAGCGTCGGCATGAGCCAATTCGACGAGGCCTTCGTCTACATGCCGCTGGAACAGGCCCAGCTGTTCTTCGGCCGCGACACCTCGGTCGACTATGTCGAGATCAAGGTCGAGGACCCGGACAAGGCCAAGGATCTCAAGCACGCCGTCGAGGTGGCCAGCGGTCCTGGCGCCCTGGTCAGCGACTGGCAGGACAAGAACCACAGCTACTTCACCGCCCTCCAGGTCGAGCGGAAGGTGATGCGGCTGATCCTGTTCTGCATCGTGGCCATCGCCACCCTGAACATCATCTCCAGCCTGGTCATGCTGGTGAAGAACAAGGGCAAGGACATCGCCATCCTCCGCACCATGGGCGCGGGGCAGGGCGCTATCCTGCGGATCTTCGTCATGGCCGGCGCCTCGATCGGCGTGGCCGGCACGCTGTGCGGCCTGGCCCTGGGCGTGCTGTTCAGCGCCTATATCACCCCGATCCAGAACTTCGTGGAATGGGTCACCGGCACGGCCGTATTCAGCGCCGACGTCTACATGCTCTCGCACATCCCCGCGAAGATCGATTGGACCGAGGTCGGCGGGATCGTGGCCGCCTCGGCCCTGATGAGCATCGTGGCGACCCTGCCGCCCGCCTGGCGCGCCTCGCGCCTCGATCCGGTGGAGGCGCTCCGCTATGAGTGAGCCCGTCCTGGCCCTGCGCGGCGTCGAGCGCGTCTATAAGACCGAGGCCGGCGACCTGCCGGTGCTGCGCGGCGTCGATATCGACGTCTATCCCGGCGAGGTGGTGGGCCTGATCGGCCCCTCGGGTTCGGGCAAGTCCTCGCTGCTGCATTCGGCCGGCCTGCTCGAGCGTCCCGACGGCGGCCTGGTGTCGCTGGAAGGCCGCGACTGCTCCAAGCTGTCCGAGCGGGTGCGCACCCGCATCCGTCTGGGCACGGTCGGCTTCGTCTACCAGTTCCACCATCTGCTGCCCGAGTTCACCGCGCTGGAAAACGTGGCCATGCCGCTGACCATCGCCGGCAAGAGCCGCAAGGAGGCCGATGCGCGCGCCCAGGAGCTGCTGGAAGGCCTGGGCCTGGGCCATCGCCTGACCCACCAGCCGGCCCAGATGTCCGGCGGCGAACAGCAGCGCGTCGCCATCGCCCGCGCCCTGGCCAACTGTCCCAGGCTGCTGCTGGCCGACGAGCCGACCGGCAACCTCGATCCGGCGACCTCCTCGGCGGTGTTCCAGGCGCTGTATCAGATCTGCCGCGAGCAAGGCGTCGCGGCCCTGATCGCCACGCACAACATGGAGCTGGCCCGCTACATGGACCGCGTCCTGGCCCTGAAGGACGGACATCTGGAAGCCCGGACCTTCTGATCGGACAGGATCAGAGCAGGGCGCGCTTCATCGCCGCGAAGAACCTCGCCTGGTCGATGGCCTTGATGACGCGGGCGTTGGGCGGCCGGCGCTTGAGGGCGGGGTCGGCGATCTCGATGTCCGGCAGGATCGCGTGCGAGACCGAGAGGTAGCCGCGCGTCAGTTCACCCATGGTCTCGACGTCGACCACGCAGTTCTCCGCCTCCAGGATCAGCTTTTCGTCCAGGGCGATGGCGCAGGTGAGGGCGTCGGGGTGCAGGCTGCCGTCCAGGCCCTCGGTCTCGCGGGCGAATGCCAGGGAGGCCCGGTTCACGTCGGTGAAGAACCGGGCCTTGTCGGTGCCCAGCGCCCCCAGTTCGGCCAGCTGGGCGCTGCTCCACAGGCCGTCCTTCAGCGTCAGGGTCCAGGTGGCGATCGTCAGATTGAATCCGGCGTTGACGACGATCTTGGCGGCCTCGGGATCGACATAGAAATTATACTCGGCCGCCGGGGTGACATTGCCGACGCCGTTGTCGGTGCCGCCCATGATCCATAGAGCTTTAAGGGCCTTGGCGATGCGCGGCTCGCGGAGATAGGCCAGGGCGATATTGGTCAGCGGCGCCTGGGCGATCAGGGTGATCTCGCCGGGCGCGGCCATGATCCGGCGGACCAGTTCGTCGACCGCGTGGCCCTCGGCGGGGCGCTGGGCGGTCTTGGGGAAGCCGCTGTCGCTCATGCCGTCGCGACCGAAGACATAGGCCGCGTCCAGCGGCGCGCGAGTGAACGGGGCCTGGGCGCCGAGATAGACCGGGACCTCGCCGGCCCTGCCACATCGCTCCAGCGTCACCAGGGCGTTCTCGGCGTGCTGCACGAAGCCGACATTGCCATGGGCGATGGTGATCGCCTCCACGCTCACGCCGGGGCGGGTGAAGGCCAGCATCAGCGAGAAGACGTCGTCGCCGGCGGTGTCGGTGTCGATGATCAGGCGCATGGCTTCGATCTGCCCTGATCCGTCCGGCTTGGCCATAGGAGTTTCGGTGCGCCGCGCGGCCTACCCAGTGACTGTTTCGAAGAAAATGCGGTGGAGCGTCGCGGAACATCTTGTGAACAGAACAAAACCGGAATATGGAACAAAACAAGAAATCTGTGGAGGTTCCGATGATCCGTATCGCGCGTGAGTCTTTGGCCCTTGTGTCCGTCGCCAGCTTCGTCTGGATGATGTGCACGGTCGCCCAGTTGGTGGCCTGAGTCGTTCAGGCGGCTGTCGTGTAGCGGAGGTCGGTCATGGCGGACGGGGAAGGACAAGGATTCGTCCACCTGCGGGTCCGCTCGGCCTATTCGCTGCTGGAAGGGGCCATCAAGGCCGACCAGATCGGCAAGCTGGCCGCTGGGGCCGGCATGCCCGCCGCCGGCATCGCTGACCGCGCCAACCTCTTCGGGGCCCTGGAATACTCGTCCTACGCCAAGGACGCGGGGGTCCAGCCGATCATCGGCTGCGCCATTCCCGTCACCGGCATCGGCGGCGGCCCGACCGAGCGCTGGGCCCGCGCCCCGACGGTCATGCTGCTGGCCCAGAACGAGCAGGGCTATCTCAATCTCTCCGAACTCTCGTCGATCGCCTATCTCGACAGCGCCGAGCTGCCCGAGCCGATCGTGCCCTGGGCTAAGGTCGTCGAGTACAGCGAGGGTTTGATCCTGCTGTCGGGTGGGACCGACGGCCCGGTCGACGCCCTCTACGCCGCCGGCAAGACGACCGAAGCTTCGACCGCCCTGGCCGAAATGCACCGGGTGTTCGGCGACCGGTTCTATGTCGAGCTACAGCGCCATGGGCTGCCCAAGCAGGCGGCGGCCGAGCCGGGCCTGGTCAACTGGGCCTACGACAACGACGTGCCGCTGGTCGCCACCAACGACGTCTATTTCGCCAAGGAGAACTTCTACGACGCGCACGACGCGCTGCTCTGCATTTCCGATGGCTCGTTCGTCGGCCAGGACGAGCGCCGGCGCGTCACGCCCGAGCACTGGTTCAAGCCGGCCGACGTCATGCGCAAGCTGTTCTCGGACTTGCCGGAAGCCTGCGACAACACCCTCGACATCGCCCGCCGCTGCGCCTTCATGGTCCACAAGCGCGCGCCCATCCTGCCCAGCTTCCCGACCGGAGACGGCCGCAACGAGGCCGAGGAACTGCGTCACCAGGCGCGCGAGGGGCTGAAGATGCGCTTCGAGGGCCTGACCTTGTCGGCCCCGGAGCAGGACTATTGGGATCGGCTCGAGTTCGAGTTGGACATCATCGAGAAGATGGGGTTCCCGGGCTACTTCCTGATCGTGTCGGACTTCATCAAGTGGGGTAAGGCGCATGGGATCCCGGTCGGTCCGGGGCGGGGTTCGGGCGCCGGCTCGCTGGTCGCCTGGGTGCTGACCATCACCGACCTCGACCCGCTGCGCTTTGGCCTGCTGTTCGAGCGTTTCCTCAATCCCGAGCGGGTCTCGATGCCCGACTTCGACGTCGACTTCTGCCAAGAGCGACGCGAAGAGGTGATCTCCTACGTGCAGGAGAAGTACGGCCGCGACCGCGTGGCCCAGATCATCACCTTCGGCAGCTTGCAGGCCCGCGCCGTGCTGCGCGACGTCGGCCGCGTGATGCAGCTGCCGCTGGGCCTCGTGGACCGTCTCTGCAAGATGGTTCCCAACAACCCGGCCGCGCCGGTGACCCTGGCCCAGGCCATCGACCTGGAGCCGCGCCTCAAGCAGGCCAAGAAGGAAGACGCCAACGTCTCGGCCTGTCTGGACGTGGCGCTGCAACTGGAAGGCCTGTTCCGCAACGCCTCGACCCACGCCGCCGGCGTGGTGATCGGCGATAGGCCGCTAACCCAGCTGACGCCGCTCTACAAGGATCCGCGCTCGGACCTGCCGGCCACCCAGTTCAACATGAAGTGGGTCGAGAGCGCCGGCCTCGTGAAGTTCGACTTCCTGGGCCTGAAGACGCTGACCGTGCTGGATCGCGCGGTGAAACACCTGAAGAAGCGCGGCTTCGAAATCGATCTGGGCAAGCTGCCGTTCGACGACACCGCGACCTACGAACTGCTGGCGTCGGGCCAGACGGTCGGGGTGTTCCAGCTCGAAAGCCAGGGCATGCGCGACACGCTGCGCAAGATGCGCTGCGGCTCGATCGAGGAGATCACCGCGCTGATCTCGCTCTATCGCCCGGGCCCGATGGACAACATCGACACGTTCGTGGACTGCAAGTTCGGCCGCAAGCCCGTCGACACCCTGCATCCGTCGCTGGAGACGGTGCTGAAAGAGACCTACGGCGTCATCGTCTACCAGGAACAGGTGATGCAGATCGCCCAGATCCTGGCGGGCTACAGCCTGGGCGAGGCCGACCTTCTGCGCCGCGCCATGGGTAAGAAGAAGAAGGAGGAGATGGATCTCCAGAAGATCCGTTTCGTCTCCGGCGCCAAGGAAAAGAACGTCCCCGAGGACCAGTCGGGCTCGATCTTCGAACTGGTGGCGAAGTTCGCCGGCTACGGTTTCAACAAGTCGCACGCCGCCGCCTACGCCTTCATCTCGTACCAGACGGCCTGGTTGAAGGCGAACACGCCGGTCGAGTTCTTCGCCGCCTCGATGAGCCTGGATCTGTCGAACACCGACAAGTTGGCCGTCTTCCACCAGGACGCCCGCAAGTTCGAGATCACGGTGCGGGCGCCGGACGTCAACGTCTCGGGCGCCGACTTCGAGGTCGAGAACGGCGAGGTGCTTTACGCGCTGGGCGCCATCCGTAACGTCGGCCTCGAGGCCATGAAGCACCTGGTGGCGATCCGCGAGGAAGGCGGGCCGTTCCGCGACATCTTCGACTTCGTCGAGCGGATCGATCCCAAGCAGGTCAACAAGCGCGCCATCGAGAACCTGGCCCGGGCCGGGGCCTTCGACCAGATCCACAAGAACCGCGCCCAGATCGTGGCGTCGGCCGACGTGCTGATCGCCCACGCCCAGAGCTGCCACGCCGACCGTCAGGGCGGGCAGGGCGGCCTGTTCGGTTCGGATCCGGGCGCTGGCCGCCCGCGCCTGGCCAAGACCGAGAACTGGAACCAGGTCGACCTGCTGGACGAGGAGCTGTCGGCCGTCGGCTTCTACCTGACCGGTCACCCGCTGGAGGATTTGGTCGGCATGCTGCGCCGCAAGCGCGTGGCGCTGGTGACCGAGGCCATGGGGCAGGCCGAGGCCGGCATGGAGGCGCTTCGCATGTGCGGCGTCGTCCGTCGCCGCCAGGAACGCGCCTCGCAGAGCGGCGAGAAGTTCGCCTTCGTCTCGCTGTCGGATCCGTCCGGCGAGTACGAGGTGCTGTTCCCGCCGGAAAGCCTGCGCAAGTGTCGCGATGTGCTGGAGCCGGGCAAGGCCGTGGTCATCAAGGTCCGCGCCAAGGCTCGCGATGGCGAGGTTCGCTTCTTCGGCGACGACGCCGAGCCGATCGAGAAGGCTATCGAGAACGTCGTGGCCGGCCTGCGCGTCCACCTGTCGCCATCGGCGACCGAGATCGAGGCGCTCAAGCGCCGCCTCGAACCGGCCCAGGGCCAGAAGGGCGGCGAGGTGACCTTCGTCGCCGCGATCGGCGGCGGCCGCGAGATCGAGCTGCGCCTGCCGGGGCGCTACACGCTGGACGCGGCCCTGCGCGGGGCGCTCAAGACCGCGCCGGGCGTGGCGCTGCTGGAGGATGTGTAGGAATATATTCCTGATCCGCGGCGCGTGGCGGTTGATCGAGCGCGCTGCTGGCGGGACCATGGATCTGGAGAGCCCACGAACGGGCCTGGGCAGGGAGAGGCGTGATGGCCAGTCATGAAGGCGGATGCCAGTGCGGGCGAGTCCGTTTCACGGTCGAGGTCGGGCTGGACGACTTGATCAGCTGCAACTGCTCGCGCTGCGGCAAGCTGGGATCGATCCTGGCCTTCGCGGGCGCCGACGCCTTCGACCTGCGGAGCGGCGAGGACGCCCTGACCGAATACCAGTTCAACACCCACAAGATCTCGCACCTGTTCTGCGAGACCTGCGGCATCCAGTCGTTCGGCCGGGGGACCGCGCCGAATGGCCTACAGATAGTGGCGGTGAACGTCCGCTGCCTGGACGACGTCGACGTCTTCTCGTTGAGGCCTCAGCAGGTAGACGGGCGGTCGTTCTGACGGCGATCGTCCGAGCGGCGCCCGAGCGATGGCGACGTCCAATCCGGGAAGCGGACCGCTTCGCCGGAAGACGTTCTGGTCGCCGGGTCACCGTCGAGATGGTGGCTTTCACACGCGCCCCGCTGGCCGTCCGAAGGCTTCAATGCTCAGGCTGAGTGTGGTTTCCAATGCGCTGAGCGCGCAGGGCCGATAGCCATCTTTTCAATCCTCTCCAGAGGCTCGCGATATGATGATGCTCGCTCGAAGCCTGGCGATCTTGCTCATGGCGCAGGATGCAGGGTTCACCGTGCTGGCGACCCTGGAGGCGCGGACCTCCAGGGCGAAGGAATCGACGCGCAGGTGATCAGCCTTCCCAAGGCGGTCAGCGCGGACGTCTTCGCCGAGCAAGTCGTAAGGGCTGAACATCTTAAGGCCTGGAATGACGGCCCGATCATGGAGAACACGAGGCCGGAACCGCTGGGCTACAAGGCCATCACCGAAGGCGGCGGCAGAAGCATCGCTGTATATTATTCACGCGCGGCGAAGGGACCGGAGGTCGTCTGCCGGCTGCGAACGAAAGGCGCTACGGGCCTTAGCGCCGCGCGCTATCGCGCGCTAAGATGGTGCGCTGGACAGGTCGGCATCACGTTGCCGATATCGCCCGTTCCGCCGGTAGGCCGGAGCAATTGAGCTGAACGTCCGCCAAGGGGCCGGGCGAGGATGATCCGCTCGTCTCTAGCCGCGCCTCCAGACGGCCGCCCCGACAAGCAGACTCAGTTGTATGACGGCGATCAGCCAGAGCTGGGTGCGGAAGGCTCCTTGCGGGTCTTGTGCCGCAGGAGCCGTTGAGCCGCGAGGGCGCCGAAAGTTCCCCCTAGGGCGGCCAGTTTCAGAAGAGCGCTCTCCGGCGCACGCCGATCGTTGGCGATCGCGCGGCGTTGACGCCGAGCAGGTGGAGACCGAGCCGTCGGAACACGTTCAAACATGGGGCGCCGATATTATCCCCGCTTATCGATGGTGCGGTCGAGGTCTTGGGCGTCTCGGGTTCGGGCGCCCCGCCGCGATGGGGCGGAACCCGACTCGGCGCCGTCGCGCCGAAGGTCGCGCCCGGAGGATCTCCGAGGACCTCCAGTTACCAGGCCGCCGCCCGGCCGTTCGCCAGTCCCGCCTTGAACAGTCGTCGCTCGGCCGCCTTGCCGCCCTTGACGATCACGGGCCGCTCGGCGCCGCGCAGGAGCGGCAGGTCGTCGAGGCTGTCGGTATAAGCGTAGGTCCAATGGGCGCCGTGACCGGCCTCCGCCAGGGCCTGGCACTTGCGCTGGTTGCGGCAGTGGACGTCGGCGACCCAGCCGCCGCCCCGGCGCTTCAGCGAGGTGCCCAGCACCTCGATCGGACGGTTCAGCGGGCCAATCAGGGCCTGGGCCAGCATGGCGGGCGCTGCGGTGACCACGATCACGCGGTCGCCGCGCGTCAGGTGCGCGTTCAAGGTCGCCAGGCCCTCGGGCCGCCAGGCCAGGGCGCCGCCGCCCGCGTGGAAGGCCGCGCCGAAGCGGGCGCAGGATTCGCGCAAGGCCCGCTCAGAGAGGCCCGCCGTGGCGATCCACAGCAGGATGGAGGCCCCGGCGCGACGGGTGCGGGGCAGGGCGACCATCGGGCCCGCGAGCGGGAGAATCGCCAGCGTCGCCAGGGCGCGGAGCGGCGAGCGACGCACGCGATCCCATAGCCACAGGGCCGTGGAATCGCCATCCAGCAGGGTTCCGTCCAGGTCGAAGACCGCCAGCATGACACCGTCCTCCATGCGCCGAGCCCGTCGGGGCCACACGATTGAGGCACGTCCGTGTGTCGGTCTCGCGAAAGCCTCTCCGATCTTCGGTGGAGAACTCGCGCGCCCGTGGACGGCCTCATCGAAATGACGCCATGCCCTCTTGAACGCCTCATCGATCGTTTTCGTGGCGGCGCAAGGCCCCTTCAGGGCTTGCATTTTTGCCGACAAGGGACTATCTGCGCGGCCATTCCACACGTGGACGTTCGGTTGCGCCGGGGAGACATCCCGACGCCGCCGTTCCGGTCCCGCTCCAGAATGGTCTGGAACGGGGGTGTCCGCGGAGGTTCAACCGGAAAAAGGATAAAGGCCCGATGGCTCTTCCCGAATTCTCCATGCGTCAGCTCCTGGAAGCCGGCGCCCACTTCGGCCACCAGACGCACCGCTGGAACCCGAAGATGGACCGCTACATCTTCGGTTCGCGCTCGAACATCCACATCATCGACCTGTCGCAGACGATCCCGCTGCTGCACCAGGCCCTGGTGAAGGTCCGTGAAGTCGCCGCCGCCGGCGGTCGCGTGCTGTTCGTCGGCACCAAGCGCCAGGCCAGCGACCCGGTCGCCACGGCCGCCAAGCGCTGCGCCCAGTACTACGTGAACCACCGCTGGCTCGGCGGCACCCTGACCAACTGGCGCACCGTCTCGGGCTCGATCGCTCGCCTGCGCGAGCTGGAAGGCGTCCTGGCCGGCGAAGCCCAAGGCCGTTCCAAGAAGGAACTGCTGCAGCTGACCCGCGAGCGCGACAAGCTGGAACTGTCGCTGGGCGGCATCAAGGACATGGGCGGCATCCCCGACATCATGTTCGTGATCGACACCAACAAGGAAGCGATCGCGATCCTGGAAGCCCGCAAGCTGAACATCCCGGTCGTCGCCATCCTCGACACCAACTGCGATCCGGACGGCATCACCTACCCGATCCCGGGTAACGACGACGCCGCCCGCGCTCTGCAGCTGTACTGCGACCTGATCGCCGACGCCGTCCTGGACGGCCTGGCCGCCGGTCAAGCCGGCGCTGGCGTCGACCTGGGCGCCGCCGTGAACCCGACCGAGCCGGCCCTGGCTCGCGCTCTGGCTCCGGAAGCCCCGGAAGCCGCTCCGGAGGCTGCTGCTGAAGCCGCGCCGGAAGCCGCCGTCGAAGCTGCTCCGGAATCGGCCGAAGGCTGATTTCCCACGCGCCTCCGTCCCGGTTGGGCCGGGACGTGAGGCCGTCGCGACCCTGACACGCGACCGGGCTACAAGCCCGGTCGCTACTCTTTATGGATTAGGCGGGCTACAAGCCCGGTCGCTAACCGTTTGAATATGGAGATTTTCCATGGCTGAGATCACGGCTGCGCTGGTCAAGGAACTGCGCGAGAAGTCCGGCGTCGGCATGATGGACTGCAAGAAGGCGCTGTCGGAAAACAACGGCGACATCGAAGCGTCCATCGACTGGCTGCGCGCCAAGGGCCTCTCGAAGGCCGCCAAGAAGGCCGATCGCGCCGCCGCCGAAGGCCTGGTGGCCATCGCCACGGCCGACCAGGGCGCGGGTGAAACCGCCACGGCCGTCGAAGTGAACGCCGAAACCGACTTCGTGTCGCGCAACGACCTGTTCCAGGGCGCTGCTCGTCAGATCGCCGGCGTCGCTCTGAGCACCGACGGTTCGGTCGAGGCCATCACCGCCGCCAAGCTGGCCGGCGGCGAGAGCGTGCAGGACCACCTGACCAACCTGATCGC